>JAOPTQ010000053.1:0-222 GCA_051531915.1 Colwellia sp. | reverse complement strand
CGGTTTGCCATAAATCTAATTGAGGATAAAGTTGTCGCCCTAATCCTTCAATGTAAAGTAGCGTTTTTTGTAATAATACCAATTGTGGCTGCACTTCCATATTAAAACGGCGAGCGGTATTAAATAAATTCACCAAGACTTGACCAAAAGATATTTCTGATAATGGTTTATTGAAAATAGGCTCACACACGGTGCGAATGGCAAATTCAAATTCATCAACAC
>JAOPTQ010000052.1:0-65966 GCA_051531915.1 Colwellia sp. | reverse complement strand
TTTTCGCTACGCTCTGTTAAAAGTATCACAAATAAACAATTCTTATGAGCAAAGATTCACACAAGACCTAGATCGAAGATGACGATTACAACTAACTCTCGAGTTATCTACATAAGCATGAACTTTTATTTACTATAGGCAATTTCTTTTTGATGCTTAACCACTAAAATAACGGCTTGTTGTTTATTGATATTATAATGATACAAAACATTCATACTTTCTCGAATAATACTCACCGCACGCTTAGCCGCATCACGGTTTTTAATGCCTAAAAACTGATAAATACGCTTAATATCATCTAGTGTTTGTGGTGTCCAAATTAAGGATGGCATCGTGGTGGTTTCACATATTCTCTAGCTTCTAACTTAGCTAACCATGTATCAGCTTCTTGATGTGAAATATGCAACCCCGTTAGTTGGTATTCCTCCCATGCTTTAAGGGCACCTTCTCGAAAAGCAGCTTGTTTTTCTTCTCGATCTACATATTGCTCAATGGCTTCACGCATAAGCCAATGACTTGTGCGGCGGCGGATTTGTGCAAGGCGTTTTATCCGCTCCCTAATATTATCCTCAAGTTTAACAGAAACCGGTTTCATTGCGGATAAAGCCATAACAACTTCCAAAAGTATCTATAAGTAATACTTAATCATACCTACTTCTCAGCTTTAAACAAATACATCCTATGTAGATAAAACAGGAAATAGATGGAAGTTACCTACACATAACGTATTTACGTTAAATTCAATCTATACTATTTCCATCCATTCAAATATGCACTAATCTTAACAGTAAAATTTAACATCATAAAAGGATATAGCATGTTCAACTACGAAGAAGCTTTTTCAAGAAACATTGGCTGGGTTACTGAAGAGGAGCAACAAACATTAAGAAATACAAAAGTTGCTATTGGCGGTTTGGGCGGCGTTGGGGGCGACCACACCATAGTGCTTACTCGTTTAGGCGTTGGTAATTTTCATATATCAGATTTAGATGATTATGATGTTGCTAACTTCAACCGTCAAGCCGGTGCCAATATGACGACATTAGGTAAACCCAAAGCGGCAGTAATGGAAGAAACCATACGTAATATTAATCCTGAGGCGACTGTAAAAAATTTCGACAGTGGTATTAATGATGAAAATTTAGAAGATTTTTTAGAGGGTGTTGACATATATGTTGATAGCTTAGATATATTTTCTTTAGAAATTAGACGTAAAGTGTTTCGCCGCTGTTATGAAAAAGGTATTCCAACAATCACTGCGGCACCAATGGGGATGGGCACCGCATTTTTGGTGTTTATGCCGGGTAAAATGTCTTTCGATGAATACTTTGCCATTGTCGATGCCGCAGCTAATGCCAGCGAAGAAGAAAAAGCGCTTATATTTAACGATAATATTATTCGATTTGTTATTGGTGTTTCACCCTCGGTGCAGCAAAGGCACTATTTAGTTGACAGCTCGTCAGTTAATTTTCTTAAAAAGAAAGTACCTTCTACCTGTATGGGCATATCACTAGCCGCAGGGGCGCTATGCACTAATGTTTTAAAGCTGATTCTTAAGCGTGGTGAAGTTGTTCACGCGCCACACGGTTTACACTTTGACGCTTATAGAAATAAGCTAATAAAAACATGGCGACCATGGGGTAACAGAAATCCTATTCAAAAATACATGTTTTGGCGAGTTAAAAATTTGTTGGCTGAAAATAAATAGTCTGCTAATAGCAGACATACACGCTCCTTGCCATCCATGGCACCGCGATATACCGTTCATCCTGAACACAAAAAAACCGCCAACAGGCGGTTTTTTTATTAAATAAATTTACTATTTATATAATCTGAATAATAAACTTATTCTAAAGCAATTAAGACTTACGACGACGTGCGCCAGCAAAACCTAACAAACCTAAACCTAAGATAGCGATAGAAGTAGGTTCTGGAACATTGAACGAAAGTTCCGCATTGTGTGGAGCACTAATGTATACCCAACTTTGGTCATCTTGGTTAGTACCACCTTCAATAGGGTTAGAAATATCATCAAACAAATTAAAAGCACCACCAGTAACATTTTGATTTACATTAACATGAATTTCAGCCAATACATTTTCAGCTAAGTAGTCTTCAAAAGAAATTGGACCAGACCATGTATCAAAAAAGAAAGTATCATTTTGATGTACCTGCACACTATCATTAACAAGCGCTAAAATACTTTGGTCACCCGCTGTAATACCACCACTTTGAAATGTTGCAGTTAAAAGTTCAACAGGATTAGTTGTAGCAAAACCAAAAATATCAGTTGAATAATCACCACTCCAAAGAGACAACTCACCACCTGTATAGGTAATGCCTTGTGGTGTTAACATACCTGTCAAATTCAAACCAAATGTAAGAAAAGAACCACTCGCAAAGTATTCAGCTAAGGTAGCATCAGGTATAGCCGATAAAACATTTGTATATGCATTGCCCTCAGTTGTCATATCATTGAAATCAGTATAGATGTCACCTGAAAGTAAGCCGCCAAAACTATTGTCAATAGTATCCATACCAGCATAAGTATTCACAACACCTGTAGTTAAGTTAACCATAGTATGAGAGCTATAATCAACATTCAAAGATGTTAAAGTTTGTGTTGGTGTAGAAGTAATAAGATTACCAGAAACGTCATGTACTGGGTTTAAATCAACCATAATAGGGTCAGCAACCGCTGCCCCTGCGAAAGATAATGCAACAACTGCTGCCGTAAGTGCTTTTTTCATTTTGTAAACTCCTATTTGTGTATACAGAATATAAAGCAACCCACGTGCCAACTCTGCAACCAACTGTTTTAATGTGACTTTAATACAGTGCCTTTAATGGCAGTTGATTCTTTGTAAAAAAAACTGACATTTACTATTCTCTATAATTTCTTCAAAACACTCTTAAAGCGAACTAACTCATCATCAACTAAATCAGTACTTTTGATGCTATCAATAAGCTTCTTTGCTTCATTCTTTTTGTCATTAGCCAACAACGCTTCAGCATAATGAAGCTTATAATTTTGTTTTAATTTATTTGCTTGATATGCTTTCTTTGAAAATGCCAAGGCCTTAACACTATTCCCGTTAGCAAGTAACATAGAGCTATAGGTATCATGTATTGCAGAAGTATTAGGGGATAACTTGATGGCTTCTTCTGCACTACCTAATGCTTTACTATTATCACCTTGTCCCAAGTGCAGCCATGCTAAGTTATTAAAGAGTATGTATTTAATTTCATTATCAGTTGTGTTAATTAAGCCTTCATATATCTTTATAGCTTTCAATGGGCTTGCCTTAGAATAAAGCTCTGCTTGTTTAAGTTGTGCTTGGATAGATAAAGGTTCACTCGCTTTCCCTTCAAATATTGAAAGCATTTGCAAAGCTTCCGAGGTTTTATCTAAATTATGCAAAGAAGTGACTAATAACAATAATATGCCATCTGATGGCTTATTTTCATAAACAGGAGTCAGCTTAGCAAGTGCTTTAGAATAATCTTTTTCAATAAACGCTACTTTTCCCTGTAATTCATTATAAGCAATATTATTTTTATTATTTTGAAAGAGCTCTTTTTCAACGTTTTTAGCTGCTTTTATTTGGTTGTTCTTTAAATATAAAAAAGCTAACTGTAATTTTAAATTAAATGAATTTTTATTTAAAATTACAGCAACTTCTTGTTCCTTAATAGCCCCTAATAAATCACCTTTAAGCAAAAGCAAATTAGCTCGAGCCGCATGAGCTACTGAATTTTCATCATCAATAACTAAAGCTTTATCTATACTGATCAAAGCTAAATCATAATTTTTTAGTAGTATTTCAATTTTAGCTTCTTCCATTAATAGTTTTTTAGTATTCGGAATTCTCACTAAACTTTGCTGAATTAAGTTTTTGGCTTTCTCTACATTATTTTTAATAAGATAATATTCTGCTAGTGCTATAACTGATGTTACATTTTCTCTATTTGTTAATGCTCTACTTTCAAAAAATTGCTCTACTTCAGTTTGCAATGATTGCTTATCTGCCAATTTCAACATTTCTAATAGGGATGGAATATGTTGATTATCAATTTCTATAATTTGCTGAAAAATATTAATCGATTGTTTAAAATTATTTTCGGCTTGTGAAACCTTAGCCAAATTAAAAAGAGCAACAATATTTTGCTTGTTTAATTTAAGTATTTTTTGAAAATACATTTTCGCAGTTTTTAGATCACCTTGGGCATTATATATTCCCCCCATCAAACCATAAGCAAATTCAGGTTTTTTTTCTTCAAGTTTTATTGCAACATCTAATGCCTCTTTATATTCCTTCTTCTCCACAAGCTTCATAACCAACATAAGACTTGCCGCATTAAGATCAGGGCTTTTATCTAATGCCTTTTTAAAAAGAGTAATCGAAGAATCATCGCCACTAAAAAGCGACATCAAACCTTGCTGGTATATTATGGACGAATTTTCAGAATCAAGATCACTAGCTCTTTGCATTAATTCTACAGCTTTTTTTGTTTTACCCACTTTAAACAGCTCTTTTGCTGATAAGGTAAGGAAATTGCTATCAAGCTCGCTTAAAGGTGCTTTGGATAATTCAGAAAAATTTTCTTCTTCGTAACCCAATTGAAAACGAATCGCACTGAGTAATTTTTTAGCGGGGTGTTGATAAGACAATATATCCTTTACTACTACTAAATGGTCATAAGCGAGTTCAGGCTGTTGTAATTGATAAGCACTAAAACCAGCCACAATTCTAGCAATAGGTAAGTTTACACTATTGATAGCTATTTCTGCATACTTTTTAGCTTCTCCATAGTCTTTCGCTGAAAATCTAGCTTGGGCTTTAACCTGGTTAACTAATGGATTTGATTTATTAATCTCTAGTAATAAATCTGCCTGTTTTTCTGCTTCAATAAATTTTGAAGCATTAGCTAAAGCCAATGAATACATCAACCTATTATGATGATCTTGAGGGCAAAATCCTAAATATTGTTTATAGGTCTCTGCTGCTAAATCCATTTTATTTGCAGTAAACAACGTTCTAGCTTTTAATTCTATAATTAAAGCATTATTAGTGTTTTCTATTAATAATTTTTCAACTACTTTTAGCCCTTTATCAAAGTTTTTTTCTAAGCTGTATAGCCATGAACGGCTCAAATGGCTATATATTGATGTTTTATCATTTTTAATAAGGTTCTTAAATTCTATTTTCGCTAATTCAGATCCGTCTTTACTAGCAAGAGATGAAACGGCTAAAAAATATTGAATTTCTTGTCTTGTATCATCACTAATCTTAGAGTCTTTGGTTAACAATGTTTCAATACCCGCTCTATCATTCAAATGACTATAAACATTTGCTAATAAAGGTAAAACTAAGTCAGTATCAAAAAAATACCTTTGAGCTCTATTTAGCTCTTTTTCCGCTGCCAACCAATTACCTTGTTGAGCATATAACTTACCCAACAAAAAACGCGCTTCGGCATTTTTAGTATCATTTTTTAATACATTTTTAAGATTAATTATTGCTTCTGCTTTATTTCCTTCTTCTATTAATACTTGAACCGATTCAATAGACTCTTGTGATGATTTTCTACTATCACAAGCTGACAAAGTTATGGTTAATAACATTATTGACATTAACAACTTACATTTTGATCCTAGAAGCATTATTCTTCCTTTGAAATTTATAATTAGTATTATTTAAATATTACCACTAAGTGTACAGTTAACAAACAAATCTATTTTACTAGATGAATAAATTCCAATCATACTGAAATTAGGGCTATGTTCCCTTTTGTTGTTACACTGATTGACTGCTGATTATCAAAGATAACGCAGAGTGCGACTTTAGTCGCCTAGGTAATTTAAATAGCTCTCTACAGCCAGTAAACACCATAAAGTACAATAGAATAAAAACCAGTCAAACACCTTGATTTTGACCTGATTAACGACTAAATTGGCCAGATACTTATATTTTTGACCAGAATAAACACTAAATTGGCCAGTAGATGAAAAAGTTAGATAAAAAGATACCTCTAAATAGAATTGATAATTCTCTTTTCCCCTTTATTAGTATATTGCTAATTATTACCGTAACCTCTCTTTTAAACACCCCTATATTGGCAACGTTATGGCGTTATAGTTTTGATGACGGCACTTATTCTCACGCTTATTTAATTCCGTTGATTGTTGGTTATTTATTTTATGCTTTATCAACAGCTAAAAAATTAATTTTTAGAGACACAATTTCATGGTTCGCTTTAACAATATTACTGCTTAGTGCATACCTGCTCTTTGTCACTTCAACAGCACAAATAAGTGTAGGTTATTGGCTTGCAACCTTATTACTATTATGTGCCGCTATTAATTTTTTATTTAAGCCTAGTTTTAAAGTGCTTTTTCCTGCTCTCTATTTTATTTTTTTAATCCCTGTATGGGGTTTATTAAGCACGCCTTTACAAAGTTTATCTGTTTTTGCCGTTAACGCCTTAATGGGGCTTACTAGCATTCCTGTATTTGTAGAAAACCAATTTGTACATATTCCTTCGGGAATATTTGAAATAGCTGGCGGCTGCAGCGGGTTGCGTTATTTACTTACCTCTTTAGCCATTAGCTCTTTATATATATTTCTTTATTTACGCACAGTTAAAAATACCATTATATTTGCAGCGATTGCTATTTTTGGTGCTTTACTCACCAACTGGCTACGAATTGCCATTTTAATTATTATTGGTCATCAAACGGAAATGACCAGTAGTTTAATGGAAGATCATAATATGTTTGGCTGGTATCTTTACGCGCCATTTATGTTGTTATTATTTAAACTTGGCGGCTATCTTACTGACAAAGAACATATAATAATTCAAGAAAGTGATCCTACTTCTAACCATATTTCTAGCTATGCACCTAACAATAATTCAAACATTTTAAGTTGGCCGTTATCACTATTATTAATCACAATATTATCTTTATCTTCAACCGGTTTAAAACAAATATTCACAAGCGATACAATTAAAAAAGGCGACTCAACCGAGTCACTAACAGTAAAACCCAATATTTATAACTTCTCTGCCGTTGATATTATTGTTGATAATAATTCAACAACTCAGTTACTCTATAAGTTCAATGGTAATAGCCTAGAAGGCAAACCCACTTTTTTTGATAATAACTTGATTCCAAATGGCTGGCACAGCATAAGAAAAGAATTCATCGAAACACAGCAAATAATCACTATTCAAAAAGGCATAAAAAAGGCCGTATTAACCATCAGTTATGAAATAGATGGAAAACATATCGCAACCATTAAGCAGTTTAAAAAAGAGCGACTTAAAAAAGCGTTGTTTGGTTATAAAGAAACAACGCTACATTGGCAGTTTGACAAAATTGAAAATACTTCTAACTTTTAACTAATGCAAAAAATCCGTAATGACAAGCTTTGATTTATGCCCTTGTATTTAGTATAGGGCTATTAAATTTTGCTTTTTGATAACAGCTATGATCAGTCACCAAAATCAACACATCAGCCCATGAATCCATTTCATCAAGTGATTTGATGTTATTACAACCCCAAGATGGAACATAAGGATCATGATAGCTAACCTCAACATCGGCCTTATTAAAAGCAGCCAATATTGCGTCTGCAGGTGTTTCTCGGCAATCATCAACATTAGCTTTATAAGCGACCCCTAAAATACCAATTTTAGTACCTTTAACAGATGCTAATAACTCAAGGGCTTGTGCGGCAACAATATTAGGGCGCTCATCATTAATTTTTCGTGCTAAGCGAACAAATTCGCCTGACTTAGTGCTTTCAACCAAAAACCATGGATCAATTGGAATGCAGTGTCCACCAACTCCAGGACCAGGACTTAATACATTAACGCGCGGATGACGATTTGCTAAGCGAATGACTTCATGTACATCAACGTTAAGTTCTTCACAAACTTGTGCTAACTCATTAGCAAAAGCAATTCCTACATCTCTAGACGTATTCTCAACCAATTTAATGCACTCAGCCGTAGTTAAATCTGTTAAGAAAACCTCACCATTAACAAAACTTTGATAAATAGCTTTTACTTTTTGTTGCGCTAACTTACTCGATGCGCCAATAATACGGTCATTGTTAACAAGTTCATTTAACGTTTCACCTGGAATAGCGCGCTCGGGGCAATGCACAACATCTACTTGAATTCCAGCCTCAGAAAAACGCTGCTCTACTACCAAACTTGTTTGTGGAGAAATGGTTGATTCAATAATAACAACTTGCCCATCTTTAGCGACTTTCGCAATAGCATCTACTGCTGCAAACACATAGCTTCGGTCACATTGCTTTCCTTGAGAAGAGCCTTTATGTGGCGTTGGCACAGCAACTAAATAAGTATCACTAGAAGGAATTTCAGTTGATGCCTTTAAGAACCCTTGAGTAACTACTTTTCTAATTAATTCTGGCATGCCAACTTCATCAAAAGGACACTCACCACGGTTTATTAAGTCAACTTTGTCTTGGCTCAAATCAACGCCGGTTACAGAATAACCAGCTTGTGCTATCAAGCTTGAAATAGGCAAGCCCATATATCCCATACCAACAACGGCTATTGTTTCATTCTTAGCAACAATAATGGAATTATCCGATTGGGTTAAATCTTTAACGATAACATCTACAATATATTCAGCAACATGGCCGTCACCAAACGGGTTGTCCCAAGAGTAGTTATCTCGACTCAACCACTGTTTGGCCGCTTTTACGGCTTTAATGGCATTTCGACCAACTAACTCACTTGCGCCAACTTCAACCGCTTCAGGGCGCTCTGTATTTTCTCGTAATGTCAGGCTTGGAACACCTAATAAACAAGCCTCTTCTTGAATACCACCGGAGTCAGTTAAAATTAATTTGGCATGTTTTTGTAATTGAATAAAATCTAAATAACCAACTGGGGCAATTAATTGCAAATAACTCGGTAATTCAATATTAAATTCTTTTAGCTTTGATTGAGTTCTAGGGTGAATGGGCCAAACAATAGTGCCTGTATAATTTTTATGCATTTCATCAAATAAATGCAACAGTTCGAGTAGGTTTGAGGCAATATCAACATTTGAGGCTCGATGCGCAGTCACTAAAAAGTATTCACCTGCACTTAAATCAAGATCCGATAAAATACTACTTCTTTGTGCTGAAATTTCTAAATGTTGAAAAAGAGAGTCTGAAACTGTATTACCAACAGTATGAATTTTGTCGCTAGAGATACCTTCAGACTTCAAAATATTTTCTTGATTAGGACCCACAGCAAATAAATATTCACTAATGTGATCAGTCATAATTCTATTAGTTTCTTCTGGCATAGTACGGTCATAACTACGTAATCCCGCCTCAATATGCCCTACTTTAATATTTAACTTTGAAGCAGAAAGAGCTCCTGCTAGAACAGTATTCGTATCACCTTGCACCAATACAACATCAGGTTTTTCTTCTAATAAAATAGGTTCCATTTTTATTAGAATATTGCCAGTTTGATTACTGTGTAACCCCGAACCAACACCTAAGTTATAATGAGGTGCGGGAAGGTGTAATTCTTCAAAAAAAATACTATCCATTTCTTTAGAGTAATGTTGATTAGAATGAATAATAAAATATTGAATTTTCCTTTTTTCACACTCCCTAATTACTGGTGCCATTTTTATAATTTCAGGTCGTGTACCAACAATTATGCCTATTTTCATTCTGTATTTCCTTAAATCACTTTTTACAAAAAGATTATAACTGTAAAATATTCTACCGCTTAATCATTTTATTAACAGCTTTTTATTTGCTTTGTGTATAAGCACACGGCAAGTTCACAAAATAATATCTAAGGAAAATCATACAAAACTACAGTTATCAAAACTGAATTAATGTGCTGTACCTTTCATAATTAAAGTTGCCATGATTGGCTGATGATCACCACCTAACAACTCAATAACTTGTACTTCTATTAAATCAAAATCATTACTAAATAAAATATGATCTATTCTAACGCCAAACCAATAGGTATGTTTAGTATAATTAAAACCAAAGCCTCCTACTTCTATCGCACTGTTCATATGGTAAAAACTTTGACGAAATAAATTTTCATCTGATGGCATATTAAAATCACCAACGATTAAGGTGTTTTTCTTGTGTTTTTCCCATAAGCTAATAACATTAACCTCAAATTGTCGATTACTTTCAACTTTCTTTGCTAATGTTTGATTAAAACTCAAATAAACAAGACTCTCCAACACCGGTCGAGGGGTTTCTAAATGTACATTTGCTAATAGCAACTCTCCATTAGGTGTAACTATTTTATAAAAAGCAGCAAACTTCCCCCACCCACCAAAAAGTTTTCTATCTAATGTTTTTTCTTGTTTAAAAGGATATTTACTTATAATACATAAATTACTGGCACATTCAGTACTATAACTATCACCAACTAGCTTATCTATCTCAACATTACCAACCTCTTGTAAAAGTAAAATTTCAGGTTGTATATATTTTATTAGTAGTTTCAGTTCTTTATCAGAGCTGCCACCCATATTATAAGTAACCAGTTTAATTTGATTCTGTTTTGAAGGGGGTTCTATTGAACCTTTCAAGATATTTAAGAACTGAAAATCACAATAATTTAAAGAAAGTAAAATTAAAAAAGGTAATATTAATCGCTGCCTACCTGATAAATGACGTAAAACAACAAATAGAAATAAAACTAAAGTTAACAACCACCAACGAGGGCCAAATAACAGTATATACTTAGGTATTATGAAAAAATTAAAACTAGGACTCCAAGGTAACAAAATAACAAGCAAACATAAAAAGCTACATATTATAAAATACATATTTACAATGTTTTTTTTATATTTGTCTTTCATGAGTTTTTAAATTTCAATCTCTGATGTAATGTACTGATACTTAGCTAATACTACTTTTATTTAACATGTTATAAAAGGTAATGTTTTTCTAATTTACAAGATAATGGGGGCGACATGAACATATATACTTATTTTATTATTTTCTTATTTATTTCAGCTTTTGCACAAGCTGAAACTTGCGATGAAACACCTTCGTTAGGCAAAGCTTATTATGTAGCTCCTAGTGGTTTAGACTATAAAGGAAATGGAAGTAGGTTGCACCCATGGAAAACAATTGAACATGGTATTGGTCAGATACCCGATGGCAATACACTCATCATAAAACCTGGTATTTACACTGGCCGTGTTCGTATAGAAAAAAGTTATACAAATGGCTTATTAATAAAATCTGAAATTCCATATCAAGCTAAACTTATTAATAACCAAAGAGTAGTTGCATTATTGTCTAGAGCATCAAATATAACAATAGAAGGCTTCGAGATAACTCATAGCGGCAAAGGTGCTAAGCCCTTGATTGTTCATATTGATGCTTGGGGTGGAAATAAATTAAAACATATAACACTTCGAAATAATATCATTCATGACAGCTACAATAATGATTTATTAAAAATAAACTATGGTGCTGAACATATAACAATTGAATGTAATATGTTTTATAACCAAGGCGACTCTGATGAACATATAGATATTAACAGTGTTGCTAATATAACGGTAAGTGATAATGTTTTTTTCAATGATTTTCCTAAAAGTGGACGAAAAACAACTAAACAATCATCAAGTTTTATTGTAATTAAAGATAGTAACGGTGAAGAAGACCATTTTTTAGGTGCTGAAAATATAACCGTAGAACGAAATGTTTTTTTTAATTGGCAAGGCTCTCACGGGCAAGGTTTTATACTTGTAGGAGAAGATGGCAAGCCTTACTACGAAGCAAATTACATAGAAATATTTAATAATTTAATGATAGGCAATAGTCCTATCAGCATGCGAGCTCCGTTTATGGTTAAAGGCGCAAAAAAAATTAAAACTATAACTAACCATTTGTTTGAATATTTTTTAGATAAATGGTTATCCATTTTTACAAAAAAAGGTAAAATAATATAAAATTGAAAAATGACAAGAATAGCCCATAAACTACCATTAATTACACCTATACCAAAGTCCTTTAAAAATAGAGGATGGTATACCTGTAAAATAGTTAACTGTCCTAACAACCAAAAAATGAATTCTCCCCAGTTTAAATTTGAGGAATTTAAATAGCCTACAGAAAATAAGGCTATAACCGTTAAAATAATTGACGCCCAAAGTGGAGGAAATATTCTAAGAATTCTTTTTATTAAATACCTAAAATTAAACTCAGAATTATTATTACTTAAGCTAACTA
Source organism: Colwellia sp. (assembly GCA_051531915.1). GTDB lineage: Bacteria > Pseudomonadota > Gammaproteobacteria > Enterobacterales > Alteromonadaceae > Colwellia. The sequence goes on along the minus strand of JAOPTQ010000052.1, from coordinate 53,703 downwards.
AAAAACCACTAATTAAAAAAAGAGTAGGAACACCAGGAAATAGCCATGTGATAGTTCCAATAACTTTCTGATAATCAGGGGTAAATATCATAAGGCGAGAATGGGAAATTAAAATCGAAAATGCAGCTAAATACCTAATCCAAATGAAATGGTTTTCTCTAGGAACTGTAATCATTTTCATCATATTTTCTATCTCTGACCCGGTCATGTGTATTTTACTTTTAGTAACGTAGATAAGACCATATTAAGTCTAGACATTTTACCTCAGTATATTTAAGCTAATATTATAACTTTTAACAATATAAATAGGTATCCATATAATGACAATAGTTGTGATGCAATCAAAAAAAAACTCTCGTGATATTTGTTTAGATGCAGTAAAAGGGTTTTTAATATTGTGCATTATACTCGAGCATAATAGCTTACTAGTGGCAGAAAATAATTGGATACGTCCTTTTTCTGACGCCTTTGCAGCGGGCTGCTTCTTAATTTTAACCTTTGCTTGGCCAATTAAAAAAAACACCTTTGTACACTTTCTAGATAAGCACTTTGCATATTGGTGGCCATTTTTAGGATTTATTAGCATTACCAGTATTTTAAACTTTTTTCTTTTTTCTAATATTCAGCCTGTAGAGGCTATACAAAACTATTTAAATGCACTTTTTTTAGCCTCTCCTCAAGCCATCAAAGCGTCATCGGGGTTCATGTACTTCTGGTTTTTACCTTGTTTATCTCTGTTATATTTATTCAGGCTATTAGCTCAAAAAATAAGGACTTATTCTTATGTTATTGCAATCATAGCTTGGTTATTTATCGGAGAAATTAATGAAGAATTATTAGTAAAAGCTCCTTTCTCTCTTCATGTTATTGCTTTTATTTTTATTTTAGGCTTATGTTACAGTAAACTTCATATCAAACTGATCCAACAAACCTTTATTATTAAAACAATTACAATTTTAGGGTTTATCAGTTGTTCTATTTTAAGTTATTTTATTGGTTGGAAACTGTTTTTGGCTGGGGGGAAAATCCCTTCTGTATTGCAACCTGAGTTAATACTATTTTACTCAATTTATATGCTTATCGCTATTCCTGGAATATATAACATACTTACATTGTTACCAAGTATAGTATTTACATTTTTTGCTTATATGGGGCATCACAGCATGAAAATTTATTTGCTTCATCCTTTGGTTTTTATCACAATAACTCAAATTATTCCCGTTACTAAAAGTCCTTTATTATCATTTATAATAACTATTGCGCTCAGTTTTTTTATTTCATTTATTATAGTAAAACTACCTTTAATAGATAAGTTTATATTCCCAAAAACCCTTAGTGCGCTAAAACTTAAAAGGAATTTATAACCTATGGGTTATTTTATTTTAGTATTAACAATTGTTGTTTATTTGATTAGACCCGCAGAGTGGATCCCTGCATTATATTTCAACTGGAATATGATACTAAATATTCTAGGTTTATTGGTATTAGCAAGCATTGCCATTAATCGAGATAAGAAACTCACCCATGATAGAACGACACTATTCCTTTTGTGGTTTATAATTTCAATGATACTTTCAAGTGTATTTAATGGTCAATTTAGTACCATAGGCGACTATTTACCACAAATTTTACCTACGCTTATTATTTTTACATTAGTCCAAAATGTAATTTCAAAAACAAAACAAATTGATAATTTTATTCTTATCATTATAGGACTAATTATATTTATTTGTTATCAATGTCATTTACAAATAACGGTAGGTGCTAATTGGGGAGGGTTAGAAGCATTGGCTAGAACTGTCGCTAACAGCACAGAAAAAGAATTACAGGTGGTGTGGTACGGCATATTAGAAGATCCAAATGATTTAGGTATGTTACTTATCGCCTTTGTGCCCTATATTTTTAATCGTATATTTTACCAAAAACTATCCTTTCCCCGTAAAGTATTTTGGCTTATTTCGATACTAATTATTGGGTATACTGTTATTTTAACTAATTCAAGAGGATCAATGTTAGCACTTATAGGCGGTATTGGATGTTTTTATATAATTAAAAAGCGCTCTATTACAGGTTATATTGTTGCAGGTGTAATAGCATTAGCTCTATTAGCAATAGCGCCATCAAGAATGGCCGAAGTAGGCTCTGGTGATTATAGTGCTATGGGGCGAGTATATGCATGGATACTCTCATTAGAATTATTAGCAATGAACCCTGTTTTTGGTATAGGAGCAAAACACTTTTTAGACTATCACGGACTAACAACTCATAATAGTTATGTACTAGCAATGGTTGAAACGGGAATTGTTGGTTTTATTGCTTATTTTGGTCTAATAGTTATTGCAATCTCTACAATGATAAAGGTCGCTTACTCATTAGAAGATGAAAAAAGAAGCGCAGAGGTTATTGCTTTAGTTAGCGGTATGATGGGAATTTTAATTTCAATCTTTTTTATTTCACGCACCTATGTTCTACTGCCTTTTTTATATATAGTCATAATGATGACCTATATTCGAGTATATTGTCCTGATTTACACAACAAGTATATTCAAGCATTGTCTTTTGTTAAAATCACTATACTGAGCTTAAGCTTTATTATTTTTATTTATATATTCAACCGATTAGCAACTACGCTATTAATTTAAAATATCAAAAATTTTATCACTACTTTTTGAAACTTACTTTAAGAACTAATGATTTTATAAATGATTTACAAATTAAAGTGATTGCCAAGAAAGTGATTTTTGTTTTTAGTGATTTCACTAAAACACACAGCGATTTTTTAGTTTCATTTCTATACAAATGATCTTTTGCCCAAGCGTTATATATATGCACTTTCATTTTAGTATATAGTGCTTCAAAATCATTCGGCAATGTACTTTTATAATTTACAAAGAACCGATCGATAACCATCAAATTATCCGCATAAGAACTCATTTGAGCGCCTAAGCTATTTTCAATTTCATGCTTAACCACTAATAGTTTTTGAATTTCACCTACCGCACCTAATTTAGATATTTTTAAATATAAATCAATATCTTCTGCAGTATTTAAAGATTCATCAAACCCTTTAATATTTTTAATAACCGTTGCTTTAACCATAAAAGTTGAAGTAGTTAAATATGGGGCACTAAATATCGCATTAAGGTCTTTATCTTGTGTTTGCACTTCACTATTTATATCAGTTATATTTTCTTTAACTTCTTTCGTGTACGATGCAAGCCAATGAGAATTACTTTCCATACAGGCATGTTGAATTTCAAGCTTATTGGGTAACCACTCATCATCTGAATCTAAAAAAGCAATATATTCTCCTTTTGCATGTTCAATCCCTTTATTTCTTGCCGCAGAAGCACCCGCATTACTTTGTTTAATTAATGTGACGGCAAGAGGATGTTGTTCAACTATATCAACCGTATTATCTACCGAGCCATCATCAACAATTATTACTTCATAATCTTTATATGTTTGATTAAGAACCGACGATAAAGCTCTTTCAATAAAAGCGCTCGCGTTATAAGCGGGTATTACAATAGAAATCAATTAGTTATATCCTTAGTTATATTAAAAAGCACAAACACTTTGTAATTAAAAATCATTTTCCCCGAAAAACTCTGCTTTAATCCTCTTATTAATAAGCCGCAAGGATAGAAAGTTAACAATTAATTTATTAGGTTTTTTAAATAATACTTTCTTATAAAAAAACCGTCTAAATAATCCTGGGGATTTACTATGTGCGTCACTATGGCCAATTCTATAAATAGCCCCATAAAAAGGTAATGGTGCTAATGGCGTTCCCATAATATCTAATGCATTTTTTATTTTTATATGACTACCAAACATATCTTTCGTATACTGAATATCAATATTATCAAAAGTATTAGGTAGAGTTATTAAGCTTGCCTTTACTATATGAGATGTTCCACAACATAAATAAAAGTTTAAATATTTTAAAATAAACCTCCCTCCATCTCCCCAAATATAGCCTTTATCAAAATACCAACCATTGTCCGCGCTGTTATTTTTTGCAAATTTGACTAAATCACAATGAATAAAATCATCGTCATCTACAACCATAAAATAATTTAATTTTTTAGCATATAAAAGGCCTGCTAATACTCTACTCCCTTTATCTATGGTTATTGCTTCTAAAAAATCCCCCTCACTATTACCCCCTTGTAAATGTAGCTTATTGGGCGGAAATTCAACTAGGCAAGCCTCAAAGCCATCTGGCAAATCAATTAATTTTGCACCTTTATTTGCCACAATAATACAGCGCCAATCATTTTCGGACTGCCCTTGAATAGATTTTATAGTTTGCCTTAAATTATTCATGGTTCCATCCCAATTAGGTGCATTTTCATGATGACGAATAGGAATGACAAATGTTATTAACTGCATATTACCTCTACTTGCTGTCTCGTATACTCGTATAATAATTTAATGGTATATAAACTAATTTTTTAATATTTTTATTTTTTCTCTTAAAAGAGCCAGTTGCTTTGTTACTTTACTTCTACCCGAAAAAGAAAACTCCCCTCTATCTATCATTTTTTGTAACTCTGCTATAATTATATTTTGAGTTTTATTTGATGACTTATGTGGAATGGGCTCGTACCACTGACTTTGCCATAACCCTATTGCTTTTAACATGATTTTTATTTCATTTTTAACAATAAAAGATATTTTTGAATCACAATATCCTTTATATAAACTAGTGATTTTTTCAAGCGTAACCTCTTGATCTAAAACACTTAGCCAATCATTCCATTTAGTAGCGTTAATATGATCATAAGCACTATAACCTAACCATGGCACACCAAAACAATCAGCGATTATTGCCCCATGCATTGCTTCTGTTAGTATTTTTTCACTAGCCCTAACTTCTTTAACAAAAAATTCAATATCAGTTGTTCGTGGATCAATAAGGTGTATACCAAGATTTTGACAAATGTCCTCCCAATGACCAATTTCTAAACTTAAAGCATGTGGAATAAGTGAGACTGCATATTTTTTCACTACAGGTTCTTTAATGTAATCTTGTAATAAATAAGCAGGATCAATAATTGCTAATTCAGAATCAAGATTTAAAGCGTCACAACTTATTTTTCCTCTAACACAAAGAATATTCCAATTCTCATCAATTTTAGGTGCAGGACCATAACCCCAACCTGAACCTAATACTGTATACTTTTCAGCTTTAGGTAACTTATCATTCAAAATAGAACCTATGCCTAACATTAAATGATTCGCATCTTGATCAAGTACACTAGGTAGTATTTTAGGCCATAACCACAGATTTAGATCATCCCCAAAATTAGGCATATCATCTTGATAATAATATAATTTCATTATTTTACCTTTTTTCTATTTAAGCTTAAAAGAATTAATTTAATAATACATTGCATATACTAGATCAGCTTTTTATTAAATGTTTCAATTCAATTAGCACATTTTTTTTAAATAAGAATATGTAACCAGAGTAAGAACAAGCACCTGTTATTATGTAGATCGATAATGTTAATGGAGTATTTTCATTAAATAGTAAGCTAATACAAAACAAACTAAAAATCATTATCGTCCCTCCTTGAAGTGCTTCTTTATAAGATCCTATTATTTCCATCAATCTCATAGGCAATATTTTTGTAATACGATAAATCAAACTCATATACGAGAGTAGAATGGAGATAACCCATGCGTAAGCTAACCCTTGAATACCAACATCTATAAGAAAAACAATAGCGATAATATATACAACCGCCGAAAAAAGTGTATTTGTTAATAAGATATCGGCTCTACCTATAGCATTTAGCATTGAGCCACTCAATTCAGCTAACAGTTTAAATGGTAGAATAAAACATAATATTTTAATTATGGTTGCACTTTCTAACCATTTATCTGTTAAAACAAGACTAACTAAAGGCTCAGAAATAAAACCTAGCCCCCAAAACAATGGGAAAATAATTAATGAGATTAACCTATTAGATTTAATATGATACTGAGTGATTTTCTGAAAATCATTATTTATTTTGCTATATGCTGGAAATGATATTCGTCTTAATTCAGGTGATATTTTACGTAAGGGAAGAAATGAAATTTGCAAACCAACCTGATAAATTCCTATTGTAGCAGTAGAGAAAAAATAACCCCCAATTATAAAATCTAATGAGCTATTAATTTGAGCGAGGACTGATGATGCAGTATTTTGAAGACCAAACTTAAGTATACAAAAAGTTCTTTTAAATCTGAAATTTAAAGCCATACTAGTAGGAAATAAAACATTAGCCACAAAAGTTTTCATTGAAGCATTAACGATGTGGCCAATAGCAATAGCCCAGTATCCCATTCCCATATAAGCACATACTAAAACAGCAATTGGCATAGATAATCCGGAAATAAGATCTATTTTAGCAAGTTTTGCAAACTGCATATTTTTAGCCATTAACGCCATCGGCTTAACATTAAAGCATTCTATCAGGTACACTACTGCAATAACTTGCAATACGGACTCTGCTTCTGCTGTATTGTAAAATTGAGCAAAATAAAATGAACTTAAAAATTGAACAGTAAAAAGTAAGAACCCTATAATCAAACAACAGGTAAACAAGGTATTCATTATAGGTTTACTAATAGTTTTAAATCTAATTATGACATTACCAATACAAAGATAATTAATAGCGATTAATAATGCTGCCATTATTTCCACAATTGCCATTACTCCGTAATCTTCAGCATTTAATATGCGAATGACCCAAAAAGTAGAAGCCCATCGAAATAATTGAATAGTAGCTTTACTAACTGCAAGCCACTTCATACCCGAAATAACCGAAGCTTTTAAATCAGAGGTCATTATAGATGTTTTTTAAGTTGAGAAGTATAATCCAATAAAGCACTCTTGTACTCATTGGCTAACACTATGATTTTTATGAATTCCTTATTCATAAGCTGAATAATAATTTTGTGCGCATTGCTGCATAGAAAAGCCTTTTTTAAATAATTTAAGACTACGTTTACTAAATTTTTGATAAAGCTCTATATCTTCAAATAATTCATTTATATTCTGAGCCAGTTTTTTCGTATCTGCATAATCATATAGCAGCCCATTATAGTTATGCTGCACTAATTCAGGGTTTCCTCCAACATTCGATGCAATTGTTGGTGTTCCACTTGCTAAAGCTTCAAGTATTGCTAACGACAAACCCTCCGTTTCAGAGGTTACAATTAATATATCAGTATATTGATATATTTCATCACGATTAGTCACAAAGCCTTTAAAATCGACTTTAACATCGGGAATTAACTTTTGAGCTAATGAAATAATATTTTTCATTAGCTCTCCCGTGCCAAAAAAGGCTAATGAAACTTTACTTTGAATATTTTTTGGTAGTAATGCTATTGCTTCTATTAAATAATGCTGCGCTTTTAGTGGTACAAATCGCCCAACATGGCTTATACGAAAGCAATTACTCTTCTTTTTTGTTAATACCATTGGTAAAACACCATTCAATATAGTCTGGGATTTGGTCTTAAATGATGGGTATTTTTTTAAATAGTTTACTCTCGCTTTTTCAGCTACAAAAAACATTTTATGAATTGTAAATTTTGCCAATAAATATATAGCTCTCCATTTAAGTGACTGGTGAACCCGTTCATTATGTCGAGTATAAACAACTTTCACAGGCTTAAATAAAGCAGCAAGTAAAATACGCAATAAACAATAGCTGCTATGTACATGAGCAACATCTGTTGCGTTTAATAGACGTCGAATTGTGCTTATTTTAATTGCATGTAGAAGCTTAATACCCAATTTATTTACTTCACTTTCTAATGGTTCTCCCTGCTGCCCCATTGAAAGTATAGTAATTTCACAGTTTAAATTTTCTTTTTGCTCAGTAGCTAGGTCAATTACAAAGCGCTCTGCTCCTCCAACATTTAAACTGCTTACAACATGTAATATACGCATAACTAATTCTTACCCTTAATACTAGCAATTATCTTAGACTTTATTTTCCAATAAAAAGGTAACCATATATAGTTTGGTTTAAAAGTGAGTATATTTATAACCTCTTGACCGCCTTTAACCATTCTTTTTTTGTAACTATCAACAGACCCTTTCATTAAGTCATATTGTTTAATATTGTTTACCCTGGCAAACTTTAGCGCTTCAATGTGCATAGCTATACCTGCAGAAGGTAATTCATTTCCCCTTAATATCCCACTTTGATAATAATACAATACTTCACCATCAATAATGCCATAAAATATTGCAACCGTTCCTTGTTTACATACAACTTTAAATAAAACCAATTTACCTTGTTGATAACATTTTTTTATATAATCCAAGTGAAAACCATAAAATATATTATTTTCAAATACACCTTTTCTCCCTCTTTCGTGCCAAGAGTTATTATGTAGCTCTTTAAGATCATTAAAAAAGCCAATTAGCATATCTTCATTTTCTATATGCATGCAGTAACACTCAAGAGTAGATAAATACTTCTTAGCTTGTCTTCTTGTTGTTTTACTACTTAGTTTAGCTACTTGTTCATTCAATGTCTCATAAACAGGCAAAAGATACTGCATTCCTGAATGATTAATTGTGCAGCGGCCATTCGGATAATACAAACAAAGCCATGCTTTTGCTTTACTTCCTTTTAGTACATTTGTTAATGCTATCGATATTAATGAGTGTTGTTTTTTAATATCCGCGCTAAATTGCATAAACGCTTGCTTTTTATATTCATCTCTAACAATAAAGTCTTGAAATTCACTGCAAATTTCTGATTCTTCTGGCTCTCCCGTAGCCAAAAATCGCAGTTGATATCCAAACATTATTTTTTTTAAATATACAGGAAAAACACCTACTATACTTTCATTGTCATAATAAATATGTATAAATAATTTATCATTTTTTTTTAGGTAGTATTTACACCATAGTTCAATCCATAACCAACTCAAACAAAGATTATTTACATTCTCTTGTGTACGAAAATCTTCCCATGAGCGTTCAAAATGGTGAAAGTCATATATATTATCTATAATTTTAACACTTAACATGATCGTCATATATTCACTATTAAAAACAACATTCATATTTCAAACGGTTTATATCGTCCCGAGCAATACAATACCGGTTAATATCATAACAGTTTTTAATTGTAAGGTGGTTGCCTGCTTCATTATTAAAGCCAACCTTATAGCCAGCCAATGCGGCTAATTTAAGTGATGTTTCATTATAACAATGATAGCGCCCCACAGGATAAGCGATTGAAAAAATAGAGCCGTTTAACTTATTTTCTATTATTGCTTTTGATTTAAAAATTTCTTGTTTTTGTTCCTGTGCTGAAAGCTGAGATAAAATACGATGCGTAAGCGTATGTGAGCCTATTTCCATACCTGATTCAGCTATTTCTTCTATTTGCGCCCATGTCATAAAAAGCGTTTGCTTTTTCTCTTGTACTTTTTTATACGCTTTTGGAAACTGCTCCCTTATATTATAAAGCACATCTAAAATTGATAATTTTTTTAGCTTCTTTCCCTCTTGCATAATTAATTTAATTGTATCATCAATGTTGCCACTTTTTAATTCGAAAACCTTATCTGTTGAAATGCACCGATATGTTTCACCACATGACTCTCTTAATAAAAAAGCTATTTCGTCCCACCAAGGAATTTGATTTGATTCAATAAAGTTAGTTGTGATAAAAAAAGATGCTGTAACATTATATTTTTTTAAAATAGGAAAGGCTTCATAATAATTATCAGCATAACCATCATCAAAACTAATGATGGCATAACGCGCCTGCTTTAATTTATCCAACTTAATTAGCTTTTCTAAATTTTGAGGGTTAATGATAATGAAATTATCTTTGATTGCTTGTACATGTTTATCAAAGGATTTGGCGGTACAGGAAAATATAGCTCTATCAAACTTAGCTACTTCCTTATTTCCAATACGGTGATAGTTAAAGTTATAGAGGCCATTTGGCAGTTTATGCCAAAAATAATCTAACCCACCAGTAAGGGATAATAATTTATAAAAAAAACCTTTTAATTTAAATAACATAAAAATATTAACTTAATATTTTAAATTTAGGTTTAGCCAATATAAAATCTCTATATTCATTTGGACTTCCTTTTTTACCCGCTTCTGCCGCCTTGGCAATATTATACATCTCACGAGCTGAAACATAATGTAGTATATAATTCTCGCCATCATTAAATTTGGACTCTAAATAACTATGCATGTCATGGCGAGGTTGACCTAATAAAGTATCCATATCGCCTTCTTGAGCGCCATGAGTATGAATTTTTATAAAAAGCCACTCAGGTCGACCTTTAACGTGAATGTGTGAATTAACCCATTGATCAACACGTATTTCAGTTGGTGGCATTGCTTTTCTGATATCTGCATTTTCAATGTGTGGTAACCCTTTAGCTGTTCGCCACTTTAAATTGATACCAATAGGCCCTTGTATTAGCATAAGATCACCCGAAGCAGGCTTCCCTACTTCAACATTTACACCGTCATTATGTGATTTTACTTTACCTACTTGCCCCTCAGCATAGTAAATAGCATTCACCTTACTAGTTTGGGCAGGGCTTGGTGCTGAAGGTAGTGTCATATCAACATAACAACCGGTATCCTTCAAAAGATTGAGTTCATTGTCAATACCACACATATGGCCACCAGGTAGGGAATTATCCAGTGCCCAATTCCCGTGGATAAAGGCATACATGATTTTCCCTGTTTCAGGGTGAACAGGCAATGCCCCATGCTCTTCATGCAGTACTTTTGCAAAATCTGTCATCACTGTTGTGAAATTATCAGGGGTATCTTTATCATGATGGAGGTGAATCTCTATTTCCCCAAACCCGTGATAGCACATGTCTGATAATTTAGCCAAATGCTCAAAACGATACTCTTCCTCAGGATAAAAAAAGCAATGTTTAGGCATGTGCCCATCTGCATCTTTGTGTTGTTCAGCCATAAGCGGATAATCTTCACACCACCTATCAACACGAGCACGTTCTACTTCAATATCGTCATTACGCCATTGTGGTTCATAGTGATCTACAAAACAAAACATGATATGAATTGGCCCATCAACCTTCGGGCGTGACATAATTTGTTTAACGTAAGAAAAAAACCAAATATCCATATTCTTCTTTTTTAGCACTAGCCAAAAAGTTAATACTAAAAAAATAATTAATATCAAAAGTAATAGCATTATTTTATTTCTCCACCCCTAGCTGTACGTGACCATCCACCACTTTTTTGCCCCCTTAAAAAACGTAAAAAACCAAAACCAAGAGCTATATTCATTGAAACAAAAAAGCTTATAATAGCTACTACTCCTTTTACTTTCTGTCCTTTTTTTATAAGTTTTTGACCTCGCCATGCAACAATATAAAAAAGTATTTGGGATAAAAACACACCAAAAAAAATAGACGACGAAATTAAGAAAGCATTAGAGATAAAGGTCGCTACAAGTAGGTGTGGAGCAAACCATCGCAATACTTTATGAGACCAATAGCACCAGCTTAATATGCCTTTTAGCGGAGATAGTGCCCAAAAGTTTGCCATCAATGCTTTATAATTTCCCGTACCTATTCGAACACGCCGACCAAACTCATCTTTTAGTGAGGGGGCAACTTCCTCTTTTGCAATGGCGGAGTCATTATAAAGTACATCATAGTTTTGTTTTTTCACATTCATTACTATACAAAAATCATCAACAATCGTATCTGTAGGCAAGGGAATATATAATTCTCGTTTGAGCGCATAAATGGCTCCATTTGCGCCCAATAAACTTCCTAGTTCAGACTCACATTTTTTCAAAAACTGTTCATAGCGCCAATAAAGACCATCAAGATTTTGATTCCCATCTTCGGCCTCTAGAATCAATTCTCCTGATACTGCGCCAACATTAGCAGCAAAACTCTTTATCAAAACGGTAACGGCATCAACATTAAACTCTGTATTCGCATCAGTAAAAACGAGAATATCAGCATTAGACTGAGCAACTAAATCATTTAAAACAGATATTTTTCCTCGGTTTTTTTCGAAATTGAACGCTTGAACTCTTTTATCTTCAAACGACTTAATTATAGCCCCAGTGCTATCCTGACTCCCATCAGAGGCCACCAATATATTAAATTCGCCTTGGTAATCTTGCGTTAACGCATTATTAATACGCTCTTCAATACAAGGCTCTTCATTATAAGCTGCAATAATTATATCAACTTTTGGCCAATGTGTTGGTGTTGTTAACTTTACAGATTTCGGCTTAACAAAAGATTTTAAAATTAAAGGATAAATAAAATATGAATAGATCAGTAAAGAAAATGAACACCAAAATACAAGCAGCATGGTCTATATACTCTTACTTATAATTTTTGCAGGGATCCCAACAACAGTTACACCGCTAGGAACATCCTTCACCACTACCGCATTTGCACCAATTTTCACATTGTCACCAATTTTAATTCCACCTATAATTTTAGCACCGGCACCAATAAAGATATTATTACCTAAGGCTGGAGCTAGCCCCTTTTCATCACCTATAACGACACCACTTTCAATAATAATATTTTTACCACCACTTACTTTTGAATTTATAACTACTCCTACAGGATGCATAATTACAAACCCTTTCTCAAATTTTACTTTAGCACCTATTACACAACCATTTATAATACGATTAAGCCAAATAGAGATAAACGCAAATGGTATTAGCTGATATTTGACTAACCAACTCGTTAATCGATATAAAACGTTCGCAGATGTACCATCACTAATGAGCGCTCTAAACATAGAAACTTCGTAGCCTTCATCAGCTAATACTTGTTGTTTTTGTTTTATATCACTTTTTAAATATTTCACTATTCACCTAGCTTATTCAAAACAACGTTAACATTTTTCTGCCAATTAAATTGATTAGCATGTTCAGTTATCAACTCATTTGACCACGTTGTATTTAAAGATTTTTCCATTGCATTTGCTAGCTGATTTATATCTTTAGCATCAACTAGCAAGCCTACATTTTCATTTACAATCTCAGGAATTCCACCAACACGAGTTGCAATTACTGGCGTACCACTTGCGAAAGACTCTAACAGAACATTTGGAACACCTTCACGGTAGCTTGGTAAAACTAAAACATTAGCTTGCCGTATAAATTCAGCAACCTCAGGTAGAGGTACGGAACCATGTATACGTATATCAGCACTTAAATTATGCTGGTTAATGATTTTAAGCAGTGAATATTTCATCGGCCCTTCCCCAACAATATCTAACTCAATGTTGGGAAATTTATCTTTAGCTTGAATAAATGCAGAAATGAGCTCATTACAACCTTTTGTGGCGATTAAGCTACCAACAAATATAAACTTTTGCAAAGAGAGCATTACTTGGGCGGGATAAAAGATGTCGGGATTAACGCCGTTATAATTAACACATAATTTTTCTTGTTCTACACCCTTCTCACTTAAAGTTTGCACTAATGCCTTACTTGGACAAAATATAGTCTCAGCTTTATTTAACCACTTTTTCATTAGTCGAGTTCGTGGTGGGAATTGGGTATTTTCATTGACATCAGTACCGTGAACTTTTACAAAAAATGGCAATTTCAATAAATTATTGAGCATTGAAGCCGCCACTGCATCAGGAAATCCCCATGAAGCCATTAAGGCTTTAGGATTATTATTTTTTATCCAAGGAATTAAAAATAATAGAGAAATAAATTGAAAAAAAGGTACTAGGCGACGACCAAATTTTGGAATATAAAAATAAGGACAATATTTTATATTTGAAGAAGGGGGGCGCTCACCCTTATGACTTAACCACTCCCACCAGGGTAATAAAACAATAATATTCACCGGTAATTTTTTATTTATCAAATCAAACTGTTGCTTATTAAAACTGGCTCTATTTGGCCCCCAAAGAACAGGGTATAGATTAGTAATAACCAACAAGGATTTTTTTGCAATAACCATTTACTTTGCCAGCTCTTGATAAATAGGCAAATACTGTTTTGCCGTATTAAGCCAGTTTCGTTCTTCACGAACAAACTTTAACCCTTGCTCACTTATTTTTGTTAACAACTCAGTATTATCGATGATAGCGTTAATTTTTTCCGCTAATGCTTGTGCATTATCAGCTAGAAATAAAAAGCCTGTTTTACCATCTGTGATCAATTCACGATGCCCGCCAACATCAGAAGCAATAACCGGCTTAAATTGCGCCATAGACTCTAGAGGTTTCAACGGTGTAACTAATTCAGTTAACCGGATACTTTCACGTGGAAATATCATCACGTCCGCTAAACTATAATAACGACTTACTTGCTCAAAGGGCACCCGTCCAACAAAAGTAACAAACGCTTCCAATTTCACTTCAGCAACTTGTTGCTTTAAATTCTCAAGTTCATTACCCGCACCAACAAGTAATAAATGAATATCATCACGGCTTTCTGTAATAATTTTCATAGCTTCAATAGCATAAGCTAACCCTTCGTATTTAAAAAAAGTACCGACAAAAGCAATCACTTTCTTACCTGACAAATTATATGTTTGCTCTAATTCATTATCTCGTTGATAAGAAGGAAGGAAATTATTTATATCGACAGCATTTGGTGTGACAAATATTTTACTTTCGGGAATGCCTCGTTTGATAATATCGGTTTTTAATCCTTGGCATATACAGCTTACAGCATCTACTTTTTCAAAAGCACTCTGCTCTATTGCTTTTATCATTCGATATTTAAAACTACCCTCTTTAGTTTTTCCGGTATCAACGGCCGCATCTTCCCACAAAGCTCTGACTTCATAAGTAACGGGGATATTATATTTTTTCCCTACTTTAACTGCGGCTAAAGCATTAAACATCGGCGAGTGTGTTTGAATAACATCAGGTTTATCAGCCAAAACTGCTTCTTCAATTCGATTAGCTAAATGATTTATATGGGATAAATAATTAACAAAAGGAATGCGGGCTAATAATGATGTCGACTTTTCAGTGCGCTGATACACCACACCATCAACATCCTCTTTTAAGGCTTTAAAATCTTGATAACGCTGACTTGTAAGTTGATTAGTTGTAATGCCCACTTTTCGTTGATAGCGAATAATTGCGTCCGAGCGTAAAGAATAACCACTAATATTTGGCCTAGAATATTCCAGTACATGTAAAACTTTCAACACAACTTCCTTTTTTTAAACGATCAATTTAACTCAAACGCTATTTTTTATCTACCTTTACCAAACAATACAATTTCAACTGTTCTTACCAAAATAAGCAAATCAAGCAAAAAACTCCGATGTTTAATATAATACAAATCATATTTCAATTTTTCTAGTGAATCGGCCTCTGTTGCCCCATAAGGGTACTTTAATTGTGCCCAGCCTGTTAAGCCTGGTTTTACATTATGGCGTTCATTATAGTAAGGTAAGTTTTTAATCAGGCTTTGCACAAATTCTGGGCGTTCAGGACGTGGTCCTACAAAGCCCATATCGCCGCGCATTACATTATATATTTGCGGTAATTCATCAATACGATATTTGCGTAAGGTATTGCCTATTTTAGTAATTCGAGGATCATCTTCACTGGCCATTTGCGCGCCAAATTTTTCGGCATCTAAGCGCATGCTTCTGAATTTAACAATATTAAAGGGCTCGCCATCAAGTCCTACTCGTTCTTGGGTATAAAAAACAGGAGCATTAAAGCCTTCATCAAGTTTTATTAAAATAGCGGTAATTAACATAATTGGCCAGGTGACAAAAAATAAAATAGCGCCTAATGCCGCATTAAAAGTCCAATCTAAGGCATTACGTAAATAATTCGCCGACGCAAAACCATTAGAATAAATAACCCAGCTTGGATAAATTAAATTAACCGCTATTTGACCGGTTTCACGCTCAATAAAATCTAATATTTCAGTAATTTCAACACCACGAATTTTACAAGCAAATAATTCATCAACGGGTAAGTTATTTCGGCGTTCATCACTGGCAACTACAATTTCATCAATGCCATTTTCTAATGCGTAAACAACTAATGATTTTTCAAGGTGAATGCGTGTTTCTTCTTTTATACCCGTGTCTGAATCACCCTCCATGACAATAAAACCATGAACTGAAAAACTTTGTCTGTCTACATCTCTTCGCATTCGCCTTTCAATAATAGATGCTCGCTCACCTGCTCCAATAACTAAAATTTTTCGTCGATTAAAGCCAAAAAAATCCACTTTCAAGGTAAAATAGCGAAATGAACCAATAAAAATAAAGCTGACTAAAGACGACAGTGCTAATATTTCTATAGGTAAGGCATGTTGACCATAGAAAGGGTTAATGATGGTAACAATAAAAAAAGCGACTGCTATACACATTAATAGTCGACGAAAAACACCACGAAAATTCACACGGAGTTTAGAATTATACAAACCTAAAGCAAGAAATGTGAGTTGATTGACTAAAGCAAAAATTAATACATAAATAAAAAGATAATTGTCCGGTGTAGAGAAAACCCCAAGAAAAGAAGTAAGCACATTGCCATACAGCGTTAAGGGTAACACTCCTAAAAGGATCACTAACTCAATAATAACCAATGACTTACTAGCAACAGATAGGTTGCTAAACTTTGGGCTAGACATAAATACTTAGAATCCCTTAACTAATAATATTTTGATTAACTTAGTAACTTCCGTAAATCTCAAATACAGAGCCACTTTTAACAGCTAATTATTCTAACAAAATTACCACAAAAGTTAACGTTTAATTTACAATCTTTAAAAGGTGTGCATCAAGAATGAAAATACCCTACAATCTATGATTAAAAATGAAAAGTGAAAATTCATTGATAATTTTGATGTCATAGAAGGGTTTAACCATGGATAAACGTTTTACCAAATTACTTAGAATAGCTTTTGTATTATTAACTGCGCAAATTGTTTCTGCCTGTTCAAGCAATGTATTGCCAACAGCAACATTACATTCTTCCAATAATACAGATATAAACTCCTACAAATATCTTATTGGTGCTGGTGACGTACTTAATATTTTTGTTTGGCGTAACCCAGAAGTGTCAGGCTCTTTTGTGGTTCGCCCTGACGGCATGATCACAACATCGTTAGTTGAAGACATTAAAGTTTCAGGCAAAACTCCCACGGAGCTTGCTCGTTCAATTGAAGAAATATTGTCAACTTATTTACGCGATCCCGTAGTTACCGTAACTGTAAATAGTTTTATTGGTCCCTTTAGTGAACAAATTCGTGTTATTGGTGAAGCCGCACAACCACAATCGATTAATTATACCCAACATATGACCTTACTTGATGTGATGATTCAGGTGGGCGGTTTAACAGAATTTGCTGATGGTAACAGCGCAGTTTTAGTGAGAATTGAAAGTGGTGAACAAAAACAATATGAAATAATGATTGATGGTTTATTAAAAGATGGTGACATTAGTGCCAATGTAGATATGTTACCGGGCGATATAATTATTATTCCAGAAGCTTGGTTTTAAATTGTAGGGTGACTTGATTTTATATTGTAGGGGCGACTTTAGTCGCCCAAATAAAGCAAACCAAGCCTTAGGCGAATAAATTCGCCTCTACAGGTTAAATTCGCTTCTACAGGCATTGTAGGGGCGACTTTAGTCGCCCAAATAAAGTAAACCAAGTCTTAGGCGAATAAATTCGCTTCTACAAGTAGTTTAATAAATGTAGGTTGGACTTTAGTCCGACAAAAAAGGGGCAATGAATTACCCCTACAATGATGTAAAGGAATTAATATTAACAATGCAAGATATTTTAGAAGAGCTAATTGATTATTTAAAGGGAATATGGATAAAACGTCGATACATTATTGTATCAACATGGCTTATATGCCCTATTGGCTGGCTTTACGTTGCTCAATTAGATAATACTTATGAATCTCAAGCTCGTATATATGCTGATACTCAATCAATTTTAGCACCGTTACTTAAAGGGTTAACGGTTGAGACGAATCCTGATGTTCAAATTCAATTGATGATTAAAACATTACTGAGCAGACCTAACTTAGAACGCATTACTCGTATGACTGATTTAGACATTCAAGCGAATACGCCAAAGCAATACGAGGATATTATTCAGCGCCTTAGAGAAGATATACTTATAAAGAAAACCGGTGGCAGAAGAGAGAATTTATTTACAATAACCTTCGAGGATAAAAATCCTGAAATGGCTAAAAATGTGGTGCAATCAGCCTTAACTGTATTTATAGAAAACACCTTAGGTGAAAACCGCACCGATTCTGACTCTGCCCAAAAGTTTTTACAAACTCAAATTGCAGATTATGAAAATCGGTTAGCCAGTGCAGAAGCGCGCTTAGCCGATTTCAAACAAAAATACAGTAATATGCTACCCGACCAATATGGCGGCTATTACAACAAACTAAATATCGCAAAAGAACAATTGCGTACTATAAAATTAAGCTTGCTAGAGGCGAAAACCTTATTAAAATCAGCTAAAGAGCAATTAACCTCTGTTCCAACAAAAACGTCCAACTCACAAGGTAAAGTGCAAACATCCAACTCCGTAAAAACAAGTTATGATGAGCGTATTGCAGAACTAGAGCTTTCTTTAGACTCTTTGCAATTAAGATACACCGACAAACACCCCGATGTTGCTGAAGTAAAAAGACGTTTAGCCCATTTAGAAAAACAACGCTCTAAAGAAATTGAAGAGTTTTTAAGTGCCACTCAAAGTAATGATGGTAATACCTTGGCAACAAGTCAAAACCCTGTGATCCAACAATTACAAATTCAAGTAAATCAATATGAAAATCAAGTTGCTTCTATTAATGTTAGAGCAACTGATTATCAAAAGCAGGTACAAGAGTTAGAAAATAAAATTCATGTGCTACCTGAAATTGAAGCAGAATTAGTGGCATTAAATCGTGGTTATAACATTACCAAAAGTAAATATGAGCAGTTATTAAACCGCAAAGAAACCGCCCAATTAGCTCAACAAGCTGATGAAACCACCAATAAAATACAATTTAAAGTGATTGACCCGCCAAGGGCAGCCACTGAACCTGCAGGACCTAGACGCATACTGTTTTTTGTTGCTGTCGCTATTGTAGGTATTGGTGCGGGTGTTGGCTTGTCGTTATTAATGAGCCAATTGAACCCAGTGGTAACTTCGAGCACTCAGCTATCAAGAGCAACAGGAGTGCCTATTTTTGGTATGGTTTCAGCCAATGAAAATTTAGGCTTACAATCTTTACATAAGAAGAAAAATATTATCTTTATCTTTTCTAATCTTGTGCTGTTGGGGGTATTAGTCATGTTGATCAGTTATTTTCTATTTCCTGAGTTAATTCAAGCACCATTAAGAAGGATTTTATAAAGCATGAGTACTATTGAAAAAGCATTAGCGAAACAAAAGCGTTCAAATGAGGCAAATAAAAATGATGCTGTAGTTGATAACAATATAACCATTGATGATAATGAACCTGCTACAACACAGACAGCAACCAAACAGACTTCCGAAAAACAGGTTAAAACAAAGCCGCCTAAAGAAAAAACCTCACCCGATATCATTCAAATTGATGGTGATAGCTTGATGAGCCGAGGTTTTATCTTTGATTCAAACAGTAAACATCAAACGCAAGAGGAATTTAGAGGCATTAAGCGTAAGTTGCTTAACAACGCTTTTGGCCCAGCGTCTAAAACACTCAACAATAGCAATTTAATCATGGTGAGTAGCGCCAACCCTAACGAAGGTAAAACATTTATTTCAATTAACCTTGCCTTGAGTATTGCCTTAGAGCAAGACAAAACTGTTTTGCTTATTGATGCCGATGTTTTAAGGCCTAGCGTTCACCGAGAATTAGAGTTTGAAATCAAGCAGGGTTTACTTGAATATTTATTATCTGAAGTGCCTGACATTTCAGATATTATTTATAATACTAGCATTCCTAATTTACGCATTATTCCCGCGGGAAGGCCTCATCATTTAACCAATGAATTGTTAACGAGTGATCGCATGGAGAAACTCGCTAAAGAATT
Organism: Colwellia sp.; assembly: GCA_051531915.1. Lineage (GTDB taxonomy): Bacteria > Pseudomonadota > Gammaproteobacteria > Enterobacterales > Alteromonadaceae > Colwellia. The sequence continues at coordinate 33,653 of JAOPTQ010000052.1, read as the reverse complement.
AGCCTCTCGTTATCCTGACAGACTGGTTATATTTGATTGCCCACCTATTTTAGGTATTAATGAAACGCCGGTTTTATCCAGTTTAGTGGGTCAAGCGGTTGTTGTTGTAGAAGAGTCAAAAACAAAAATTGATGATGTTAAACATGCCGTTTCTGAACTAAATGAAGATATAGCGGTTGGTTTTGTAATGAACAAAACTATCCGCTCTAAAAAGGATGTATATGGCTATTATGGTTATGGCTACGGTAAAAAATAGCAATTCAATATTTGCCTTAAAAAATGTCGGGCTTCACTCCGCTCATGCCGACCTACAAACTAAAACGCCAAAAGGTTGTTTTTTTGTAGGTCGATGCTTGCCTCGGCAAAGTTTTTTATTATTGGCGCTATTACTTTCTTTTCTTAGTGTTTCAACTTTTGCTGGTGAATGGCAATTTACGCCAAATTTAGTGCTAGATGAAACCTATACCGACAATGTTGAACTAACAATAAAAGACGCTGAATCTAGTTTTGTCACTCAAACGATTGCCGGTCTTGAGGCAGCTTATCAATCGCGCATTGCAAACTTAACACTGTCTGGCACCACAAGTTATGCCATGTATAGCCATAACAGTGATTTAAATGATGACTTTAGAACATTAGGTGCTACCGGGCAATATAATCTCTGGACAAATGGACCTGCCATTATAGCTAGCGCTAGTATTGCTAACATTAGCAGAAATACCGCAAATAACAGTTTAGCTGATTTAGTTTCAGGCGATACCATTGAGTCAGAAAGCTATTCTACTGGCATTCAATATAAGGTTAAAAACTCAAGTTTTTTAATTGATACTTCGTTAATTTATAGCATAAATCGAACTGAAGATAATATTGGTGAAAGTGATGGTTACACTGCACAGTTAAGCACTGAAAACGGCAGCAATGCAAGACATGTTTATTGGCAAATCAAGGGAGACTATAGTAAGCGAGAGCAAGATTACTCAGGTGTAACAAGCGATGGTGAAAACTATACTGTTGACGCCATGCTTGGCGCTATTACCTCTTTTAATGTAAATCCTTTTATTCGATTTTATGATGAAGATGTAAAAGGCTCGACAACAACAAATCAAAATTCACAAACCACCGCATCATTGGGCTCTGGTATAAGATGGTTAGCATCACCGCATATTATTATTGATCTCTCTTATAATTTTGTTGAAGATGAAACCATTAGCGATGATTATATTTCCGCGAATATTAATTGGGAGCCTTCCGCAAGAACATCACTTGCTGCAGGTTATAGCCAGCGTTTTTTTGGTAAGTCTTACGATCTTGATTTTGAGCACAAAACTAAACGTCTAACCAATTCTATTTCTTATCATGAAAATCTTGAAATATTCGATAGAAATAGCTACCAACAAATTATATTGGGTAGCTTTTGGTGCCCTACCGATGGTTTTACTGGTGAGGTTTCACAATGTGCCATTCAACCTGACACTGCTATAGATGAAAACTATCAGTTTGTCACACTTTCTAGTTTTGAATTAATAGAAAGCAATGAATTCTCACTGAATAAAAACCTAGCTTGGTCATCAAAATTACAATTATCACGAACTTCATTTGCACTTAACATTTTAGGCAATGAAAGAGAAGGTTTACAAAGTGGTGTCATTGATCAACATCTTGACGCTGGTATAGCCATAGAAAGAAAAATTAGCGGTAAAAGTAACTTTACTATATCCGCTAATTTTAGACATGAACATTTTGATAAAGAAAACCCTCAAGGAAGCCGTCAAGAAGACTATTACAGAACCGTTTCGGCAACTTACACTAAAAAATTAGCGTCATCATTATCAACTAACTTTACTATTCAACACGTTAATAGGGGCTCTTCAGAAGAGCAATATAACTATGATGAAATGCGCGCAATAATTAATTTAACAAAAGAATTTTAACATGTATGAAAGTTACTACGGTTTTACTGAACGTCCTTTTCAATTAAGCCCAGATCCACGATTTTTCTTTGCAACTAAACATCATCAACGCGCCTTGTCTTATTTACAATATGGCTTAGATCAAGGTGAAGGTTTTATTGTGATCACCGGTCCTATTGGTACAGGAAAAACCACAATAGCCCGTAATTTATTGGCAACCATTGGTGATGAAAACATTGTTGCCGCACAATTAGTAACGACAAAACTAACCCCTGATGAATTATTAGAATTAGTGGCGGCTGAATTTAATATCACCATTGAACATAACGCTAGCAAAGCTGAAATTTTACAATCTATTGAAAGCTTTTTAATTCAGTTAAATCAGCAAGGGAAACGTGCTTTATTACTGGTTGATGAAGCGCAAAACTTACCTGCCGAAACGGTTGAAGAATTACGTATGTTGTCTAATTTTCAACTTGATAACAAACCCTTAATTCAAAGTTTTTTATTAGGACAAGAAGAATTAAAAGATATTATTCAAGCGCCCAACATGGAGCAGTTTAGACAACGAATAATAGCTTCTGCACACTTAAAACCGCTTAATGCTGAAGAAGTTAAAGATTATATTAAGCATAGATTACAACAAGCCGGCTGTAAAAATGAATCTCTATTCTCAGATGATAGCTTTTCATTAATACATCAAAAAACCCTGGGTGTTCCGCGTAAAATTAATATCTTCATTGACCGTTTATTATTATTTGGCTTTTTAGAAGAGCTTACTCGTATTGATATAGATGCTATTAATGAAGTTGCCGAAGAAATGTCTGTTGAACTTACTGGCTCTTTAAATAGCCAAAAACTTAGCAGTAATGAGGGAAGCCAACAGGTGGTGGTTAATTCAACGGAAAATGTTGAAAATATTAAAAATGTACTGAGAGAAGTGGAAGAAATTTTAGAAACCTCTATCAAGCAAAAAGTGAAAATGGCACGTTATGTCGATAAATTGTTGAAACAAAAAAACAGGCAATATGCGCAAGAGCAAATAAGCCAAAGTAAATAGGAATAAGAAAGAAGAAAGAAGAAAGAAGAGTCACGAATGACGAATTGCGAAAAAGCACTTGTAGAGGGCTAATTTTTTGTCTCTTTTTTGCCAAGCTAGAATCTTTCTTCTATAATAGCCTTTAATTTCAGTATTTGCATTTATGTCGGTTTTTTTTACACTAAGCAGTACTATTTATTAATTGAAATAACACAACCGTTTCAAGTAACTGTAAAATAGATAAAAAACATTGAATTTTTGATGTGGCACATTACTTGCTATACCAAGAGCATCAACCAGAAGTAGGGTAAAAAACAATGAAGTGGATTCAAATTGTTGCAGTTAGCATCATATTAATAATTTTTTCAAATGTAACTTTCGCAGGCGCAGTAGTCTCATGTGATGATGACAGACTAAATGGTAAAAATCTTGATTATGGTAATGCTACTGATCAAGAGTCTTCTGCATGTCATGCAACCAATGCTTGGCAACAGTTGGGATCGGATTGGGATTCAGATTCGCCAAGTACAGAAGAAACAGATTTAACAACCAATGATGGTGTTTCTTGGGTAACTTCTAATGATGGCGGAGCTAACTGGGTTACTAACGGTGAATTAACTTCAGGTGGTTTAGTTAAATTTCAATTTAATGTTGCTCGAGCAACTACTGGCAATCATAAGTACGACCTTTTAGAATCTTGGATTGACTGGAATCAAGATGGCGAATGGAATGACGATGAGTATGATAATACTAATGCAGATAAAGAAAGAATCATCTCTGAAAAGTGGTGGAAAAACCAAGACTCTGAAGGCAACGTTGCAACTTCTGGAAATAAGAATTGGGATTTAAGCACTTGGAATGAGCTTGGTCAAGCTGATAATGGGTCAAAAAACCGAGATGGGAATTGGTTCCAAGATTGGTATGGAGGAAATAACCAATGGGCTAAAGAGATCTACAATAGTGATGATCAACACGCAACCTATACCACTGGCAAAATAACAATTCCTGTTCTTGATGCTTTGCAAGAGATTTGGCTACGCGTTAGGGTTGTGTGCGAAAATTCTTTAGAGCGATATTCTGATGGTATGAACTTAATTGCAACGGGTTATCAACACCAAGGTGAAGTTGAAGATTACAAGTTGACTGTAGCTAGTAATAGTGGCGCTCAAAGCGTACCAGAGCCTTCAACCTTGTTTATATTCGCACTCGGCTTACTTGCTTTTGTAATTCAAAGAAAACAAGCATAAACAGCGTGTTATAACGACAAGAAAAGTTACGAAAAACGATAAAAAGCCATCATTATATGATGGCTTTTTTGATCCCATTAAATGAAACAAAAGATACCTATGAACTTATAAGGTGATCTATCTTGTACGTAGATAAAATTGCCAAATACAAGGCATTTATTTAAATAACTGGCTGTTTTCAGACATCCGTTGTAATCGTCATCTTCGAGGTGTATTAATCGATCTAGGTGTTTTTATGCTTAGATCCCCGTTTAAGACACCACGGGAATAACAAACCTGAGTGAAATGCATAAGCACGTTATTAAATAAATAACGCTGTCGTTAGTGATTTTAACAAGTATAAGTGATCATATAGTTAGTGATATTAATGGTATTAAGTTCAAACTGCGTAGATACAAGTCTATATCTACGCTCTTATACCCACAAACACTTCTGATAGCTTCTATAAGCTATCTAACAACTGTTTAGCCAATTCATGCTCAACAAAGCCTTCTGGAAGTTTAACAATGCTTTGTAGTAGTGTTTTAGCTTCTGCCTTACGATTTAATTGCACTAACGCGTAGGCAATGTGATATTTAATTTCTGGGTTAGTAGAAGACATACTAAAGGCTTGTCTTAAATAAGAAAGCCCTTTTTCAACGTCTTTTGAAAGCACAAGAGACCAACCATAAGTGTCAATAATTGCAGGAGCAGCGAGCATTTTATAAGCTTGTTGTGACACTTCAACCGCAGATTGATAATTTTCTTCTAAAAGGTGAATTGCCGCTAAGTTATTCAATGCCCATGCCCGTTTAGAGGAAGGAATATCCTGAGTTATTAATGTTTGATATTGAAATTTCGCCTGTGCGTAGTTCTGCTGCGTAAATAAATGATCAGCATAAGCATGTCTTTGTACTGCCCGCTCTGGGTGTTTTTTCACTAAAGCACTAACCCGTTTAATAAACTTGTTTGACAAGGCATCTGTTTGGCTCACCTGTGCTAGTTTCATTAACGCAATAACATTAGCATCATCTTTTGCTAACGCTGAAAAATAAAAATTAAAGGCGGTTTCAATATTGTTTTTTCTAACTGCAATATCACCTTTTAAAATAGTCAGAAAAATATTGCCGTTGTAACCTGCCTTGTCCGCTTTTGTGAGCACATTATTTGCTTGAGTTAACTTATTACGCCTAATTTGTAATTTAACAAAATCAATCACCACCGGTAAAGCATTGGGAGCAATACCATAAGCAATGGTTAAGCTTTTTTCAGCACCGTCAGAGTCATTAATTCTTCGCTGTAGCTTGCTTAATCTTAATAAATTACGCGGATCTTCACTCCATAAACTTAATAATATATCAAGCTGATGTTTAGCGTCTTTCATTCTTCTTAAAGCGATTAAATTTTTGGCTTTAAACAATAACGCTTCAGCATTTAAGCGGTTTTTTTGCAGTAATATATTTATCACAGATAAACTTTTTTCAAATTGCTGTTGGGAGTAATAAACATTCGCTAGTTTATCTAACGCCTTGTGTCGGTATGCTGCATTTTCGCTTTTAGTTTGTCGCTCTAAAATGGCAATGGTTTCTTCGACTTTACCTGAGTCGAAGGCAATTTGTGCTAAAACAAACCAACTGTCACTGTCATTGGCGTCTTCATTAACAAGCTCTCTGAGTATTTTTTCTGCCACTTCATAATTGTTTAAATTAAACTGCAAAAATGCATAACTAAAACGTACCTGTTTATTTTCAGCATTTTTTTGATATAAAGCGGTGATGATTTTTTCCGCATGATTAAACTTACCAAGCTGAACTAGAACACGTGTATATAATAATTGATAATCAATGTTTTCAGGGGATAATGTAATTAGTGATTCAGCATAGGCTAAACTTTTACTTGCTTCTTTTAAACGTAAAGCAATTACTGTTAACGTATGTTGGTAATTAGCACTGTAGTCAAAATGGGTGGTTTCTAATAATGCTAAAGCCTCTTTATCTTGACCTGTTGCACTTAACACTCTAGCAGATAATATTAATATATTTTCATCATTTTTATACTGCGCTCTTAACTTGCCTAACACGTAATCCGCTTTAAAATTTTGACCAAATTGTAAATAAAGTCCGGCGAGGATCAGCGCATAATCTTTATTTTTAATAAGACGGGTTTCATAGTTTACTAATAATTTTAAGGCTTGATCAGGCTGCTTTAATTTAGTGTGAACGTCAGCCAGTAGCATCACCGCACTTATATCTTCTTTGCCAAGATCTTGGTTAACATAGATTTTAAATTTCTTTTGCGCTTGCAGCCAATTTCCTTGCTTGTAGCTACTCATTGCATCAATCAGTAAAAGTTGAGGTTGCGACAACATAAAGCCTTCATCAATAGAGGATAATTGATTGGTTAATTTCAGAAGAATTTCATTAGCAAGTTGGCTTTCATCTAATAATTTTAAAATATTGCCTTTTGTTAGTTGAGCTTGCAAATCTTTAGGGTGCGAAGTTAAAATTATATTTACCGTTTCTAACGCTTTTCTAGGTTGCTTCAATTCAATATAATTATTTGCCATTGCTCTTAACGTAGCTACATTATCAGGCTCTAACTCATTGGCTTTTTTCAGAAAACCCATCGCTTCCTCTAAAAGCCCTTTTTGTCCTGAAAGCTGACCTTTTACTTGCCACAAACGACTATTATTTTCAGCCAACATTTCTATTGTAGTGAGTAGTGACTCTGCTTGAGTAATATTATTCTGAACGCTGAATATTGAAGCTAATTCTATTGTCGCTTCAATATGGTTAGGGTATGTTGTTAAGATTTGTTTATAAATACTTTCAGCAGATTTTATATCAGATAGACCTCGATGCGCCTTCGCTATAATTAAATTGATAGCTAGCCTGCCTTCTTTTTGAAGTGGTTGTTGATCCGCCAATTGAAAAACAGCTTCAAATTGTCCTTGCAATAGCATCACTCGACCTAAGGGTTCAACAATTAAATTAAAATCGGCCCCCTGAAATAAAGCATCATCTAACTCTTGCTTTGCTGCCGAATATGAATTTTTTTTAATAAGTACTTCTGCCAGCAATAGTTTTGCGGGTAAGTTACTTTCATTTTCTCTTAAGGCATTTTTTAAATGAATAAAAGCGGCATCAACATCTTGTTCATTATAGGCTTGAATGGCTGCTTCATAGTGTTCAGTTTTTGCTAAAGTAACACCAGAATATACATTAAAACCAATAAGACTTATTAAGAAAACTACTTTTGAAAAAAAACTCATAACCATTACTTCCTAGAAATACATTGCTATTAACTATTAATATTTAATCCATACTTCTCAATCAATGAGTATAGTGTTGGTCTTGTTACGCCTAGCAGTTCTGCCGTTTTTGACATATTCCCTTCAGATAACGCATACGATTTCTGAATGGCTAATGATTCGGCTTGCTCTCTAACGGTTCTTAAATTGAGAGATATTTCATAATTAGCGTTTTTATGATCAAAAAAGCCTAAATCAATCGCGGTAACTTGAACGCCTGTACTCATAATAACGGATGATTTAACTTTGTTTTGTAACTCACGAATATTACCTGGCCATTTATGAGCTTTAATAGCGCTAATAGCATCGTCTGAAAATGATTTGGCATTGCTTTTATATTCTGCTGAATATAACTGTAAAAAATATTGCGCAAGTATTAAAACATCTTCATCACGATCACGCAGTGGTGGAATATTTAACGTTATTTCACTAACCCGATAAAATAAATCTTCACGAAATTCTTTATTTGCAACCATTTCTTCTAAATTTTGATTCGTTGCACAAACCACCCGAACATTAACAGGAATTTCTTGCCTGCCACCGAGTCGTTCAATAACTTTTTCTTGTAAAAATCGCAAAAGTTTTGCTTGTAGATTAAAAGGCATATCGCCAATTTCATCTAAAAACAAGGTACCACCTTCGGCGCATTCAATTTTTCCTTTAGTTGTTTTATGCGCGCCCGTAAACGCGCCTTTTTCATAACCAAATAATTCACTTTCTAATAATGTTTCAGGAATTGAAGCACAGTTGATCGCAATAAAAGGACCTTTTTTTCGATCACTCGCGACATGAACTGCATTAGCAGCAACCTCTTTACCGGTACCACTTTCACCTAAAAGCAACGCGGTAATATTAGTGGGCGCTATGCGCTTTATCATCGTACGTAAACGATCTATTGATTCGCTATTACCAATAATACCAATATCATTACCCGCCGTGGTGCGCATAATGCGATTTTCTTCTTCTATGGTTGCCAACGTAAAAGCGCGCGAGATAATAACATTAATAATTTCTGGCTCTATCGGCTTTTGATAAAAATCATACGCACCCGCAGAAATAGCTTCTAGCGCATTACTTCTGTCTTCATTACCGGTGATAACAATGATTTTAGTATGCGGTGCTATGGCAAGAATTTCTTGTAAAGCGAGTAAACCTTCCGTTGCGTTAGCTTCATCAGGTGGTAGACCTAAATCAAGTGTAATAACTTTCGGTTCATGCCTTCTTACCGCGGTAATGGCACTTTCTCTATCCGAAGCTAATATGGCACTGTAATCAGACAAACTCCATTTGAGTTGTTTTTGAATGCCTTTGTCATCATCAATGATAAGTAATTTTTCCATTTTCACTTAATTCCTAATTATTTTATATCTATTATTGGACAATAAGTTACCCCTTACAAGGGTAAACAAATAAGCATGCTAGTGCCCTGCCCTTGGGTACTTTTTACGGTTAACGTGCCCGATATACTTTCAAAAAATTGCTTGGCTTCAAAGACACCAATACCCATGCCCGCATTACCTTTTGTCGTGTCAAAGGGTTTAAACAAACGTTGTTTGATAAATTCGGCTGACATACCACAACCATTATCACTGACTTTTATTTGAATATGCCCTTGCTCTACTTGCAAGCTAACATCAACCCAACCGTTACTCTCGGTTGCTTCTTGAGCATTTTGAATCAAGTGATTCATAACGGAAAAAAATCGTTCGTGATCTAATTCTATTTTACATAATGTATGGGCTTCAAAGCTAACTTGTGGTTGATTGACATTTCGCTGTTTAACCACTTGCTCAATAATAGCACCAAGCTCTACACTTTTACTAACAGATTGAGCTACCTGCTTATTTCGTAACTGAGTGAGTACTTTTGCCAATCGTTGTGTTGCTGAGTCTACCGTTTCAAAAACATCATCAATAAATTCTGGATTATCTCGATGATTTTTAGCATTACTTGTTATTAACGCTAGTTGTGCTTGAACATTTTTTAAATCGTGCACTAAAAAGGCAGACATTTGATTAAACGCATCAAATTGTTTCGATTCGGCAAGGGTATCATTCACTTCATTAAGTGAAATAAAATTACCTAACTGCTTAGAAATCGCAAACAATAAATCGCGATCTTCCCAGTTGAATTCATTTTGTTCGCCCTCTTTTGACAGTACAAAAAAACCATAAAAAGATTTACCGATAAAAATAGGCACTAAAATATTAACATTAATTTCGCGCCAAAGTTTAGGCTTAATAAATAATCCGGGATAAGACAAAGGATCATTATCATATTCATTAATATCTATAATCCAACCTTGATTTTGACAAAATTGACCCAGTAGCATTAAGTCATTTTTTAGCCGGCTATTAATCACTAAATTTTCACTGTATTGAATAGTGAATTGCTCTACTGTCGTTCTTTTTAAAATAGCACCACCTGATGCCTCAATTTTTGACATCATTATTTTTGTTGCCATTTGATAATAATTTTCAGCGCTTGAGGTTTCTATTTTTTCAATAAGCTGTAGCCATTCATCACGGTATTCATATTTATTGGCGAAAAAGTTTTTTGCGATAAAAACTTTAACTTGACGTCTTATTGATTCAGTAACCAATAATACAGCCAATACAATACCACCAAGCATTAAAAATCCAACGCTAACTAAGTTGCCCCATTTACCGCCAAAGTAGTTAATTAAATAGCCTGCAGTTGCCATAAGCAACAAATACAGCCCGGCAATCATTAACATTGAGCTATAGAAAACCACATGGCGAGAAACAAAAATACGCACAGAGCCTTCTTTTACGCGACGAGTACTTATTAAGAGTAAAGGCACAATAAAAGCCGCTAAATAACCTCGACTAAACCAAAAGTCAAAATCAATACCGCCGACCATGGTAGCTTGGGCATAAAGCACAAAATCAAATACCGCAACGCCACCAACAGCAATAACAATAGGTGAAACTGCCCTTCTCGTTTCACTATTTGTGCCTCTAAATAATTGCTCAAGAAGCACTAAGGTCGCTAAATTAAGTAAAACAAATAACAGAAATAAATATTTATAGGAAGAATCAAAACCGTTACTCAAGCCCCAACATACTAGTGTAGACACTAACCAGAAAACTAAATATTTACGTATTCGTTGACTGGTTAATAACGTTTTAATGGTTTGTTGTTCGCTGTTAAAACTAAGAATAAGCACTGAAAAAACAGCTATTTTTATCGCGTCAGCTAACATTGCCCACTGCAAACTAAAGCCCAATTTAATTTGTAATGCGCCGGTAATATTAGCCGCAAAGGCGATTATGGCACTAAAGAGAATCCAACGAGCGAGAATAGAGTGATTACGAGCCGCAAAAATAAGTAGCGCAAAAACAACATAAGCTAAGCTCGCAAAGCTATAACCCCAAAAGCCGATAATATGCATAAATTAATTGTTTACACCTAAGAAATTTTTATCTCACTCGAACGAGTAAATAGTTCTGTTAATACCGGTACTAACAAAAAGCTTGAAATTGCTGAAACACAAAGCCCTGATATAAGCACCACACCTAAAGGCTGCCACAAACCTCCGCCAAATATAGTTAATGGAATTAAGCCGCCAATAGTGGTTAACGTTGTTAATAATATTGGCGTAAAACGCATAGCACTTGCTTGCAATATTGCTTGTTGCTTATCTAAACCGCTTGCTAAGTTTCTATTGGCTGTATCGATAAGAATAATGGCATTATTAACGACAATACCAAATAAACTTATCAGACCAATAAAAGCCATCATTGAAAACGACAAGCCTGTTATATACAAACCAATAACAGAGCCTGCCATCGCAAACGGAATAGAGCTAAAAATAATTAATGGCTGTAAAAATGATTTAAATTGCAGTACTAAAATAGCAAAAATACCAATAGCGGTTATCAACATGATTTGTGCTAACCCAGAAAATGATTCTTTCCTTGATTCTTCTTCGCCACCTAAAGTGTAAAACATACCACTGGGAAGGTCATATTGCTCAAGATATTCTATCAAAATGGAGGTCAGCGTTTGAATAGAGTAGCCCTTATCAGCGTCAGCAGATACTTTCGCCATACGCAGTTTTTGAAAATGAAAAAAGTCTGCTTGCCCTTTTTGCAGTTCCATTTTAGCCACTTGCATTAATGGAATTTGTTGCCCCATTGAATTAGTAACATAAACATTTGATAACGTGTCAATATCTGGGTTTTTCTTTCGCACTAAAATGGGATAGTTTTCACCGTTGTCATCATTAAAACGACCAACATAAGTGCCAGAAAGCACAGACTGCAGGGTGTTATCTAAGGTATTAACATCAATATTAGTTAAGCCGGCTTTATCATAATCAATTTTTAATGCTAACTCGGTATTCGCAATGCCAATGGGATTGTCGATATTAATCACACCTTCAATACTTGCCATTTTATCCGCAAGGTCATTCGCCACTTGTTCTAAATCACTTAATGACTCTGACGTTAATCGAATAGCAATGGGCTGATCCGTCACTGGCCCTTGAGTAAACTCTTTTACGGTGATTTTTGCTTGCTGCCACTGGTCAAATTCTTCGCGTAATACGCTGACTAAATCGGTCACTTTTGCTTGGTCAAATTTTTTCAACACAACCAATACTTGTCCATATTTTTCTACGCCACGCTTAGGTATTTCATTGTAATAAATACGCGGATTAGAATTACCCACGTTCAGTGCAACTTTACTCACCAAACTTTGTTTTTCAATAAAGGTTGTCATTTGTTGCATAACATCATTGGTATAGTCTAATGATGAATTAGGCGGAGTATCAACATCAATTAATATCATTGGCTTTTCCGCTTTTGGAAACAAGCTCAAACCAACGCTTGAAAATAATGAAAGCATGGCCAATAAACTAACAACAGCAACAATAAGAACCACTAAGCGTCGTGTAAATAATTTTTGCAGCCACGATGAATAAATATTTTCAGCAAAAATATTGAGATAATATTGCAAGGTTTTAATTTTAGCCGGTTTGGTGGTAAAACACTTACTTGCCAATAATGGCGTTAATGTTAGCGCAATAATAAGTGATGCTAATAAAACCAACACCACGGTTACCGGCATTGAACGAATAAAATCACCGGTATCACTTGCCAACATCAACATCGGTAAAAAAGCCAACATGGTTGTTACTGTACCACTGATTATTGCCCAGCCAACCTTTCGTGTTCCAGCAGCAGCAGCTTCTGCTAAAGTATCATAATTATCTTTTTCTCGGTGAATGCTTTCTGTGACCACAATAGCGTTATCAACCAATAAACCTAAAGCAATAATTAACCCGACAATAGACATTTGTTGCAAACCAAAACCTGAAAAATCTAACCAACCAATGGCAACAAGAAACGATAAAGGAATAACAGACATCACCACAAGTGACTCTCTTAAGCCTAAAAATAATAAAGATAAAACCCCGACTAGCAGCAACCCTTGCCATAAATTATTGAAAAATCCATCAACTCTCGCTTCAACACTTTCTGCCTGCTCAAATAGCACATCCATTTTAATGCTCGACGGCAGTGTTTGCTTAAAAGCTTCAACTTCGGCTTGAATTGCGTCGGTTAAGACAAAAATATTGGTATTTATACGTTGTTCAACCGTTAAAAATATCACCGGTTTTTTATTAAAATAAGCTAAATAGTTGGGATCGCGATCTGAAAAGCTTACCGTTGCAACATCTTTGAGCCTTAAAACAAAATTCTCAGTTGATGTAATAATTGTACTTTCAAGTTGTTGAAGTTGTTGAAAATTACCACTTGCTTTCACATTAAAACGACGTGTATTGGCATCAACAAAGCCTGGGGTAATATTTACCGCTCGACCTTGTAAAACTTGATTAACTTGTACAATAGAAATTTTATGGTGTTTTAATAAGGCTAAATTAAGATCTACCGCGACAACTTGTTGTGGGTATCCCCAAATATCCGCTTTTTTTACACTTTCAATGGCTTCAAGCCTTTTCTCTAATAACTTAGCATAAAACTCCATTTGCTTATAATCGATAGGCTCACTCCATATCGCCATTTGCACAATCGCAACCGCTGTAGGTGTAGCCTTAAGCACCAATAAATCTTGGACACCATCAGGTAGGCTTGGTTTTATTGAAGAAACCGCCAATTGCACATTGTTGTAAGCAGTTTCAGGGTCTGTTCCATAATGAAATTTCACCTCAATACGCGCGCCACCATTTTTTATTTGCGACTCTATTTGCTTAATATTATCAATATCAGAAAATTCTTCTTCTAACGGATCTATTACTAGCGTTTCAATATCTTTAGGAGAGGCGCCCGGATAAATAACTTCGATTAAGGTAATAGGAATGTCAAATTGGGGATCTTCAGAGCGCGGCATATTGAAATAAGAAACAATACCTACCAACACCAAAAGTAAAACAATGGTAAAGGTAAACTGAGCATTTTTGATTGCTAAACTAGGTAACTGCATAACAAATATTACTCATTTACACTTAATGAAAGATGTTGCCAACCTTGGGTGATAACAGATAAAGGCTTAACCGTTTCTGTGGCATACAAATATAAATAACTATTATCTAATTTATAAATATCAAAGGCTTGTTGTCGTAATTTACCTTTATCTTTTAACGCAACTAAAGCCTTACCCTGCGGATTAACACCGTTAAGTGCGGCAATAGGTAAACGATATACAAAATCATGGCTATTAATATGAATAGTTATTTGCGCTAATTGCCCCGCGATTAAAGGTTTACCTGCCGCCATCTTAGGTAATAACACCTCAATATTAAATAAATGACTTTGGCTGTCAGCCATCGCCGGTATTTTACTGATTTTTCCCTCAACAATGCCTAAATGCGCTAAAGACACTTGCACTGCTTGGTTTAACTTCACCAGAGATATTTCTTCTCCTGTTAGCGCCACTTTAATCACTAAATTATTTTCTAACGCGGCAACTTGCAAAGCAACTTGACTGGGCGATTGTAGTTCACCAAGCTCGGTATAACGTGCAACAACAACACCATTAAAAGGAGCCAAAACTTGCGCTTTTTCTAAATTATAATAGGCAATCTGATAAGCCGCTCTTGCTGTTTCAACTAACGTTTTTGCATCATCATGCGCTTGCTCTGAACTCAACTCTTTGGCCAATAATTTTTGAATTCTATTAACATCGCGCTTTGCTTGTAATAATTGAGCATATTTAGCATTTTTATCTTCTTTTAATTCTGTGGTATCAAGTGCCGCAAGCAGCTTGTTTTCTGAAAATATATCTCCTTCATCAACGCTAAGCAGAGTTAAAAAACCACTGGTTTTAAAGGATAAATTAACTGTGCGCTTAAAATTTACCTTACCTGTGCGCTGTATCTTCTCAATAAAAGGCTCCGCTGACACTTCTTCAACATGATATTTTTTAATTGGGGAATTTTTCGCGAACAAAGAAAAGCTACTTAATAACATGCTGCAACTCAACAAAATCATTAAAGTTAACTTAAGGTGACTAATGCGGTAAAAATCAATATTGGAAAAACGGTTAAAATATAATTTCATTTTGATATAATAATTAAAACATTAAATAACAGGCATAATATATAGCCTAAACATATCATTACTTTAGGCAGTTTTCTTAATAAAGTACATTATTTTCTACCGATATTGAAAATACTCATCATATTCGATATTAACTAGACAAATTTATCGATAAATTATAGTATTTGCCGCGATTAAACTTGAGCACAAAAAAAATCAACCACCCGTAGCTCAGCTGGATAGAGCGATGCCCTCCGGAGGCATAGGTCACAGGTTCGACTCCTGTCGGGTGGGCCATTTACTTTCACACTGCTTTACAATATACAACCCTCCACAAATGCGCTTTTACGGTAACACTATGTAATATGCATTGTGCAACCATCATAATTCTATAAACTCACTAAGTTCAAACACCAAAGTAATACCATTAGTCGGTATAAAGATAAGGAGTTTACATGCTTAACACTATCAAACTTATATTTACCGCTTGTTTAGTGCTCGCTTTTTTTACTGGCTGCACAAATATTACGAACCAAAAACAATCGGGTTTTTTAAAAAGTTATGATGGCTTTGTTGATTCTACAAAGTACGATTACACAAAAACATATCATGCTAAAGGCTTTGGTCGTGAAACGATGTCTAAGCTTAAAGAAATAAAGTTAATTCCCTTTGAAATTTGGATAAAACCCTCAGATAATCCAAAATTTAATGCCCAACAGTTATTGGCATTGTCAGCTTATTTTCATGAAAGTATGAAAACAAAGTTAGAATATAATAATTTTACCATCGTAGAAAAAATTAGCGCTGACACCTTAACCATTAGAGGCGCTTTTTCCGGTGTTAAGCTAACTGAGCCAGAGCTAGAAATTACTGATTTCGTTCCCTTTAGAATTATGACCAATGCTGGTAATGCCGTTTACTTACAAGTGAGCAATCAAAAAGATGTTATTACTAAAGTGTCGGTTGAATTAGAATTTTTACAAGGGGAAAAGCAAAAGCGGGTGTTTGCCTTAATTGCTTCTAAATATATTGATGCCACCGTAGCCAATAACGGTGACGACAACATTAAATCGGTGCAGGCTTTATTAGATATTTGGGCGAATAACTTTGTAGAAAAAATTGTTGCCGTAAGAAACACGCCTTAAAAGCGAAACAGTACAGAAATAGGGTTAACTTAGCGAAAATAAATTATGCGCTGTCTCCAACAATTATTGTTAAAAGCTCAAGTCGCTGTTTTATACCATTTTGATTAATTTTGTGATCTAATTACTTTTATTTTTCATACCAAAACTTCATATCACTTAATCTTACTCTTTTTCTTACTGAATTTACGTTTTAAACGCTGACGGTAATTAGCTTTTGCCAATTTTTGTAAATCTTCTACTTGGTCACTTTCATCAACAATTTCACGACCCAAAAAAGTTTCAATAGCATCTTCAAGAGAAACGACGCCGGCGGTTTGTCCAAAATGGTCTTCAACGATAAAGATGTGCTCATTTCGTTTAATAAATAAATCTAACAAATTTAATACCGGTAAACTTTCTGAAACTCGCCAAATAGGCGTAGCAACCTCATTCACTGTAAGCTCTCCATGCCCTAATCTTTCATTTTCATATAAATGTGTTTTTATAACAACGCTAGCAATATTATCAATAGTATTATCGTAAACTGGAATACGAGTAAAGTTAGCTGTTCTTTCATTAGAAATGGCCCCACTAATGGTTATTTCTTTCGCCAAAGCATGAACAACACTGCGCGGTGTTAAAATATCTTCGGTTTTTACGTCTCTTAACTTCAAAATGTTTTCTACCAACTGGCTTTCTTGATTGTCCAACGTGCCGCCTTTATGGCTTAGTGCCGCAACAGTAAGCAACTCTTCTCTGGTAATAACATCAGGGTTACCATGGCTAAACATTCGGGTAAGTAATGATGAGAACCAAACAAAGGGATAAACCAGTTTCACTAAAAATAAAATAACATAAGCTGAAGGAATTGCTAAAGTACGCCAAAAATTTGCTCCAAGTGTTTTCGGAATGATTTCGGAAAAATAGAGAATAGCTAACGTTAATAAAAATGCTATTAAGGTTTCTTTTTGCTCACCAAAAATGCCGATAGCTTGAGCGCCAACACCTGCCGCCCCCATAGTATGAGCAAAGGTATTAAGAATTAAAATACTTGAAATTGAATGATCAAGTTTATCTCTTACTTTTGCTAATTTTTTTGCTCCAGTCACATTGGCTTTGAGCTTTTGTGCTACAAAAGTAGGGGTAACGGATAGCAATACCGCCTCTAGAATTGAACATATAAATGATACACCGATGGCAACAATGAGGTAGGTAATGAGTAAAGTCATATTAGAGTATTGATCTCCATAATAAAACAAAGTTGACGCTTGATAGTAAACAACCAAACGTCACTATATTATAACAGAAAGGCACCATTTTGTTATTTTATGTAACACCTCTGCATAGATCTGGCTTTACCTATACCATGCTAATTAAGTTATTTATCGTCAGGTTATATTCAAGTTTATTAAAGTAAGCCTATTAAAGCTTTGTATCATCAACAGGAATACATGATAATAAAAAACTCATCAATTAAATCTCGCTTACATGGCATTTTCTATTTTCAGTTATATTAGGTTTAAGACTTTTTTAGTATTTGCTTTGGCTATAAATATAGCAATGTTCACTGCTGTACACGCTAAGCCATCAGCGAATGTAAAAATAAAAGTTAAGCGTGTTGCTAATTCACTTGCCAACCTAGATTGGCTAAATTTTTTATAAATTAACTGTATTCAAACCGTTTTATTTGTTGAAGGTGGCCGTGTGTCTCCAACATTTGACCCTGATGTTATTTTTTCTGATTGGAAAGTTGATGTTGGTAGCTCAATGAGATTGATATGATCGAGCTTTATAGTACATTTCGATTTAGCAAAATAAAATGAGGGGGTAAACAGTGGCTTATGTTTGGACACCCTTTTTAGTTCAAAATATAATGATGAAAGATCAACAGACCCTAGTTTTTATGACTAAGTAATTGAAAAATTGTTGCCGTAAGAAGCAAGCCTTAAAAGCTAAACAGCATATAAATAGGGGGGCGTAACTTAACTTAGCGAAAATAAATTATGATGACCATTTAAAAGTTTTGTGCTGTAATGCCCAAGAAATAACATTTTAACCAATAAGTGTAGTTAACATTATTTATGAAACAGGCCAACCACAGTCATCAACTTTGTTCCGTGTCTTTACTTGGAAACTTAGTTACTAAACCTGACATTCGCTACCGTGCAAACCCTGTTTCAGCGTTAACTGAAATAACACTTGCCACCCGTAGTAAATGGTTAGACAAAAAAACCAACAAGTATAAAGAATGGACGAGTTATCATCACGTAAAAGTGGAAGGAGTATTAGTTGAACAGGCTTTATTACATGCCGATAAAGGCGATATTGTACTTATACATGGCTATCTCAGCAATATAAAACCAAGCCACACAAAGCCAAAGAGCATAAGCTCTGATAGAAAGACCAATGCAACCGCAAATCATCCTGCCATTGTACATGCCACCTTTGTGCAAAGGTTTAACAAGGGTTACACGCAGTCAATCAATCAAATTAATTGCAGTGCGCAAATAACTTCTGCGCCTCAATTAATGACAACTGAATATAATAAAACCTTAGCTCAAGTCAATGTAACCATAAACCAACACATTTATTCAACCGAACAACAATGTTGGCAAATCATACCGGTTGACCGAGCATTACACCTTTGGGGGAAACAAGCGCTTTATTTACATGAAAAGGCTGCTGAAGGTGATGATATTGTTATTGAAGGCAAGCTGAGTTACACCTCAAACGCTGAAAAATCTCAATTTATTGAAGGTAATAAAATACATTTATTTAAAAAGTAAACTTTTCTTAATTTAGCGCTATTATTATACAGGTGCATTAGACTATAAACTTATGGATGAAAAAATAAATGGTCGCTAAAAAAACAAAGAATAAAGTAATTTATGCTAATTCTCTTTTTAGCTTAGCATTCTTCAAAAAAAATATAAGCGCTGCATTGCTTATTATTTCATTGTTATTATCAACAATTTTTTCTGTTAGCGCCTCACCTTTCAGTACTATCTCTATTAAAACTTTCTCTTTAAATACTTTTTCTGTAAATACTACGGTTCAACAACAAAATCAAAATGAGCCAAGTGCCAATGAGGACATACCTGAAGAAACATCAAAAAAAACATTACCGCTTAAAGCAGAATTACCACTCAATAATATCAATCCAATTAAAGACTCATCCTTACCTTTGTTTTTCTATATTTTTATTTGGGTATTACTCGTCATTGTTATCTATCTATTTTACCGACTTAAAATAAAAAATTTTACCGTCAAAGGTTTATTAACCAATCATTATGTTTATATTGAGCTCAGTGAATCGAACCAACAAATTGGTCTTTATCGTCGCCACCAAAATAGTACTGATACCATCATTAACTTAGCCAATATTGTTAACGCTGAAATACAGCTCAATAACACTAGTGTCGGTATTATCAATAGTGAACCCCGTACTGGCTTTACCAATAATTTAGAGCAAGATTTGCGTGGCGCTTTCATTAAAGAACATGCCAATAAAATGGTTGATGAAAGAACTAGGCAAATAACTTTAGTATTGACCGATAATAAAAATAAACATTATTGTATTTATTTATATTTACGCAAAGGAGATAACCGCATAACCCGAAAAAGTTATTACAATGTAATAGACGATCTACTCGATTTATACTGGTTAATTGCTCAACAAATAAATGCCGACAATACCGAAATAAGAAACATAAAAAAAGCCAAACCCTCTATTATCAAAAATTATACTTTTTCACAGCAAAACAATGCCGAACTGAATGCCGAGTCGAGTACTGAGCCTATAGTGCCGCCAGAAAATAGAGTTCAAGACAAAGTAGCAAACACTCAAAAAAATAATAATGCAATTACGCAAGAACATACTGAAAAGGTTGCGGATAAAGCCGCTAACCGTGAAATTATTGATACTGAATTAGTCAATGCGTTAGAAAGGTTAGTCCGATTAAAACAACAAGGTTTTTTAACCGAGGAAGAATTTAAGCAGGCAAAAGCTAAGTTATTAAAAGGCTTGCTTAATAAATGAAAAAGCCCTGTAAAAACAGGGCTTATAAAAATAGAGGTAAATCACTACCTTCTAAGTCGACTACTTATCTAACGCGAGCAAATAAGTGATTAAATTTTTATAATCTTGCTCTGGGTTCGTTTTATCTAACGCGGCCATGTTAATTCTATATTTTGCATTAACAAAAACAGAAGGCACTGATTTTAGCACGCCTTTTTCAGACATGGTATCTTGGCTCTTTCTTAATGATTTTGCTTTACTGTTAACACTAAAACTTTTCATTAATTTGTCAAATTTATCGCCATCAGCACCATTAATCACAAAAATATTACGAATATCTTTTTCTGAGGTAATAACTGCTCTTTGTATTTGAATATAGTTAAATATGGCACCAACTAATTCTTTCTCCATTTTCATTTGCGCAGCAACAATAGTGGCTTTAGTGAGCAATTGTTGTACTTGACGAGAAGCGCCGCCCATAAAATCAACATGGTTTCGCTCAAAGCGTACATTTGCCGGTAAGCTTTTTTTCACACCCGCCATAAAAGGTTCAAAGGTAAAACAGTGCGGGCAATAAAAAGAAAAATACTCACGCACTTCGGCTTTATTTGAAACAGTTTCACTCACTTTAGTATATTGCTTGCCTTCCGTATATTTGGCCGAAGTGGCTGTAGCAGAAAAAGCTAACAGTGGTATTAGCAATACCATGATGAATTGATAGATTTTTTTCATTCTCATTTTCCTAAATTATTAATTTACTCAATATTATGAGTACGAGTGTAACATTTAAAACTGAATATAAACTGACTACATGGGAAATAAGCTTAAAGGCGGCTGTTGTAAAGCCGACATTTGTTCCTTCAGCATTAATATTTGCTGCTCCCAATATTTCTCGGTATTAAACCAAGGAAAAGATCGAGGAAAGGCAGGATCTTGCCAACGCTTACACAACCATGCCATATAGTTTACCACACGCATAGTGCGTAATGATTCTATCAAAAGAAGCTGATCAGATTCAAATGTAAAAAACTCTTCATAGCCCATTAATAGGGTGTCAATTTGTAACAATTGTTGTTGCCGGTCGCCAGAAAGCATCATCCAAAGGTCTTGAATGGCAGGCCCCGTGCGACAATCATCTAAATCAACAAAGTGAGGTCCTTCATCTCGCCACAAAATATTTCCGGCATGGCAATCACCATGTAAGCGAATTTGCTTTTTAGGTTTATATTGCCCCGCGGCAACATCAATCACTTGGTCTAAAATAGTAAAAAAAGCGTTATTGAGGGTATTAGGAACAAAATCAGACTCAATAATGATCTCTTTTGCTTGATATAACATTTCATCCACGGTGAACGCCGGACGATGGGTAAAAGGTAGTTGCGCAGCAACGGCATGAATTCTGCCAACAAATCGCCCCATCCATTCTAACTGCTCTAAATTGTCAACTTCAAAAATACGACCGCCACGACAAGGAAAAACCGCAAAATGGTAGCCTTGGTGTTCAAAAAGACTGGTGCCATCAATTTTTAAAGGGGCGACAATAGGAAGCTCTTGTGCTTCAAGCTCAAAAGAAAATTCATGCTCTTCTTTTATTTGCGCTAATTGCCAACGTTGAGGGCGATAAAACTTAGTCACATACTTAACTAAGTTTTCATCATGAAACTGATACACGCGATTTTCATAGCTATTTAATGCCAGCAAGCCACTATCAACGGTAAAACCTGCACTTTCTAAACCATCAATAATGAGATCGGGTGAAAGTAAACTAAAATCAAAAGTAGCCATTAACGATTTATCATCCTAACGTTTATTAAAAAATCGACTTTCATGTTCAATTCTCACCTCACTTTCAGGTGAAATTTGTTCAACCGTAAAAGTAATGTCAGTCATATAGCCCTTCAGTTCGTATGGGTCAACTGAAATACTAATAGGTAACGTATAAACAGCGGCAGCTTTAACCAGTACTTCTTGATCACCATGCCATTGTGTATTTTCAATACCCTTAATGGAGAGTCGGTAAGTGTTGTCAGTTTGTGACATATTAAGTATTTTTAAAGTGAATACATTTTCAATTTCACCATTAAAATTTTCTTTCGCAAGCTCTGTTCTGTCTCTAATAACATCGAGAGTTAACGGCACTCTATTCACAATTTCTAACACTAACATCATGCTCATAATCGTTAACACTAACGCATAACCAATGAGCTTAGCACGTACTATATGTACTTTTTTACCCCTAAGTTCATGTTCCGTTGTGTAACGAATTAAGCCTTGATCATATTTCATTTTCGTCATAACACCAGTACAGGCATCAACACAGGAGCCACAATTTATACATTCATATTGCAAACCATTACGAATATCAATTCCGGTTGGGCAGACATCAACACACAAATTACAATCAATGCAATCACCCAAGCCCATTGCTTTATGATCTTGTTTTCTACCTCTTGCGCCACGGCTTTCACCACGCTTAGTATCATAAGCAACCGTTAGAGTATCTTTATCAAACATGGCTGATTGAAACCGCGCATAAGGACACATATGCAAACAAACCGTTTCACGCATCCAACCGGCATTACCGTAGGTCGCCAAAGTAAAAAAGACTAAAATAGTAACGATAGTGGCACTGCTATTGAAGGTAAAAACATTAATGAAAACGTCTTCCATTGGCGCAAAATAACCAACAAACGTCATGGCGGTAAATAATGAAAATAATAGCCAACAACCATGCTTTACTATTTTTAGTCGCAGCTTTCTACCACTCATTTTTTGTTGGTCAAGTTTTCTACGTTGATTTGCAGTGCCTTCAATGCGCTCTTCAAACCAGATGAAAATGAAGGTCCAAACCGTTTGTGGGCACATATAACCACACCAAACTCGACCTAAAAAAGTGGTCACAAAAAAGAGTAAAAAAGCACCAAAAATAAAAAACCAAGCAAGTAGCGTTAAATCTTGTGGCCATAAAGTTAAGCTCCACAACGTAAATCGTTGCTCACCAATGTCAAATAATACCGCTTGATGTCCGTTAAATTGCAACCAAGGCAATAAGGCAAAAAAAGCAAAATAAACAAGGTTCATTCGCTGTCTTAATTTTTGAAAAAATCCAGAAACTTTACGAACATATATTTGATCACTGGGCTTATAGCGTTCAACACCACTATTTTTGGCCGCATGGATCTTAATATTTTTAACGGGAATTCTATTTTTAGTCGCGGGCGGTTTGCTGTCTGGTTTCACAATAAATCCTTGATAAACAGAGATAACACCACTTTTTAATTAACATTAATGACGTTTTTAATTTACGGTAATGGAGATTTTTTATATGCGTTTTTAAAAATTTATTATCCTAATACGGTTAACTAATATAACATAACAAGCGACTAAATTATTAGTCTAGAACTATACAAGAACCTTACAACTATTATACAAGAACTTTACAACAACTATACGACAACTTATGAAGAATTTATTGATCTTAATCGTTGCTATCGCGTTATACCTACATTTTTACCCTCAACCAGAAGTAACAAAATGGTATGAAGCAAAAAAAACAATGCTCTTAGATGCTTTTGCAGAGTTCAGTGACACTAGCGTTAGCTTGAAAGCAGATAAAATATTTACCGATTTACAGCCACAATTTAAAAGTTTCTCAACTAAAGAAGTGAGCCGATTAAAAGAAATCACTTCATCAAAAAATAATGTCAGTGAATTTTACAACACTTTTTGTAAAGGCAATAAAGTAAGTGCTACTTTTCATCCCACAAATCAAAGTAAAATTTGTCGCACAATATACCAATATAGTTCTATGCTATAAAGTTAACGCAGCAAGTTATGCTGAAAGCTTCGCAATTAATTGAGCAAAGTTATCTGCACTTTCTTGTTGTTGCTCATGCTGTTTATCACGTATCACCCACTGACCGTTTACCATAACATCCGCCACCATGTTTTGCTGGCTAGCAAAAATAACACTATCTAATAAATGTTGTGTTGAACTCGCAAACAGTTGAGTTTGATGGTGATCTAATACTAACAAGTCAGCTTGTTTGCCCACAGCTAAACAACCGGTATTAGCATGAGTACTTTGTGCTCCGCCTAATGCTGCGCTTTGCCATAAATGCTGACCAACTGAAGCTTGCTCTCGCGTAGCTAAAATAGTGCGTTGTTGCTTGATTAAACGTTGTGAATATTCGAGCCAACGCAGTTCTTCTATAGGATTAACTGAAATATGACTATCGGAGCCTATGGCAAAAGTGCCTTTTTCAGCTAAAAACTCAGCAGTAGGAAAAATACCATCCCCCAAATTAGCTTCAGTTGTAGGACAAATTCCTGCGATTGCTTGTGCTGTAATTATCCCTTCTCGTTCTTGAGCATCAATATGAGTTGCATGAATTAAGCACCATTGGCTGTCTAAATCAAGGTTGTCTAACAGCCATTGTACGGGTCGTTTATGATAATACTTTAAACAATCTGATACTTCTTGTTGCTGCTCAGCAATATGAATATGTATTGGCGCTTTGCTATCTAATGAGCGCACATGAGCAACGGCTTTTATCAGTGAGATTTGATCTACCGCACGTAAAGAATGAGGTGCAATGCCAACATTAGTATTACTAAATAACGTGCTTAAAGCGAAGCAATCACTTACTAACTGATTAAATTGTGCAATTGAATTAATAAAGCGTTTTTGACCTGCATGGGGCTTTTTCTCGCCAAAACCTCCATGCTGATACAAAACGGGCAGTAATGTTAAGCCAATACCTGATTCTTTAGCCGCTTGAAAAATAGCTTTTGCCATAGTCGCCAAGCCCGAAGGCGAATTTTTCTCTGGATTATTTTCATTATCACAATCAACAATAGCACCATCATAAATAGCGCCATCAATATCATGATGCAGATAGTGAAATTCAGCAACGCGAGTATAACCCATTTTAAGCATTTCAATGTATAGTTGTTTGGCAATCACTTGCGCATCTTCACTCGTTAATTGCGCTAAGAATTGATACATAATTTTGCGCCAAGTCCAAAAGCTGTCTTGACCTTCACTTGCCTGCTCACTAAAGCCGGCAAACGCACGCTGAAAAGCATGAGAATGACAATTAACCATACCCGGAATTATTGCGCCTTTAATATATTCAGCCTGAGGATCTTTGCCCGCGGTAATTGCCGTTATCACGTCATTTTCTATGGTTAATGTTTGCTGAGTTGCCCACCCATCCGCTAATAATATATTTTCTGCCGTTAATTTCATCGCACTTTAACTCGTTAGCTTTCGCCTTCACTTATGGATTACTGATTACTGATTATCGCCGACTAAAGCTGATCAAACATTCAACAAATTCTTGCAGCTTTTTTTTCACTTGTGCTGCGTTAACATCATTATAGTGATCACTCGGTTCATTCATATAAGTACTTTGCGATAATTCTAGTTGAATAGCATGTATGTTATTCGTGGGATCGCCATAAGCACGGGTAATATAGCCGCCTTTGAACCGACCATTAATTATGCTTGTATAGGGAAAAAAATTAAGCTGTTTAACGCTATTAATCAACTCGGCAGCACAACTTATATCTTGATTATCATCAACAGTTCCAAAATTAAAATCAGGTAGCTTCCCGCTAAAAAAACGGGGGACATGTGACAAAATAGAATGGGCATCAAGCAAAACTACTTTTCCAAACTCTTGTTTCAAATCAGCTAAAGTCTCTGTTATGGCTTGATGATAGGGTTGCCAATAATGAGTTATTCGCTGTTGAATTTCATCGTTGCTTGGCTGCTTTTCGTCAAGGTATAACGGAGATAAATCAAAAGCGGTAGTAGGACATAATTCGGTACTATTCGCGCCAGGATATAAATTCACGCCATCAATACCTCGATTTAAATCGATAACATATCGACTATATTTAGGTTTGATAACATAAATACCCAACGCCTGAGCAAAGTCATAAAGCCTGTCTATAAACCAGTCAGTATCCGCTACTTTTTTCCCTTCAACTGTCATCGTTGCTGCAATTTCAGCCGGTATTTCCTGACCATTGTGAGGCATGCTAATTAACACGCCTACTTTTCCTTTGCTTAAATGATAACTTGAGTTCACTGCTACCCTAGCCCTTAGTTGTATATACAAGTTAATTAACTGTAATCTATCATGTAAAGGAAGTCGTTAGCAAATACCTTCCTCTCATTTCTGTTTTGTACTACTTCACCAATTCAGCAGCTTTTAATAACAGTGCTTGGTGTAAACGCACTTTATAATTAGGATTAACATAATTAAACTGAACTAACCCTTTACTATCTATCACATAAATTGCAGGAACCGGAAGCACTAACCGAGCATCCCCTGCTTTGTTTTGCTGCAATGGATTTTTTAAATCCATTGCAGCTAAATATCTATCAGTCACTTTTTGTGTTGAAAAATAAGCTAAACCAAAAGCTTGACTAGTCGTGGAGTTAAAATCAGCTAACAATTGATAACCTAATTCATGTTTACTGATACTTTTTTGTAAAGCTTCTGGATTGTCCGTTGAAATACCAATCAACTGAAAACCAAGCGCTTTTAATTGCCCTTCAATTTGTTTTAACTGGCCCATTTGTGTATTGCAAAACGGGCACCAACCACCTCGATAAAAAAACAAAATAGTTTTCGTTTTGTTTAATACCTTCACTAATGATTTTTTTTCTCCTGCGACCGTTGTAACTTCAACATCAGGTATCTGTTGACCATTCATTAATGGTGCAACTTGATCGGCTGTTTCAGCAATCTGTTTTGTGTTCATTGCTTGACTTGGAGTAATAAAAAACCAACTAATAATAAAAAAGCTCAATAAAAAATAACGCATGTAAAATTCCTTTGTATAATGTTTAACATCTAAGTAGAGTGGATAACTCTCGTTAATAGAAAAGACCCAAAATAACCAAAACAATTTCACTCATTTTAAATAAATAAAGGAAGTTATATGTTTACTAATATAGAAGGCCAAAAAATTCCATCCGTGTCATTTCCTATCAGAGCTAATGACAGTTGGACAAAACGTGATAGCAATGAAATTTTTGCGGGAAAAACAGTGGTCGTTTTTTCTTTACCAGGAGCATTTACACCAACTTGCTCTTCATCACACTTACCACGTTACAATGAACTTGCGGCAAAATTATTTGCTAACGGTGTTGATGAAATTTTGTGTGTATCGGTTAACGATACTTTTGTGATGAACGCTTGGTCTGCAGATCAAAGTGCCGAAAATATAAGCTTTATTCCTGATGGAAATGGTGATTTTACTGATGGTATGGGCTTACTCGTTGATAAAAAAGACCTTGGCTTTGGCAAACGTAGTTGGCGCTATTCAATGTTAGTTAAAGATGGCATTATTGAAAAAATGTTCATTGAACCTGACTTACCGGGCGACCCTTTTGAAGTGTCAGACGCAGATACAATGCTTAATTATATTAATCCTGAAGCATTACAAAAAGAAGAAATCACTTTATTTACTAAACCCGGTTGCTCTCATTGTGCTAATGCAAAATCTTTATTAGCTGAGCAAGGTTTACAGTTTGAAGAATTAACTTTAGGCCAAGATATTAGTATTTCTGGCATGCGCGCCATCACTCAAAAAGACACGGTGCCTCAAATATTTATTGATGGTAAACATATTGGTGGTAATGCAGAGCTAGTTAAACTTTTTGCTTAAGTTTTTATAATTATTCAGCTCATGATGATTTTACAAAGCACCAAATCTTGTTTACGTCATCTTCGAGATGTTTTAATCGAAGATCCCGTTTTTTAATATCATAGATTCCCGATTAGATACTTCGGGAATGACGTTTGAGAAGCTTGGTGAACAGTTACAAGTTTTTTTATTTAAGTATGTAGGGCGTACTTTAGTGCGACATAAGGCAAGAAATTACCCCCTACAGCAATGTTTAACCTTTCCTGATTGAAACTATCACATCATGCTACAATAATCTTTTTATTAAAGTCAGTCTAAAAGCAATGGATAATCAACCCTACAACCCTCTTCACGGCATTACTTTGAAAACTATTGTGACAGTTCTAGAAAATCATTTTGGTTTTGAAGCGCTTGGGCAACAAATAAAAATAAAATGTTTTACCCACGAACCTAGCATAAAATCTTCTTTAAAGTTTTTACGAAAAACACCGTGGGCGCGTGAAAAAGTAGAGCAGCTGTATATTAAAAACAAGCACCTTTTATCACAAGAATAAGCATTTAATGCCAGTACAATAATCCCTTAAGATAAATTTTAAGTCTCGATCGGTGATAAAATTACTGGCTTTAGTCGCCATAATATTTAATGATAGCGTTTTAATTTTCCATGCGGTATTAAGACAAACGATCATGACAACACCTAATCATTACATTCTCACTTGGCATTGCCCTGATAATACTGGTGTATTAGCAAAAGTATCACAAAGTTTATTTCAACACGGCGCTTTTATCACCGAAACTTCACAATATAGTGATCCTTACACTGAAACTTTTTTTTCGCGTATTGCTTTTGATGATCGAAATTTAACCGTCTCAAGCAGTGAATTTATTGATGCGCTTAACGATTTAGCCAAGCCCTTAAATATGCAGTATAGATTGCGTAATCGTGCCGATGTTCCCAATGTTATTATTGCGGTTTCCAAAGATGATCACTGCTTAGTGTCTTTATTAACAAAATGGAAATCAGGGGTATTGCCTATTAACATTGTTGGCGTTATTTCAAACCATAAAACTTGTCAGCCGTTAACACAATGGCACGATGTTCCCTTTTACCATTTACCTGTAACCGCAGACACGAAAGCAGAGCAAGAAGCACAAATTATTAACCTAATGACTAGCCTTAAAACAGACTTTTTAGTATTAGCTCGCTATATGCAAATATTGTCTGATGATTTATGTCAGCAATTGCAGGGTAAAGCCATTAATATTCATCACTCTTTTTTACCAAGTTTCAAAGGCGCAAGACCTTATCATCAAGCACATGCTCGAGGCGTAAAAGTTATCGGTGCAACCGCGCATTATGTAACCGCCAACCTTGATGAAGGGCCAATTATTGCTCAAGAAGTTAAGCCGATTAACCATACCTTTACCATAGAACAAATGGTTCATATGGGGCACGATTTAGAAGCAACGGCATTAAGTCATGCTGTGCGTGTGCATGCCGAACAACGGGTATGTTTAAATGGTGACAAAACTGTCATATTGGCTTAATAAAACCATCGGCTTGCGCACTTTACCCTAAAAATAAAATACAAGTATAATCAGTTGCTTACAAGTTAAATGTCCATTATTTAAAAATAATGTGAAATTTTACTTGCTCAAAATTAAAACTACAGTAAAGTATAGCCAACTGCAAAACAGTAAAATAAATTCGTAGCGAAGAATAGTATAGATAGAAAGCAGATAAAAAAAAATAAAAAAATGGATTACAAAGCAAGGAAAGCAGGAAAACTTACTAAATATGGATGGTTTATTCACGATTAGGATGATTTAAAATTGCAGCCCAATAAGGGTTTACGGATAG
Source organism: Colwellia sp. (assembly GCA_051531915.1). Classification (GTDB taxonomy): domain Bacteria; phylum Pseudomonadota; class Gammaproteobacteria; order Enterobacterales; family Alteromonadaceae; genus Colwellia. The sequence goes on along the minus strand of JAOPTQ010000052.1, from coordinate 3,974 downwards.
CCACTAAGATGCCAAGAAGGCCTAAAATAATAAAATAAAGTACGGAAACATTAAAAAATAAAACAGGATGCAATCAGACTTACCGTAAACATGGATTACATGAAAGGGTTTGGATACCAATTAAAATAGGAACTTAGCGCTATAAAAGTTAGTTAGCTAAAATGACAACTCAATGTTGTACACTCTATAAAGCGATGGTTTTTACCATCGCTTTTTTCTTTTCTACTCAGCAATTCTTTTTATTACTAACTTTCTAGCAAACAATGGCGTAAAATAGTCATCATTGTAAATAAAAAAGTAAGAACTCCTTATGTCTCGAACAAAAAAATCTAGAAAACAAGGTTCCGCGCCAACCGCTAAACCAAAATTAAGTAAACAAGAACTTGAACAAGTTGAAAAAAGAGTAAGAAAAAAAACCGGTAAAAAAGCAGGTAACCGTCAACAAGAAGCCAATAGACCGGTTGAAAATTCAAGTGATTCAGGGGCTAAAAAAGATCCTCGCTTAGGAAGTAAAACCCCTATTGTGTTAGGAAAACCAAGCTCAAACAATGAAAAACCTAAAATAAAAAATACAAACAAAGAAACTTCATCGACAAATAAACCTATCGCTGCCATACGTTTTATAACGAATGAAAGCGATAATGTCACTAAAGAGCAAGAACTTGCCGCTATTGAACAAGATCAAGCATTGCAAGATCTTATAGAGAAGCAAGAAGAAGATATCGCCTTAACAGAGCAAGAAGTTGATTATTACAACAAAATGATGGAACGCCATCAAACACTGCGTGCTGAATTAGGGTTAGAGGATGACGCTGAATCTGATGAAGAACAAAGCAGTAACTCTGAAGATGATTTATGGGATAAATTAGATAATCAAAATCTCTCTGACTATACGCAAGATGATTAAGATGAAGCTCTGTTTATGCGTTGTCATTTATGAGTAATTTTTTGTGAATAATTATGGGCTTTATGCCATTGTGCTTGCTGTAATTATTATTACGGTATTAGCGACATATGCCATTAAATTACTCATGCAACTTAACAAACAAAAACAGCGCCAACTTGAAAGCGAACACAAACGTAAACAAGCGTTAAATACCCTCGACAAGAAAGTCTTTAAAAGTGTTTTATTAATTACCCGTGCAATGCAAGCTGAGCAATGTGATTTTAGTGAAGGCTGTTGGCGTATATCTGTATTACTTGATTCACTAAAAACGATTACTGGCTTAGAGAAAAAGTTTCCATCAATATATAAACTATACAACGAAATTAAACATTTACCTATTCTTAAAGAACGTAAAAAGTTGACCAAGCAACAGCGAATGCAACAAGATTTTCAACGTATGAAAGTAGAAGCTGAACTACATATACAAATAGTTAAAGATCTTGATCTACTTCAACAATTCACCACTGAAAAAATAGCTATACTAACAACAGAGTAATTAATTTAATAAGCTACTTTTGTAAGCCTACTATTGTAAATAAAAGGTGATAATAATGACTACTCAATTAAAATCCCAATTTACTCAACGAATTGTTGAACTTCAACAACGTGTAAACTCTATTCACCGTGATTTTGCTAAAGGCAGAGATGCCGACTGGGCAGAGCAAGCTGGTGAACGAGAAAATGATGAAGTACTTAACGCATTAGAATCGGAAGCAAAAATTGAAATTCAACATTTATCGAATGCCATTACCCGTATGGATAAGGGTAATTATGGCCTCTGCCTAGAATGTGGAGAAAAAATTTCTCCACAACGCTTACACGTTCAGCCGGCCGCTGAAAAGTGCATTGTGTGTGCAGAGTAATTTTCAAGATATCCTTGATACTATTGATTTACTCACAACAATGCGATTTTTCCTCGAAAGTGTATAATACGTGCATTATTTAAATAGTGTACGTAATTACCATGCAAGTTAGTCAATTTTTCGATCCGAAATTACTCAGTAAATATAATACAAGTGGTCCAAGATACACTTCGTACCCAACCGCACTAGAATTTCATCCTGAATTTAAGCATAGTGACTTCATTCAAGCGATAAAAAACTCGCCCAATAATGAGTTATCTCTTTATGTACACATCCCTTTTTGTCATACCCTTTGCTATTATTGCGGCTGTAATAAAGTAATCACTCGTCATCGTGATAAAGCCGACACTTACCTTGACTATTTAGCCCAAGAAATCGCCTTACAAGCGCCTTTATTTCAAGACTATACGGTTAAGCAATTACATTGGGGAGGCGGCACACCTAGTTTTTTAACTCATGAACAAATCACGACTTTAGTTTCAATATTAAAAGAAAAGTTCTCTTTTTCTGATGAATTAGAAATGAGTATTGAGATAGATCCGCGTGAAATAGAAATGAACTTAGCGGAGCATTTGTTTTCTCTAGGGTTTAACCGTTTAAGCTTAGGCGTGCAAGATTTAGATCTTAAAGTTCAAGAAGCGATTAACAGAGTTCAGTCAACTGACTTTATAGGTGATTTTATTGCTCACGCCAAAAACGTTGGCTTTCAATCGATCAATATTGATTTAATCTACGGCTTACCTCATCAAACTTTGGTTAATTTTGCTAAAACGTTAGATAAAGCGCACGAATGGGACGTTGATAGAATTTCTCTCTTTAGTTATGCCCACATACCGAACCGTTTTGCCGCACAACGTAAATTACGAGATGAATGGCTGCCAAGTGTTAGCGACAAATTTGCTTTAATGAAGCTTGCTATTGAAACTTTGTGTAACTATGGCTACGACTTTATTGGTATGGATCACTTTGCTAAACCTAATGATGAATTATCTATTGCGCAAGGTAATGGTTCTCTGCACCGAAATTTTCAAGGCTATACCACTAAAGGTGGTTGCGATTTACTCGGGCTTGGCGTTTCTTCTATTAGCGCGATAGGGAACAGTTTTAGTCAAAATATTAAAGAGCTAAAAGCTTATTATCAGGCGATTGAAACCCAACAACATGCGCAAATAAAAGGCGTTAGCTTATCACAAGACGATATTATTCGCGGTGAAGTTATTCGTGAATTAATGTGTAACTTATTTTTAGATAAAAATAAAATCAATGAAAAATATAATATTGAATTTGATGATTATTTTGCCGAAGATTTACCTTTGCTTAATACCTTTATTGACGATGGCTTAGTGATTAACTCAACTCACACAATTCAAGTTGACCAAAAAGCACGTTTACTTATTCGCATTATTTGTATGAGCTTTGATGCTTATATGAAAAAACATGTAAACCAACAGCGTTTTTCACGGGTGATTTAACGGTACATGCCTATGTAGATAACCCAGGTATCCGTTGTAATCGTCATCTTCGAGGTGTGTTAATTGAAGATCTAGGTGTTTTTATACTTAGATCCCCGTTTAAGACACCACGGGAATGACGAACCTGAGTGAAGTACATAGGCACGTAACGGTATAATTGTAGGTGGATTTCTACCTTAAGAGATAACGCCCAAACTAAACTGACAATTGGCACTTGAGAATACCAACTCAGTGCCCTTTTTTGTTACTTGCCCTTTCGCTAAATCGGCCCATTGGTAATATACATTTCGGTGAATTTTCGCTAATAAATTTCGACGAACAAGCACATAAAGCTCCCCATTTTCACTTGATATGATCGGATGCTCCGCATCTAAAATAAACGTATCTCCTACATTAGTATTCACTACCATCGACTCTTTATCATCATTCAACCAATGCCACTGCGTTAACACAAAAGGTGCATCATCAACCTTAATTTTTACCTTCTCAACGGGCGTCACTAAAAAGTATTCGTCATTACCTTTTTGAGTTTTTTTAACTTCTCTTAGCAACACAGAAGCAAATAATTTAACTAATGATAAACGCTTAAAAATAGTGCCATTATAAAACCAGTCACCATTCGCTTTTATTTGTAGATCTATCTCTCCACAATACTCAGGATCCCATAACTCTATCTAACTCTTATACACAAAT
>JAOPTQ010000050.1:0-54474 GCA_051531915.1 Colwellia sp. | reverse complement strand
AATGGAAGTGCGCGTTTAATCAATAAGATAGATGACATATTGGAAGACGCTGAAAATGACTTGTCTGCCGAATTCAGGCAAGCACTTCAGGTTGCACAACAACAATTAAGTACTGCGATAAAGTCTGTTTTGATTTACGATGATTGTTCGGAAAAATCAATTCAGACTCATCCTGATTGTAAAAAATTGTTAAAACTTGAAGGTGTTGGCCCTATTAATGCCATTAATTTATATATTGCACTTGGCTGTTCGGACTTAGGGGCTTTTAATAAAGGTAAAGATGCTTCAGCCTGTATTGGTTTAACACCATCTCAGCATTCATCAGGTGGAAAAGTGAAGATTGGTACTATAGGAAAACTTAAAAATAGTACATTCAGAAGCCAACTGATTTCAGGCGCAATGTCGGTAGTAAAACAAATTATTAAGCGGGAAGCTAGAACGAAAAAAGAGGCTTGGCTTAAAAGTTTGATCGAACGCAGAGGTAATAAATGCGCAGCGGTTGCATTGGCAAATAAAACAGTGAGAACAGCTTTCGCAATGCTTACCCAAGGTACACACACTTAACAACAGACAAGGGTGGGACACTTACAAGGCGGGGGTCACTGGTTCAAGCCCAGTATCGTCTACTATACCTTTGATTTAATTATAAATTTACTGTTTTTTACCCTTAAAGAGTAAATGTCGTAATTTCAATTAATTTACAACTAAAAAGTCATTTCAAATTCTATTCTATTTTTATCGTTTTTAATCTCAAAAAACTCGACTTTTAGCCTAATATTTTTATCTGTGACAATAATATGACAAATTCGTGACAGTGTTTTTACTTATCAGCAGTCACTTTCTCTTGACTAATAATTTGATACTCTTCAGGTCTTCGGTGTAGATCAAAGTTAAAGATATTCTCTTTAATCTCACGGGTACGTTCAAAGTCACATTCGGCAACAATTAGTTCATCACCCAAGGTTTTTGCCTGAGCGACAATCTCGCCGGTGGGCGCAATAATACAGCTGTCTCCAAGCAGTTCGCAGCCTTCCTCTTTACCTGCTTTAGCACAGGCGATAATCCAACAGCCATTTTGATAGGCTGATGCTTGCATAACAACGTGATTATGAAATGCTTGCAGATGATCATGTTGAGGTACTGGCGGATAGTGCATCGGCGTATTATAGCCCAAGACAATCATCTCAGCTCCTTGCAACGCCATAACTCGGTATGTTTCAGGCCAGCGGCGATCATTACATAACGCCATCCCAACTTTTCCTCCCATAAAGTCTGATGTGCCAAAACCTGTATTACCCGGTTCAAAATAACGTTTTTCTAAATGCTGAAAAGGTCGCCACGTTTCATTTTCAGTATGACCCGGTAAATGAATTTTTCGATATTTAGCGGTAATACTGCCTTTATCATCAACAAGTATAGAAGTATTAAACTTATGTGATTTGCCATCTTCGTCTTCAGTTAACTCTGCGTAACCTAAATAAAAGCCAATACCAAGCTCCGCAGCTTTATCAAATAACGGCTGGGTATCAGCATTAGGCATTTCTTTTTCATAAAAATAATTTAGCTCTTGTTCATTTTCTATAAACCAACGAGGAAAAAAAGTGGTCAGCGCAAGTTCGGGAAAAACAACAAACTTACAGCCTTTGCTATGCGCTTGAGTCAATAAACTTATCATACGCGTAACAACAGCACTACGTGGTTCGCTGCGTGCTATAGGACCTAACTGGGCAACGCCCACGGTTAATATTCTAGACATTTAAGAGATTCCTTTATTAGATGAAAATTCCATCACAGTTTGAAGCATTACATTTGCTCCCTTCGTTATCTGCTCAGGACTGGTATATTCATTAATATTGTGACTAATTCCTTTATGGCTAGGCACAAATATCATGGCGGTTGGGCAGTGCGGTGCAAACATTTGTGCATCATGCCCTGCCCCAGAAAACATACGCTTGGTCGACAATTTATTGGTTTTAGCACATGTTTCAATGCTATCGACCAATACTGGGTTAAAATGCACAGGTTGAAAGCGAGCGAGTATTTTTTTATTAACAGTCAAACCATGCTCTTTTATTTGAGCCGAGATATATTCCTCAAGCGCCAACTCGGCTTTTTGCAGCGCTGCTTCACTGTGGTTTCTAAGATCGACCGTGAAGCGAGCAAAGTTTGGAATAACATTGATAAGATTTGGTTTAATTTCCATTGAGCCAACGGTAGCTAATTGATTAGGCGCCATCGATAAGGCAAGTTGGTTAACGAATGTCGTTATGTTCGCAGCAACCAAACCTGCATCTTGCCGATATTCCATAGGGGTTGTGCCAGCATGATTAGAGACACCTGTTAAGGTGTATTCTTGCCATGAAATACCTTGTACACCTTCTACAACACCTATATCTATTTGTTGTTCATCAAGCACTGGCCCTTGCTCTATATGAAGTTCAATAAATGCAGCAACCGTTTGCTTAATATTGGGAAAATCAGCAGTTCCTTGGTAACCAACTCTTTTTAGTTCGTGACCAACTGTTACTCCGTCAATGCCTTCTGTTTGTAGCGCTGTTTTAAGGTTAAGTGCCTTAGTGAAGACAGCGCTTCCCATCATATCAGGCGCAAAACGTGAGCCTTCTTCATTAGTAAAGAAACCAACAGACACAGGATTAAGCGGTGTAATGTTTGCATCAATAAGGGTTTCAATCACTTCAAGGCCAGCCAACACGCCTAGGTTGCCGTCAAACAACCCTCCGGTTGATACTGTATCAATATGCGATCCCATCATGATACGGGGCAGATCTTTTTGCCCTTTAAGGGTTGCGATTACATTACCAATAGCATCTATTTCAATATCAAGGTTCAGTGCTTTCATCCAACTAATAACAAGATCTCGGCCCTTTTTATCTTCATCTGTAAGCGCTAAACGAGAAACACCGCCGCCCTCAAGAGCACCTATTGTGCCCAAATGCTGTAAACGCGCCTGTAACCGTTCAGCGTTAATAGATAATGTTGCTTTAGCCATATCATTTCCTTACACTTACAATGAAAATTTATTACCAACAATCTCAATATTAAAACTTAAGTATCAAAACCTCAACTCTTTTTGATAATTATTTTTTAGTTATGACTTATTTGATAATAAATTACCAAATTATTTGGAGACTAAATTGAACGATATAAACAAACAAGATTTACTCGATAGCAGAATACGGGAACACTATGAAAGTATGCCTCCCTCAGAGAAGCGCTTAGCAGACCTTTTACTTTCTTTTCCTAGCGATATCACTGAATATTCAGCAACTGAACTGTGCGAACTGGCAAAGACTTCTAGAGCGGCAGCAACCCGATTTTTTAGTCGTCTTGGTTACAATGATTTTAATGATGCGCGACGACAAGCTAGAGAAGCCAAAAAGTGGGGCGCACCTGTTTATCAAAGTAATAGTTTTAATCATACACAAGAAAGCCCGAGCAATAATAGTCAGATCATTACAAACCATATCAAGCGTGAGCAGGTTAATTTACAGCATACACTTGAGGGAATAGACATTTCGATCCTTCGTTCTCTTGTTAAAGCAATCATAACTAAAAAACGAATACGGTTGGTTGGTTATCGTAACAATCGTTTCTTTGCGGAATACTTGCATAGGCAGCTCGCCCTTTTACGCGATAATGTTACTTTGCACCCCGGCGCTAATCAGGCCATTGCCGAAGAGCTTTTTGATTTAAACGAAGATGACTTACTGATCGTCCTAGCAATGCGTAGAAGAACCCCTATTCTCGATGATATTATCGAACTTGCCTGTCAAAAAAACACGGTTGTGGCACTTATTTCAGACCCAACAGCCGCCACACTAGAAAAGCGTGCGACATGGCAATTAAGTTGTATTGTACACAGTACATCTACATTTGACTCATACACCAGTGTTATGAGTGTATTAACACTGCTTATTAGTAGTGCCTTTGCAGAAAGCACATCAGCACGCGAACGCTTGATAGCAATTGAATCGGTTCACGAACAGCTTGGTGAGTTGAATGGAAAATAAAATATAACCAAAGCACTAACCTTTAAAATAAATCCATTCTTAATGCCGATCTATTTTTAGTTAAGCATAATATTCTGTTACTATATGATTTCTAGGCTTAAATACTATTATTAACGGAATCTTAGGTAGATATAATGAAGCAAAGTAAAAAGGGGCGAATTAGAGCAGAGAACAACCAGAAAATACTTACCGCCGCTGAAATAGAATTTGTTAAACATGGTTACAAAGGTACGAGTATACAGTCCATATCTGAAGCTGCAGGTCTGCCAAAAGCAAATATTCTTTATTATTTCACCAACAAAGCGAAACTTTACAATACGTTATTAAAAAACATAGTGCTGCGTTGGAATGCACTATTCACCGATATAACGGAAGATGATGATCCAACAGAAACTTTAGAATTATATATCCGTACTAAAGTTGAACAAGCAATTACCTACCCAAATGCATCAAAAATTTTCGCAACAGAAATTATTCAAGGTGCACCAAATCTAAGCGAATATTTACGTACGGATTTACGTCACTGGTTAAATGCTAATTGTAAAATTATCGAAAGTTGGATTGAGCAAGGAAAAATGGATAGAGTTGACCCCGAGCAATTATTCTTTCTAATTTGGTCAAGCACTCAGCACTATGCAGACTTCAAGACGCAAGTTTTAACCCTTTACGATAAACGTGAGTATCAGCCAGAAGATATCGAACGCATCTGCCGTTTCTTATGCCAAATGATTTTATCGGGCTGCGGGTTAACACCAAGTCATAAACTTTAAGTGCCTGATCTGGCAACTATACTCATGCCACCTCGAAATACTCGTTTCAGCGAGAATAAAAAAGCTTAGAGGCAAAGCATTGATTGAAGAGAATAGATAATTGACTCCCTCCCCCCTAAAGAGTGAGGTAATTAACAACCTCACGCCAAGGCTTTTCGCTTAGACTCAAATTAGCTTCGCGAAGAGAGGACTATTATGAACTAAATGTAGGTCGGCATTTATGCCGTAAAATTGATGGGCTTAAAGCCCAATCTACAATACGCCGCAAGCGACGGGATATTAACCCGCTCAGATTAAAAAGAGTCCGTAAAATGAATAATACTATCGTTGGTGTAGATTTAGCAAAAGAAGTTATACACGCAAAAGAGTGCGTTCTAATAAAGAAATGACAACAAGTGAGTTCCTAACATTCTTAGTTAATCTTAAATCATCATAAAGGATCAGTGCCAGTCAGCTCAAGTAATGACTAATACCAATTTGATTAAATTTCTTCCCAACTCAGAGCTATGCTCAATGTTCAATGTTCAATGTTCAATAAGGGGTTGTGCGCCCATTTCATCGAAAAGTCCAAAGTTAGCCTGTAGGCTTTGATACTATGAGCCTACAGAGCATAGGTATATAAAATGAATGACCCCACGCCAAGGTTTTTCGCTTAGGCTCAAATTCGTTTCACGAAGAGGGGTATCTTAATTAATCGAAGGTCAAAAACCTTTACGCCGTAAACAGCGAGGAATTAGACCCGCTCAGATTAAAAGACTAGGCGGCTACCGTTGGTTGTTCTTCGTCCGCTAACGGATCAAGGTTTTCCAGTAGCCTGTCTACACTGATGTTATTCTTCTTATTACCAAACGTATAATTACCTGCCAGTTGTATATGTCGCCATGCCACCGGAGATAGATTGGCGATCATATTTACAACCTCTTGGTTATTTTCAAGCTCAAATTTTTCAATCAACCCCGATAGCAGTGCTGAATTATAATAAATGATGCAGTTTGCTATGATCCGAACACAATCATTCCATTGATCTATTTGATAGTCCTGACCACCTCTGAACTGGTTGCCATTAATGGAAGCAATCGCTCTTCTCAGTTGATGGTAAGCCTCACCACGATTAAGTGCTTGCTGGACGAGCTGGCGCAAGGTTTTGCTATCAACGTAATCAAGCATGTATTGGCATTTTATTAATCGGTCATATTCGTGAAGCGCAGCCAGTGTACGGCTATTCTTTTTATTATTGGATAATTTTTTAATGATGGTGCTTTGTGTTGCTGTTTTGCGGCTCAGTGAGCAAATTACCCATTGAATATTTTCCCACTCCCGTTTTATCAGTGAAGTGTTGATAGGTTTCTTTAACTGTAAAGTCAGTTTGTCTCCGTACTCGACTTCAAACATATCATTAAAGGCATTCTTAAATTTGGCATAACGTGGAGCAAACTGATATCCAAACAGATCTAATATCGCAAAGTTTACGTTGTTAACACCATGCGTATCGGTGGTCAGTGTCTTAGGCTTAATATCGCTAGTATTATTATACAACAAGTCAAACGCATGATGCGCTTCATATTCGTTGGGTGAAATGACTTTTGTGTTTAGCGGAACATGGTTCGATACTAGCGTCAACGCTGATACACCTTTGCCTTTACGGAAATACTTGGCCGAATACCTTGCTCGAAAAGTATTAATACGGCACGCAAATTTTTGACCATCTATACTGCTAAATGGTGCCGTTTCATTTATGGTGTAGTGTTTGAATATGGGTAGTACAGCTAAGGCATCTGATATTACATCATTGGCATCACTTGTTGTTTCAGGACGGATGTATCCGTCATTGACTGCCCTTAAAACACCAATTGTACGATCTGAAATCGAAGACATATGATGTAATCCGTAATTTGATCCGTTACCAAAAATACATGCCAGTAAGTCATCTTCTCCGGCTTTGACGCTATGTTTTTTGGAGGCGACATTCTTGAAGGCATTGAGGTAACCTGTTTTTTTGTTAACGTAATCCATTATCTCTATGATCCCCATATGCTAGATCTGAGTGTATACTGGATTATCAAGATCATCTTTCCAACGCTTGTTTGCCAGAGTCCAGGTAAGTTGATTAATACGGGGTTGTCGTTTGACCAAATCATTAGCATCATCATTAATACTGTTGCCTAGATGTTTTATGGACAAACGCAGTTTTTTCATTAGCCCTGATAACGTTTGATCAATCGGCGTACTCAGTTTGGGTAACCCTGATTTTTGTATAATACTATCACTCTCTTTCCATTCTATCTGTGGAATCAAGTCATCTTCAAGCCTTTTGTTATCTGCACTTTCCGTAACATATATACTGTTGTGATTTATTAGTTTGGCCACCCTTTGATACAAATAATATTCAAATCTTTTTGTATTTACCTGATTATTTTCGAGTAAATATTTTTTGTCCTGACTGCTGAGTAATCGCTGATCAACTGTAGTCATTTTTTTATCTTTACTGAGCTCTAATTTTGATGTTGTCAGCTGTGATGCCAGTACTTGCAGGCTAGGATCACAATCTATATCAATAGCCATAAACAGGGATCTCATAGAATTGGCTATTTTCCTGTATTGCGTATCAATAAATTGCCACTCATATAGTGTTTTATCAAAGCTGTTTTGATGAAGATGTTTACTGATCAGTTGTATTTCAGCTTTTGAAATAACGGAAAAAGCATCCTGCCGAATCTCACCAAATTCCGTTTTGTCACTGATATCATCGTCGACAAAAAGCTTCAGTATATTGCCAGCACATTTTAGTTTATCCCTTATCACTTCAAGTTCTTCTGCAATGCGTTGTTTTGCAGCAGCTTTGGCTGCTTCCCCCTGTTTACGGGTAATGTATTGAAAGGCGGCAACCAGTTTATCATTGGTTTCCCGATAACGTAAAAATAGATGACAGGCCATATACAACATACCCTGCCATTTAGGATAACGACGGATTTTGTAGACAGACTGATGATGAATAATCGAAGCGTAATAGTCCAAGTTTCCTTGCGATAAGCCCAGTTTTTCGATGAGATGTTTAACATCCTGATAAACCTCTTTTATGGTATTGTGCGTATCTACCTCTTTGGCAAGCTGTGACGGACTAAAATCTTTGGCTGATCCTTTGTAAAGAGAAAGGCTGTTTAAAAGACCTTTGGTATGCAGAATTTTTTGCAATTTAGCCTGAGTTGTATCCGTCATATGGCAGGAAATAATATCTTCTGTACGATGTCGTTCACTGGCCAGTACGTTGGTAATAATGCTTTGCAACGTGGAATAGCCTGCCAGGCCTATTCGTTTTTGCCCAAAAAATGCTAGGCATTCATCAAAAATGTATTTGGGATAGGTACAAATAGTAGCAACATCCTGTAACCTCGCGATTAATGCTTGTTGGTGCTGTTTTGAAAATCGCTCAAACCCTAAAATCGAGTACATTTTTAATATCAGTGTTGCTCGGGTGTTTTTCTTTATCACCGAATATTTGATCTTTTTGTCAGGGAAGTACGTCGAATAAATATATTCAACGTCCTGCTTCACATCCCTTAGTTTGAATTTAGGTACCACTGGTTTTGTTCTGAAATATCCTATCAACAGGATCAAATATACCCTAGTTTCGACCTTCTCTAACCTCGCCAGCGTGCGTTTGATTTCTGGATTTAATGACAAGTACTCTTCTCGCTCTGCCTGATTAAATACAGGACAAGAATACAGTTCATCAATTTCTTGGCCGGTGAGTATCTGAATTCGGCTTGTTTTTACTTCTTTCATTTCATGTCAATCATTTTAATAAAAACTGACATGTTATAGTGTCATGTCGATGTAATCGACATATATACAGCCATTAACTGATCCAGCTCATGACACAAGACTGAATTCAGTATTCGAAATGCGGTTCATTTTGAGTGCACTTACCGTGGACTATTAGCCCCTTTCAAATTCAGCTGTAGCAATATCGTGAATATCCGAAAAATTCTAACTCGGTTTGGGGCACAAACTGAGATAGGTTTTATGATTTATTCCAACTTCGAAAATCACATTATTTAGAACACAGAATAGTCTTTTTACCTAAGATGAGTTTCTATCTAAAGGACTTAGCGTATTACTGAATTTTGAGCCTACTACATACGTATAAAGTTTCAGTTGTTCGTAAGTCTGAGTGACCTAATAACTATTGTACTGTTCGTATATCGGGACCATCATGAAAGCCCTATACTTAATCGTACAGGGCTTTTTTTATGCCTTCGTTTTTAATTCAGAAAGCGTATTTAGTTAAATACTATAAATCATTATTTATACTCAAGCACAATCATTATTTATACTCAAGCATCCTGCGTTAGGATCGTAAGGAGTGTCCGTAGTACCACCAATACCACCAATACTACCAATATAACCACCTGAGCCACCACTTGAGCCACCACTTGCTACTGTACTGCTAGAAGAAATCATGGAAAAAGTTCCACTAGTACCACCGTTATATGCCCATACTGCTGTGGTTGTGCCTTGAGTCATGGTAACTGTATCACCACTTTTCCATTGCTTTGATTGTGTATTTGCATTTGTCCTAATGTGATAGTCTGCTCCCACTTGATCCGTCACTCCAAATGAAGAGTCAGTGGATACAGTTATTGCTATATCATCAGCCAAAACTGCTAAACACAAAAAAATTAAGAATATTAATAAGTACTTGTTCATTTGTGTTTCCCTTATTGTTTAAAGTTTTTTATTTTTTTTTCTACAGCTTCGTATTTATGTCCTGTTTGTAGTTGAGCCTCCATTAGTAAGTGTTTTGCTTTGTTAATATTAAAAACCTCTGGATGATAAATATTATCCAGATGTTTTAATGCCAGTATTATTTTGGCTCTCGGATTATCTATAGCTGATTGTTGTAAAAGGTTTAACGACTTTTGATAAATATCTTTAGCTTCATCACTATGTTTATCTAAGGACAAGCTTTGTTGATCTAGTATTATCGCTAACCGTAACTGTGATTCAGTATTTCCGCTTTCCGCTGATTTATTCAGGAGAGAGAAGCTTTCTTTGGTAAATTCCTCTATGGTTTTTTTACCTACTACAGGGGCGCAATCTTTTACTTTCTGTAACATGTTTTTCTTCATACCCTGAACTACATTAGCTGTGTATGCTGAATTTATATTTGCTTGATTATTTAGAAAAATATCGATTTTTTCTTCTGAGTCAAAATGGAAATAAGAATAGCAATTGTGATTGGCTTTATACTCTTCAAGGAGAGGATCATCTAATTTAAGGGATTTCTTAGGTCTAGGAACGCTATCTACAGTATTTACTAACTTATTTGTTGTTACATCTTCCTCAAAGTTAGGAGTGCTTATTTCTAAAGGAATATCTGTAAATATTTTTTCTGTTGGTTCTTCAGCGGTATCTAAATTTAAGTGAATTTGGTTTTGGGTATTTTGAGTATTTTGAGTATTTTGAGTATTTGTATTATCATTAGAAAAGTTTCTGCTTATAGCAAAACCTATAATTACAATAAACAGTACTATTAATAGGGCTTTCATGTGTCTCCTTACGCAAATGTAATTATTATTTCATGTAGTTCATCATTCGATGATCTTAAATAAAGATAGCAGGTGTTTATAAATCAAGCAACTCATCCTTCTTGATTCATAAAAAATCACCTATACATAATTGAATAACTGAACTACATACCGTCTAAAGACGGCGTATAGTTCAGTTTAGGTATACCTTAACAGGACTTATTGAATCCTTGTGTTATTATAGCCCACTAAATCCTGAATACTATGTATAATGGACTAACATAAAGAGACTATATTAAATGGACTATTTCCACAATGAGCAATTTTCGAACTTATGCTTATTTGAGAGCTTCAACAAAAGAGCAAGATGCTGCAAGAGCAAAAGATACATTGTTACGGTTTTCCAATGAACATGATTTGGTAATATCTGCATTCTTTGAAGAAAATGAATCCGGAGCAAAATTGCAAAGGCCAGAATTATTCAGATTGCTTGAAATAGCTCAAAAAGGCGATGTTGTACTAGTTGAGCAAATAGATCGGATATCCAGACTAAAAGATGATGATTGGTCTTCACTCAAGGCCACCATAAAAACAAAAGGTTTAAGGGTTGTTTCATTAGATTTACCAACCAGTCACCAGTTTGCAATCGTTAAAGATGAATTTACAGAAAGGATGTTGTCAGCTATTAATGATTTGATGCTCGATATGCTAGCAGCGATTGCCCGAAAGGACTATGAAGACCGAAGACGCCGTCAACAGCAAGGGATTGCTAAAGCGAAGTCTGAGGGGCGATATCGTGGAAGACCATTCGATTTAGAATTGCAGAAAAAAATTGAAAGTATGTTATTGGATAAAAAATCCTATGATTATATTCAGCATATTTTAAGTTGTTCTCGCACAACAATTTCCAAAGTTTCAAAAAGGTTAAAGTCAGAATAACTTACAAAATATAAACAAGGTATCCCCTATAGTCCTCGCTAAACAAGGGATACAGCAATTTACGCGAAAGATGTCGCGTTTATGCACAGAACCCCATATTAAGTGACTATTTTATACACACCTGCTCTATAAGCATTGTATTCCAAAGCCTACAGACGAACTTTGGACTTTTCGCTGAAATGGGCGCAAAACCCCTATTTATCAAAAAATTTACCACAAATCAGCATATGTATATATTTTTTCTGACCGAAAAGTCAAGAATTGGTATGGGATGTGCAATAAGCTAATTACTCGTTAAATATTCATTTGAATAATAATTAAATCGTTGTAAGCAAGAAAAGCTGCTGAAGCCCTTTATTAATATCACACAAGAAAAAGGCAAAACAAAGTGATTCACTTTTTATTAAACCATCGCACAGTCAGAGTTGAACAAGAAGCACCAGATTTAAACATATTAGACTGGTTGCGCACCAAAGCAGGGATTAAAAGTAGTAAGGAAGGATGCGGGACTGGTGACTGTGGTGCTTGTACCGTATTAGTAGGCAGCGAAGTAGTTGATAGCGGTGGAAACACTAGCTGGTATTATAAAACCATAAATAGTTGCTTGATGTTATTAGGTAATGCCCACGGCAAGCATATTATTACCCTTGACGCCTTAACCCCAAAAGTAACCCCTGAATTGGCAGATTTACATCCGGTGCAACGAGCCATGGTCGAGCTTCATGGCTCACAATGCGGTTTTTGTACACCCGGTTTTATTATGAGTTTATTAGCCCTTTATATTAATAATGTCGACTACCCAGGTAAAAAAGCAGTGATCCATGCGCTAAGCGGAAATCTATGTCGCTGCACCGGTTATAGCCCAATATTAAAAGCAGCAGAAAAATGTTATGAATATCCTCGCCAACAAGAAACATGGTCAACACTCGCCGCTGAATATAAAAAACAGCAAAGTGCATTAGAAAATAATCAGCCAAGCCTAACGCTACAAGGTGCTCGTTTTTATCTGCCGCAAAAATTATCAGCTCTACTAACACTTAAACAACAATACCCAAACGGAAAACTACTTGCTGGTGCAACCGATTTATCCATTGAACTAAGCCAAGAATTACTGGAAATAGAGACCTTTATTTCAGTCGCTCAAGTGAGTGAATTATGCTGTTTTGAAGAAACAGACACTGCATTTATTATTGGTGCAGCCTTAGCCTATAACGAATTTATTGAGCCTTTATGTCAGCACTTTCCTGAAGCATTACAGTTATTCCAACGCCTCGGTTCAACGCAAGTACGTAATAGCGGTACATTAGGGGGAAGTTTAGCGAATGCTTCTCCGATAGGCGATCCCGCACCTTTATTAATCGCCTTAAATGCACAGCTTATTTTACAAAGCACTACCGGCTCTCGCACAATAGCGGTAGAAGACTTATTTGTCGGCTATCGGCAAACCGTGTTACAAAAAAATGAAGTGATTCATTCAATTATTATTCCCAAACGTAAAGCAACAAGCAAACTCGCTTGCCATAAAATATCTAAACGTTTTGAAGATGACATATCGACTGTTTGTTTAATTGTGGCTGTAGAGGTAAATAATAACACCATAACTTCCGCTCGCTGTGCCATGGGTGGTATGGCAGCAATCCCTGCTCGCGCTAAAAAAGTCGAAAATTTTCTGACTAATAATAACTTTTCAGTTGCCAGCTTTATCTCTGCCAGTAAATATATAGAGCAAGATTTCTCTCCAATGACTGATGTTCGAGCCAGTGCTTTTTACCGCACCACAGTAGCTAAAAACCTACTAACGCGTATAGGTTATGAGTTCTGCGAATTAAACAAGACTGAAAATGAGCATGACCACATACATGAACAGATAACTAAGCATACTGAAACAAGGATTAACCATGCGGCATCTTGATATCCCCAATAACAAAACACAAGGCTGTGTTGGTAAGTCAGTTTTTCACGACAGCGCCATTAAACAAGTTTGTGGCCAAGCAAATTATATTGATGATCACCTTGAGCTAAGTAATTGTTTATATGCTTACCCCATACTTGCAACGATTACTTGCGGAAAAATAATTTCCATTGATTGTTCAACAGCGCAGGCAATAGAAGGCATTGAAGCCATTATTAGTAGCGATGATATTCCAGGAAAAAAAGATATTGGTCCTGTTTTTCCGGGCGATGTTTTATTAGCAGAGCAGCAAATAGAATACCATAACCAACCGGTTTTATTAGTTGTTGCCACTTCTTATAAGCTTGCCAGAAAAGCGGCAAGATTAATCAATATTGAATATCAAGAAAGTTCCGCGGTACTCGATATTCATGATGCGATTAAACAACAACATTGGGTCAGACCACCTCATCAAATGTTAAAAGGGAATGCACAACAAGCTATTAAGCAGGCACAACATACACTTTCAGGTAATTTAAGCATTGGCGGACAAGAGCACTTTTATTTGGAAGGACAAGTGGCTAGCGCTCAACCAACGGAAGATGGTGGCATGTTTATCCAATGCTCGACTCAACATCCAAGTGAAGTACAGCATCTGGTCGCCAAAGTATTGAACCGGCCGTTTAATGTGGTGACCGTTGAAATGCGTAGAATGGGCGGCGCTTTTGGCGGCAAAGAAACCCAAGCCGCGCCTTGGGCATGTTTGGCGGCATTAGCAGCCCATCATACCGCTTGCCCAGTAAAAATTCGTTTAGCACGCAGTGACGACTTTCGTTTAACCGGTAAGCGCCATCCTTTTTATAACAAATACCAAATCGGCTTTGATCATGAAGGCGTGATAGCCGGTGTTGATATTGAAGTGAATGGCGATTGTGGTTATTCACCCGATCTCTCCGATGCCATTGTCGATCGCGCGATGTTTCATGTTGATAACGCTTATTATTATGCTAACACTAAAGTCATCGGTAATCGGTGTAAAACTAATACGGTCAGTCACACCGCATTTCGAGGCTTTGGCGGGCCGCAAGGGATGATCATGGCTGAATTAATAATGGATGATATTGCACGTTACCTTGATAAAGATCCCCTTACTATTCGTAAAGCAAATTTATATAGCCCTGAAAAAAATACCACGCACTATAAGCAAAAAGTAGAGCAACATGTTATCGGCGGTATGATCAAGCAGTTAGAAAACAGTGCACAATATTGGCAGCGCCGAGCAGCTATCAAAAACTTTAATGAACAATCGCCGTTTATTAAAAAAGGTTTAGCGATGACCCCCGTTAAATTTGGCATCTCATTTACCGTGCAACACCTTAATCAAGCAGGTGCCTTGCTCAATATATATTCCGATGGTTCGATTCAAATAAACCATGGTGGCACAGAAATGGGCCAAGGTTTAAATACTAAGGTAGCGCAAATTGTCGCCCATGCTTTTTCGGTAGATTTCAACACCATTGCTATTACCGCAACGAATACCGATAAAGTACCTAATACCTCACCAACAGCAGCTTCCAGTGGCACAGACTTAAATGGTATGGCGGCATTAAATGCAGCTAACACTCTTAAAGCACGGCTGATCAATTTTATCAGTATTCACTTCAAAATCAGTCCAGAGCAAATAACCTTTACTGATAATCATATTCAATATGGTAAAGAGCTGATTAGTTTTGTTGACTTAATACACCTTGCTTATACCCACAGTATCTCTCTTTCAACAACCGGCTATTACTCAACCCCCAAAATTCACTATGATCGAAGTAAAGCACAAGGCCATCCCTTCTTCTATTACGCGAACGGCGTATCGATCAGTGAAGTTGAAATAGACACCTTAACGGGAGAAAACACAGTAACACGGGTCGATATTTTACAAGACGTTGGCAACTCACTTAATCCCGCTTTAGATATCGGCCAAATTGAAGGCGGATTTACCCAAGGTATGGGTTGGTTAACCACAGAAGACTTGCAATGGGACAATAAGGGTCGCTTAGCAAGTTTTGCCCCCGCTAACTATAAAATTCCGGCAATTGGCGATACACCTGATGAATTTAATATCAGCCTTTATGACTCAGCAAATTCAGAAGCAACGATATTTCGCTCAAAGGCGGTAGGTGAACCGCCCTTTATGCTCGGGATGAGCGTTTGGTGTGCCATACGTGATGCCATTGCCAGTATTAATGATTACCAATTTTCACCACCACTTAATACTCCGGCAACTCCCGAAAGAGTGCTTGAAACAGTAATGCAAGCAAAACTCTTCGCTTCGAAAAACAACGTTAATAAAACGGAAATATCATGAGCTTTCAAACAATAAATAAAACTTATAGTTCAAGTAAAACAGTAAAAATAGCACCGGACTTTAGTTATTCAACTTACCAAGGCAATTCATAATGACCGCTGTAAAAACAGTAATTTGTGCAGATATTCTCGATTTCATTGACGACCCAGCAAAAGATGAAGATCAATCTTACCGCTACTTCTCACCTGGTGTATTGATAATTGAAGAAGGCATTGTCCAACAAGTCGGTTTAGAAAATGATATTTTACCCGAGCTTATCAAAGAGTCTGCCAATATCGAGGTAAAACGTTATGATAATCGCTTAGTCATTCCCGGCATGATAGATACTCACGTACATTTACCGCAAATGGAAATGATGGGGGCTTATGGTGAACAGCTGCTCACTTGGCTCACTGAATATGCCTTTCCAACGGAAAAAAAGTTTGCTTGTGAAGATTATGCTCGTGACATATCCAAGCATTTTTTAGACGAGCTATTACGCAACGGCACCACAACCGCCTTGGTTTTTTGTACCGTTCATCCCGAATCAGTGAATGCTTTTTTTAGTGAGTGTCAAAAGCGACGTTTACGCATGATTGCTGGCAAAGTGATGATGGATACCAATAGCCCTGAAGATCTCTCAGACTGCCCTGATAGCAGTTATGAGCAATCTGCTGCCCTGATTAAAAAATGGCACAATGTTGATCGCTTAAGCTATGCGGTAACACCACGTTTCGCCCCGACATCATCGCCTGAACAATTACAAAAATGTGAACAGTTACTTAAAGAATATCCCGATACTTATTTGCATACACATTTATCAGAAAATAGTGATGAAATTGACTGGGTGAAACAATTATTTCCTGAGGCAAAGGATTACTTGGGCGTTTATGAAGAAGCCGGTTTAGTTAAGAGACGTTCTATTTTTGCACACGGCGTTCATTTATCAGAAGAAGAAATGCAGCGTCTATCAAAAAATAATGCTGCGATTGCTCACTGCCCTACTTCAAATCTTTTTTTAGGATCAGGCTTATTTAATTTGGCACGCTGTGAAGCGCATAATGTGAAAGTAGGTTTAGGTAGTGATGTTGGTGGCGGAACTAGCTTTTCATTGTTACAAACAAGCAGTGAAGCCTACAAAATACAACAATTGCAAAAACATAAAATGTCTGCCTTTAAAGGACTCTATCTTGCTACATTGGGCGGTGCACGCGCATTAGACTTAGAAGGTACTATTGGTAATTTTCTACCGGGTTGTGAAGCCGACTTTGTCGTATTAGATGATCAAGCAACACCTTTCTTAAAATTCAGGTTATCCCACAGTAAAAATCTTCATGACCGACTTTTTGCCATCATGATGCTGACTGATGACCGTTGTATTGAAGAAACGTACATCATGGGTCAAAGCGCCCATAAACGAAGTAATTGAGGAGTTCATCATTCAAACTGCGCTAATAAACTTTTTAATAACTGATTAAGGTGAGGTTTATCTGTTTCAGAAATTGACGACACTAATGTTTGCTGCACTTTAACATGCTTCTCTATCAGCTCATTGATAAGCGCTGTACCGGTTTTAGTTAAGCCAACCGAAATACTGCGCCGGTCTTGTTTACAATGCACGCGTTTTATTAACCCCTTTATCTCAAGTTTGTCCAAGCGATTAGTCATAGCACCGGAGGTGAGCATCATAGAATTGATCAACTGTGATGGTGTTAAACAATAATCATTGCCTGAACGTAATAAAGTAGCCAGTACATCAAACTCGCCAAGTTTCAAGTTGTAAGATTTATGACATAAGGCAATTTTATTTTCATAGTGCTTACTCAAGTGTATTACTCGACCTATGAGCTGCATTGCAGAAGTGTCTAAATGAGGTTTTTCTTTTGCCCACTGGTTTGCGACTAAGTCTAACCTGTCCATGCAATATTCCTTAATATTTTTATTTTACAAATCTTAACATGATGAATCTTAATGTAAAGATACTTTACAAAAACCACAAAAAAGTACACACTACAGCTATCTAAATGTATAGGCACTTTGAATGAATATCTTACTGGCCATGATCCCAGCTTTTTTCTGGGGAACAACTTATGCGGCAACCAAAATTGCTTTGCCTGATTGGCCTCCGTTGCTACTCGGTGCATTGCGGGCTTTACCCGCAGGGTTAATTTTGTTACTGATAAAACCCAGTCTGCCAAAAAAATCTGACTGGGGTTTACTGTGTAAACTAGGCATGATTAATATAGCGATCTTCTTCAGCTTAATTTTTGTTATGGCGTTAACCCTCCCTTCTACTATTTCCGGCGTGGGTATGATTTCCCTGCCTGCTTTTGCCATACTCTACGATTGGGTGATAAACAAACAGAGTCCGAATAAAACACAGTCATTTTTTGGACTGTTATTAATTCTTTTAGCTTGGCAACTATTTGATCCTGGAACAATAAACCTCAACCCAATTGGCTTGCTAGCTATGTTCACAGCCATTTTATGCATCGTCTACGGCAGCAGCATGACGAAATCTCTCGGCACACATATTCATTGGTGGAGTGTTTTAACGTGGCAGTTAATTATCGGAGGACTGATATTGATCGTTGCAGCAATGGTAGATGCATTGATAGCGCCGAGAGATTATTTACATGCTATCGAGCAGTTTCAGTTAATTAACGGCCTCGGTCTGATTTGGATAATAGTACTTAATACAGCCCTTGGCTACGGCCTCTATGTATGGCTTTTACAGCGAATGAGTGTGGTTAATTTTACCTTTTCGGGTATTGCCAACCCCATTGCTGGGATAGCAGTTGGTATATTGTTATTAAATGAGTCATTCACTTCTACGCAATATTGGTTAATGACCGGCATGATTCTGGCATCACTGATGCCACAAATAATGAAGATAAAAAAGCCACGAGATAAGAAAAGCTGTAAAGCAGTTCCCGTTACTTAGTAATTATATTTTTTTTGGGAGAGTAGTATGGAAAATGTTCGTTTAACACAATACAGTCACGGAGCAGGTTGTGGCTGTAAAATATCCTCGCAAGTTTTAGATAAAATATTACATTCCAACATTGCCCCTTTCCATGATCCTAACCTGTTAGTTGGTAATCAAAGTAAAGATGATGCTGCCGTATTTGATCTGCAAAATGGTACTGCTGTTGTCAGTACCACCGACTTTTTCATGCCTATCGTTGATGATCCCTATGACTTTGGTCGAATTGCCGCAACCAATGCCATCAGCGATATCTATGCAATGGGAGGAAAACCCATTATGGCGATTGCTATTCTTGGTTGGCCGGTCAACCTATTAGCACCGGAAATTGCACAAAAAGTTATAGAAGGTGGCCGTGCAGTATGTAGTGCCGCCGGTATTTCATTAGCAGGTGGACACTCTATTGATACCCCTGAGCCTATTTTTGGGCTTGCTGTAACAGGCATAGTACCTACCGAACAGATAAAAAAAAATAATAACGCGGAAAATGGTTGTCAGTTATTTTTAACCAAACCATTAGGTATTGGCATACTCACAACCGCAGAAAAACAAGCTAAATTACGTGACGAACATAAAGGTCTTGCTTGCGAGTGGATGTGCCAGTTAAACAAATCAGGCGAATCGTTTGCAAAAATTTCAGGGGTAAAAGCAATGACCGATGTTACCGGCTTTGGTTTACTTGGACATTTAAGCGAAATTTGCGAAGGTAGTCAGCTAAAAGCACAACTTTGGTTTGATAAAGTGCCCCATCTCCCTGCTATTTTTGATTATATTGAACAGGGTTGTGTACCCGGCGGCACAGAGCGCAACTATGCCAGTTACGCGCAGAAAGTTGGCCCAATAACCGCACAACAGAAATCGCTACTCTGTGATCCACAAACGTCTGGCGGCTTACTATTAGCGGTAAAACCTGATGCTGTTACACAAGTTCAAATTATCGCCCAACAACACAATATTGAGCTGCAAGCGATTGGTGAATTAACACCACAAGACGGTTCCATTTTAATCGAGATCTGTTAATTGTATGCCTATTAATACATTTTTAATAACCAGAGGTATCATGAAAACACTTACCAAGCTATTCTCCATATGTGCATTAACAATTAGCCTTTTCAGCCCTATCAATGCAAGCGCAGAAACCTTTACTTTTACCGCTATCCCAGATGAAGATGAATCTCAGTTGCGATCTCGTTTCGAAAAAGTTGCTCATTACTTAGAAGAGCAACTCGGTGTTGAAGTAAAATATATCCCTGTTAAGTCATATTCAGCTGCGGTGACTGCATTTAGAAATAACCAAGTACAACTGGCTTGGTTTGGCGGTTTATCTGGAGTTCAAGCCAGACGATTAGTGCCTGACTCAAAAGCGATAGCCCAAGGCTATGAAGATCAATTTTTTAAAAGTTACTTTATTGCCCACTACAGTACAGGCTTAACGATAAGCGACAGCTTTCCTGATATCAGCCAAAAAACCTTCACCTTTGGTTCAAAAGGATCAACATCTGGTCGGTTAATGCCACAATATTATATCGAGCAGTATTTAAAGAAAAAGCCACAAGAAGTATTTAAACGCGTTGGTTTTTCAGGTGATCACAGCCGCACCATAGTTCAAGTTCAATCGGGTGCTTACCAAATTGGCGCGGTGAACTATAAAGTATGGAAAAGTACTCTTGCTGCGGGAAAAATAGATACCAATAAAGTAAAAATCATTTGGCAAACCCCCACTTACCCTGACTACCAATGGACGATACGTGCTGATGTTGAAGAAAATTTTGGTCAAGGCTTTACAGCAAAGGTGCAAGCCGTATTACTCAATATGAATGATCCTGAACTGCTAAAAAGCTTTCCTAGAACATCATTTGTTAAAGCTGAAAACAAAGACTATCAGCCGATAGAAGATGTTGCTAAAAAAATAGGGCTTATCGATTAATGATCACCATTGACAACTTAAACCTTCATTACCATAAAATGACTAGTCATAAAACGGCTAAAAAAGAGATATCCACACAGGTTATTTTTGATTTGAGCCTGACAATTAATGAAGGTGAAAGAGTTGCCATTATAGGTCCATCGGGTGCAGGGAAATCTAGTTTGCTACAGCACTTGTATCAAAAGTTACAAGCCAATGCCGCGCTTTGCTCACAGAAACAAGGCTTGGTTGATAATTTAAGTATTTATCATAATGTCTTTATGGGGGCTTTAGCTCGGCACCACTGGTTATTTAATATAGTGAATTTAATACGGCCTTTTAAGCAAAATTTAAACGATATATCTTCACTTTGTCAGCAATTGGAATTAGACCAGCCATTAACAAAAAAAGTAGATAAACTTTCAGGAGGACAAAGACAACGAGTAGCGTTGGCAAGAGCCTTGTATCAACAACAAGCGTTATTTATTGGCGACGAACCCTTTTCAGCGCTCGATCCGTTAATGACATCAAGGCTACTCAAAATAGTATTCGCCCAACATAAAAGCGTTATTATGGTAATGCACGACAAAGCGTTAGCAATGAACGCCTTTGATCGTATTATCGCGTTAAACAAAGGTCACTTAGTACTAGATAGCAAACAAGCGCGCATTGATCAACAGCAGCTTATCAAGCTATATCAAACTAGTGCGGTCGCCTAATTTATTCATTTATGCCTAATAAAAGCAAAATAGCTTACCCGTTAGGATATTGGCAAAAAGTCACTTTATCAATGTGGTTTATAGCGCTGGCTATACTTCCTTTTTCCGATATAGAGATTGTCAATTTCGACCCTTTTTTCGAATTAACGCTGATGGCGAAAGGGCTAATGTCACCTAATTTTTTCGCCACAGAATACCTATTTCAAGCCATTATTCAAACCATTAACTTTGCCATTATAGGTGTTTTTTTAGGTTTAATACTCGGTGCACCCCTCGCCCTAATATACCAAAATTCGATAGTATCAAGCTGCTGCGCTTTTTTACGGGCAATTCATGAAATTTTCTGGGCGCTACTATTTTTACAAGTTTTTGGCCTTTCTCCTATTACCGGAATTTTAGCTATTACCATTCCATTTGCTGCCAGCTTTGCTCGCGTATTTAACGATATTATTAATCAATCATCAGACACTCCTTTAGCGTGTATTGACAGCCGAGCAGATATTATTAGCCGCTTCACTTACGGCAAAATAGCCCAAGTTATGCCGCAGCTTATGGCCTACACTCGCTACCGTTTTGAGTGTGCGCTACGTAGTAGCGCTGTACTCGGGTTTATCGGTATGCCTACGTTAGGTTTTTATATGGAGACAGCTTTTAAACAAGGAAACTATAGCGAAGGCGCGGCATTACTAATTATCTTTATTGCTATGATCGGTTCAATTCGTTACTGGTGCCCTCCTAAACTTATCGGCTTTTATATTATTATGGCTTGCCTGACACTTGGCGATATACCAACAGTAGATACTAGTTTACTGATACGTTTTATCAGCCAAGATATTTTACCTCCTGCATTTGCAAATGCGCAAACATTAACAGAAATTCAATGGTCATCATTCTATGATTGGTTAAGTAACATATTATCGATGCAAGCTATTCCAGGAGCCGTAACCACTATTATCTTAGCGTTACTTGCCTTAGCAGCCACTCATTTTGTGACCTTAAACATGCATGCTATGGCAAGTAAACATTTATGGCCTGCACCATTAACTTACCTAGGTCAGTTAACGATATTAATTGGCCGTTCAGTCCCTGAATATATTTTGGCGTTTATCTTTTTAATGCTGCTTGGGCCATCAATGTTACCGGCTATTATTGCCTTAGCCATACATAATGGCTGCCTTATCGCTTACTTGTCGGTAAAGCAAAGTAACGCTATTACGCCTCAACAGATGCAGATAGGTAAGTTAAATCAGTTTAGCTACCACATCATGCCTAACATCTACCCCGGTATGATGGCATTAATGTTTTATCGGTTCGAGATCATAGTGCGAGAAACTGCAGTGTTTGGCATTTTAGGCATTATGACATTAGGCTTTTATATCGACAGTAGTTTCAGCGAAATACGCTATAGCAATGCACTGGTACTTATCGGGTGTACCGCCCTGATCAACGTTTTAGTTGACGTTATATCAAGGCGGTTGCTTAAGTTACCGAAAATAAATCAGCTAAGCGATTAACTGACTAATAATCGACCATTAACTGACTAATAGCTTTGCAAGCTCGTGATGGCGATGACGAATAGCTTCGGTGTCTTGGGTTGTTAACACGCCATTTTTAACCAACCATTTACCTTTACACATCACCGAACCAGCGCTATGAGCACCACACAACACTAAAGCGGCTAAAGGATCATGTGCACCTGAAAACCGTAATTCATCAGTTTTAAATAAAGCAATATCAGCTTGCTTACCCACAGCAAGTTCACCAATATCATCACGACCCAATACCTGCGCTGAACCTTTTGTCGCCCAATATAGGGCATCTAAATGAGTGACGTCATCCGCCGAATAACGTAGCCGATTAATCAATAATGCTTGTCTGATTTCTTGCATCATATTTGAGCCATCGTTCGACGCCGAGCCGTCAACCCCTAGTCCTATTTTCACACCGGCAGCAGCTAACTCTTTGGTACGACAAATCCCCGAAGCTAAAATCATATTTGATGTCGGGCAATGAGCAATGCCAACTTTCGCTTGCCCTAAACGACGAATTTCATCATCAGTAAAATGAATACCATGCGCTAACCACACATCACTGGCTAACCAATTAACCGACTCTAAATAGTCAAGCGGACGTAAACCAAACATCTTTAAACAAAAGCTATTTTCGTCTTCTGTTTCAGCTAAATGTGTATGCAGCATAACTTGGTGCTGACGGGCAAGCTTTGCTGTGGCAATCATTAATTCAGTGCTGACAGAAAAAGGTGAACAAGGCGCTAACGCAACATTGATCATACTACCTGCTTGGCTGTCATGATAACGCTTAATTAATCGTACAGAATCATCAAGAATAACCTCATCGAGTTGCACGGTTTTTTGTGGTGGTAAGCCGCCATCTTTTTCACCCAAACTCATCGAACCGCGTGTTAAGGTAACGCGACAGCCCATACTTTTAGCTGCGCCAACCTGTATGTCGATAGCATCTTCAATAGCTTGAGGAAATAAATAATGGTGATCAGCAACGGTAGTGCAACCTGAAAGTATTAGTTCAGCTAAACCAAGCTGAGTTGAGGTATGAACCATGTCAGGAATTAATTTTGCCCAAATAGGGTAAAGGCTTTTTAACCACGGGAATAACGATTTATTAATGGCGGTGGGTAATGCCCGAGTTAGGGTTTGATATAAATGATGATGAGTGTTTATTAAGCCGGGTAGTAAAACCAGCGCGGAGGCATCAAAGCTTTCATCAATAGTTGATAATGGCCGACAGTTTTTAGCAACAGTTTCGATAATAACGCCAGTTTGAGTATCAATAACAATACCGTTTTCTGCATTGGTACTATTGGCGGTATAAACCGCAAGAGGGGATTTAATCCATAGATGATGGTGTTTCATGAGCTTACCTGAGTTCATGAGCACAGGCAGTAAAAAGAGAAATTAACTCTGCCATAGCTCGTATTATAAAATAGAGTTATGACAGTGACTTATATCAATTAAATTGACGTAGCGTGTTAATCTGTCGGATATGTTTTCAGCCCTAATATACCATTTTTTTATTTTTCAGCACAACAGTACGATGTAAAAATAATACCATTGCGTATCAATATCATTATTTTGAAATTTTCATCTCCAACAACACAGAACAATTTAAATATTTAGCATTGTTGGAAAGCAGACATAATGTCCGTTATTTTGTTAGAAAACAAACATAACGTATGTTCATTTAGTAAAAGTCAGTCGCTAAAAAAACTTCATTCAGTGCATTAACGGAAAAAACGTACCTTAATAAGAACTCTCTTTCATTATAAATTCTGAGCTAGCTCCTAGTTTTATAATACCCATAACAAAGTGCACATGCAGTTATATCCAAACGAGCACCTTCAAGTGGAACAGGTATACACAACAAAAATTGCATGATTGGTCAGCTTTTTGCAATAGATCAACTAATGAAAAAACTCTAACCTACATATAAATAATGAGGAAATACATGAAACTTAAAACACTTGGAAAATTAGCGCTTATTCCGGTACTCTCGATGGGAGCATCTACAGCATCTGCAGAGCAAATATGGTCTGATTTTAGTGTCAGTCTGTTAACGGGTAATGATTATGTAAATCCCTTTACTAAAACAGAAGACGATAAAAATATAGTCACATTTGAGCATGCCACTGGTCACACTTGGGGTAGCACTTTCCTTTTCGTTGATAGAAAAAGTAACCCTGAAGATACTTATGGCGAATTTGGTATAAATCCAGACTTTTATAAAGGTGAAGGCTTGGTAAAAAATGCTTTCATCGCAACACAAGTTGAATTTGGTTCAGGTGCTTCAAACTTTAATAATTACCTTTATGGTGTGGGCATGAATTTAAATATTCCTGGCTCAACTTACTTTAATGTTACTTACTATCGTCGTAGCCAAGATAATATGGCTATTGAACGTGAGGATAATAATCAAATTACTGTTACTTGGCGTTTTGATAAGGGCAATTTCCGTATTGATGGTTTCCTCGATATTGTTGACAGTGCTAAAACCATGTACGGTGAATCAGAAGCTGGTTTTAATTTTACACCTCAAATCAAATACAATATTGCCCCTGCTTTAGGCTTAAAAGGTGGCAGACTTGATATTGGTATTGAGTATGTTTATTGGAAAAATAAACTGGGTGTTGATGGCCAAACAGAAAGTAACCCTAACTTACTTGTTAAATGGCACTTCTAATGTAAACTTTACCAACTGCGGCGAATATATATTTCCGCAGTTTGATAGCTTCATATAGTTAATACCCATCGATATAACTGGCGTTAAAGCAATAAGCTACATACGCCAGTCAATTCCCTAAAAGCACATGCCCATGTAGCTGACTCAAGATCCTCTATTAAATTTGAAAGATCGTAATTATTCAGATGAAATATTCTACCTTTCGACAAGCTAAGAGCGAACGTGTATTTCAACTGAATACAACATTCCCAACTAAAATCTTGCTATAAATCAATGTGAAAACTTGACCATTATGTTAGTATTTTTTGTTAACTGACTGTTTAGTCAAGTCATTAGCAAATAGATAAATAAATAAATAAATAAATAAAAGGATAATATTTTGAGCAAGTACGAACTCGATTTTTTCGTTTCCTGGGAAGAAATACATAAAGCAGGCCGCCGTTTAGCAAAAGTACTGCACGACTTACAAGAATGGAAAGGTATTTTAGCAGTAACTCGTGGTGGCATGGTGCCAACGGCTATTATTGCTCGCGAATTAAATATCCGACTTATCGACACTATATGTATTTCTAGCTATGAAGGTCAACAGCGCGGTGATTTTACCCTAAGTAAATTCCCTGAAATACCCAACGGAGGTAAAGGTTGGTTGATTATTGATGACCTTGTCGATACAGGTAAAACGGCAGATGAAGTTCGTAGTCGCTTTCCTAATGCTCATTTTGCCACAATTTACGCTAAACCCGCAGGTATTGAATATGTAGATAGCTATGTAGAAGAAGTAACCCAAGGTACTTGGATTCGTTTTCCTTGGGATATGACACTTAGTTATACAGATCCCATTATTAAAGGCGGATAGTAAAGGTGGATAGTAAAGCTAGCTAACGCTAGAGTTAAGCCTTAACTAAAAACAGCTGATTTAGGATAAATATCCTAACATCAGCCCGCTTTACATTATCAATGTTTTTGAACAAAAAAGTACTCAACCTAGATAAAGTTGAGTATTTTTATTTATTAAAACCTAACTCTCAGTAATTTGAGCTTTAGAATATGCATCACCATCCCCTTCAGGTGTTTGCTCCCGAAGCGATTGTGGAAGGAAGATATTTAATAGTATTGCCATTAAACCGCCTGTTGTGATCGCAGATCCAAAAATACTTTTAACCATGGGAGGGAATATAGTCAAAATTTCAGGTCTAAATGCAACACCTAAGCCCATACCAAAAGAAATGGCCATAATTAAAACGCCTCTTCGGTCGATAAGGCTACTAGAAATAATTCTAATACCAGAAGCGGCCACTGTACCAAACATTATAATGGTTGCCCCACCTAAAACAGCGTTTGGAATAATAGAGAACAAGCCACCAATAACAGGAAATAACCCACACAGCGCTAAAAGCCCTGCAATCCAAAAACCGACATAACGGCTTGCGACACCAGTCATCTGAATTACGCCGTTATTTTGACTGAAAGTTGTATTGGGAAATGAATTAAAGACAGCGGCAACAGCGGAATTAATACCATCACCAAAGACACCACCAGAAATCCTCTTCATATAAAGGTCTCCCTCAACTGGCTCTCCAGAAACCATCGAGGTTGCCGTTAAATCACCAATAGATTCAACCGTGGTAATGAGGAAAAGCAAAGCCATTGGAATAACATAATCCCAAGCAATATAAAAACCAAACTTAAACGGAACAGGCACAGCAAAAGTCTCTAATGCGCTAATTTTACCAAACTGTACCAAGCCCATTGATGCTGCAATAACGTACCCCAGCGTAAGCCCGATAGCGATAGCTCCCATTCGTAGCCAGCTGTTGCGACTGCGATTTAAAATGATGACGGTAAGTAATACAATCACGGCTAAACCAAGATTATTTGCACTGCCAAAAAATTCAGGTTTATTATTTAACAACCATTGCCCACCACCAATGTCAGTGATAGCAACACGAATAAGTGACAAGCCAATTAAGGTAACCACAATACCGCTAACCAGTGGCGTGATAACTTTTTTTAATGACGGAATAAAGCGACTAAAAATCATCTCTACCGGTGAACAAAGTAATGCAACACCAAAAATAGTGCCTAACGCTTGCTCTGGTGAGCCTCCACCTGCTTTCACAGATAAGCCAATACCAATAGAAAGGCTAAGAAAAGTAAAGCTGGTTCCCTGAATACTTAAAAGGCCAGAGCCGATTGGACCAAACTTTTTAACCTGAATAAAAGTTGCCACACCTGATACAAATAAGGCCATGCTAATAATATACGCTTTCATATCAGGGGGAAGCTGTAATGCCCCTCCAATAATTAAAGGAGGGGTCATAATCCCTACAAAGATGGCCAACATATGCTGCAGTGCAGCTAAAAATGCTTTATGGGGGCTCGGCTTATCGTTTAAGCCATATATAATATCCGATTTTTTTATGTTCTCTGAGTTTAAATCACTCATCGTTGTCTTCTCCTAGTCTTTTTCTTTTTAAGTTTTTTAGTGTATGGGGTTTCTTGCATAGGTAATTTAGTTCTAAATTTGCCGTCAAATACATAGTAAGCACCTTGCGTTGCTGGTGCGGTTGGTATAGTAGCTAGCTCTCCAACGCCTTTTGTGCCATGGGCAATATCGGCAACAAAATCACGCTCAACGATAATGGTTTCAATATCAGGAACATCTACAGACTTGAATAAACCCAAGCTTTTATAGGTTGCTTTAGGCACTGAATTAACAAGTGGATAATCCTCTGTTAGCGCATAGCCAAGTCCCATTGCAATGCCACCTTCTATTTGTCCTTCAGCAGCCTTTCTATTCACAACTTTGCCAAGATCATAAGCAGCAACAACCTTGCTGAGTCTACCTTCGTCATTCAAAATCACTACCTGTGCGGCGTAACCGTATGCAACATGACTGACAGGGTTTTCTTTATCACTGCCTATTGGGTCGGTGTCACTGCTAAATTCGCCATAAAATTCAACTGATTCAAGAGCTGTTAAGCTTTTTCCTGAATCCATTGCTTGTTTTAATTTAACCGCAGCACGTCTAATCGCTTCACCGGTAAATACGGTTTGTCTTGATGCTGTAGTTGTACCTGTGTTGGGGGTTCTTGAGGTGTCTGGCGCTTCAACAATAATCATTTCGGGTTTAATACTGGTTACTTCACACACTGTCTGTAGTGCTACCGTAGCAATGCCTTGTCCAATGCAAGCAGCGCTTGTTCTTACATGTACTTTTCCATCTTCAATGGATAAAATAGCGCGTCCAGTGTCGGGAATGCCAACACCTATACCGCTGTTTTTAAAAGAAGCGGCGATGCCTGCATATTTATTAGCTTCGTAAACACCTTTTACCGCTTCAAGACATTCAACAAGGGCAGTACTTTCATCGGCAATCTGCCCGTTAGCGAGGCTCATTCCTGGCCTAATAGCATTTCTATATCTGATTTCCCAAGCGGAGATCCCTACCATTTCAGCCAATAGATTAAGATTAGCTTCAAAAGCAAAGGCACTCTGACAAACACCAAAACCTCTAAAAGCACCTGCTGGTGGGTTATTGGTATAAACAGCCATACCTTCAACACAGATATCATGAAAATTATATGGACCAGAAGCATGAGTACATGCCCGCTGTAATACTGGGCCTCCCAATGAAGCATACGCACCAGTATCAAAAATTATGTTCGCGTCCATGCCTTGCAATATGCCATTTTCATCACATGCAGTGGTGAGATCCATCTCCATTGCATGACGTTTAGGATGGATTAATAAACTCTCCTGCCTTGAAAATTTTATTTTTACCGGTTTTTTACAAACCCAAGCAAGCAATGCAGCATGGTGCTGTACGCTCGCATCTTCTTTACCGCCAAAACCACCGCCAACAAGTTTACTTTGAACGCGCACCTTATCTTTTTCTATACCAAGCAGCTCTGCGACTTCCCGTTGATCATCATAAATACCCTGAGCGCCTGAATATAAAAAGATCCCTTCATTTTCATAGGATGCAATGGCGCATTCAGGCTCCATAAAAGCATGTTCGGTAAAAGGCGTTGAGTAATGTTGAGTTACTTTAAATTTGGCATTTTCAATGGCCGATTTAGCATCACCACGGATCAGTTTTTCTTGCTGGAGAATATTGCCTGATGCATGTAAATTTGGCGCATCATCAGCTGTCGCCTCAGTTGGATTGGTTAACGGTTCAAACTCTTGGTAGTCAACCTCAATCAAGGATAATATTTCATCAAGGGTGTCTTGGTTGCTACTCGCTACAAGCGCAATAGAGTCACCGACATAACGGGTAATATCGCCCTCTTCAATAAGCGCATCCCAATCTTTTACCAAATGGCCTAGTTTTCTCTCTCCGGGAATATCTTTTGCGGTCAATACACAAATAGCATCAGGATGTTGGTTGGCTTTGCTAGTATCTATTTTTTTGACTAATGCCCTTGGGTATTCGGCTCTTAAAGCTTTACCATAAAGCATATTAGGCAACGTCATATCATCTACATATTCACCATAACCAAGGGTTTTCTCTCTGGCATCAATACGGTGAAAGTCTTCGCCTAACTTTCCGGTAAATTTTTTTTTAGGAATAGGCAGCGACTCTCTTAAGTATTTAGCTGCAAGTTTAATCGCATCAATTATTTTTACATAACCAGTACAGCGGCAGACATTACGATAAAGTGCTTTCTTTATTTCCTCTCGCGATGGATCGGGTATTTTATCAAGCAATGCTTTTCCACTTAACACCATACCCGGAATACAAAAGCCGCATTGAACAGCACCCGTGTCGGCAAAAGCAAAGTCATAAACTTCTTTTTCTCGCTCAGTTAAACCTTCAATCGTTACTATATTGATATCATCTTCTAAGCTAGAAACTTTTACACATGACTTTTTTGATTCACCATCAATAAGCACAGAACAAGTACCACATGCCCCTTTACTACAAC
This sequence comes from Colwellia sp., assembly GCA_051531915.1. Taxonomy (GTDB): domain Bacteria; phylum Pseudomonadota; class Gammaproteobacteria; order Enterobacterales; family Alteromonadaceae; genus Colwellia. The sequence goes on along the minus strand of JAOPTQ010000050.1, from coordinate 24,220 downwards.
CATCTTTAACAGATGTCAAACCATGATCTTCTCTCAAGTAATCGATCAGCCTTCGGGGATCTGTCTCTTCAAAACTAAGAGGATTACCGTTTAAGGTCAAATTAATCATTGTTACTCTGTTCCTAATATAGTTCTTAATTGATTAGCATTTTCCCACTGAGTTTTATCCACCTGTTTCCTAGAAGAATTACTCGGTAAATTACTAGTCGTCTTTTGCGGTTTTAGCTGTTCGAAAGTTGCCATTAACTGAGCAGAAATAGAAACGGCAACTTGCATAGGAAGTTTGCCTTTTATAGTCGGCAGACCAATTGGACAGGTTAATTGTTCAAGCAAGTCTGTCGTTGATAACTGCTCTTTTAAGCGAAATTCAAAACGTTGTTTTTTCGATTTTGAAGCGATAAGACCAATAAAAGGAAAACAATTTCGCTCAAGAGCATGCCGCGCTATTTCAAAATCCTGACTATGTTCATGTGTCATAATGACAATATGCGAATCAACTGGAATTTCAGCGATAGCTTGTGCAGGATTTTCATACAGAGCAGTTGAGATTCCTTGTTGCTCAAGTGACTGCAGCCAGTTTTCCCTACTATCAATTACTTGTAGATGACAAGGTAACTCTTTAATAATAGTGCCCAGAGAGTGGCAAACATGGCCAGCACCAAAAACCACCACTTTTGCAATTTGAGTATTTATATACTCAAACATGACTTGCACCGCACCTCCGCAACATTGGCCTAAATCAGCAGAAAGCAAAAACCTTTCAATATGTATTGCAGAAAGATCCCCGCTTGATTGTCGTACTATTAAGCCTTCGCGTGCTTTGTGAATAACGTCAAATTCAAGCGCACCGCCACCTAACGTATCAAACTGATGTGTCGAGCTAACCACAATTTTTGAGCCGACACCGCGAGGAAGTGATCCCGCCTCAGCAATTATTGTTACTATGCAATAGGCTTCACCGCGTTGTTCTAACGATTGGCAAGCGGTTAGCCAATCCTGTTTAGGACTACTAAATAATGGATTGACAGGTAACTGCATCATTAAACTCCAACGGTATTATTAATAGCGACATGTGACTTTATTCAATTTATTGAGCTATAAAAATTTATGCCTATGTAAACAGCTCAGCTATTTACTATAATCGTCACCTTAGAGGTGTTCTAAATGTTTTTTGACCAATATTCCCGCTCAAAACACTACGGGAATGACGAACTTGAAACATGTAGGTAGCCATATAAAAATTTAGTGTGGTATTTTTGCGTCTATGCCTTCAACATACCAATTCATGCCTGAAAGCTCTTGATCAGTCATTTTATGGCCAACAGCAACAACTTGTTTACCGGTATTATCTTTAAGCGGGCCTGTAAAAGGTTCAAATTCACCCGACTTTATTTTTGCCTGAGTTGTTGTAATTGCTGTTTTGATCTCTGCTGATAAATTTGGATTAACCGAGACTATTTGTAGAATATTATCTTTAAAACCACTCCAGTAATCCTCTGACTTCCACGTTTTATCAAGGACTTTTTGTACGGTAGCAATATAATAAGGAGCCCAAACATCGCGTACCGAGAACATATGTGACTTAGCAGCAAAATGACTCATATCTGAAGCTTGACCAATGCCCATAACGCCGCGTTTTTCAGCAGCAATAAGCGGAGCTGGACTATCGGTGTGCTGTAAAATAATATCAACACCTTGATCTATCAACGCATTAGCTGCATCAGATTCTTTGCCGGGATCATACCAAGTACTTACCCAAACAATTTTAAACTTCACATCAGGGTTAACACTTTTAGCACCTAAAAAAGCAGCGTTAATATCACGAATAACTTCAGGAATAGGGAAAGAGGCAATGTAGCCAATGGTGTTAGTTTTTGTTGCCATACCTGCTGCAACACCTGAAACATAGCGACCTTCATAAGTACGCAGTGCATATGTTGAAACATTTTTAGCGCGTTTGTAGCCAGTAGCATGTTCAAAAGCGACCTTTGGAAAACGTTTAGCGGCTTTAATGGTCGGATTCATAAAACCAAACGAGGTAGAAAAAATAAGATCATGACCTGATTTCGCTAGTTGGCTTATGACACGCTCAGCGTCTGCACCTTCAGGAACATTTTCAACAAAGGTTGTTTTTACTTTATCACCAAAGTATTTTTCCATCTCACGACGACCTTGATCATGCTCATAACTCCAGCCATGATCGCCAATAGGTCCCACATAAACAAAACCTACTTTTAAAGGCTCTTCTGCGAAAGTAGCCGCAGAAAATAAAACCGATATTGATAGCGAAATTACGCTTATCAATGTACCTAGTTTACTCAATTTCATAAATACTCCGTTTTTGTATATTTTTATAAAAATTATGTTGTGTATTATTATTGTTTATTGCAAAAAGCTGACCAAGTAGCCATGTTCTTAACAAATAAAAGACTCTTTGCTAAAACTTTAGCCAAACGCAAATTTACTTCGCCCATAAGGGAGCAATTAATGGTTTTTAAGCTTGTTTATCACCTTAAAACATTGATTGTGCTACGAGTACTTTCACCGTGATTGTTATAACAAAGTACGACAAAATGTTTGTTGTGCTACAAACAATCTCAAAGCACGACAAAATGTCTGTTATCTAACAAAAAACATCAATAGCAGATTAAGGTTTGTTGGCTTTTGTTAGTTTGATTTTTCACGGATTGAGTCTTCGAAGTAACAGTAATTTAGTTGAATTATTAAAACAGTTTTTTTTGCTAAAAAAAAAGCCACCGACAGAGTATGTGGTGGCTTTCCTAAGTAGTAATATTTTTATTAATGAAGCTTGGGATCAAAGGGTTTTGCTAAACTCATTGGTGTCGAAAGTTTTTGTTTTAACGAATTCGAGCTGATCAATACCATCACCAAAATAGTAGCAACATACGGCATCATCGCCAGTAAATTTGGCGAGATATCAAAACCAAATCCCTGCATGACTAAATGTAGAATAGAAGCAATACCAAATAAGTATGCACCCAACATCAGATAACCAATACGCCAAGATGCAAATACAACCAATGCCAATGCTATCCATCCTCGCCCTGCACTCATATTTTCCATCCACATTGGGGTGTAAGAAAGTGATAAATAAGCACCTGCAAGACCGGCCATTGCACCACCAAACAAGGTGGCAATGTATCTCACTTTAATAACTTTAATGCCCAACGCATTGGCAGAATGTGGATTTTCTCCAACAGCTCTAACGGTTAAGCCAACACGTGTTTTATGCAGCACCCACCAAGTCACGCCAGCAATAACAAAACTCAAATAAACCAAAATATCTTGGTTAAAAAACAGTGAACCAATAAAGGGAATATCACTAAAGAAAGGAATAGCAATAGGCATGAAACCAGAAATGGTTGAACCGACTAATCCACTGCCAAGAAAAGAGCTCAAGCCGGTACCAAAAATAGTCAACGCTAAACCGGTCGCTACTTGGCTGGTATTTAAACTCAGTGATAACACGCCAAACAGCAGTGCCATTGCCATTCCTGCTAGCATTGCCAAACTCAATCCTAAAAATAAGTTTCCGCTATAAAAGGCGCCAGCAAATCCTGCCATTGCGCCCATTAGTACCATTCCCTCTTGACCTAGATTAAGTACACCTGATTTTTCACAAACCAGTTCACCCAAGGCAATCAACAGCAAAGGTGTACCAGTTTTCAGCGCAGCAATCAAAATTTGTTGAATAAGATCGATATCCATTACACAGCTCCTTCTTTGTTTGGATAATTTTCATTTTCTAGCCTTTGGCTCGAATTTAGTGTCGAGTTGCTTGTTTCTTTAACTATTTCACCGCTGTTTGAACTCAGCTTTTTTGGTAAAAACTTTATTTTGTAAAAAATAAGAAAATCACACGCCAGTAAGAAAAACAGTAAGGTGCCCTGAAATAAACCCGTAATTGCTGTAGGTAAACCCAATTCAATTTGAGCTAAATCGCTGCCCATATACAAACAGCCCATAAACAGTGCAGAAAAGATAATGCCAATAGGATTCAAACGACCTAGGTAAGCAACAATAATAGCCGCATATCCATAGCCCGGTGAAACAGAGGGTATCAACTGACCAATAGGGCCGGTGACTTCAGAGGCTCCAGCCAAACCAGCCAACGCGCCAGCAAATAACATCACACCCCAAACAATTTTATTGCTACTAAAACCAGCATATTTAGCTGCAGCTTGGTCTTCACCATAAACGCGAATTTTGAAACCTGGTAGTGTCTTATACAAAACAAGGCCTGCGATAATGGCAATAACAATCGCCATTATAATACTGACGGTAGCACGTCCATCTTCTTGAATAAGCGGTAGCAGTACGCCGTCAGCAAACATAACTGATTCAGGAAAACCAAAGCCCTGAGGATCAGCAAGTGGACCATGAACAGCCCAAAGCAAGGTATACAAACCGATATAATTAAGCATAATTGTCGACAAGATTATATTGGTTTTAAAAATACGCTCTAACGCCGTGGGAATTGCAGCCCAGAGTAAGCCGGCTATAACACCGGCAAGTAGTGTTATAATTAACATCACAGTGCCAGCATCTTCACCCGCTTGAATGGCGATAGCGCTACTGGCAACAGCGCCAATAAGCAGTTGCCCTTCAGCGCCAATATTCCAGATATTAGCTCGAAAGCAGACTGCAAGCCCTATAGCACAAAGCATGAGTGGCGCAGCCTTTACCATTAGCTCACCTAAGTTGTAACTATCACTGACAGGCAATATAACAAACACTTCAAATGCTTTTTGTGGGCTTACATCCAAAAAAATAAACATTAAGCTAGAAACAAACATGGTTAAACCAACAGCAATGATCGGAGAAATCCAAACCATTATTTTAGAGCTTTCTATTCGTGGTTGAACGCTAAGCATTAACAGCCTCCTTGTGTTCGATAAAGCCACCAGCAATCCATTTTCCTATTTCCTCTATATTGGTTTCTTCTGTTTTAACAATGGATGAAAGCTGCCCTTCATATAACGCGGTAAGCCTATCGCAAATAACAAAAAGTTCGTCGATATCTTCTGAAACAACCAGTATTGCCGCACCTTGATCTCGTAGTGCTATCAATTGCCTGTGAATAGCACTGGCTGCACCGATATCAACGCCCCAAGTAGGATGAGCACAAATCAGTACCTTTGGATTTTGTTCTACCTCACGTCCAATAATAAATTTTTGTAAGTTTCCGCCTGAAAGGCTTTTAGCTTGTGCTGATTGGTTATGACATTTAACCTTGTTATCAGAGATAATTTTATTAGCAAGCGCCTTAAGCTTATCTACCAAAATAAAGCCTTTATTAACCAACGCAGCTGAATTAGTAAGCAGGGTATTATCGGTAAGACTCATTTCTGGAATAGCACCTTGACCCAACCTATCGGTAGGAACATAACCCATGCCCAAAAGTCTCCTTTCACCGGCATTAAGGTTACCTATGGCTTGTCCGTTAAAAACAATAGTCGCTTTAGGTGCTCGGGTATCTTCTCCACTCATTGCTTCTAACAAATCTTCTTGGCCGTTGCCAGCAACGCCGGCAACACCCAATATTTCTCCAGCCCTTAAATCAAGAAAAACATTAGACAAACCGCAGCCAAACGGATGAGTAGGTGGCAGCGTTAAATCGGTAGTTGAAAAAATAATATTATCAGTACTTGCTTTAGGGTAACTTTCAGAAAGTTCAGCATCACTGCCGACCATCATTCTGGCAATAGAGTCTGGTGTTTCTTGGGCAGGAATACACTCACCTGATACCACACCTCCCCGTAAAATAACGGCTCGGTCACAGAGCTCGGTGACTTCTTTTAACTTATGACTGATAAAAAGCACACTGCCACCTTCACTTGCTAGCTTTTTCAAAACTCGAAATAGCCCTAACACTTCATGTGGTGTTAATACCGATGTCGGCTCATCTAGGATCAACAATTTTACATCCTGAATCAGGCAGCGAAGAATTTCTACCCGTTGGCGTTCACCAATGCTTAAGCTGTGTACATAACGATCTGGGTCAACGTGAAGATCATATTTTTCGCTCATCTCCACAATTTTTTCGCGAAGATCACTGAGTTGCTCTACAAATTCTTTATCAAGTCCCAATTCAATATTTTCCTGAACGGTCAGAGTTTCGAATACTGAAAAATGCTGAAAAACCATGCCTATGCCCATAGAGCGAGCTTGGTTTGGAGATTGAATGTCCACTTCACGGTTATTCCAAATAATGGCGCCTTTATCAGGTTTGTTTACGCCATAAATCATTTTCACTAGCGTCGATTTACCTGCGCCGTTTTCTCCGAGCAATGCCAATATTTCTCCTTTATCGAGCTTCATATTGACATTATCGTTTGCAATGACCCCTGGAAATATCTTGCTGACATTCCAGAGTTCCAGCAAAGGTCGACTTTTCATAAGTGTATCCTTGTTAAATTGCTCACTGCTTAACGTTATTAGCCGTTCTCTTTTAGTTAGTGTTAAAACTAATGCAAAGTTAATACAAAACCAATGCAATAAACTGACCAAGCAAACAAGTTTTGTAAGTAGTTGTAAAACCTGTAATTACTTAGTTTAAATTATCAATAATTGAATCTAATTGTTGCATCAGCACTGCCGTGGTGCATTTAAAAGCGTATGTTCATAAACGCTATATAAGATCATCCATGGTTTTCCATAAGTAGTCAGCCACTTTCCTAGCTTCTGCATAAATGTCAGTAACATCAAAAGGAAATTCTCGGTCTTCATAAACAAACTGCCCTTCAACTATTACGCTAGAGACATTGCTGGCATTAAAACCAAAAGCAAAATGACCTGCAAGATTTTCAGCCAATAGCGGCGTTGGGCTGAGATAATCTAAAATGGTAAGATCGGCTTTATTTCCCGGCGCTAATTGACCAAATTTAGCGGAAAAATTTCGTGACAAAATTTCATTACCATTACTAAGCTGTTTAAGAAAGCTATCAGGCCACATTGGTCCACCTGAATCACGATGTTTGAAAAAAGCAAATTTTAGCTCTTCAAACATATCAGCACCAATGCCGTCAGTGCCTAAGGCGACATTTTTAAAGGCTGCTAACTTATCATTGTATCCAATGCTATTGTTCATATTAGAGCGGGCATTGTGTACTAAAAAAGCATCGTTTTTATTGACAATAGCAATATCTTTTTCTGATAAAAACAAACCATGAGCAAGCAAACTTTTACTGTTGATTAAATCATAATCATCAAGTCGCTCAATCACATCCTGATCATAATGATGGTGACTATGTTTCACGTCATATCTATCTTCCGCCACATGAATATGTAGCCCACGTCCCGTTGATTTTACCGCATCAGACAAAAGACTCAGCCCTTCGTTGCTCACCGTAAATGGTGCATGAGCACCAATATGTGCTTCAACCAAATAAGGCTCATCGCCTTTTGCTTTAGCAGAATCGATTAACTGCGCGAAGCGGATATTTTCTTCTACGCCCTCAGCCATTTCATCTAGCCCTCGATTTCTATCTGTAGTTTCAAAACAAGTCATGCCTCTTAGGCCAGCTTTGATGAAACCTTTACGCAAGGTGCTGAGTGAACCGGCGATATAGTTAGGTGAGGCATGATGGTCTATCACTGAGGTACAGCCACTTTTAATAGCTTCAAGTGAGCAAATAAGACCACTGTAATAAAGAGATTCTTCATCTAGCGCACGATCTAATCGCCACCATAAATTTTTCAGGATGGAAATAAAGTCTGGGCTAGGTTTGATATCCGCCATTATCCCTCTGGCCAAGCCGGAATAAAAGTGATTATGCGAACAAACAATGCCCGGCATCACTAGCTTTCCTTTTAAATCTTTAACACGCGCAGAGGCATATTTACTTTGCAGATTTATACCCACTTCTTTTATCAAGCCATTTTCTATAGCAATGTCGATGCCTTCTTTAACAAAAGCTGGCTCTAACTGTACTGCGGTTGCATTTTTAAGTATTAACATTTTTTATTCCTTGCTATAGCGCTAGCTGACCTAAAAGGTAGCTGTGATTAGATAAAACATAATGGATCATGGTGGCTTCATTAGCTAAAGACTCAGGGATATCGGTATTGCCTTGTTCATTGATATGAAATTCGTGAGACTTATTAGCTGATCTCAGTAAAATATCTTTACCCTCAACGTAAAAGCCAGCATTACTACTGCTATCAAAGTCTTCACGTAAATTAAACAAGGTAAATTTATCCTTGTATGGTTTGCTATCCCAAGGGCAAAATTGCGCGCAATTACCACATTCATTACAAAAGCCATCTAAATGCAGTATTTGATTTTCATCTTTAAAACCGGGGATTGGCAAAGAAATGTTGGCACGGTTTGGACACACATCAACACACTTGCTACAAACATAGGAGCACTCAAGACAGCGATTGGCCTCTTGTGCAACGAATGGTGTCTGCTGTGCAGCAGGTAATTCTTCCGCGTCAATCATTTTTACTTCGATAGCACCTTTACGTGAATAAACGTCTATCGCTTTTGTCGCGGAGTCAAAAAATTTCGGCGTTGTCGCTTTAAGCTCTCTAGCGAGAATAGTTGCAGCAGTTCTTCTGCCGCCTTCAATGGCCGATACAATTGACGAAGGGCCGGTTTGGGCATCTCCCAATAAAAAGACATTATCAATTTGTGTTTCACAGGTTTTATCGTCAACAACAGGCCAACCATCTTCGCCCATTTCCATACCCATACGAGTCAATACATTAGTATTCGCTTTCTCACCGATTGCAGTAATGAATGAGCCGGCATTAAGTTCAATAGTTTCTTTCGTTTCAACAGGACGACAACGCCCTTGTTCATCAGGTTCACCAAGTTTCATCACACTGGCAGTAACTGTTCCGTCAGTTTCAAAACGCTGTGGGTTAGTTAAAAACATAAACTGAACGCCATCTTTTACCGCTAAATCATATTCACCTTTATGGGCTGGCATTTCAGCTAAGCTGCGACGATAAAGAATAGTCACCTTCTCAACCCCATCAACTCTAAGCGCGGCTCTCGCACTGTCCATTGCGGTATTTCCGCCACCGACGACAACCACGTGTTTACCTAGCTTAAGTTGTTCGCCTTTATTAAAGCGACGAAGAAAATCAAGCGATTTGAAGATATTAGTATTGTCACCCTGTAGCGAAATGGGGTTGCCTTTATCTGCGCCTATACCTAAGCAGATATATTTATAACCATTGCTTTTCAAACGTTTGATATCAACATTGGGATCAGCGCCATACTCAATTTTAACCCCATGCTCTTGTACAAACTGCAAGTCATGTTCAATTGTTTCTGCTGGAATACGAAACTGAGGAATAATGTGTTTAACAACACCACCAGCGCTGTGTTCTTTTTCAAATATGGTTACCGGATGACCTGATTTAGCAAGAAAATACGCAGCCGATAAACCTGCCGGACCTGCGCCTATAACCGCTACCGCTTGTTTATCTAAATCTAACCTTGGCTTCTGCCACTTAGCTTTATAATCTGCCCACCCTTTTTTAAGGGCGATTTTTTTCATTTCACGAATATTGACCGCACCTTCATAATCTCGACGTGTACAGTTGTACTGGCACTCATGATCACAAATATGCCCCGTTATCGATGGCAGCGCATTACGTTCATAAATAACCGCCAGTGCATCGCTATATTTATGCTTTCCCATTAAACGTATGTACTCAGGAATATCTTGACTGATTGGACACGCGCTAACGCACGGTGCTACATAGCAATCATTAAGAGGTACAGCCTTATCTATGCTAATTTCTTCTGGGCCTCGCCACTCTTTTTGAGCATAAGACGCGGTTAATGATTTTGCCGCAAGCACTTCTAGCTTAGCCAAATCAACCTTGCCCATCTGCCAATCATCACTGGCATCAAGCTCTTTCACGCATTCTGTCAAACGCATATAGCCACCCGGCTTCAATAAATCCGTTGCCATAGTGATAGGTCGAATACCAGTTTCAAAAATTTCACGGATATTAAATTTACTGGCGCCACCTGAATAAGAGATAGGCAAACGTCCTTCAAATTCACGTGACAATTCTAAAGCAACATTAATTGAAAGAGGAAATAAAGCACGACCCGACATGTACATTTCTTTGTCTGGCAAGCGGCCTTTGTTATTTAATGTGCCTAATGTGTTGGTCAGTTTAACGCCAAAGCCAATGCTTTTTTCTTTAGACAATGCCATTAATCGATGTAACATGGCTTTAGCCGCATCTATTTGTAAGTCATGGGAAAAAGACTCTTCACTCAAAGCAATATAAGAGAACCCTGACTGATCGAGTATTTTTCTTACTCGCGCAAAACCCAGTAATGTCGGGTTAAGTTTTACATAAGTATTAATGCCTTTTTCTGCAATCATATAACGACAGATAGCTTCGATTTCATTTGGCGGACAACCATGCATAGTTGAGAGGGTAACGCCTCGTGTGATCTTGCTAGAAATTTGATCGCTAACCTTAAGCAATCGCGCTTTATCGACATTAAGACTGTTATTGTCTAACAATGGTGAAGCTTCGATAAAATTTTTCAGCTCTGCTTTATACTGGATAAATTTCGGATGCTTTGAAGCATCTAACATATTATTGATATATTGCTGCATAGGTGCAGTTTTGATGCCGGCAAGATCATAGCCGACACTCATATTAAAAATAAAAGATTTAGCTTTGTCGTCTTTTTTAGAGGCAAGCTCAGATGAAATCTCTGATGAAGGCTCTGATGAAAATATGGCCTCAAGTAAATGCAAAACAAACCACGCTTTTAGGTATTCATCAAAGGCTTTAGGTAAGGTAAATTCGCTTGACCACTCAGTATTAAAACACTCATCTTCAGCATCAATACAAGGCTTGGAAACTTCAAGCTTATCTAATATCTGTGCTGTTTTTAGTTCCATAAAACGTCCGCCAGCCAACCATGACGTCACTATGTTTTGTGCTAACTGAGTATGAGGCCCGGCTGCTGGCCCAACTGGCGTATCACTGTTTTCTCCCCATACTGATATATTCTGTTCACTGACTTTTTTATAAAACTGTTTAGCCGGAATAGAAAAGACTGATTGGCTTGCCCTGTACTCACCAAATATGCGGTTCAGTAACTCAGTAAATGGGATCGGGCGCATAATGTCTGCCATGATAACTTTCCTTAATAATGCTTAATTGGGAATTGAAAAGGTATTCGTTTTACCTGCTCTCTATCTTCTATAAGAGCAATGAATAAGCCAAAGGCAGCCAAGGTGCGTAGATTGAAATGATTTATGGTGAAATATATGATGTAGATCAAATTAGGCGATGAAAAAGCCGATTAAATCGGAATTTACTAATAAAAAGATTAGATGGTGATAACAGAATAAAGGGGTTATAAGCTGGTTATAAAAGTTAAATAGGAAAATTATCACTATCAATTTAATAGCCGACTATCACTCTGATAGCATATACAGATACAAATTATCAATTCTTGCTTTTAATGATAGGTTTACTGATAGGAATTACTGAAAAGTATTGCTGAGAAGTATTGCTGATAGCTATAAGCGTTCAGCACACAGCTTTTCATAAGCGGCAGGTGTATCAACATCAAAATGAATAGCCTTGTTAGTCAGGTTTAAATAGCGCATCGAAAAGCGTTTAAGTATGGTTTTCATCGAAGCACTATCGGCTTCTTTTAATACCGCAGCTTTTAACGTTGAGTCAATCAACACAGGATGCCCGGAACAGTTTTCATCACCAGGAAAAACACTGCCCTGCGTTTTAGCTTGCCAAAGTTTATGGAATACATCATGGTTTATACAAGGCATATCGGCATGAGCGATAAAGAAATAATCACTAGTAACATGTTTAAGACCTTGCTGTATTGATGAGAACATCCCTTGCTGATAGTTTTCATTAATCACTATATCCACATTAGGATACCCGATCATCTTTTCAACCAGATCATCGGCTCTATACCCAGCAACTAAAATAACTCTAGAGCACACAGATAAGGCATTTTTCACACTGGTTTCAACTATGGTACTGTCTTTATAGGGCAACATTAGCTTCCACTCACCCATACGCGAAGAAAGCCCAGCTGCGGGCATAATGCAGTCGAGATCAATATGTGATAATTTAGACGCCATAGCAGTTACCTCGGCAGTTACCTAGATAAGTAATTGGTTTAATATACCTTTAATTTTGAAAATAATGCAGATAAATAATTTGAACGCTGAAAATAATCGATTAATTCAAACGTTGTTAACAATTGACAATACAAAAACACAAAAAGCGCCTATTACTATCTCTATAGTCGGCGCTGGTGGAAAAACGCATCTTAGCTATTGGCTAGCAAACTTCTGCAAACAGTTAGGTCATAAAGTATGTATAACAACCACCACCAAAATGTACCTTCCCGATAAAGCCCATTACGATAACATCATTGAGCTAAATAATAAGACTAACAATGACATTAACAACGCGAAGGCAGATATACATACTCCTAGTATTACATTTATCTACAAAAATAAACTAACTGATAAAAACCTCAACGTATCGAGCAGTGAACCTAACAAGAGTACAAATAAAGAGCCAAGTAAAGTTAAAGGCCTATCACTCTCAGAAGTAGAAAACATTCGAAAGTCGGCTTTATTTAGCCTAGTCATTATCGAAGCAGACGGTGCTAATCACCAAGCCATTAAAGCCCCTGCAAGGCATGAACCTTGCACACCTCAATGCTCAGACATCGTTATAGCGGTAACTGGCGCAGAAACTATTTTTTCCAAAGCAGACAGCAATAAAATCCACCGATGGCCTCAGTTTTCGGCAATAACGCACTGTAAAGAAGACGCGAAAATAGATAAAACCATATTAAAACGTTTACTCAATAGCCCTCAAGGCATGTTTAAAGGAGCGCCGAGTCAAGCCACTAAAATTTGGCTGATCAATAAATGTGATCTCGCTATAAATCAAGATGCCTTGCTAGCCTTAGCGACTGACTTACTCAATGACGAGCCACTACTAACAAGCGTATGGCTAACGCAGCTTAATGCGTCAACAGCAATTAAAAAGGTTCTTATCAAATGATAACAGCCATCAAACTATTAAATTGAAGAGCACATTAATGAATAATTTAGGCAAGTCGGAGCACGATAACACTATGTCAGCTAACGAAGATTCAAGCTGTTTACCAACAAGTAATTTGGTATTGATCCGAGGTGCCGGAGATATAGCCACAGGTGTTGCGGTTCGCCTGCACAATTGTGGTTATAAAGTAATAATGACAGATATTTCCTTACCCACCATGATCAGGTGCACTGTTTCTTTCGGGCAGTGTTTGTACGGTAAAGCGCAAAAAGTAGAAGGGATCACCGCAGTAGCTGCGCCCAATAGTGAAAGTGCATTTAACGTATTGAGTGAAAATAAAATTCCGGTGTTAATTGACAATGATGGGCAAGTAATCAAACAACTTCAACCACACTATGTAGTCGATGCTATTCTTGCCAAACGTAATTTAGGCACAGAAAAAAAAATGGCTGCCATCACTATAGCCCTTGGTCCGGGCTTTGATGCCGGTAAAGATTGTCACGCAGTTATTGAAACCAATCGAGGCCACCATCTTGGCAGAGTTATCTATAAAGGCTTTAGCCAAGCGAATACAGGAATTCCGGGAAACATAGCCGGCTATACTCACGAAAGAGTATTACGTGCGCCTTGTGATGGAGTTATGCAAAGTATGGTTAAAATAAGCGATATCGTAAAACAAAATGATTTGATTGCACAGGTGGATAACTCACCAGTCTATGCTCCTTTAAGCGGTATGGTTAGAGGTTTACTCAATGATGGCCTTAACGTGACCAAAGGGTTTAAGATAGCAGATATCGACCCAAGAGGCCTGAATGCTGACTACACCACCGTTTCAGATAAAGCCCGATCTATCGGTGGTAGTGTCCTTGAAGCCATGTTGCACTTGTCTCTACCTTCGGATGAGCCAAAAGCCTAAAGTAGACTCAAATAAATCAGCTACTTATGCTGAAAAAGGTTTACGGTGCATAAAACGACCGTAACCTGCTTTACCGGTAAACTCGCCTTGGCAGGCAACAATTGCCCCTCGGCTAATAGTCATCAGTGGCCAACCGACACAGTCAATGCCCTCAAACGGCGTATAATCACTATTGTCATGCAAGGTATCATGGCTAATGGTGCGCTTGTCATTGGCATCAAAAATAACAAGATCCGCATCAGCGCCAATATCAAGACTACCTTTTTTAGGATAAAGACCAAACAATTTTGCCGGCTTATAACTGGTTAGATAAACAAAACGCTGTATATCAATTCGGCCTTTCATAACGCCCTCAGAAAAAAGTAAAGGCATTCTGGTTTCTACGCCCGGTAAACCATTAGGACATTGGGTAAAGTTGTCTGCACCTAGTTGTTTTTGCTCTTGAAAAGTAAATGAGCAATGATCGGTGGCCAAGGTGTCTATGCTGCCATCAATAATGCCATGCCAAAGCTTTTCTTTTTCAGCTTCAGGGCGAAGCGGTGGGCTCAAAATAAACTTCAGTCCATCTTCCCTCTGGTAACAGCTATCATCCAGCAACAAATATTGAGTACAAGTTTCAACCCAAACAGCCTGATTATTAGCTCGCGCCATACGCGTATAATCAAGGCCAAGGCCATTAGATAAATGCACAATATACAGTGGCGCATCATCAGCAAGTTTAGCTAAATTAATCATTCTAGCTATCGCCTCAGCTTCACACTCTAACGGCCTACTGAGCGCATGATATTTTGCAGTGGTTTTTCCTTCAGCAAGCAGTTGAGCTCGCCTGATAGTAAGAGCAGCATCATTTTCAGGATGAACGGTAGTCAAAGCACCCACCTTTTTCAGCTGGCTAAGGGCTTTGTATACCGCATCATCTTCTAATTTATGTTGATAAGTCAGATACAGTTTGAAGCTAGCGATCCCCTCGCTATGCACCATAGCTTCCATTTGTTGCAAGATAGTGTCGTCAATATGCTGGATCACACCATGAAAACTGTAGTCAATTACCGCTTTATCTTTAGCATACTCTTTATAGACATTGAGCTGATGAAACAAATCGCAGCCTGCTGGGCCAAAGCCCATATGATCAACAATACTAGTTGTGCCGCCACAAGCTGCAGCTCTAGTGCCAGTATAGAAATCATCACAACTACGCGCTAAACCAACATCAATATTAAAATGAGTGTGTACATCTATTCCACCGGGTAACACATATTTATCGGTAGCATCAATCACGACACAATCAAGACCTTGGCTAGAAATATTAGCAGCAACCTGAACTATTTTACCATTCTGTACTAAGATATCTGCTTTAGTACTATTTTGATGATCCGCAACCAGTCCATTACGGATCAACAAAACTTGAGCCACACCCGCTTGTCCAGCGGATGTACTTGATAAGTCGTTTTTAAAGTTGCTTTCTTCAATCATAAATAATCCTTGGCTTTAACTTAGTTTGAGGCATCCCCTTAAATACTCGCGTACCTACCCTGCCAAACAACATCACGGTAATGAGTAGCATCAGTATCACCTTCAGTGCTAATCACTAATACAACAGAATCAGCATCAAGCTCAAGCTTTTTCATAAGCACCGCGCTATCTTCGCTATAATACAAAGCAGCAAGTAAGCCAAGACCAATTGCGCCAGACTCGCCAGAAATAACACGCGGATCATTAGCGATAGGATTAGCCAACACTCTCATACCAAGCGCAGCAATTTTATCTTCACAAGAAACAAAATGAGTTGCACAGTTACGCAATATATCCCAACTAAGCGGATTAGGTTCACCGCAAGCTAAACCCGCCATAATAGTGGATAGTTCACCTTCAACATTAACCATTTCGCCCTTTTGGCTAAGGCCTGAACGGTAAATACAGTCCGCCTGATTTGGTTCAACAATGATGGTTTTTAGCTTGTCTACTCCGAGCTTTTCAGCAAGAAAACCAAGCACACCGCCCGCCATAGCACCAACACCTGCTTGTAAAATAACATGCGTGGGTCTATTGATATTTTGCTGATCTATTTGATCGATAGCTTCTACAGCCATAGTGCTATAACCTTGCATGATCCAAGTGGGAATTTCACTGTAACCTTGCCATGCTGTGTCTTGCACTACCTTCCAGCCATTTCTGTCAGACTTTTCAACCACCAGTCTGACAGTATCATCGTAATTGAGATCGGTAACTATACACTCAGCGCCAAGAGCGCGAATATTATCAACACGCTCGCTAGCTGATCCCTTAGGCATATAAACAACGGCATTCTGACCCAATTGCTGAGCAGCCCAAGCAACACCTCGTCCATGATTACCATCAGTAGCAGTAGCAAAAGTCAGTTTCTGCTTGATGTGATGATTAAGAGTATCAAAATCACAATCGTTAATATCAAGAGCAAACTCTTTACATAACAACTGAGCAATAGCGTACACGCCTCCAAGCATTTTAAAAGCATTTAAGCCGAACCGATATGATTCATCTTTAACCAATATGTTTTTCAGTGAAAATTCTTTTGCCAAACTCTTTAACTCACGTAATGGTGTCGGCTGGTAGCCAGATAAGCGCTGATGAAAACTGCGTGCTTTTTCAGCCTCACAGACAGAAAACTGCACAGACAACTCACCATTAAAATGGCGATTGCGATCAATATGAAAATTTAAATCAGTCAAAACTACACCTTATAATCATTAGAATTTATTACTTGTTATATAATTACAACCAATATCTATGCCAAGTTATAGTTGCAAAGTATTATTGCCTTGATCTCTTAGTGTCTAAGCACCTAAACGACAACTTCACTACTGCACGGTGCAGGTGAGCTCGCTAGAAAATTTGCAAAAATGATAGTGATAGAGGCGATAAGTATCATTTTGATATCAATACCCAAACTACTTCAAGATGCGAGTTTCAGGATTCAAGGGTATACTTAGTCAAGAAAACTGAATAGACCAAGGATAATCAATAGTAAAAGCAGGGACTTTATGACAATATATAAAAGAGATATATGGCTAATAGAGCCTTCCCCATTAACAATGATATTCTCAAAACTAGGCTCTACTTACTTTAAATCATAGCGTTAATTTTGTTTTTTCATTAAATTTAAACTCCAAAAATCAAGTGAAAATTCAAACTCTAAATAGGTTTATATGCTATATAAAAATAAAAAATCTGAATTAATGGCGATTCAGCCAACTATTATTCGTTTTACCAAAATGTTAGCTGCTGTACTCAAGGTTGATTCTGAAGTTGTTGACTCAGATTTAGTGCGAATCGCTGGGACTGGCCCCTACGATCACGGTTTTGGTAAAAAGCTTAATACTAGCTCAAGGTTGTTTCGTTATATAATTGAAACAAAAGAAGAAAAAACGCTGATAAAATCTCAAGCTGATCCTCTCTGCGATGACTGCGATAGCAGTGACAATTGCCGTGAAACAGCTTTTTTGGGTGTGCCCATATTAATTGAAGACCATTGTATTGGCGTGATCAGTTTAGTTGCTTTTAGCGAACAATCTCAACAGATAATAAAAGACAATGCTGCAATTTTTTCAGATTATATTAAGCATATAGCGCAGTTAGTTATCTCTCGACTAGTAGATAAAAAACCTCAACCCTATGGCTTACAAGAAGTCTTTATTAATCTTATCGACAATATGGATCAAGGCGTGCTAGTGCTTGATGAACATGACTACGTCAAGTACGGCAATCAGCCAGCACTCAACAATTTAAACCTGACCAAAAAAGATTTACAGAAAATACAAATAAATATCAGAACATTATCACACTGTAAAAACAACATAGATAACCAGCAACAACATATAATTTCATTAGGGAAAAGAGAAGAGTTATTGGTTGGCCGATTCAGCAACTTTGACTCCCATAAACTCTTTTTAATGTCTTTTCATCAGCCACACAGCGCCATTATCACCTCTGAGTCTAATGCGGTATTAGCTGACACTATTGGTGAAAGCAAAAAGATGCTGCAGATAAAATCTCTAATAAGCAAAATTGCGCCAAGCCCATCAAGCGTACTAATTAACGGAGAAAGTGGCACCGGTAAAGAGGTTATTGCCAATGCAATACACAAACTCAGTCAACGAGCAAAAAACCCCTTTATAGCGATAAACTGTGCGGCGATCCCGAATCAATTACTAGAAAGCGAACTTTTTGGTTATATCAAAGGCGCTTTTACCGGAGCTTCCAGCAAAGGCAGAATTGGACTGATTCAAGCTGCCAATACCGGCACACTTTTTCTTGATGAAATAGGTGACATGTCTATGCAACTTCAGGCAAAGTTACTCCGAGTTCTCGAAACACGAGAAATCACCCCTGTAGGCTCTAACAAGCCGTTACCTGTTGATATTCGCATTATTTCTGCAACCAACCATAATTTTGCAGACTTAATTGCCAACAATGAATTTAGAGAAGATCTCTACTACCGACTTAATGTTGTCCCCTTGCAACTCCCTCCGCTAAAAGAACGTGAAGGTGACGTGCAATTGCTGATCCATTATTTTCTCGATATTCACACCCAAAAACTAGGAGCAACTTACCCAGGAATTTCTCAACAAGCAATGGATTGTCTAACCCACTACCCTTGGCCGGGTAATGTACGCGAGCTTAGTAACTTAGTCGAATACCTTATTAATATTCTTCCTGATGGCGAGGAGATTGACACCGATCTGTTACCTCCTAACTTTCAAACAAACATGAACAAAAGTATATTAAACGTAACAAAGGAAGGTGTAGGAATGAGTCTAGAGTATATCGAAAAATTACGCATTGAGGATGCTATTTCCAGATTAAGTAGCCGTAAATTAGTTGCAGAAGAGTTAGATATAGGTATTGCTACCCTTTACCGGAAAATAAAGAAATATGGCTTGAATAATTAGAACAATATATTTTTGTAGAAATATATAAAAAAACACTGTAAAAATAGCACCTTCTACTCTTTACAACCCGCGCCGAATCACTGGTTCAAGCCCAGTATCGTCCACCATTTTTAATCAAACCAATTTAATATTTTGATTATTGCTTTATCCCTATATAAATCAGATTCCATAAGTAACTCGTGAAATGCGCCATCTATTCTATAAGGGGTGCTTGGTGAAAGAGAATTGCCTTGATTTAATTTTTTACAAAGCTTTACTTGATTTGAGTTATTAACAATTCGATCAGCACCTGCCTGAATAACCAAAACTGGAATGGAAACCCGATGGGATTGTTGTAGTATTCGTTTTATTGCGCAGCTTGCTTGATAAAACCAATTAAATGTTATGCCGCCTATTTGAACTTCTGGATATTTATCGTATATATCTCTAAAGGTTTTATATCGAATGCGACTTTGTGATAATTTATTAACTTCAAAACGTTTAGAGAGATATCTTTTTTGTCCAAAAGCGAATTTTGATGAAACACTAGCAAAGCACTCAAATGTTTTAGATAGTTTGGAAATCCCTATAGCTAACCAAACGGGCATTAGTCCGGTCTTAATGCCAACCATAGGCGCTAATAAAATAGCAGACGTAAATGTATTACTCTTTTTAATTAGCATTAAAATAGAAATGGCTGCTCCCATAGAGTGAGCAAGTAAAAATCTTTTTCCTGTACTATATTTGGGTAATATTACAGTAGCAAAATATTCTAAATCGGCAACATAGTCATTAAATTTGTCAACATGACCTTTATGCGAATCAAGCAGTATTCTTTCTGAAAACCCCTGTCCTCGATGATCCAGTATTAATATATTGTAGCCATTCTTCATCAGACAAAAAACTAATTCTTTATATTTAATGTAGCTTTCAACTCTCCCCGGAGAAATTAATATACATGGTTTACTTTTGTCATTGATAAATCGAGCATAATTAATTTTTAAATTATCTTTAGAAGTAAAAGAGGAAAACTGCCCTGTATTCCAAAAGCAATCTATTTGCTCAACTCCTCCATTTTCTAAGAAGTGTTCAGAGGATATGAAAGAATGTGGTCTATCTGACATACTTAACTCAATACCTTCAATTAAGAAGATCTATGTTTATAAAAATATTTCATATCAACAACGCTTGAATTTGCTAAACCCGTTTCTAATGAGCAACCAGAATGAATAGTTACCTCTTTACTAATAGACGCTAAAGTATCAATACACTTTTCAATCGATAATGCTTTTAATTGTTGAATACTTGTAAATTTTTCATCACCGCTTACCGGATGGACGTATGAAAATTTTTCTCCAAAATTAATGGGGTTGATTAAATCAATATTAAAATAAGATAAACCTAGTACAATTTTTAAATTACTCGGTAAAAAACGCTTAACAATGGATAAAAAATTGCTCAATATTTTGCTACTGTATATTTTTCTAGCCAAAGTATAATTTTTAAAACAGTTAGTAATATCTTTTATATCTACTTCCATAGCAAAGTTATCTATTTTAATTGGAGAAGCAAAGACCTTAGTTAATTTTGTTAACGCTGAACTGGAAATTTCACCCAAATCAAATGCTTTGCAAGCGGTTTGCTCTCCGGCTAAATATAGATCTAATAAGGATTCAAAGGATCTATGTTGCTTCATGGCAACTTGTCTATCAACAGGGTTCGGATGATAATAATTACCAGTATAATAGTAAATAAAGGGATGAAAAGCTGAGTCAACATGAATATGGCTAAGAATTCCGGCAATAAAAGCCATTTGAATGTCAATTTGATCTTGAGATAAGTTTTTATCATATGATAGTATTGAATTTATAATCTCGTAACTATCTTCTTTATTACTGCAGTGCATTTTGTCTGGTAGTGTTTTTATATGCGGTTTATCACCCGTATAATAATATAGTGCGTCATGAAGAACAGCCCCCAATAAAAAAACATCTTGGTGCTTATTTATATAATTTTTAAAGGGTGAGTTGTTTGGCAAGTTTTTATATATTTCGTTTGCCACCATCCAATGCGTAACTTCTTTAGGCATAATTGTTTTCTCATATATATTGCAATTTATCGGTAAAAACACCATCTAGCCCAAGTTTACTAGCCCGTGTAATTTCTTCACTAGCATTAACTGTCCATGCATACACCGCTAATTTTTCATTTTTTAAAGTAGAGACTAATTTTTTAGTGACCGAGTCAAAACCAAGCCCTACCTCATCAACTTTTGCACTTTTCACCAACGCTACAGGGTTGATAGGATTACATTCAAATAACGCCATAGTCCTTTGATTAGCATTATGTTCTTTAACTTTTAATAATAGTTCATGATGAAAGGAAGAGACAACAATATCTACAGAATCTGTGAATTCATCTAAGTAACTGGGCAAAACATCAATAGTATCAAGAGAGATAATTTCCAAATACAGCTTTATCCCTTTACCTTTAAGCTTCTCTAACAGAAAAGATAAAGTAGGAATACTCTCACCATTTAATAGTCTGCATTTGGCATTCAATTGATCAATTGTAAAATCCTTAACGAAACCTGAAAAGTTTGTCGTTCTATTCAGCGTTTTATCATGCATTAATATTGGCACTTTATCTTTAGTTAATTGTATATCTGTTTCAACAGCCCACACTTTATTATCTATAGAAAAATTGATCCCTGAAGGACTATTTTCCAAGTGTTTATCGGCAAAAAAACGGTGACCAATAAATTTAAGCACTTACTTTCTCTTTTGCATTTAACTGCTCGACATTAGACTGCGGAACTTTTTTTGTGCCATGTTTTAACCAATAGTCAAACCAAGATTTATAGGTAACAAACAAACTTTCTTTAAAAGGTGATGAGCGATCTCTTTTCACATAAATATATGGGGATGACCCCCCCACTAAGCCACCGTTTGAAAAATGAGTAAATCCCATAATTAAATGTTCATCATCAATTAGAAAGCCATGCATAACAGGAAGAGCATCATAACTATTTAGGTCAATAGACAAAGAATATTCAGTCGCTTCATTAATTTTATTTAAAGTCTGAATTGCTGCCTGAGCAGTTTCTTGACAGAGATTACTCCCGCCACCGCAACTTGATTTAATTACAGAAGACTCAGGATCAATAATAAGCCCTCGATAAACAATATCCCGACTTTTAGATTGATCTTGCAAAGTGTATTTAAACATTGAGCTGACAGTTTCGAGATCTAAACCAAAGTTATCGATTCTTAGTTGACTATTATTTTCACTATTAAGGTTAATAATCTCAATTATTTTTCCTTTTACCGCTTCCACATTAGGAAGAACAGATTCAAAAAGTAAATTTCCATTTTTTTTCACTTCTTTATTAAGAAGATCAGAAACCTCAACTTTTAAGTCCTTAATTTTTTTATGTTGTTTCCAGTAGATTAATACCCCTGAAAAAACTAAAGTAAGTATTGGTAAACCAATACTTACTTTAGTTAAAATATCCCAAATTTGAGCTTCCAATTTGACTCCGTTTTATATTTTTACGTCTTAAAAGATATCATAAGGCAAATATAGGATTTTTGTAACACATAAATTCTGGGTTTTTAACTATTCGTCAAATAGGAGTGCCTTTATAGTGGTGTTTACAATTGCTATCTATTTAAGTTTTGACTGTGTGACAAATAACATTATTGCCATTGATAACTTCATAGAGAGAAACAATGCAACTACAGACGCTTAAATAGCTTGAACATTCCCATTGACGGCAGACCAAAGTTTCAGCTATACAGAAGAAGGTACGGCTTAGTTTTTATTTAGGTGTCAGAGAGTGTGAGTATTAGAAAGCTTATGCTACTGCTCATGAACTGAGTATTAGTGAGATTGTTCGTGATAAATTAAAGCTCCCCCTATTGAAACAGATCAAAACATAACCTATTTAGAGATAACCTAATAGGTTAACTAGATTTTTTAATAATATTTATCATGTTTAAGAAATGCAGTTAAAGTGCTTAAAAAAATACGATTAATATGGTTGATAAGTACGAGAATTCTCGTCATTATTTAAATAATTATTCTATATTTTAAAATAAAATGATGATGAAATAATAGTAAATAAAAAAGGAAGCTTTACGAATGAAAATATTTAAAATGCTCACGGTCGCAGTATTGATAAATGTATTAGGGTTAAGTTCAATTTATGCATCTGCTCAAGCAGTAGAATCTAGTCCTCTCCTTTCCCCAAATAATGCTACGACAGAAAGGCTTAATGCATATTTTTCCCAATTAGAGAGCCATAATAAATTTATTGGTAGTGTAGGTTTTTACCAAGCAGGCGAACTACTCTACCAACATGCCTCTGTTCTTGATGGAGAAATAATTACTCCAATAGATAAAACATTGAAATATCGTATTGGCTCAATTACTAAAGTATTCACTGGTGTCATGATTATGCAGTTGATTGAGGAAGGAAAACTTAAGCTTGAAACTAAACTAGCCACTTTTTATCCGAAAGTTGCTAATGCGAAAATAATAACCATTAGTCAGATGCTTAGTCACCACAGTGGCATTAAGAGTTTTACCGATGACCCTGCATTTATAAAACTCTATCTTTCGCCCCAATCCTCAAAAACGATTATTAGTATGATTGAAAGCTATGATTCTGCTTTCAAACCTGGACAAAAAGGAGCTTATAGCAATAGTAATTTTTATTTGCTCAGCCATATCATTGAGAAATTGACAGAAAATTCTTATCAAGAAAATTTGTCTTCACGGATCACCGCTAAACTAGACCTTAAAAATACTTATTATGGTGGCATAATTTCACACAAAAATAATGAAGTTAGTTCTTATTCTTGGAATGGAGATAAGTGGAAAAAATCTGAAGAGTCAGATATGTCAATACCTCATGGGGCTGGTGCCATAGTTTCTACTACGGGTGATATTAATCGTTTCATATTTGGTTTGTTTTCAGGTGAATTGTTAAATAAAACGTCTTTAGCTAGCATGCTTGAGATAAAAAATGGTTTTGGTAGATCCATTTTTAAAAGTAAACTTGGGGAAAATGATACATATGGTCACGATGGTGCAATAGACCAATTTCGTTCAAAAATGATATATCAACCTTCAACTAAAATCAGTGCTGTCGTATTAAGTAATGGCCTTGAATATAAAAATGATCTGATTATTGACGCAATGATGACGGCTAGTAAAGGAAAGTTAGTAAAGCTTCCTAATTTTAAAACTATTGATTTATCCATTGCCCAACTAAATAAATTCACTGGTGAGTATAAAAGTAGTACCAGCAGTTTTAGGTGAAATA
>JAOPTQ010000049.1:0-18703 GCA_051531915.1 Colwellia sp. | reverse complement strand
ACTAACGTCGTTGAATTTATTTGATTTAGAATGACTAGACCTAAACAAATTCGCCTTGTTACTGAACATTGAGCATAGCTCTGAGTTGGGAAGAAATTTAATCAAATTGGTATAAGTATCAATTTAATTTTTCAATTAAAACACTAAAAGTTGAAGTCATGCCGATCAAAGCAAAAAACACACGACAAAAAATCATTAATACATGCGCAGCTACCGTATTGGGTTCCTTTTTATCTCTTTGCGGAGCCGTTCAAGCCATTGCTATTATTCCTGATGCGCCACAAATTAACGCTAAGGGATTTATATTAATTGATTATTCCACCGGAAAAGTAATTGCCGAAGGTAATGCTGACGCGCAATTAGCGCCGGCAAGTTTAACAAAAATGATGACGAGTTATATCATTGGTAAAGAACTTGAAACGGGCAATATCAGTAATGATGATCAAGTTATGATCAGCGAAAATGCTTGGGCGAAAAACTTTCCAGATTCATCAAAAATGTTTATTGAAGTAGGTACTGAGGTTTCTGTTAGTTTATTGAACCAAGGTATTATTGTGGCTTCGGGCAATGATGCTTGTGTTGCGATGGCAGAGCACATCGCCGGTAGCGAAAGTGCTTTTGCCGATTTAATGAATGCCCATGCCGAGCAACTGGGCATGTCGAGCAGTTACTTTGAAAATAGTCATGGCTTAGACAGTTCATCACATATGACAACGCCACGCGACATGGCCACATTAGCTTCTGCTATTATTCGCGAAGTGCCAAAAGAATACGCCATATACAAACAAAAAGCCTTTACCTATAACAAAATTAAGCAACGCAACCGCAACACCTTATTGTGGGATAAAAGCTTAAATGTTGATGGCATGAAAACTGGTCATACGAGCAACGCAGGATACAGCCTAGTTACCTCAGCAACCAAAGGAAATATGCGCTTAATTACGGTTGTTATGGGTACAGACAGCGAGCGTGCCCGCAAAGTAGAAAGCAAAAAATTACTTAACTACGGCTTCCGCTTCTTTGAAACATACACACCTTATAAAGCCGGTGAAAAATTTGTTGCTAACCGAATATGGATGGGCGACAGAGAACAGGTAGATTTAGGGATTTTATTAGATACTTTGATCACAATCCCACGCGGGCAGCGTAAAAATATTAAAGCAACCTTTGAATTAAACCAACAGTTAACCGCACCTTTAGCAAAAGGCACGGTTGTTGGGAATTTATTCTTACAACTTGATGGCGAAGATATTGCCCAATATCCTTTAGTCACTTTACAAGAAGTTAATGAAGGCAGCATGTTTAGCCGCTTAGTTGACTATGTCAAATTACAATTTGCTAATTAACATTACTCACTCTTTGAATAAAATGTCTTAATTTTATAATGTCGCTCATATACCTGTGTTCATGGGTGTATCAGCGGCACTTTTATATCGAACAAAAATAACAATAACGACTAAGTAATATTAATGATAAAATAGCGACATAGCACTCTTTCGTAAAAGTAGAACCCATGAAAACCCATTTCGATGAATTATTAGAATTCCCCACAGTTTTAAATTTTAAAGTCATGGGGATCGCCTGTGATGAATTACCTGATTTAATTATTGCTGAATTACAAAAACACACACCCGGCGACTATTCTCCTAAAATAAAGCCTAGTTCTAAAGGCACTTATCATTCAGTTTCTATTGCCGTTACCGTAACGAGCAAAGCGCATATTGAGAAAATTTATAAAACCTTAACGGCAATTGAGCAAGTACGCTACGTACTATAAAATACACTTCATTTTATTGAAGCGTTACTCATCGTCATCAAATTTAGTAGGGTTTTCGAATGGAAAACACATTAATAATTCGACAACTTGCCTGTATGGATTACACCAAAGTGTGGCAAGCTATGAAAAATTTTACCGACAACCGTGATGAAACAGTTACCGATGAATTATGGCTAGTTGAGCACCCCCCAGTATTTACCCAAGGGCAAGCAGGTAAAGCTGAACATTTATTAATGCCGGGCGACATTGACGTTGTCAAAGTAGACCGAGGTGGTCAAGTAACTTATCACGGCCCGGGTCAACAAGTTATTTATTTTATGATTAACTTACGCCGTAGAAAAATGGGCGTTAGACAACTGGTGACTTTATTAGAAAACGGTATTGTTGCCGCACTCAACGATTTTAATATTACCGCCTATCCTAAACCGGATGCACCGGGCGTATATGTTGATGACAAAAAAATTGCCTCTTTAGGTTTACGCGTTAGAAAAGGCTGTTCTTTTCATGGTTTAGCCTTAAACGTTAATATGGATTTATCACCCTTTTTACGCATTAATCCTTGTGGATACGCTGGTTTAGAAATGATACAAACATGTGACATAAACGGTCCACAAGATACCACTAGTGCAAGCGATGCATTAGTTAAACATTTACTCCCTTTACTTGAAGCAACAAAGGTTAGCTATCAGGCAGGTTTACCAAGCGGAATTATCAACTAGTTATGAGCAATCAATCACCTGAGCAAAACTCAAAAACAAAACCCATGAAAATGGCTCCTGGCACAAAATTACGTGATGCCGACAAATTAGCGCATATTCCAATTAAAGTTATCAGCTCAACGAAAGAAACAATGTTGCGCAAGCCAAGTTGGTTACGCATAAAATTACCGCGTACTAATGAACGTATTGACAATATAAAATCAAACTTACGCAAACATAATTTACACTCGGTTTGTGAAGAAGCCTCATGCCCTAATTTAGCCGAATGCTTTAATCATGGCACCGCAACCTTTATGATTTTAGGTGATATTTGTACTCGTCGCTGCCCTTTTTGTGATGTTGGTCATGGTCGTCCATTAGCTGTTAACCCCGAAGAGCCGAAAAAGCTCGCCTCAAGCTTAAAAGACATGGCATTAAAATATGTAGTGATCACCTCAGTAGACCGAGATGATTTACGTGACGGCGGCGCACAACAATTCGCCGATTGTGTTAAAGAAATAAGCCAACAAGCACCGAAGACTAA
Source organism: Colwellia sp. (assembly GCA_051531915.1). Classification (GTDB taxonomy): domain Bacteria; phylum Pseudomonadota; class Gammaproteobacteria; order Enterobacterales; family Alteromonadaceae; genus Colwellia. Next base: position 15,684 of record JAOPTQ010000049.1, on the reverse strand, counting down.
AGTAGAAATTTTAGTACCTGATTTTCGTGGCAGAATGGACAGAGCATTAGAAATATTAAATCAACACCCTCCCCATGTTTTTAATCACAATATAGAAACAGCGCCGCGTTTATATACCAAAGCGCGCCCTGGTGCTAACTACCAATGGTCATTAGACTTATTGAAAAAATTTGGTCAAGCCAACCCCTCGGTAACCACTAAATCAGGTTTAATGGTCGGATTAGGTGAAACTAATGAAGAAATTTTGCAAGTTATGCAAGACCTACGAAGCCATGGTGTAACCATGCTCACTATTGGGCAATACTTACAACCGAGCAAAGATCACCTCCCCGTAGAACGTTATGTACACCCTGATGATTTTGCAATGTTTCAGCAAGAAGCGGTTAAAATGGGTTTTGAACATGCCGCTTGTGGGCCGCTTGTAAGATCGTCATATCATGCAGATAAACAAGCAATGGGTGAAGAAATAAAATAACCTGTAGGTCGGCGTCAAATCGACGGCATAAATACCGACCTACAATAAAACCCGAATGACCTACATAGATATATTATTTTATAAAGGTGGATAAAAAAAATGTCAACCGCCTGTTTTTTTTGCTGGCGAAAAAAACATAAATGCCGCGCCAAGCAAAGCGAAAAATATTGAAAAATTAAAAGCGCTTTCTGCGCCAGCGCCATCCAACCATAATACACCGGCAATATAAGCGCCTATAGCGCCACCCACACCGTAAACACCACCAATATACAGCGCTTGACCACGACTTTGTTGGTTACTATCAAAATGCTGACTAATAAATTGTACCGAAGCACTATGATAAAGACCAAAACTGGCAGCATGTATTAACTGACTTACAATTAATAGCATTATATGTTCACCAAAATAAGCAATTAAAAACCAGCGAAAAGCAGTAATCAACATACTGAAAATTATCAACGATTTAAGAGAAAACGCTCTAAAAATTTGCCCCGCAACAATAAAAACAACTATTTCAGCGACAACGGCTATCCCCAGTAATAAACCCACAGCAAAACCGGGATAAGCCAAATCACGTAAAAACAGGGTAAAAAATGCATAGTAAGGACCAAAACTCACTTGCAACATCAATCCTGCTAAAAAGAAAATAATAAAAGCCCGATCTTTTACTTTATTGACAATGCTAGAATTATTGACAATAAACGAGGAGCGAACTTTTGGCTGTTTAAGTAATAACGTTGAGCCATATAAACCCAGTAATACCAGTAAACCTAAATAAGTAAAGGCTTTAGGTGTATAACGCTCTAGAAAATCACCGGCTAAAACAGCCAAAACAATAAAACCAATACTGCCCCACAAACGAATACGCGCATAAATTTTAGCACTACGACGAATAGAGTTTAACGTCATCACTTCAAGCTGAGGTAATATTGCTGTCCAGAATAAACTAAATACCGCCAAACAAAAGGTAATAGGCCAAAAGTCATTAAGCCAAAACAACAAAGAAAATGAAGCACAGGCAAGAAAAGCCCCAAGTTGAATAATGGATAATTGCTTACCACTTTTATCCGCAAGCAGCGCCCAAAGTGTTGGTCCAACAATTTTACTTGCGGTGACGATGGCCAGCGTTTTTCCAATGTCTAACGAGGTAAATCCTTTATCATCTAAAAATACCGCTAAAAATGGCACGACTAAACCAAGAATACTAAAATACCAAAAGTAACTTGAAGATAGCCGTGTAAAGAGTGACAAAAATTAAATCCTAACCAGTGCAAAAAATCATATTATGTTTTTACAATTATCAATTGGTGATATCTGGCGTTATACAGTCAACATCAGCATTTTGACCACGGTGTCGAAGAAAATGATCCACTAACGTTAATGCCATCATCGCTTCGGCAATAGGTACTGCGCGAATACCCACGCAAGGATCATGACGCCCCTTGGTGATAATGTCAGTAGCCTCACCCGCTAAATCAACAGTTTTACCGCTAACGCCAATGCTTGAAGTTGGTTTTAAAGCTAAATGAGCAATAATAGCTTGGCCTGAAGAAATTCCGCCTAAAATACCACCCGAATGATTACTAGCGAAACCCTGTGGTGTTAATTCGTCACGGTGCTCTGAGCCCTTTTGATTAACAACGCCAAAGCCATCACCAATTTCAACACCTTTAACGGCATTAATTCCCATTAAGCCATGCGCTATTTCAGCATCTAAACGATCAAAAATAGGCTCACCTAAACCCACAGGAACATGGCTAGCTACCACAGTAACTTTAGCGCCAATAGAATCTTTTTGACGAATAATGCCTCGCAATAATTCATCTAATTGCGTGAGTTGGCTACTATCAGCAAAGAAAAATGGATTGTCTTTGTTTTCAACTTTTTCCCAGTCTTCTTGCGTCCAATCTAATGTTGATAACGCCATATTTTGTGCTTTAATATCACCAATTTGAGTAACACAACCTTGAATATTAATACCAAATTTTTGTGCTAAATATTTTTTGGCTACAGCGCCCGCAGCAACACGCATTGCGGTTTCACGAGCAGAAGAGCGCCCTCCACCACGATAATCTCGTAAACCATATTTTTGCCAATAAGTATAATCAGCATGCCCTGGGCGAAAGCTTTGCGCAATATTACCGTAATCTTTTGACCGTTGATCGGTATTTTCAATTAACAAACCAATGGGTGTTCCGGTCGTTTTCCCTTCAAAAACTCCCGACATAATTTTCACTTGATCGGCTTCATTACGGGCAGTAGTATAACGAGAAGTACCAGGACGACGACGATCAAGATCATGTTGCAAGTCTGCTTCACATAATTCAATCCCCGGAGGGCAACCATCAATAATAGCGCCTAATCCTAATCCGTGGCTTTCACCAAATGATGTAACTGTAAATAATTTTCCGAAAGTATTACCTGACATTTTGACTCCAACGCCTTATTCATATTTGATTGTTTTAATATTTGACTGCTTTACTATTTGACTGTTTTAATACCTGTCTGAGTACTTAACTATTAACGAAGTAATTATTAACTAAGCAATGCTGCGTCAAAACAAGTTGCAAACTCAACTAATTGAGCCTTAGTTAATAAAAACACACCATGACCACCGCGCTCAAACGTAAGCCAAGTAAAAGGAACCAACGGATAAAGAGCCTCTACATGTACTTGAGAATTACCCACTTCACAAATCAATAAACCATCATCATTAAGATGGCTAGCACTTTGCGCAAGTATAACACGCACAATATTAAGACCGTCATCACCACAGCCCAAGCCCATTTCAGGCTCATGAGTATATTCAACCGGTAAACAGTCAATATCTTGTTGATCAACATACGGCGGATTCGTCACAATTAAATCATACTTTACCCTTTCAACCCCAGAAAAAACATCAGATTGAATTGGAATAACTTGTTCACTTAAACCGTGATTTTCAATATTAATTTGTGCAACATTTAATGCGTCAACAGATAAATCAAGCGCATCAACTTCGGCATCAGGAAAATAGCAAGCACAGGCAATAGCAATACAAGCACTTCCCGTACATAAATCAAGAATACGTTGTGGCGATTTCTTGGCCGAAACAAAGGGAGAAAATTGCTGTTCTATTAATTCTGCAATGGGCGATCTAGGCACTAAAACTCGTTCATCAACATAAAAAGGCAAACCGGCAAAGTAGGCGACATTGGTAAGATAGGCAACGGGAATTTGTTCGGTAATACGGCGATTAAATAATGCTAAAATTTCGTGTTTTTCTTGCGCGATTAAACGGCAAGACAACACTTGCTCACTCGCTTCCTCAGGTAATGCTATAACAAACATCACCAAGGTTAACGCTTCACTAAAAGCGTTATCATTACCATGGCCATAAAAAAGCTCAGCTTGATTAAATAAAGTAGCGCCGTAGCGACAATAATCAGCTACGGTATGTAATTGTTCCGTCACTAGTGCCAGTTCTTTATTGTTGTCCACTATTTTTCCTATACTTTTATTCGTCATTATTTATAAACTATTTGCCGTATTGTTTGAAAATATAATGAGATGCTTTACACTGCCGCCATGAAAGCAAAAAATGCAAAAAACAAGCACCTATCACCTGCAGATATACAGCTATTTAAAGAGGCTATTGGCAAGGTCAAGCCGTTAGTGCTGGACACGATACACCCAGTAAAAAAAACCAGCAAGCCTAAATCATTCTTAGACACTAAAAAAACAACTAAAGCCTTTGCACAATTTCATTTTTCTGATGAATTCGAGCCCAATTTAACAAAAAGTGGGCCAACGAAATATGTGCGAGAAGATGTTGACAGTTTTGAAGTTAAAAACCTACGCCGAGGTTATTATACGCCAGATCTGATTCTTGACCTACATGGTTTAGATCAAAATCAAGCAAAACAAGAAATAGCCGCTTTACTTTATGCCTGCCAAAAAGAACATGCTCAATGCATTTGCATTGTTCATGGCATTGGCGGCTATATTTTAAAAAATAAAGTACCTCATTGGTTAGTACAGCACCCTGACGTAATGGCTTTTCATCAAGCGCCTTTAGAATGGGGCGGCAACGGCGCAATATTGGCGTTAATTGAATTAAAAGATAAATTTGCCAAAGACTAAATGAGCTGAGTTAAAATAAGTTAAAACAAGTCGAGCGGTGACATCATTTTCACTAAAGTGCCTTGCATTTTATTCATGTCATAATCAATTTCCACAATGGCTGCAGTAGAAAAAATAGGCATACTTTGTCCTTTGGTTAGCGCTGCAACTAAGAAACTCACCAAAGGCATATGAGAAATAATTAAAAAAGCCGGTTCTTTTATATCAGAAATTTCAGGAATATCATTAGTAGACTGACTTTTCGGAGTATTATTTTGCTCAACTTTGGCATTTTCAACCAGTAATCCATCAATAAAATCATGCACTTTATCGGCATCGCCTGAGGGCGTTATAAAGTCTAACGTAATTGGCTCAAGTTGTTTAGGTGAGTTCGTTTCTGTTGATATTTTTGAAGCCATTAAAAAATCAGTCAAAAAACTCGTACACGTTTGTTGCGCTCTGATATACGGGCTAACATAAATATTGGTTAAGTGGCTTACATTACCGGCTAAACATTTGCCCATTAACATCGCTTCAAACCTGCCTTGCTTAGTTAATTCTCTCTGTGCATCACCACTTTGAGTAAAACATGGTTCGTTCTTAGCTTCACCATGACGCATTATATAAAGTTTCATAAAATCTCCCGCAATTCTAACTACGCGGATGTTTTGAATAATTTTTTTTGGTATATTCTAAAGGTATACTCGTATAATAATGTAAAAAAACACTATTTAATAACAACTGTTAAGAATAAATTGGTCTCAAGTTATTCCTTTAAGGAATTAAAAACCTATTATCATTCAAGATGCTGAGTAATGCCCTTTTGATAATTTGGGTATATAATAAAAAAACGGTATAAATATAATAAAAAACGCTTCGCTGTTGATGTCTAAAGTGTTTGACCACCTTAAAAAGTTCTGGGAGCCTAGGCATTGAAGCAAAGTCCAAATGATTATAAGCAATATAAAACAATTACTTTACCGAATGGTTTACGCGTTTTGCTTGTTCATAACGCCGAAACCCGTAAGTCAGCGGCTGCATTAGCGGTAAATGCAGGGCATTTTAACGACCCCAAAGACAGACAAGGCTTGGCTCACTTTTTAGAGCACATGCTATTTTTAGGCACCAAAAAATACCCTGATGGTAGTGAATACCAAAAATTCATTAGTCAGTATGGTGGTTGTAACAATGCATGGACAGCAACTGAACACACCTGTTTTTTCTTTGATATTCACCATCAATATTTTCAAGCGGCACTGGATCGTTTTAGCCAATTTTTCATTGAACCGCTCTTATCAAACGAATTTATCACTAAAGAACGTCAAAATATTGATGCTGAATTTAAGTTAAAACTTAAAGACGATATTCGACGTTTATATGATGTCCACAAAGAAACAATTAACCAAGCTCACCCATTTTCTCAGTTTTCAGTGGGCAATATTGATACTTTAGCTGACAGAGGCTCTCAAAAAATACGCGATGACGTCCAGGGGTTCTTTGCAGAATACTATCGTGCCGAATATATGACCTTGGCACTAGAAGGTCCACAAAGCTTGACAGAGTTAACGTCATTAGCACAACAAATGTTTAGCGCGATAAAGCCCGCAAATAAAGCGTTAACGCCTATAACGAAACCTTTATACTTGCCTGAAAATCAAGGAATTAAAATAGATGTTTGCCCGGTAAAAAATGACCATCAGTTAATTATTAGCTTTGCGATGGAAAGCATTGATAAATATTATCAAGAAAAACCAGAATCTATTTTAGCTTATTTACTGGGTCATGAAGGTACCGGTAGCATTCTTTCAATATTGAAAAAACAACAATGGGCGATGGGGTTAACCGCAGGATCGGGTGTAAATGGTTCAAATTTTAAAGATTTCAATATTAGTATTTCACTTACCGACCTTGGCGAAAAACACATTAATGACATTATTGACGTTATTTTTTCTTATATTGGCTTATTAAAGTCATCTTCGCTGCCAAAACACTATTATCAAGAAAAAAAAGCGATTGCTGATCTTTCATTTAATTATCATGAAAAAATATCGTCTATCGATAATGTAAGTCAATTAGTGTTAAATATGCAACATTATCCACCAGAAGATTATATTTTTGGTGATTATATAATGAAGGGGTTGTCAGAAAAAATTATTAGCCACTTGTTAAATTATTTAACGGCCGATAACATGAGAGTTATCCATGTCAGCCAAAACAATACGTTTGAGCAAACAAGTTTCTGGTATCAAGTTCCCTATCAAGTTAGCACAATATCAAAAGAAAAATTACAACATTGGCAAAACCTAGCGACTAATAAGCAATTAAATGAAAAATTAAACTCACTGCTATATTTGCCCGCAGAAAACATATATATAACCGGTAGTCAGCACGTTTATGATAACGCAGAGAAAAAATCAACGCCTGAAATAATTGAAAAGTCTACTGGCTTGGCGGTATGGTACAAACAAGACACGACATTTAAAGTACCTAAGGGTTATCTATACCTTGACATTGATTCTCCTTTCGCTATCGCTAATATCAAGAATATAGCAATGACAAGATTATTTGTCGATTTATATACCGACACGGTTGTTGAAGAACATTATGATGCCGAATTGGCCGGCATACATTATCACTTATATGCACATCAAGGTGGCGTAACCTTACAATTATCTGGCATTAGTGAAAATCAAAGCTTACTGTTAACTAAATTATTAACAAGCCTTAAAAATCATCGGGTTAGTAAAGTACATTTTACTTTATTAAAGCAACAACTAATTAAACATTGGAACAACACCGATAAGAGCAAATCTATATCACAGTTATTCTCTACCCTTAGTTCAATGATGCAACCCAACAACCCTAGCAGTGATGAATTAGCACTCGCTTTATCAACCGTTAGTTATGAACAATATCAAAATTTTTGCTCGCAATTATTTCAGCAAGTTACACTTGAAGTATTAATTCATGGTAATTGGTTACTAACGCACGCGCAAAATATAGCAAACACTATAAAAAAAGCGTTCGTTAAGAGCTACCATCAAGATAATTTTGTGCAATGCCCCGTAGTAGATATTAAAAATAAAAAAACATTAATTTACCCTATTGATTTAGCAGATCATGATCAAGCAACCGTGGTATACACGCCATTAGCCGATAAAAAAGAGCAAACCGTTGCCTTAACAATGGTTATTAGCCACCTGCTATCCCCTTTGTTTTTTCAAGAAATGAGAACAGAAAAGCAATATGGCTATTTAGTGGGGGTGGGTTATGTGCCTATTAACCACTATCCTGGCATTGCTTTTTATATTCAATCACCTCATACCGACGCAATTTCTTTAACAATAGCGATAGATAAGTTCATTAATGACAGTATCGCTAATATCAGTAACATTAATTCAGAAGATTGGCAGCAATTAAAACAAGGTTTATCAGGACAGTTGCAAGAAAGAGATCACAGTTTACGTATTAAAAGCCAGCGTTTTTGGGCTTCTATATGTAATAAAGACGAATTTTTCACTCATAAACAATTATTAATTTCAGCCATACAATCTCTTAAATTTTCTCAAGTTAAAGATTTTATCAGCAAAAATTTAATGACGATTGCCAACCCCGATAGAATTATTCTTTTAACTCAACAGAAAATTTCAGTAAACGAGAAATCATCAACAACAAAAGCAGCACATTTATATCAACAAAATATTTTTCAACTTAAAGGGAAAATAATCACTGAACTCAATGAGTTCACAAAAAAAAACCCAAGAAAATTTTAATATTGCCGATACAGCGTAGAGTGAATTTATTATTGTTTCAAATTTCAATCTTTACTTTGACTATGCCTATACCACTTGAGGATACAAAAACGATAAATAAAGAAGATTGACTTAAACTCATTCATGCATTGTAATGAACGAGCTATTAATTATTTTATACTAATATTAACAATAATAAAAAACTGTCTTTATTTTTTAATCACCTTAATTAAGGTTAGGTTGTGCATTTGTATTTTTTACAACGTCGGTTAACATTTTTATTTTCATTCCGACATTTCTCCTGCTTAAACAAAACGTTTACTGTTGTCATCCGCTTGATAACTGCCATTTTACTCATCAATGTTCCTATTGTTCTATCCGCTACACTTGAAGAAAAGAATAGCGAATATTTACTTTCATCTGAGGCAATAAAATTTAGTCATTTATCAACAATAGATGGCTTATCAAGCAGTAATGTTTTTGGTATTACTCAAGATAAGCAAGGTTTTTTATGGTTTGCTACTGAAGATGGTATAAATCGCTACGATGGCAGTAACTTTGTAACCTACCGCCATACGGCAACCAACCCTTTTTCTGTCGCTGACAATGTTATTAGAAAAATATTTATCGACCAAAATAACACATTATGGGTAGGAACAGAAAACGGCTTAAGTCGTTACAACAGAGAATTAGATAATTTCGACAACTTCATTAATATTCCATCCGACGAGACATCGTTACAAGACAATATTATTTGGGATATTTATCAAGATAATAACAACTTATTATGGGTATCTACGGCGACAGGTATTCACACCTTCCCTATCAATAAAAGGGGTAGTAATAAAGGTAGTGATTCAACTCCCTCAAATCATGTAAACTTTAAGCGCATTCACCTTCGTGGACATGAAGATAAACTAAATGAAATAAAAACAATTTTTCAAGACGCCAATAACAATTATTGGCTTGGCAGTTATGAAAATGGCATACATATATTAAATAACAATAAAAATAACAATTTGTCTTACGCGGGTTCATTACAAGGCAATAACAAGTTAAATTTAGCGATTGATGCTATGGCATTATTTGATATCAAAATCATTGACAAAAACTATTGGTTAGGTACTGACAACGGGGTATTTGTTATTGATGATCACTATCGTTTTATTGCTCATTTTTCAGCAAAAGCAACGCAAAGCAGCGCAAAGCAAAACAATCAGGCGTTATTATCCAATCAAATTAGAGCGATAGAGCAATTAGACAGCAACCATGTATGGTTAGCAACTAGCAAAGGTTTAAACAGTATCAACTTACTTGATAATAATATTGAAAATTATCAAACCAATACCCAACACAGCAGAACTACCCTATCTGAAAATTGGCTAATGGATATCTATCGTGATACTAACGACAATATATGGTTAGCAAGCTATGGAGGAGGATTGAATAAGTATTCGCCACTTTCAGCTAAGTTTAAGCATGGGCTAGTTGATCAAAACAAACGAGTAGAGTCTTTTACTAAAACGTCTGATGGAACTATTTGGCTTTCAACAGAACAAAGTGGGCTATATAGTTTATCTAAAAAAAACACACTTAAATATTTCCCTCTAAATTTAAACATAAGTGTCTGGCAGGTGCTGAGTAATAATAATAATTTGTGGTTACGTACAAAAAACTCAAAATTGTTTAAGTTCACTCCTAAAAGCAAGACATTAATTGAGCATAAAAAATGGTTTGAAAGCTCACAACATTCAATAAACCAAGCAACATTGATGATTAGTGATAGTATTTGGTATATTAATCAAGATGGCTTACTCACTAGCTATGACACAAAAAAACAAAAATTCAAACCTTTCTCTTTAAAAAACAAACAATTCACTACTATTCAATCAGATAAAAATAAAAATTTATGGCTTGTAACAACGAACAATGAAATATTCACATTTAACGTAGCCAATAAAATATTTACCAAACAGCAACTAAACTATCCGGCACACATTTCAGTGAAAAAAGTAGCCCTCAGTAAAAACTGGCTTTGGTTAGGAACAGATTCTCAAGGAGTTGTATTAATCAATAAACACAATAATAAAAATTATATTTTTAATGAACGTAACGGTTTAAAAAACAACTATATTTCTGCAATTTTAATTGATGAAAAAGAAAACGCTTGGTTATCTACTAACTCAGGCATAAGTAAAATATCCCCCAAAACGAAGTACATACAGAATTTCGATAATGACTTTTCAATTATATTTCCTGAGTTTATAGCCTTTTCCGCTTTACGATATTCTAACTCTCAACTGTTTTTCGGCAGCCCTAATGGTTTTTACCAATTTGATCCTAATGAATTTTCACAAATTAAGAACAATATTGCCAAACCCTTATTTACCAATTTATATGTTGCCAATAAAAAAATAACTATTACTAACGAAATACCGTTAACCAAAAATAGTATTGACTTAATTAATGACAAAAAAACTTATACCATAGCGAAACAACTTAATGCACTTGAGCAAGTAAAATTTAAATACCAACAATCACCTATTCGTTTTGAATTTGTCTCGCCTAATGCAAAACTACCGGCACGATTAAGGTACAAATATCGTTTAACCGGTCTAGAAGAAAACTGGATTGAAGCCTATATCAATAACCATAGTGCAACTTATACTAACTTAAGCTCTGGTGACTATATTTTTGAAGTACAAGCTTATGACTTGTATAACCCAAAAAACAATAAAACCAGTCAACTTAATGTTCATATTATGCCGCCTTGGTGGTTTTCGCCTACAGCCATTTTAATCTATAGCCTATTAGGTTTACTTATTATTGCCACAATTTTTCAACAATTGCGTCATCGACGTTTATATCACTTACAAGTTAAACAAAGTGAAGAGCGTTTAAAACTTTCTTTATGGGGAAGTGGCGATGAAATGTGGGACTGGAATATTAAAACCGGTAAAATATTTCGTTCTAATATTTGGGAAATATTAGAGTTCCCCCAAGATGGTACGCGTAATGTCGGTGCTGAAAATACCAACGTACATCAACATGATTTACCTCGTGTTAGACAAGCATTAACAGAGCATTTTGAAGAAAAAACCGAGCATTTCGAGGTAACCTATCGAGTACAAGATAAAAACAATCAATGGCTTTGGATTTTAGATCGCGGAAAAATAGTTGAACGAGATGATGATAACAAACCGCTTCGAATGACCGGTACGTTAAAGGATATTAGTCAAATTAAAACGGCTGAAGAGCGTTTAAAACTTTTTGCAAAATGTATAGAAAACATTTCTGATGCCGTTGTTATTTATGATCGCCAGTTTATTGCTGTTGATGTAAACAAAGCATTTGTACGCATAACAGGTAAACCTAAACAACAAATGATTGGTTGTTCATTTAGTTTTACTCAATACCCAAGTAATTTCACCCAAAACATTAAAAAACACCTTATTTCTAATGGGAGTTGGCATGGTGAAATTGAAAGCCAACGGGGTAATGGCAGCAAATATTTAACTGATTTAAATATTGACGTTATTCGTGATGAAAATAACAGCATATCTCATTTTGTTGGTGTTTTTTCTGATATAACCAAACGTAAAGAAACCGAAGCTGAACTACGAAAATTAGCCAGTTCTGATACTTTAACGGGCTTGCCCAATCGTTCATTTTTTCAAGCAAACCAAGCAAGACTTGTTAAAAAGAAAATTAACCATGCCCTACTGGTTTTTGATTTAGATAACTTCAAAAAAATAAATGATTCTATGGGACACCAAATAGGTGATGCCATATTGTGTCAAGTGGCTCAGCGTATGCTTAACTTAGGACGTAAAAAAGATACCGTTTATAGGCTGGGTGGTGATGAATTTAGCATTATTATTGAAGACACAAACGACATTCACACCATCGCATCATTAGCCAAAAAGGTTTTGCACACTATCGCTTTACCCTATAAGCTTAGAAAGCACGAAGTAGTACTGTATAGCAGTATCGGTATCGTTTTATACCCAGAAGATGGAGCTACAGGACATGAACTGTTAAAAAATGCTGATACCGCTATGTATCATGCTAAAGATTCTGGTGGTAATAAATATCAATTTTTCAGTGACTCAATGAATAAGCAAGCGGTCAAACGTTTGCAAATAGAAAACCTTATTCGCCATGGATTAAAGGATGATTTATTTTCAGTTTATTACCAACCTAAAATAGAGATTTCAACTGGTAAAATTTCCGGTATGGAAGCGTTAGTACGTTTTGAAACCCCCAGTAAAGGCATTATTAGCCCTGTAGTATTCATTCCTGTTTCTGAAGATACCGGTCAAATAATCGATATTGGTGAAATAGTATTAAGAAAAGCCTGTTTTGCCACAAAAAAATGGGTTGATGCCGGTTTATTTGAAGGGCGAGTTGCCGTTAACCTATCGGCGGTACAATTCACTCAGGCTAATTTAGTGGCCTTAATAGCCAGTATTTTAGCTGAAAGCGGATTACCGGCTAAATATCTTGAATTAGAAATTACTGAAGGTACAGTGATGGACTCTCCTCAAGATGCCATAGATACTATGCTGCAAATTCGCGCTATGGGTGTTCACTTATCGTTAGATGATTTTGGTACTGGCTATTCGTCATTGGCTTATTTAAAGAAATTCCCGCTAAACACCTTAAAAATTGATAAGGCGTTTATTGATGATATTGAAACCTCTGAACAAGGTAGAAACATGGTCGCCACCATCGTTACTATTGCCCACAATTTAGGGATGCAAGTGGTTGCTGAGGGTGTCGAAACCAATTTACAGTTAAGCTTTCTTTCAGGATTACGCTGTGAGCAGTTACAAGGATATTTATACAGTAAACCTTTAGCAACAAATAAGTTTCAACAGTATTTACTTGCCCACCAAATAACAAATAAATCGACATCATTTAGTCAATAAATTGCCCTTGAGTTTCTCCCCGTATTTTTATTCCTATTTACATTAACACTTCCATTAACAATGGCGATAAATAAATTTTGACGCCATAATTAACTAGATGATTTAAACGAAAAAAACTGTCAAATAATCATCACCTAATACTTATAAAAACCGACAAAACCTCATAAACAAAGCCCTACAGCAAACCAAGTAAACTTGGCATATTTTTAGCTTAGTACAGCATGCGCTTAAATTAAAACTCATACTAAATAAAATTAAGGAAATACAAATGCTAAGTTCAATCCTCCTCTCTATGGTTATGTCTACATCGCCTGCTGTTGTCGTTGAGATTCCTACTTTAAATACTCAAGAAATTGGCACTTCTCGTGGTACTCGTCGTTTAAACAACCAAAAACTAGAATCAATTGAGACTGGCACTTCTCGCGGTACTCGTCGTTTAAACAACCAAAAACTAGAATCAATTGAAATTGGTACTTCTCGCGGTACTCGTCGCTTAAACAACCAAAAACTAGAATCAATTGAGATTGGTACTTCTCGCGGTACTCGTCGCTTAAACAACCAAAAACTAGAATCAATTGAGATTGGCACTTCTCGCGGTACTCGTCGTCTTTAATAAAACGATCTAATACCTTTACCAGTGTATTTTAGGAATTAACAATGATTAATTTTTTTAAAACTATTTTTTCTCAAAAAGTAAAAGAAAACCCAATTGCCGCAGCAATTGAAATAAAAGAAACCTCTGCCAATACTTGGTGGTCGTAACTTGTATTAATAACCAATTTTTTGGTTATGCTAAAAGTAATATATTACGCCACAGGGATGTCGCGACTTTTATTTGTTCATAACAAACAGTGATCAAAGAAGTAGACCAAGCACTTCCATTATAAGCACCTCCCTGCCACTCTTTAGCCCTTTACAACACGTCAACGCTTACTTACGTAACAACAAAACACCAGACAATAAAAGACGTCACCTATACACTTGGCTCAGGAAAAACTGTAGGAGGTAATTTATTACTTTGTAGGTCAACAGGAGCGTAGCGAGGCTCAACGTTTGCCATTATCAGGCTTGAACCTGCCTAACCGCATGGATATTTTTTGCCAACAAACGGCTATTTATTGCAGTACTTCTTCAGCTGAAAACTGGCTACATATATTTTTTATAATTATTCTAGAATAATTATAAAAATAAACTTGTATTATGATAAACATCAACTACTATTAATATTGTCAGTATGACGTGAGGCAAGGAGCCTTTGAAATGGAGCTTTAAGGATAAAGTTATGTGGCAAGGAGACCACAATAGGATGAATAAAACAGGGAAGTGTAATCAAGGATGGTTACCTCTGTTTTACTTCCCCTACTTTGTCTCTACTATCTACCATGACAGTAAAAAAATTCAAATCATTAAAGATCTTTCTTAATTATCTCTTGTAGAAAAACTTTAAAATCTTCCGCCAATTCATCATGACGCAAACAGTATTCAACATTGGCTTTCATATAACCAAGTTTAGAACCACAATCATGTGATTTACCTGTCATATGAAACGCTTCAACGGTTTCTTTTTCCATCAACATAGCAATAGCATCGGTAAGTTGAATTTCATCACCAGCACCGGGCGGTGTTAACTTTAATAAATCCCATATTTTTTCCGATAACACATAACGACCCACAACCGCCAAATTAGAAGGCGCTTCATCTACAGCAGGTTTCTCCACAATAGCAGTCATCGCTTGAGACTCACCGGGTTTTAATTTATAACCTGCACAATCAACCACACCATAACTACTCACTTGCTCAATAGGCACAGGCTCAACCATTATTTGGCTATAGCCTCCTACTTCTTGATACCGAGTAAGCATCGCCGCCAAGTTTTCTGTTTTTAAATTAGCACGAGCGTCATCTAAAATCACATCTGGCAATACAACCACAAAAGGAGATTCGCCAATAATAGGTCGAGCCTTTAATACGGCATGGCCAAGCCCTTTAGCCTCGCCCTGACGAACATGTAGAATAGTCACATTTTTAGGACTAATAGCTTGAATTTCATCAAGTAATTGACGCTTAACACGTTTCTCTAAGGTTGTTTCAAGCTCAAATGATTTATCAAAATGATTTTCAATGGCATTTTTAGAAGAATGTGTTACTAGTACTATTTCGGTAATTCCCGCTGCCACACACTCATCAACAATATATTGAATCAGGGGCTTATCAACAATGGGTAACATTTCTTTAGGAATGGCTTTAGTTGCCGGTAACATACGTGTACCTAATCCTGCTACAGGGATCACTGCTTTAGTTATTTTAGTGGTCATTTTTGCCCTTAATGTATTTAAATGAACTATTTTAATAACGGTAGTTTAAATATTTTATTAAGGCATGTCATGTTTTATATAAAAATAACCAGCAATTATCGGTGAACTAA
>JAOPTQ010000048.1:70966-135232 GCA_051531915.1 Colwellia sp. | reverse complement strand
GGCTTAGCTTCAACGATTTCAGACTTAGCTTCAACTGTTTCAGGTTTAGCTTCAACCGCTTCAGGCTTAGTTTCAACTGTTTCAGCTTTAGCTTCAACCGTTTCAGGTTTAGCTTCAACCGCTTCAGGCTTAGTTTCAACTGTTTCAGCTTTAGCTTCAACTGTTTCAGGTTTAGCTTCAACTGTTTCAGGTTTAGCTTCAACTGTTTCAGGTTTAGCCTCAGCTTCTACATCACCTAGTGGAAGATCTTGTTGAACTTCTTTTGCTTGAAACGCTACTTTTTCTACCGTTTCTTCTATCACAGGCGTTTGAGTTACCGCTTCAGTTATCACCTCAGTAACGGCTTCCTTTTTATCTGAAATTTTAGCATTGCCTTGTTGTTGATCAGACTCAGGGTAGCGAACTTCAATGGGGTTTTTATCTTTTACCGCTGTACTTTTAATTGATTCACTAGCCGTATTTGAATCGACAGTTTCTGTTTCTGACTCTATTTCCGTTTTATTATTACGGCGACGACGTTGGCTATGAGAACGTAAATGTCTAGAAGTTCGTCTGTTTTTAGGGCGATTTTCAGGGGTAGCTTGATCATTTGTATTTTCAGTATTCGTTTCAACAACAATTTTTTCTATATTTTCTATAGGCTCAGAAGTAGAAGGTTGTGGCTGTTCTACTTTCTGCTCTACTTTCTGAGTTGGGGTTTCTATAGGTGTAACACGCACTTTCTTACGGTTATTTCTACGTTGACGACGTTCAGCTACTTTTACTTCTTTGTCTTCTTGTTTTTTCTCATACTCAGGTTTACTGTTTTGTTTTTTAGTTTTTTGATTTGTTTTGTTGACATTATCTCGCTCATTACGGTTATTACTGGCTTGAGTTGTTTTATCATCACGATTACTTTGCGGATGACTATTCGGATTACTGCGCGGATTGTTACGGTTATTTCGAGTGTTACGACGTTGTCCTTGACGTTTTCCTTGTTGTGAACCACGGTTGTCTTGATATTTTGGTTTGTGTGTTTCTTTTGGCTTTTCTTCAATAACAGCTTCAGTTGTAAATAAACTTTTAAGCCAAGCAAAGAACCCTGATGATTTTTCTTTTTCAACAACTGTTGAAGCAGGAGCAGGAACTGGTGTTGAAGCATGCTTAGGCGCAGCAGCCATACCTTGACCCATAGCTTTAATTAAAGGTTCATCACGTTTAGCAATAGACTTATCAAACTTAGGCATTTTTGCTTCTTCAATTTCAGCTTCTTTTACTGAAACTTCATAGCTTGCTTCAACAACCGTCTCGTCTTTTTTAACGCGTAAAACCTCATATTGTGGTGTATCCATATGAGGATTAGGAATAATTAGAACACGCACGCCATGATGTTTCTCAACATGCATAACCGATCGTCTTTTTTCATTTAAAAGATAAGTAGCAACCGGTACTGGCACTTGTGCTTGTACATGAAGTGTATTTTCTTTTATTGCTTCTTCTTCCATTAAACGAAGTACCGATAACGCAAGAGATTCAACGCCACGAACATGGCCAGTACCACTACAACGAGGACAAACGCCTTGGCTTGTTTCGCCAATTGACGGGCGCAAACGTTGACGAGACATTTCTAATAAACCAAAACGAGAAATTCTGCCTAACTGTATACGTGCTCTATCTTGATGAACCGCATCACGCATGCGATTTTCAACTTCACGTTGATGGCGAACAGGGGTCATATCAATAAAATCAATAACGACCAAACCGCCTAAATCACGTAAACGTAACTGTCGAGCAACTTCTTCTGCTGCTTCTAAGTTAGTATTAAATGCCGTTTCTTCAATATCACTGCCTTTAGTTGCACGAGCCGAGTTGATATCAATGGAAGTCATGGCCTCTGTTGGGTCAATAACAATTGAACCACCAGAAGGTAGACGTACTTCTCGTTGAAAAGCCGTTTCTATTTGTGTTTCTATTTGATAGTGAGTAAAAAGTGGCACATCACTGGTGTATAATTTTATTTTACTTAAAAAATCAGGGCGAACTATTTCAATGTGCTTTTTAACGCTTTCAAATGTTTTTGGGCGATCAATAAGAACTTCACCAATATCACGGCGTAAATAATCCCTAATAGCGCGCAATATAAGGTTAGTTTCTTGATGAATTAAAAAAGGAGCAGGGCGACTAACAGCAGCATCACTAATTGCTTGCCAGTGGTGTAATAACACACTTAAATCCCATTCTAATTCATCGTAAGCTTTGCCTACACCGGCAGTACGTACAATTAAGCCCATACCTTTAGGTAAACTTAATTTGTTTAATGATGCTTTTAGTTCGGTTCGTTCATCACCTTCTATACGGCGGGATATACCACCAGCACGCGGGTTATTTGGCATAAGCACTAAATAACTACCGGCTAAACTGATAAAAGTGGTTAATGCTGCTCCTTTTTGTCCACGTTCTTCTTTGTCGATTTGAACGATAACTTCTTGGCCTTCACGTAACACCTCTTTGATGTTAGGGCGACCTTGAAAGGTATAACCTTTAGGGAAATATTCTCGAGCAATTTCTTTCATTGGCAGGAAACCATGGCGATCAGCACCATAATCAACGAAAGCAGCTTCTAAAGAAGGCTCAATGCGGGTGATTTTTGCTTTATAAATATTTGATTTTTTTTGCTCATGTCCGGGGCTTTCGATATCAAGATCATAAAGCTTTTGACCGTCTACAAGTGCTACGCGCAATTCTTCAGATTGGGTTGCATTAATTAACATACGTTTCATAGTTGTGTGACTCTTTTTTAGTCACAACACACCATTTGCTATGTACTCGAGAGAGTACACACACAAAGCAATCTTGTTCTATGGTAACAGCAATTTGTCAACCTCACGGGTGTCAATGTTAACGTGTCATTTTACCACGTTAAGCTGTTATAAATTCTGATTGTACCTTCAAACTACAACACCATTTTAGGCGTTTATAGTAAACTTGTTTCTTTATGTGCTCAGCCTGTGTGCTGTGCAATATTGGTGAAGCAGATATATTAAATACTCAAAATGGTAAGCGATTTTTCGCTAGTGTTATCCAATTTTGTTATTTAATGAAAACTTATACTTGCTTAACCAATTATATTTAATAAAATTACTTTATGGTGCTGGGCTAATATCAATTAAGTTGATAAAACTGTTTATACTTTTTCAACATGTTTCATGTGACAACTAGTGTTATTTAGTTTTAAGTCACAGGCGTTAAAATTTAGTAATAGGCCATTCCATTAAAATGTCGTGTTTTTATTTCGATAGACGTATGGGTTATCCATAAATCATTCTCGAATTTTAACGCATAGTAATGTGGCCGCAGTTCGCCTCTTACGTCTCTCTTTAAAGCTTCTTAGGTTCTTTTAGTGTTATTACCAATAAATAGACCATAACTCCTCTATTATCACATTATATTTAGCGATATGCCATCAAAAAATACTGTTTTGATTAAAGAAAAATTAAAACATTAATCATTTTTGCTTATTTATTTATGATAAACTTCACCTTATGAATGAAAGAAATAAAACTAATAATCCAAAAAATTTGAAAGAATTCACTAAAAAACCGTTATTGAACTCAAGTGAGATTGATAAACCTAAAGTTAGATTTATCACCATTGATAGTGAAGATGCGGGTCAACGAATCGACAATTTTTTATTAAGAACCCTAAAAGGTGTGCCTAAAAGCCATCTTTATCGTTTATTGCGTAAAGGCGAAATCAGGGTGAATAAAAAGCGAATAAAGCCTATCTACAAACTATCTGTTGACGATGTTTTGCGCATTGCGCCTATCCGGGTTTCTGAAAAAACGGCTTCTGTTTCTACCGGTTTAAATATTGTTGCTAATTTAGAGAAACAAATATTGTTTGAAGATGATCGACTTATTGTTATTAATAAACCTTCAGGTATGGCAGTACATGGTGGTAGTGGGTTAAGTTTTGGTTTAATTGAAGCGTTACGAGCACTACGCCCTGATGCGCGTATGTTAGAATTGGTGCATCGTTTAGACAGAGATACTTCTGGCTGTTTAGTGGTTGCAAAAAAACGTTCCGCATTGAGAAATTTACACGAGCAATTGCGTAATAAAAAAGTACAAAAATTTTATCATGCGTTAGTTAAAGGACATTGGCCAACTAAATTAACGCGTGTTTCTGAAGGGTTAAAGAAAAATGATTTAAAATCAGGTGAACGAGTCGTTGTCGTTGATAATGTTAATGGTAAAGAGTCTGAAACACGTTACCGAGTGTTAGAACGTTATCGAGGCGCTACTTTAGTGCGCGCTTTTCCTGTTACCGGAAGAACTCACCAAATACGTGTTCATTGTCAAGTAAGTGGTCATGCTATCGCTTGTGATAATAAATATGGACATGAAACTTTTGATGCTCAAATGAAAGATAAAGGGTTAAAGCGTTTGTTTTTACATGCTGCCAGTATTGAGTTTACTCATCCTAAAACTGAACAACGTTTAAAAATTGAAGCGCCGCTTGAACCAAGTTTAGAAAAACTATTAACGAGACTGACTAAAGAGTAAAAAAAGCAATGTATCATTATAAACTTGTTATTTTTGATTGGGATGGCACGCTCATGGATTCAATTGGGCGAATTGTTTCTTCAATGCGCTCAGCAGCGAAAATTTGTTTGTTAGAAGTTCCTACACATCAGCAAGTAAAAGACATAATAGGGTTAAGCTTACCAAAAGCGTTTGAAATATTGTTTCCTAATATGACCTCAGAGCAAAAAAAAATAATGGTTGCACAATATCGATATCAGTATGTTGAAGGTGACAATACCTCAATATCTTTGTTTGATAATGCTCTGAATTTATTAACCGCGTTAAAGGAAAATAATAAAAAACTTGCAGTTGCTACGGGCAAAGCTAGGGCAGGACTGCAACGTGTATTTGATAGCACGCAGACTGAACATTTTTTTCATGCGTCGCGTTGTGCTGATGAAGCACTCTCTAAACCTGATCCACAAATGTTACTGAGTTTGCTTGAAGAATTTAAATTATCACCTGATCAGGCCGTTATGATAGGTGACACTAGTCATGATTTAAAAATGGCACAGGCTGCCGGTATAGATAGTATTGGCATTACGCTAGGCGCGCACAGTGCCAATGTTTTAAAACAATACAATCCTAAAGCTGTTATTGATTCATTAAGTGAATTACAACAACTGTTAATACGTAACTAAGTTTTATACCCGTTTCACTTGAAGATGCAGGATTCAGCGAGAATTAAAAGGTTTAGAGGCAAGGCATTGATTGAAGAGAATGGTTATTCCCTTGTCAAAATCAATAACGCCGCATATAAGCCTTTTAAACTCGCCCTCAGTAGTCCTGAAACTAGCATCTTCAAGTGGAACGGGTATATATATACGTACTTATCAGACTAATAGATGGATATCATTTTACTTATTAGTTTGTTCAGCTAATACATCTACGCCATGCGCTTTAAGCAGTGATACTAATTTTATTAAAGGCAAACCAATTAAGGTATTAGGATCATCACCTTCAAGCTTTTTGAATAAACAAATACCCAAACCCTCACTTTTAAAACTACCAGCACAATTATAAGGTTTTTCGGTGTTTAAATAATTAGTGATTTCATTCGTTGATAATTTATTAAAGTGAACGGTGAAGGGTTCAACTAATGCCGTTACATTTTTTGTTTTACTATCATAAACACATAAGCCGGTATAAAAAGTTACCGCTTTATTACTAAATTTTGTTAATTGTTGTATGCCATTTTCAAAATTATGCGGTTTACCTAAAATTTCATTGTCACACATGGCTACTTGATCTGAGCCAATAATCAATGCATTTGAAAATTCATTAGCAACGGCTTTGGCCTTTTCTATTGCTAAACGCTCAACTAAGGCTTGTGGAGTTTCATTTAATTGCGCCGTTTCATCAATATCAGGCTTAGCGCATTGAAAAGGTAAATTGAGTTTTTCTAATAAATTTTTACGAAAAGGAGAGGTAGAGCCTAAAATTAAGGTTTTCATAGATATCCTACTTACTTTTTTAATATTGCTTATTTGATGTACTAATTAAGTCATATTATTATAATTTAATGCTAATATTGGGGTTATCTTAAGGTTTTAAACAAAATATTCAATTTTTCTTTTGACACTTGCCTATAGGCGCTTTATTATGCGCGCCTTATGCAGAATCTTAAGCTTCCGATAACAATTAGTCCAACCCGAAGTGCACAACGTAGACTTGTGTGTGAAGGTGTTTTTAAATTATCGGAAATGACTAGACTGCTTGCTGTAAGCGAAAGCCGAAGCGAGCATGTTCAAGTTAGTGTTAAGTTTGATGTGGATGAACGTGGTTTGACAGTAATGTCAGGTACGGGGTCGGCATTAGTTGCATTAACTTGTCAGCGGTGTAATGAACCTTTTGAGCAACCATTAGAAGTGAGTTTTACTTTTAGTCCAGCGAAAAATGCAGAAGCTGCTGAAGAAATTCCGTCATATTATGACGTAATAGAATTAGATGAAAATGGTGAAGTTAACTTGCGTGAGTTAGTGGAAGAAGAGTTAATGCTCATGATCCCATTAATTCCTCGGCATGAACTTGAAGACTGTCCAGCTGATGCTGATAGTGTTTGGGGTGAATTGCCTGAAGAGCTTGATAAACCGAACCCATTTGACGTATTAAAACAGCTTAAGTAGTCAAGACGACAACTTGAGTTTAGCTAACAACCGTTTTTAGGAGTAACTCATGGCAGTTCAAAAGAGCAAAAAGTCTCGTTCAAGACGTGGCATGCGCCGTTCACATGATGCATTAACCGCAGAAAATTTATCAGTAGATCCAGTATCAGGTGAAACGCATCGTCGTCACCATGTAACTGCTGATGGTTTTTACAAAGGCGTTAAAGTAATCGCTAAATAGCGACTACGTTTTAGGCTACTAGTGTTAAGTAACATTTGAGCTTGAATAATTTAAAGAATCTAACCTTAGCGTTAGATGTTATGGGGGGCGATCAAGGCCCCCATATAACGATCCCCTCAGCAATTATGGCAGTGAATCATTTGCCTCATTTGCACCTTATTCTTTGTGGTGATGAAACACTCATAACAACAGAACTTGCTCGTTTAAATATTAGCCAAGAAACATTCGCACAACATTCACAACTTTCACTCTTTCCGACTACCGAAGTGGTTGAAATGGATGATAAACCCGCTTTTGCTATGCGCACTAAAAAAAATTCATCTATGCGTAAGGCATTAGATTTAGTCAGTGAAGGTAAAGCTCAAGCTTGCGTTAGCGCAGGAAATACCGGGGCGTTATTTTCTATGGCGCACTATGTGTTAAAAACTATTCATGGTGTAGACCGACCCGCTTTAATTTCTTCGCTACCCACACACGATGACAATAAACATGTTTTTATGCTTGATTTAGGCGCGAATGTTTTTTGTGATTCACATGTGTTATATCAATTTGGGGTGATGGGCTCTGTTATGGCAGCACAAGTCGATGGTATAGATAAACCGCGTATTGCATTACTTAATATGGGTGAGGAAGCGATAAAAGGCAGTGATCATATTAAACAAGCGGCTATTGAGCTTACTGAAAATACAAATATAAATTATATTGGTTTTATTGAAGGTAATGATATTTTTTCAAATAAAGCGGATGTTATTGTATGTGATGGTTTTGTTGGTAATATCGCGTTGAAAACCTGTGAAGGTGTTGCACAACTCGTTTATGAAAAATCAAAGTCTGTTTTTAACCAAAATATTTTCGCTAAACTACTTAGCTACTTACTTAAACCCAGCTTAAAAAAACTGTTTAAATCGATGAACCCCGACCAGTATAATGGTGCAAGTTTGATAGGATTGCGCGGTATTGTGGTTAAGAGTCATGGTAATGCAAATTCAAAAGCGTTTCTTTCTGCGATTAATGAAGCCGTAAAAGAGGTTGAGCGACAAGTACCAGCACAAATCAAAGCGAGTTTAGAGCAAGGGCTTTCTCCTTTGTAAATCGCCATTGTTCTAGTAAACACTTAACTATAAATCATAGAGTAAATATTATGCAAAATTTTTCATTACAAGGTAAATTAGCCTTTGTATTTCCTGGTCAGGGCTCGCAATCGGTTGCTATGCTAAGTGATTTTAATGACAACGCAATAGTGATAGACACTTTTAAAGAAGCGTCTGCAGCCTTAGGTTATGACTTATGGCAGCTTGTATCGCAAGGGCCTGTTGAACAACTGAATCAAACCAATTTCACCCAGCCGGCATTACTAACGGCAAGTGTTGCATTGTGGCGTTTATGGCAAGCAAAATCATCTGAAATGCCAACTATTTTAGCCGGTCACAGTTTAGGGGAATATTCGGCATTGGTCTGTGCCGGTGTGTTTTCATTAAGTGAAGCGGTAAAGCTTGTTGAAAAACGCGGTGAATTTATGCAAGCTTGTGTGCCAAGTGGCATAGGAGCAATGGCTGCTGTTATTGGTTTAGAGGATCAAGCTATTATTAATGCTTGTCATCAAATAGAGTCAGAATCTCAAAGTAATGAAGTGGTTGCTGCGGTAAATTTTAATTCACCGGGGCAAGTAGTTATTGCGGGTCATAAAGGCGCAGTAGAAAGTGCGGGTGCATTATGTAAAAGTGCGGGCGCTAAACGTGTATTACCGTTACCTGTTAGTGTGCCATCGCATTGTGCGTTAATGAAGGATGCCGCTACACAATTATCAATCGAGCTTGACAAAATAAGCTTTCATAAACCCAACATTGCCGTTGTAAATAATGTTGATGTTGCTGTTGAAATGTCAAGTGATGCCATTAAAAAGGCCTTGGTTAAGCAGTTATATAACCCTGTTCGTTGGAGTGAAACTATTGCTAAACTTGGTGATGAAGGTATTTCACAAGTGATTGAAGTTGGGCCGGGTAAAGTATTACAAGGCTTAATTAAACGAATTAATAAATCCATTCATTGTGTTTCAGTTAATAGTAATGACACCTTAACTAAAGCGAAAGAGCTGACGCAAGCAAGCTAATATTAGCAATTAAATAGGAATAAAATATGTTTTCATTAACAGGAAAAGTAGCCTTAGTGACTGGCGCTAGTCGTGGTATTGGCAAAGCGATAGCAACACAATTACAAGCATTAGGGGCAACCGTTGTTGGTACTGCTACATCACAAGCGGGAGCGGAAAATATTTCTGAGTATTTAGCGGTTGGCGATTCAACAGGCATGGGGTTAGTGCTTAATGTAACTAATGATGATTCTATTGCTGCTATGTTTGCCGCCATCAAAGAAGCGTACGGATCCATTGATATATTAGTCAATAATGCAGGTATTACGCGTGACAACCTATTTATGCGTATGAAAGATGAAGAATGGCAAGATATTATTAATACCAACTTAACGTCTGTGTTTAAAGTCAGTAAAGCGGCTATTCGCCCTATGATGAAAAAACGCAACGGTCGCATTATAAATATAGGTTCAGTGGTTGGCTCAATGGGTAATGCAGGTCAGGTTAATTATTCAACCGCTAAAGCAGGTTTGCTTGGTTTTACAAAATCATTAGCACGTGAAATTGCTTCTCGTGGTATTACGGTTAATACAATTTCTCCTGGCTTTATCGATACTGATATGACAAAAACATTAACGGATGAGCAAAAAGAAGGGATTTTTTCTCAAGTTCCTGCTAACCGTTTAGGAAAACCAGAAGAAATTGCCAGTACCGTTGCTTTTTTAGCCTCAGATGCTGCAGCCTATATCACCGGTGAAACCATCCATGTGAATGGCGGTATGTATATGGTGTAAGCCTTTTAAATAGAGGCTTTAAGCTATGATAAAGGTTTTAAATTAAGTAAGATATTTACCGTTAACAGGTTAGACCAGTAAAAAAAGTAAAATTAGATACTTGCAAGGCAAGCTGTTGACGAATACACTACACGCAATTTGAAAAATTGCACTTTCAGCAAGTAAAGGAAAAAAAATGAGTACTATCGAAGAACGCGTAAAAAAAATCACTATTGAGCAATTAGGTGTTAGCGAAGCAGAAGTAAAAATTGATTCATCTTTTGTTGATGACTTAGGTGCTGATTCATTAGATACCGTTGAATTAGTTATGGCGTTAGAAGAAGAATTTGATACTGAAATTCCTGACGAAGAAGCTGAAAAAATTACCACAGTTCAAGCAGCAATTGATTACGTTACTGCTAACCAGTAATTTATCATTACATTACTCATAATAATTAATAATTAATAATTAATAATTTATTATTATGAGTAATTATTAGCTAGTTATTAGCTAGTAATAGCAACCTAAATAAGCAGTAAGTTTTACTGTTATCATTTAGTAAAATATAAAAGCGGTCAACTTATTTTAAGTAACCGCTTTTTTTATGTCAAAAGAATAAGATGACTGGTCAGATGTTCTGTGCTTTGGTCATAAAATAAATTCCACGGAGATGCCAAAATATGAGACGTGTTGTAGTTACCGGTATTGGTATGTTAAGTCCTTTAGGAAATACCCCTGAAATTACGTGGCAAAATTTACTGCTTGGCAAAAGCGGTATTAGTAATATAGATCATTTTGATACCTCAGACTATCCCACTAAATTTGCTGGGTTAGTTAAAGACTTTGATGCACAAAATTATATGGAAAGGAAAGAAGCCAAAAAAATGGATCTTTTTATCCAGTATGGTATTGCCGCAGGGGTCGAAGCATTTAAAGACTCTGGTTTAGAAGTGAGTGGCGATAATGCACCTCGAATTGGCGTTGCTATTGGCTCAGGTATTGGTGGTCTTGGTTTAATAGAGCAGGGTCATGAAAAACTGGTAAAATTAGGTAACCCTAAAAAACTTTCTCCCTTTTTTGTACCCTCTACCATTATCAATATGATTTCTGGTCATCTCTCTATCATGCTCGGTTTACAAGGCCCCAATATTGCTATTACTACGGCTTGTACCAGTGGTGTGCATAATATAGGTCATGCTGCACGAATGATCGCTTATGGCGATGCTGACGCTATGGTTGCCGGTGGTGCAGAAAAAGCCTCAACAAAATTAGGTATGGGCGGCTTTGGTGCTGCACGTGCTTTATCTAGACGTAATGATGACCCTCAAGCAGCCTCCAGACCGTGGGACAAAGACCGAGACGGTTTTGTTCTTGGCGATGGTGCAGGCGTTATTGTTGTTGAAGAATATGAACATGCCAAAGCGCGCGGTGCAAAAATTTATGCTGAACTTGTTGGTTTTGGCATGAGTGGCGATGCTTATCATATGACATCTCCACCAGCTGATGGCGCAGGCGCAGCGAGAGCAATGCAAAATGCGATTAATGATGCCCAAGTTGATATCAATGATATCGGCTATATAAATGCCCATGGTACGTCAACGGCGGCAGGCGATATTGCTGAAACCAATGCGGTAAAAACAATTTTTGGCGCTAGTGCCTATAAGGTGATGATGGGGTCAACAAAATCAATGACAGGGCATTTGTTAGGCGCTGCAGGAGCAGTAGAAGCTATCTTTAGTATTCAAGCGTTAATGGGCAATGTTGTACCACCCACTATTAACTTAGATAATCCCGGTGAAGGTTGTGATTTAGATTATATAACCGGCTCGGCTCGTGACGTAAACCTTGAGTATGTATTATGTAACTCATTTGGTTTTGGTGGTACTAATGGCTCATTAATTTTCAAAAAAATATAACCTAAATTGTTCTAGTCATTAAAATGATGTGAGTAAAAAAAAGTTATTAAAAGCTTGAAATGAAAACTCTAAGCCTGAATACTTAGTAGCATAAGTACTCAGGCTTTTTTATTCTATTTTAACAATGAGTTTATCTATACTTTCATGAAATATTGTTCCATCAACGGAAAACAAGTCACTACTATTTCTGTGAACGACCGTGGTTTATCGTATGGGGATGGTTTATTCACAACTGCTAAAATTGTCAATGGCAAGGTTTTAAAGCTCAATGAGCATATTAATCGCTTACTTGGTGGTTGTATGCAACTACAATTCAATGCGCCTAATAGAGAGCGCCTAAAACAGCAATTAACCATAGCGGCAAAAAACTTCCCACTTGCGGTATTAAAAGTTGTTATTACGGCAGGTTGTGGTGGTAGAGGTTATTCTCGACAAAGCGTAGAGAGTAATAGAAAGGAAAATACTGTTATCGTAATGGTGCATGACTATCCAAAACATTATGATAAATTAGCGAAAACAGGTATTAGCCTTGGAATTAGTCAGCAAAAAATTGGCATTAATCCTATGCTGTCTGGCTTGAAGCACCTTAATCGTTTAGAGCAAGTTATGCTCAGGGCTGAACTTGATCAACGTGACGAAGATGATTTAGTGGTGGTGAATGTTAACGAACATGTTATTGAAGCAACAAGTGCTAATTTATTTTGGTTGAAATGCGGCCAACTTTATACGCCAGAATTAACCTTTTCAGGTGTTAATGGCTTAGTGCGGCAAGCCATATTACAGCAATATAATGTTATTATTGCTCAAGCTTATCTACCTGAATTAGCGCAAGCAGACGCCTTGTTTATTTGCAATTCCGTGATGGGTATTATGCCTGTTCGACAATACAATGGTAGTAAGTTATCAATAAATGCAGTGCTTGAGCTTAGGAATAGGCTAGATGATTAAAAAACTCATCATTGGTACTTTCTTAGCGTTTGTTTTTATCATTATCACTTGCTTTATTATTTTAAATAAGCAATTAAGCAAAGAGCTAACACTTAATAAAACCAGTTTTATAACGGTAACAAAAGGTAGCACTATTAGTTCGTTCTCAGCCTTATTAGTGAATAAAGGTTGGATTGAAAGTAGGTTTTGGCTACGAAACTATGGACGATTTAATCCTGATAAGGCATCAATTAAGGTCGGCACTTACCAAGTAGTTTTAGGAACTACGGTATATGAATTATTAGCGCAAATTGTTGCCGGAAATGAACATCAGTTTAGCATTACTTTTATTGAAGGAACTACCTTTAGGCAATGGCTTGCTTTGTTAACAACCCAAAAGCAGATAAAGCAGACAATTAACGGTAAAAGTATTGCAGAAGTAGTCAATGTTTTAGCGATAAACCATGATAATCCAGAAGGTTTGTTTTTTCCTGACACTTATGCTTTTACTGCGGGAACAACAGATATAGCGCTACTTAAACGTGCCTATAAACAAATGCAAAATCATATACAGGTGTTGTGGCAAACAAGAGCTGTTAATTTACCTTATCAATCACCCTACCAAGCGTTAATTATGGCGTCTATTATTGAAAAGGAAACTAGCTATTTGCCAGAGCAGCCACTCATTGCTTCGGTTTTTATTAATCGTTTAGATAAAAAAATGCGATTACAAACGGATCCTACGGTGATATATGGCTTAGGCGAAAAGTATCAAGGCGATATAACGCGTGCACATTTACGGGAGAAAACGCCTTATAATACTTATAGAATTAATGGCTTACCACCAACACCTATCGCTATGGCAGGGCTTTCCTCTCTTAATGCAGCATTAAATCCAGCCAGTAGTCGTTATTTATATTTTGTGAGTCAAGGTAATGGTCAGCACGTATTTAGCCAAACGTTAACTGAGCACAACCTCGCGGTAAAAAGTTATTTAAATAAGCAAAAGCGTTTAAAAGATAAAAATTAAAAATGAGTATTTCTATAAATACTAAAGTGTTAACTAGAAAATTTATTATATTTTATTTACATAAGGCGTAACCATCACTTCAGTTAAATTCTATTGAGCAACTGCTTCGAGTTTTAAATATCTTTATTTCAGAGATTAAAAATTTCTCTCAAGAGAGTGGATTAAATTGATCCAACCATTCTATCAATTGTTATAAATAATCTCTGGTGTAGTGCCAGCTTTTATGTAATACAATCTTGTAAATTAGACTTGTCTAAATTAGTTTTTAATAAATTAGAAAAGAACACTAACTTTTGATCTAAAACAACTTTTAAAAGTATTTTCTAAATTAGACTTCACTAAATTAGTAGTTACTACTGCCTTTTGCTTTAAAAATAACTTGTAGATACAAAATAATTGAGCATCGATCTTACGCTGTTTGTTACTGATATTAATCTTGTTGTTAATTCATAAGCCTTTGTTTGGTGTGTTACTTCTAATTATTTAATTTTTTAAACTTAATCCTGGTGTTTAAAATGAAATTTAAGTATTTACTTACCGTGCTGATTTACTTGGCTATTATTGATGTTAGTCAAGCATCTTCTGAGACAGAAAAATTTGATATTGTAAAAAAGATGACTTCGGTTGTTAAAGTCACAACGGCAGATCATTCAAAATTTGAACAGTTAGATCAAGAGTTTGACTTTGCCCCTGATGTAACGGCTGCTTGTTTAGAGTGTCATACTGAAGCGGCTAAACATGTTCAAGAGTCTTTCCATTGGAAATGGGCTGCTAAAGTTGACGGAAAAATGGTTGGTAAAGGTCAAAATGGCTTTAACAATTACTGTGTGTCAGCACGAGGCAATGCAAGTTGTACACAATGTCATGCGGGTTATGGTTGGCGCAATGATGATTTTGATTTTGAAGAAGAAGAAAATGTTGACTGTTTAGTTTGTCACGATACTACCGCTACTTATAAAAAATCGGCAACAACTTCGGGTCATCCTTATTACGAAGATACTAAAGTTAACGGTAAAATTATCAAGGCAATTGATCTTCGACACGTTGCTAAAAACGTCGGGGCTCCTCAGCGTGAAAACTGTTTAGCATGTCACGCTAATGGCGGGGGTGGTAACGGTGTTAAACATGGTGATACAGATACGTCATTAATTGATCCCGTGCATGAACTTGATGTACATATGAGCAGTGAAAAGCTGAATTTTACTTGTCAAACTTGCCACTCAACCAGTGGTCATAAAATTTCAGGTCGTTATAACGATACAAAATCGTTTTTAGACCATGAGAAAAACATGGGGCGTGATGCCAGAGAAGGTAAAAACGTTTCTTGTGAATCTTGTCATGGCAATGTGCCTCATGAAGACAGACAAACCAATAACCATACTACCAAAGTTGCTTGTACTTCTTGTCATATTCCCAAAATGGCTCGAGGCGGTATTCCTACTAAATTAGCGTGGGACTGGTCTTCAGCAACCCAAATGAAAAATGGCAAACCCTTTAACGAAGAAGCTCACTTTGTTACACCTGATAAGTTACCTGAAGCTATTGAAAAATGGTATGAAAATGATCATGACTATACTGATTTTATTGCTAAAGGTGAGCATGAAGGTGTTGAAGCGCATAAGTATATGAGTAAAAAAGGTCACTTTATTTACGGTGAAAATGTTGTTCCAGAATACCGTTGGTATAAAGGAGAACTTGGTGTAATGACCTACGATAGTGTTATTGACCCAACAAAAGCACCGGTAAATCTTAATCCGCCAACGGGTGATTACAAAGATCCTGATGCCCGTATTTGGCCATTTAAAATTCATCGCGGTAAGCAGCCTTATAATACTGATACTAATAAAATAATGCCTCTACATTCTTTTGGTAAAAAAGGATCAGGTGCTTTGTGGTCTGATTTTGATTGGGCAGTAGCGCTAGAAAATGGCGCTAAATTAAATGAAATTGAAGATTACAAAGGAAACTTTGATTTTGTCAGAACAGATATGTATTGGCCTATTAAGCACATGGTTGCGCCAAGTGAAGAAGCACTTGAATGTACTGAATGTCATGCCCGCAATGGTCGCCTTGCTAAAGTAGATGATTTTTATCTCGTTGGGCGGGACTCTTATCCTTTTGTTGATTTATTTGGCTTACTCGCTCTATGTGGTGGTTTATTACTGGTAGTAGGTCATGGTTTAGCTCGCTATATTTCAGCTAAATTAAGACAAAAAAGCAACGTAAGCAATAACGTAAACAATAAGGTGGAAAAATAATGAGTAAATTTATCATATTGTACAAACGTTTTGAACGCCTATGGCATTGGGCTCAAGTGATTCTCATTGGTGGGTTGATTCTTACTGGCCTTGAAATACATGGTTTGATTACAGTGTTCGGTTTTTCAGATGCCGTGTCAACGCATGATGTTATGGGCTTTATATGGACGGGTTTATTAGTGCTAGTTTGGACTTGGATTTTCACTTCAGGTGAAGGGAAAAACTGGCTACCAAGTTTTGATGGTATGACTGAAATTAATGATTTTTATGCTAAGGGAGTGTTTAAAGGGGAAAAATTTCCACATCATCCAACACCAGATAAAAAATTTCACTCAATTCAAAAGTTAACTTATATCGCGCTTATTTTTGGCTTGTTGCCATTACAAATAGCAACAGGTTGGATTTTCTTTTTTTTCCCAGAATTAAAAGGGTTGGGCTATATCAACGAAATTGACGTGTTTGCTGTTCTTCATACGTTAACCGCCTATGCATTATTAGCGTTTATTGTTGTTCATGCTTATTTAAGCACTTTTGGTAAAAAATTATCTAGCAATATTACCGCAATGATTACCGGTAAAGAAGAAATAGATCACTAGTGGCTAAAGTCAACGAAATTGAAAGCGCTAACCATGCAGTGTTAGTACCAATCAGCAATAATATCAATAAAAAATTTTAAATTAATAGAAAGGTGAAAATTATGAAAAAAGTATTACTAGCAACGTTAGGGATTTTGATGATAATGCCCGCAATGCCAGCGATGGCGGATGCTGTCAAAGGACAGAAATATTATCTTAAATATTTACGTCCGTATTTTGAATATAACGGTCAAGACTTTTCAACACAGCATATTAAAGCGGAATGGAAAAGCTACTTTAAAAAAGATGCTAAAAAATTCATCAAAAAGTTTTCTAAAAAACATCCCAATGCGAAAGAATTTTTAATGAGTGAAAAATTCCAAAAAATTGCGCCTGATGTTAAAGACTTTGCCATTAAATATGCAGCGGACAGTGGTGAATTGCCAAGTTGTAATTAGTGTTATAAAGCAAATATAAGAATAAATATAGAAAACAAATAAATATAAAATACAAAGGAAAATATTATGAAACTTTCAAGCATTTCTTTGGCTGTAGCAATGAGTTTTGGCATAGTGACATCATGCATTGTACAAGCGAATGAAGTAAATGATGATATTGCTTTATTAAAAGAACAAGTCAGAGATTTACAAAAGAAAACCGGCGGCAATCATATTAATTTTAATGTTGATTATCGCGTTACTATGGACAGTATTGATTATCAATTAGCAAATGGCAGTAGTGCTAGCAATAGCTCACTTATATCAAACCGTTTACTTATTAATATGGGCTACCAGTATAATGAGAAGTTAGTTTTTAGCAGCCAGCTTTCTTATAATAAAATATATGGTGATACCGCAAATCATAGCCAAATTAATCAATCAGGTTATGCTGATTTTGATTGGGTTGTGAATGAAAATTTACAGGATAACGCACTCAGAGTTAAAGAAGCCTATTTCCTTTATTTAGGGGATGCATTTTTAGGTAATGATGATATTCCCTGGACTTTCAGTGTTGGTCGTAGACCTTCAACCAATGGTTTTCTTGCGAATAATCGCGAAGGTTTTGATAAAGCTAAATCACCCTTAGGACACTCTATTAATGTTGAATTTGATGGTTTAAGTCTCAGTGCTAAATTAGAAAAAGTGTTAGGTATTACCGGTAGTGCCATTAAATTATGTACCGGACGTGGTTTAAGTAATGCAAGATCTCGTTTTGATGAATTAGGGCTTGATTATGCCAATGATAATGCTCAAAGTGATAATATTGATATGGTTGGTTTTATTATTACTCCATACAATGATGGTCAATATAACGTTCAAGCACAAATTTATACGGCTGATAATTTAATTGGTTTTGATATGAACGAAATCATGGGAAAAGTACAATCAGCGGGTGCATCAGCAGGAGAAGCCGCAGGTGCAGCTGCTTTTTCTTACGCTATAACTACGGGGCAAAGTATGGAAGATGCGCAAGCGGCAGCCACAGCTGCCGGTATGGTTGCGGGTCAAGAAGCAGCGATGACAGCTTTTGCCGGACCGCATACCTTCCGTGATTTTGGCGGTTTAAATAATTTTACTTTATCGATGGAAGTTAATGGTATTGGCGAGTTCATTAATGACTTTTTAGATGACACACGAATATTCGCTTCTTATTCTATTTCTCAAACAGATCCCGATGAAGGTATGGCTATGTTGGGTTCTACCGAAAAAGAAACCGGTAACTCGTACTGGGTTGGTATTAATGTACCGGGTTTTGTTGAAGGCGACTCGTTTGGTGTAGAGTTTAACCATGGTTCAAAATATTGGCGTTCATTTACCTATGGTGAAGATACCTTAATTGGCTCTAAAATTGCGACACGAGGTGATGCTTTTGAAGTTTATTACAACTTACCATTAATTGATGATGTATTAACCTTTCAATTAAGATACACAAAAATTGATTATGATTATACAGGTAGTAATGGTTTCTTTGGCTCAGCTTCAGGTACGCCCATGACGATGGCTGAAGCTCAAGGTATGGCAGATATGTTTGGCACTGCGCCGCCAGTAGAGAGTGCTGAAGACATTAGAGCAACATTAAGGTATACATTTTAATAAGGCTATGTTCCCGTTAATAGTTGTTACATTTTTAACTGGCTGATTTTCAGTGTAAATTTGTAGAGGTGATTTCAATCGCCAAAAATAGAGCAAACTAAGCTATCAGGCGAATAAATTCGCCTCTACAGTTGATTAACAGCAGTTAAGTACAACAGAGCCTTTAATAATTAAATCGGCTGACGTTAAATGACTACCTGAGTAATTATGTTGAATTAACGTTCTATTAATTGCAATAAAAAGGGTGATATTTTATATCACCCTTTTTTATGGCTCTTTTATACTTTAATTTCGGGTTTACTGTCAATAATTAAACTCTTAACGCTTTTTCACCGCGAGCAATACCGACACAGCCAGAACGAACAGACTCAATTATTTCAGTTTCATTCGTTAAAACTTCAATAAAAGCATTTAACTTTTCAGCGTTACCGGTTAATTGAAGGGTATAAATTTGCTTGCCAATATCAATAATATCACCACGAAATATATCGGTAATACGTTTTACTTCGGTTCGAGATTTATCATTCATTGCTGCTACTTTTACTAACAGCAACTCTCGCTCAATGTGTTTTCGCTCTGTAATGTCGGTGATTTTTATAACATCGACCAATTTATTCACTTGCTTAACAATTTGTTCTAATATCTTTTCATCACCTCTTGTCGCTATGGTGATTCTAGATAAAGTATTATCTTGGGTCGGCGCCACCGTAAGGCTTTCAATGTTAAACGCTCGTTGTGAAAATAAACCAACGATACGTGATAATGAGCCGGGTTCATTTTCTAATAAAATCGCTAAAATATGACGCATTATGCTTTTACTCCTTTTTTAATCCACATGTCATCTATTGCACCTGTGCGAATATGCATCGGATAAACATGTTCTTTTTCATCAACTAAAACATCAACAAAAACAAGGCGATTTTTAATACTAAAAGCTTGTTCAAGCTTGTTGTCTAGTTCCTCTAACGTATCTATTTTTATGCCAACATGACCATACGACTCTGCTAGTTTGATAAAGTCAGGCAAAGACTCCATATAGGAAGAAGAATGGCGTCCACCATAAACCATGTCTTGCCATTGGCGAACCATACCTAAGGAGCGGTTATTTAACATAATAATAACAATAGGAATATTGTATTGTGAACAAGTAGACAATTCTTGAATATTCATTTGAATAGAACCGTCACCAGTAATGCAAATAACGTGTTTATCAGGAAAAGCTAATTTTACGCCCATGGCTGCGGGTAAACCAAAGCCCATAGTGCCAGCGCCACCTGAATTAATCCATTGGCGTGGTTTGGCAAAAGGATAATATTGAGCCGCAAACATTTGGTGCTGACCAACATCTGAAGCAACATAAGCTTCACCATTAGTAATTTTATACATGGCTTCAACAACACGTTGTGGTTTTATTTTATCGCCTTCTTGGGTGTAGCTAACACTTTTCATATCACGCCATAAGTGTATTTGTTGCCACCACAGGGTTAATGCTGCTTCATTTTTAGTGTAATTGGTTTCTGTAAGTTCATCGAGCATTTGTTGCATGACTACATCAACTAAACCAACCACGGGAATATGGGCATTAATTGTTTTAGAAATAGAGGTTGGATCAATATCAACATGTATGATGGTGGCATTAGGACAAAATTTCTCGACATTGTTAGTAACCCTATCATCAAATCTTGCGCCAAGGGCTAAAATTACATCGGCATTAGCCATTGATTTATTGGCTTCAAGGCTACCATGCATACCTAGCATGCCGATAAAGTTTTCATGTGTTCCTGATATTCCGCCAAGACCCATTAAGGTATTGGTAATAGGTGCATTTAGAGTTTCAACTAGCTTGGTTAATAATGTTGAAGCGTTTGCCAGTACAATACCGCCGCCTGAATAAATAACTAATTTTTTTGCATTGGATATTGTTTTAACCGCTTTTCTTATTTGTTTGGGATGACCTTTAACCGTAGGATTGTATGAACGCATTTTAACATCAGTGGTGATACTAAACGCTTCTTTGTTTTGAGGAATGAGAATGTCTTTAGGTAATTCAACCACTACCGGACCAGGTCTGCCACTGTTGGCAAGGTAAAAAGCTTTTGCTATGGCATCGGGAATATCTTGTAACGAGCGACAGTTAAAACTGTGTTTTACTATTGGCCGTGTACAGCCAACAATGTCAGTTTCTTGAAAGGCATCATTACCTATTAATGAACTGGCCACTTGACCGGCAAGTATCACCATAGGAATTGAATCCATATAAGCGGTGGCTATGCCGGTTACACAATTAGTAGCTCCAGGGCCTGATGTTGCTAAAACAACACCAACTTCACCGGTTGCTCTGGTATAACCATCAGCCATATGCGTTGCTGCTTGCTCATGGCGTACTAAAATATGTTCAATTTCTTCTTGTTGAAAAATTGCATCATAAATATCTAATACTGATCCGCCAGGATAACCAAAAATATATTTTACCTTGAGTGCAGATAGTGATTTTACTACCATTTCTGCACCGCTAAAAAGTTCTGTTGTCATATCATCACCTTATTTGTAACGCTTGTAGATTATAAAAGATTACAATAAAAAACCCCCGGTCTTAGTCAGAGCGGGGGTTGTTAATTTGTTTGCTGTTTGTTTATTTTAAGTTTACACAATTAGCACAATTCAACCCCACCGTGATTTGACTATCACGTTGACTAAAAGGACGACATTGAGTAAATTGCATGTTTTCATGATTATATCTTTTACTAAAATAAAATTATTGCTTGGTTCTATATTTAAAGCGTTTAGTGCGTGGTGTCAACCACTAAATACAAATATTAAAAAAATAACATAATTATTGAATTTATTTAGTATTGACGCAGGATAAATGCTATTGTTTTTCATCAAGGTATTAGTTAAAACGCCTAACTGATTTATGTATAATGAGATTACATTTTGGTATAATGAGTTTACATTTTGTCACAGAATTATAATGTTAAAAGTACTATTGTAGTTGCAATAGTAAATACAAAAGAAAGAATGGATGGTTATTATGAATAAGTATAAAAGTTTAGTGGTTACGACATTAATTTTGTTAATGCTAGGTTGTAGTTCTACTTATGAAGCGAAAGTTGACTTTGACCGGAATACTGCGATTGATATTAGCAGCTATAAAACCTTTGCGTGGCTAACAAAAGGTAAAATAATGGCTGCACCACAAGACATTAATCCTGTGATGAAGATACGTGTTGATAAAAATATTGAACAAGCCTTTATCGCGAAAGGTTATACCTTAGTAAATGATGCAGAAAAAGCAGACTTTACAATTTCTTATACCATTGGTAATCGAGATAAAATTAAAGTAAATAACTACCCCGCAAGTTACAATACGGGTTTTGGTTGGGGCAGAGGTTATTATGGTGGTCGTTATGGCTCTATGTCTATGGGAACAGATACCCATGTTAAACAATATACTGAAGGTAAGTTAGCGATAGATATATATGATGTTAAAACGCATCAACCAGTATGGCATGGTTGGGCTGTTAAGCGATTAAAATCGCAAGATACAGAAGCACCATCAGCAGATATAAAAAATATTGTTTCTCAAGTGGTTAATCAATTTAATTAGAATTATTGAATAATATTGTTGAGTGAAATCATTGAGTAAGGTAGACAAAAAACGACTTAGGTCGTTTTTTTTATGTCTATTTTACATCTTAACTAGCAATTTTCACACAGTGTATTACACTGATAAATAACACCTATTTAATGAAAAGATTAGATGTCAAATTTCATTTTTAAAGATGAAC
Source organism: Colwellia sp. (assembly GCA_051531915.1). GTDB lineage: Bacteria > Pseudomonadota > Gammaproteobacteria > Enterobacterales > Alteromonadaceae > Colwellia. Next base: position 112,871 of record JAOPTQ010000048.1, on the reverse strand, counting down.
CAGAGCAAGATGACAGTTTATTAACTACGAAAAAAGATAAATTTTGGCGGATCCTTGTTGTTGACGACGATGAGTCTGTTCATCAAGTGACAAAACTTGTTTTAGCTGATGCAGAAATTGAGCATCGTAAGCTTGAAATTATCTCTGTTTACTCAAAAGAAGAAGCTAAAAAAGTATTGCAAGACGATGATTCCTTTTGCATGGCTTTTGTTGATGTTGTGATGGAAACCGATCATGCTGGCTTAGAACTGGTTGAATGGATAAGAAAAGTTCATAAAAACCAGGCTATTCGGTTAGTCTTGCGCACAGGTCAAGCGGGTAGTGCCCCTGAAGCTAAAGTGATTAAAGATTTTGATATTAATGACTATAAAGAAAAGACCGATTTTACCTCAGGAAAAATGATAACCACCGTCTATGCTAGTATTCGAGCATATCGCGATATTATGACTATTCAGCGTAGTCTTGACGCTTTTAAAAAACTTATAGAAGCTACCCATGATTTATTGAAAATTGATCAATTAAAATCATTTGGCTCTGCGGCATTGAATCATTTACTTGCCTTAATGAATGTTGAAAGCTCAGCGCTTTACATTGCCAGAACTCAAATTGATTTTGATTTGCAGGCCACTAGTTTAATTATTGCTTGTACTGGAAAATATGTTTGTGAATCTGAAAGCTTGGAGGTTTCTAATATTAGCGATAATGTAAAAGAAAGAATTCAGCAAGTTTTTATTCAAAAGTCACATTATACGGATGACAAGTGTTTTGTGGGTTATTATCAAGCTTCTGCTAATGCGGCTTCGGTATTATATATAGAATTTGAAGATGATAAAGAACATTTTAAAGCCAGTTTAGCCGAATTATTTGCCACGAATGTAGCGTTAATTCTAGAAAGTTTAACCAAGCAAAAAGAAATTGAAAAAACTCAAAAAGAGTTGTTATTTATTGTTGGTGAAGCAGTAGAAGCACGCAGCAAAGAAACCGGTGCACATGTTAAGCGAGTTGCAATTATTTGCGAATTAATCGCTAAAAAACTAGGGCTTGAATACGTTTTTATTAATGCTTTACGTTTAGCCGCGCCTTTACATGATTTAGGTAAAATATCTATTCCAGAGCACATACTTCACAAACCGGGAAAGCTTATTGGCGATGAGTGGAGAATAATGCAGTCACATGCGCAAGCGGGTGGCGATATTTTAGAGCAGTCAAACCTGAGTGTTTCAAAACTAGCCGCAAGGCTAGCACATTATCATCATGAAAACTGGGATGGTACAGGTTATCCTGAAGGTTTATCAGGTGAACAAATTCCACTTGAGGCACGAATAATGGCAGTTGCTGATGTATTTGACGCATTAGGTTCTAAACGTTGCTATAAAGAAGTATGGGAAAATGATAGTATTAAAGCGTATTTAATTGAGCAAAAAAGCAAAAAGTTCGAACCAAAATTAGTTGATATTATTGTTGATAATTTTGATGAGTTTTTAGCTATTCGAGCTGAGTTTCCCGATCATCCGCACGTTTAATCAATGTGTTAAATAATAAATTGCAAAAAATAGTAGTAGGTAGAAGTAGTCGTATGTTTCACCATAAAAAAGGTAGCTTCACCGCTTGGATGCTTAGGCTTAGAAAAATAATTCGTTGGCCTTTAATGACAACGCGAGAAGCAGAAACCTGTGCCCAACACTCATTTGAAGTGGCATTAATTAGTCACCAGTTAGCACTGATAGGTAAAATTAAATTTAACCGTAATTATGACCCCTCTGCTATCGCACTAGCAGCACTTTACCATGAGGCCGCTGAATCTGGCGGCGTAGGTGATTTACCTAGCCCACTTAAATATTATAATCCTGAATTTACCAAACAAGTAAAAAAAATAGAAAGTGAGGTTGAACACTCAATGGTTTATGAAGGCTTGCCTGATTACTTACATTCGTCGATGGAACATTATGTTATTCAAGCAAAAATTGATAAACAAACTAAGGCGATTGTTAAAGCAGCCGACGATTTAGCAGCCTATCATTACAGCTTATCAGAGGTTAATGGCGGTAATAAAGAATTTGTAGATGCTTGCCAACTGCTAGAAGAAAGAGTTGAAAAACATTGTCAACAGTGGCCGGAAGTTGCAGAGTTTTTTACTTCTCAATTTCCTGCTTGTATGCAAACGTTAGATGAACTATCCCGTCCTGATAGATAAGAATGGAGTCAAAATACTACCGATCATATTAAGTTAAATGCCTATGCCGATAACTCAGGATAACTTTGTAGGTTGATGCTTGCCTCGACAAAAGGCATGAAACTGACAAATATCGAGTCTCGCTACGCTCCTGTCGACCTACAAAATAATAAATTTATCTATTTAGGCTTTGCTTTGAGTTAACCTTACTTAAGCTAAGATAAGTAAAACAAAGAATTAGGACTGTTTATAACTTGAAAAAAAACTTTTTAGTTTCTCTAATGCCGGTATTAATTCGTCCTCATGCGGTAAAAACACCAATCTAAAATAATTATTTTCTTTAATGTTAAATGCCTTTCCGTGTACTAATAATATTTTTTCTTGCTTAAGTAAGTCTAAAATCATTTTTTCATCGTCAAGTATATTGAATTTTTTACTGTCTACTTTAACAAATAAATATAATGCTCCCATGGCAGGATGACATGATAGCCCATCAATGTCGTTAATCATTTTGGCCGCAATATTTCGTTGTTTGATTAACCTACCGTCACCTGTAATTAATTCGTTTATGCTTTGATAGCCACCAAGTGCTGTTTGAATAGCGTGTTGGCAAGGAACGTTAGCACATAATCTCATTGACGATAAAATATTTAAACCTTCTAGGTAGTCTTCGGCATGAATTTTAGGACCAGAAACTACCATCCAGCCTGCTCTAAAACCGGCTATTCTATAGTTTTTTGATAAACCGCCCATGGTGATAATTAATACATCTTGCGACAAGCTTGCCGTTGGAATATGTTTCGCTTGGTCATATAAAATTTTATCGTAAATTTCATCACTAAAAATAATTAAACTATGTTTTCTTGCTAACTCAATAATACCTTGTAGAATTTCTTCGGGGTAAACGGCACCGGTTGGGTTGTTAGGATTAATTAAAACAATCGCTTTCGTTTTATTGGTGATCTTTTGCGCCATATCGGCAAGATCAGGATACCAAAAATTTTCATCATCACATCGGTAATGTATCGGTTTTCCGCCTGAAAGTGAAACTGCCGCAGTCCATAAAGGATAGTCAGGGGCAGGGATCAACACTTCATCTCCATTATTAAGTAAACCTTGCATGGCCATTACGATAAGTTCACTAACGCCATTACCCAGAAAAATATCGTCAACACGCACATCTTTTATGCCTTGTTGTTGAAAATATTGCATAACAGCAACGCGAGCTGAATAAATACCTTGAGACTCACTATAACCTTGAGAGTTTGGCAGGTTATGAATAACATCTTTTAAAATGTCGTCAGGTGCTTCAAAACCAAAAGGGGCAGGGTTGCCTATATTAAGTTTTAAAATTTTATGACCTTCATCTTCAAGTCGACGTGCTTCTGCGGCTATTTGTCCTCTAATTTCATAACAGACATTATTTAATTTAGATGACTTGATGATAGCTTTCATGAGGATATTCTTCTTTAATTTATTGTTAAGGTAATTAAGCTCTATTGTTGCCAATATTTGTTGTTTTGGAAACAGTTAGTTGTATTTTTTTAGCGTAAATTTGAAAATACTCTATTTTAAATGCCAAAATTCAATTTTTATTACTGTCGCTTTAGTCTTAGGTACTTTTTAGTCGGCTGTCAAAACCATTCTAAAATAAAAAAGCCAGCAATTAAGCTGGCTTTTTGGTAATCAATGATAGGCTTTGAAACTAAACCACATCACTAAATAATGTACTAAGCAAATAGAGACATTACTTCATTGATTGTAATTAATGATTTATCACCGGTAATACGGTTTTTAACTTCAATTTGTTGATTATCTAAATTACGCTCACCAATAATTAATAATAAAGGTGTTCCCATTAACTCATGATCAGCAAACATAACGCCAGGGCGTTCTTTTCTATCATCAAATAATACTTCAATATTAGCATTAATTAGTTGTTGATATAAACCTTCAGCGGTTTCTTTCACGCGGGCAGATTTTGCCATATTCATGGGAACAATGGCCACTTGAAAAGGCGCAATTGATTTTGGCCATTTTATGCCGTATTTATCATGATTTTGTTCAATAGCCGCCGCAACAATGCGCGATACACCAATACCATAACAACCCATTGTTAAGGTTTGGTTTTTACCTCCTTCATTGAGCACTGAGCACTTCATTGCTTGGGCATACTTAGAGCCCAATTGAAAAATATGACCAACCTCAATACCACGCTTGATAACAATATTACCTTGTCCACATGGACTCGGATCGCCAGCAACAACGTTACGAATATCAGCAATGTTATTATCCGTGAAAAACTGCTCGCCACAGTCTCTTTGCCAGTTAACCCCTGTTAAATATTTATCATTTTCATTTGCACCACAAACAAAGTCACTTAAATGGGCTGCGCTTCTATCTATTATAAACTCAATAGTTAAGCCCATAGGGCCAACAAAATCCGCTTTACAATTGGCCGTGCTAAGTATTTGTTCATCGCTAGCAAAGGTAAGTGGCGTAGCAACTTGCGGTAAATGTTCGGTTTTTATTTCATTTAGTTGATGATCGCCTCTAAGTACTAATGCGATGATTGGCGTATCACCACTTTCAGTTTTATTACCACAAACCAGTAAGGTTTTAACGGTTGATTTAACGTCAATATTTAAAAACTTTGCCACATCATCATGCGTGTTTAACTCTGGCGTAGCCACTTTAGCGAGTGTTTGTCTTGGCTCTGCGCGTTCACCTTGAGGGGCTAATGCCTCTGCTTTTTCTATATTAGCGGCAAAATCACTACCATCACTAAAAGCAATGTCATCTTCACCAGAATCAGCGAGCACATGAAACTCATGTGATGCATCACCGCCTATAGAACCCGTATCAGCAAGTACAGGGCGATAGTCTAGGTCTAAACGATCAAAAATACGGCAGTAGGCATCAAACATTATTTGATATGTTTTTTCTAAACAATCTTGATTTAAATGGAAAGAATAAGCATCTTTCATTAAAAATTCACGACCACGCATAACACCAAAGCGAGGACGAATTTCATCACGAAATTTTGTTTGAATTTGAAATAATGATAAAGGTAATTGCTTGTAGCTGCTTAATTCATTGGCCACTAATTTGGTGATCACTTCTTCGTGCGTAGGGCCTAAAACAAAAGGACGCTTGTGGCGATCATTTAAACGCAATAATTCAGGACCATAATCATCCCATCGACCTGACTCTTCCCATAAATCAGCAGGTTGAACCATCGGCATTAATATTTCATTAGCGCCTGCTCGTTGCATTTCTTCACGAACAATGTTTTCTACCTTTTTTAATACACGTAAACCTGTTGGCAACCAAGTATATAAACCAGAAGCAAGGTTACGAACAAGCCCTGCACGTAGCATTAATTGATGGCTAATAACTTCTGCACTTGCAGGTGTTTCTTTTAAGGTAGACAAGAGATATTGACTGGTACGCATTACTAAATATTTCCGTAAAAATGAGCATAGATAATTTTTGCTATTCTATCAGGGTGATTGCTCGGGAAAAAGAGAAAATTTTCTATCGTGTCATTTTTTTCACAAAAACAACCACAAACAAGGCAATGGTAAAACTTCCAGTGAAAGCTTCAATGGCGGCTATAGCGCGAGATACACCAACAGGATTAAAATCGCCATAACCTAAGGTAGTAAAAGTAACCACAGAAAAGTACAGTGAAGAGAGAAAAAAGGATACATTCTCAGCAAAGGAATGTTGGCTACTCACTTGGTGAATAGTGTCTTGGTAATTTAAACCCGTAAAAGCATACAAAATAGCGCAAACCATTATGATAGCAATTGATAAACCCACAATACGTAATGGCGCTTCACCATAACCACAAAAAATATCAACCATTTTAGATAAGAAACGCTGCATGCTATAACGCGGTAGTTGTAGCCGACGCATGGTTAATTCTTTGTGGATAAAAAAACCTGACAGGGTAAATATACCTTCTTGTTCGGCATGTTTTCGTAAATTTCGATATATTTCTTCTGCTTGCTCGGTTAGATCTTTAGATTGCAGCGAATCACCTTGTTTTAATGCTTGCTTTGCTTCAATTTCTTGCCGTATTTGTTTGCCAATAGTAATATTTTCAAATTTACCACCAGACCATTTTACGCCAAGTAAATTGGTGTTTTCTAAATTAGCACAGTTTAGGTTGGCATTACGTAAATCTGCCTTCATTAAGCTGGCATGGTTTAAATTAATATTAAATAAGTGTGCCTCTTTAAGCTCGGCATGATAAAAGTCGGCATAAGAAAAGTCGTAGCCACTTGTTTGGTGATGATTAACAAGATCAATACCTTTTAAGTCAGCTTTGCTAAGGCAAATGCCGCGTAAAAAACCATTATTTTGTGCATATTGTTCAAGTTTACTTTTAACTTCTTTACCTGATTTATTCTCCGACTTATCATGCCAGTAACAAAAGCCAGAATCATTGGCTTCATTTGGACAGCATAATAAGGCCGTTTCTATAGCGGCGTGTGAAAAATTGTGATTACTTTTTATTTGTGGATCACAATAGCGGCATAAATGCTTATTTTTGTTCATGTATCAAGTATAGTACGTATCTATAATTTACGAATGAAATTGTTTCTGAATAAGCATTGAAAATAGCGCTAAGGAAGTTAAATGGAAATAGAATTAATTCAAGCGGATTACACGAATAAGCAACATGGCCAAGATTTATTGATGTTACTAAATGCTTATGCGCTTGATCCTATGGGCGGTGCTGAGCCTCTAAGTGAATTTGCACAACAAAATTTAATTGCAACCTTGGCTAAGCGAGCAGAGATGTTTACGGTGCTTTGTTATGTTGATGAAAAGCCAGCGGGTCTTGTTAATTGTGTTGAAGGTTTCTCTACCTTTAATTGTAAGCCATTAGTTAATATTCATGATTGCGCTGTGCTAAGCGAATTTAGAGGCTTAGGGTTAACGGCTAAAATGTTTGCTAAAGTTGAACAAATAGCGATAAATAAAGGTTGCTGTAAACTCACGTTAGAAGTATTAGCAGGCAATATTGTCGCACAAAATGCGTATAAAAAGTTTGGTTTTTCGGGTTATGAATTAGATCCTGAACTAGGAAACGCTATTTTTTGGCAGAAAAAACTATAAATAAATGACATAAGATTAAAAAGAAATTGGCTTTCTTTTTCTTACTTTATTCGTTTCATTCAAAGCATTAGTATTTTCAAATATGGGCGATTTTTTCTTTTTATCTGCTTTATTTTTTTGCTTGTTATGGTGACAATCAGGTTGTGATTTAAGCACTCTAGTGTTGATTGCTTCAGAGGCTAAGTGTTCAGGGATTATGGTCTCAGTAGCTATGGTTTCAGTAGTTAAGTGCTCAGCCAAGTTTTTATTAATAACGACCTGAATAGCATCACCATTAAACTCAATAATATCGTTATGATAAATTTTTTTACGCTTTTGGTATTCTACGTCGCCATTTAAATAGACATAGCCTTCACTGATCACTATTTTGGCTTCACCACCACCTGAAACTAAATTAGCAATTTTTAGTAATTTGCATAATTCAATTGGTTGTTGGTTTAGTTCAATAATCAGTTGATTGTCAGACATTTTTTTACTCTGGATATTAATGTAATTATACGAGAATTTGAATAGGCTTAACTTGATTTAACAGCCCTAGATTTTAATATATTTAAAAAGTCATTTATTTCTGATTTAAGCGCTTTGTTTGAATCACTATTTGTTAGCGTTATTGCTGCGGTATTCGCTTTTTCCCCATACTCTTGCGCGCTAGCTAATTCTTCAAACTCTTGATAGCGTTGAGCCATAGCTAAATAAATGGATGCTTGAAAGTTAGCTAAGGCTAATTTTTCAGCTGTACTCAAGGCTATTTGGTATATTTCCATAGCTTGATCACCATCGTCAGTGAAATCTGCTAACGCTTCCCACTGTAAGGGATGATCTTTGGGGCTATTTTGATTGGTTGCACAAAGTTTCTGTAACTGTTGGCAAGCTTCAAGTCTTAACGTTTCATTATCATCAGCTGATGCATTAGCTATGTTTTGTGATAGCTGAAGAATGTCATTGTATAAAGGAGCTTTCATTTTTAGACCTACGGTAGCTAACAAGCCATGCCTGCTAGTTTAACTTATTTAAGTTTGTGTTAGTTCGTTTGTTTTCGTTTAGCTAATTTGTGCGAAGCTTATTTTGGGTAATATCGCATAATTCACAATTATTAGATACTCAATTAATTAATCTAATAGCGCTATACTGACGTATATATAGCGCTATAAAGTTGAAAGCTTTCTTGATTAAACCATATCAATAAAAGGGTTTTTTGTGGGTAGGTTTATGGTGTTATTAAATTCAGAAATATAGATAGCCTCTTGATTTATAGCCATTTCATTTTCATCAATCAAATTGTTACCAAACTTATAAATAATATTAAAATCACCGTTATTGGCTTTGTTTTTATTGATCTCTTGTGCCGCTTCCACATCAATTAGTTTTCCTTGATAGATAGCCATCGCTTCTTTTCCATGCCGTTTTGACAACATATCTAAGGTTATTTTGGGTGATAACACGGTGGCAGTTGCATTATTACCGCCAAAGCCTTTTGAATTTATAAAAGCAACATCCATAGGATCACAATGCCAATGGCTAGTCGCAATATTTAAATGCTCGGCGTAAACATCATCAGCAACTTTATCTATGGTGGTAACACCAGGCATAATGTTGTGACTGAATACGCCTAAGGCAATTGCCAGTTGATCGCCACTGGCTGGGCCAATAGTATGACCAACAAAGGCCTTTGGTGCGGTCACAGGCCAATTATTAATATTAAACGCCTCTGCAACTTTATGATAAATTAATGACTCAGTAACACGGTTTTGTGGTGTACTTGAGCCGTGAGCAAGAATAAAACTGTGTTTTTGTATTGATTCATCACCGACAATACTTTTAGCCAAGGCAACTGATTTTGCCATGGTAATATAATTACCGGGACCTGGAGCGGTAATGGATTTTTTAAAACCGTCAGCATTAACAAAAACATCAGGAATTGCCCCTAACACTTTTGCGCCCATTTCAATCGCCAATTTGTCATCCATTAAAATAACAAACTGTGCACCTTCACCAATAGTAAAACCACAATTTTTGCCAAAAGGACGACTTGTACGACGAAGATCGGCGGTGTCTGCGTTGTCTAACTTTCTAAGGCCTTCAACGTTTGCCAGTGCATTCATGTTGCCAAAACCTTCAATAATTTCAGGTGTTATTGGTGCTTCAGCACTACCAACAATGGCAACCCGAATTCTACCTGCCTGAATATCTTGTACTGCGGTACGTAAATTATATAAAAAAGTTGCACATGCACCTGACGAGCTAAAGGTTGTACCCACATTACCAATCACATAGGCGTTAATAAAATCAGTAGACATAGTGTTTAACCCTAAGGCTAAGTTTTTAGTACTAACGCGATCACCCATTAAACGATTTCGGATTAAGCCACCAAAGCCTTCACTTTGCATTTGTCCGGCAACAGAAGCCGAATAGGCACCTACTTGATCAGGGTCTATTTTATCTAAAATAGTATCCCATTCTATACCAGTAGAACGTATCGCATCGGTTGCCGCAAAAATGGTGGCTTGTAAACCGCGAGGCTGAAAACGGCTGTTATATAATGATTCAGGTTTAAAACCGGTAGGTAATTGTCCTGCCGCTTTGATAGGATTGTCTCGGTAAGCTTCATGTTTGATCACTAAGCTATCAGGAATTTCTACTTTAACTTTACCATCGGCTAATTCAGTTAAGAGCCATGAACTTGGTACTGGCTTAGGTAATTCTTTCGCCCGTAATTCAAAGCAAATATTCTTGTCTGATGCGCTAACATTCATTTTTTGATGCCAATAAGTGGCTTCAGTATCAAAATGATTTTTTTCTATTTTTCTAATTAAAGTGCCGTCTAAAATTTGTTGACCAAACGTTGTCTCAATATCTTTGGCTTCAATAATATTACCGTTATTATCAACTAAGTTGTCGTTAGTAAAATGTACGATATTCATTAACGTTGCTAAGCCTACAAATGTTTCTTGTCTTGCTTGCGCGGTTAATTTGTCAATAATTATTCGACGAAAGCCTTGATGAAAAGAAGTTCGCCCAGCTGCATTGATACCGCCCATGCCAACAATTACTGGTAATACTGTCATTGGAAACCTATTAAATAGAAGAAAACATAATGAGCTCATTATAAGGTGGTTGCGCACTAATTAATTGTCAATTTAGGACGAATAATGTGCTATAAAGGACAGATGTGTACTTTGAACTAGCCAATATAAAAAGATGAAGCGTGATAGAAAAGATAAAAACTCTACCTCAGTGAAGATAGCACTGGTTTTATATGATGATATGTTAGCAACTAGCATCAGTTTACCGGTAGAAATGCTTAGGGCAGGGGAGGCAATTGCGCTTAAGCAGGATAAATGTGCTCCTAAGTTACAGATTCAAATGGTTGCGGAAAATTTAGATTTTGTTTCAACACGCTCATTAATTAATCTTAGAGCAGAAGTCACGACGGATGAAGCAAGCAAGCCTGAGTTTGTTTTTATCCCTAGTTTATGGCGTAACCCTAGACCTTTATTGCGTAAAAATCCTAAATTAATCGCTTGGTTACATCAGCTTTGGCATGATGGAGCCACACTTATTGGTGGCGGTACTGGCGTTTGTTTTATTGCCGAATCGGGTTTATTAGATAATCATCCCGCAACGACACATTGGCATTATGCAAAACAATTTCAACGTAATTATCCTCACGTTGAGTTGAAGCCAGATTTTTTTATTACTCAATCAGAGCGAATTTATTGTGCTGCTAGTATGAATGCTTTGGCAGATATAACCGTTCATTTAATAGAACAAATTTATGGTCTTGTTGTTTCTCAACAAGTTCAACTTAATTTTTCCCATGAGATTAGAAAACCTTATGCGGAGCAACGTTATTTAGAAGGTGGAGTAGATAGACACCCCGATGAATTGATTGCTCAAATGCAATTTTGGATGAAAAACAATCTTAATTCAACAACTTCTTTAACAGAGCTTTCACAGCTATTTGGCATTAGTTCTCGATCTTTTACGCGTCGTTTTAAAGCGGCTACGGGAGGGAGGGCAACGCAATATTGGCAACAATTAAGAATGGAAGCGGCGAAAGAATTATTAGCCTCAAGTAACCTTTCTATTCAAGAGATTTCAGGTCATGTTGGTTATCATGATCAAGGTCATTTAACACGATTATTTAAAAAATACCTACAATTAACGCCAAAAGATTACCGAGAGAAGGTACGCAAGAAATTGTTTAGTCAAAATTAGGTGATATTTGAGCTAGTCTATTATTTATTTATATCACAAACCGACTCTCTAGAGATTAATGTTGGCTCAAAAAAATGTTGTATAGAGAGTTTATTATGTTGATAAATATCCTTTAGCACAAGTTTAGCTGCCATACTACCCATTTCATTGACAGGATTGAGAATAGTGGTCAATTTTGGATAAATATGACGGGCAAAAATTATGTTATCAAAACCTATTACGGATAAATCATAAGGTAATCTATAACCATGCTCTCGAGCGTAAGTAATTGCTCCGGACGCCATTTCATCGTTAGCACAAATTAAGGCTGAAAATTCTAATTTATTATTAATAAAATGCTCAATGCCTTTACTACCACCTTTTTCTTTAAAGTCACCCTCAAAGCATAATTCTTCATTAAAGACAATATTGTTTTCCAACAGTGCTTTTTTATGACCTTTTAATCGATCTTTTGAATCAGGTTTAAATAAAGGTCCGGCAATATAAGCAATATTGGTATGCCCTTGATCGATTATTGTTTTAGCTGCGAGATAGCCACCAAGTTCATTATTTAAACTAATACAATTTTTATTAAGCCCTTCAATTAAACGGCTCATAAAATAAATAGGAGTTTTACCTTTGGATAATTTAAGTAAATATTCATCAGATAAAGCTTCAACATGAACAATAATGGCATCACAATTTCGGCCGATTAAAAATTCAATACCCTCTTTTTCTTTCTCTTCTTCACTGTGACCAGGGGTAATAACGACATGCTTACCGGCGGCTCTTAATTCAGCTTCAATACCTGCCATCATTTCGCCAAAAAATGGACCGTTTAGCTCTGAAACCAATACGCCAATACTATTACTACGATTAGAGGCAAGAGATTGTGCAATAGAGTTAGGCTGATAACCTAGTTGTTCCATGGCGGCTAAAACTTTATTCTTGGTTTTGTCACTCACTCTAGTATTTTTATTGGTAACTCGAGAAACTGTTGCCAGTGATACTCCTGCAAGTTTTGATACCTCGTATATTGTCGCCATGTTCTTCCTAAGTTAGACTTATTGTTATTCTTGTCGTTTAGCTTATGGGTTATCCAAATAATAAGCGCAGCATTCTAACATAGATATCATTGGGTTAGCTATAATGCTGCTTAATTTCATCGTTTATACCGTTGTTGCAGTAGCGCGACGTTGTATTAATTCCTCACTTATTTGTTTGTTTTTATCACTACTTAATGGATAAAACAGCATTAAGGCGGCACCGGCAAAGGCAAAGGCTGCGGGTATCCAACTCATGAGTAATTGCATGCCCGGTAGTGATGATTCTATAGTCGTTTTATCCATACCATCATAACCATAACTTGCCAGTACAACTAACACCAAAGCACCGGCAAAACCGCCACCTGTTTTTTGTACAAAAGTACCCGCAGAATAGATTAAACCCGTAGCACGACGATTATTTTTCCATTCAGAATAATCAGCAGAATCACCTAACATACTAAAGAATAACGTTGGCATCATTGCTGCAAAAAACTCAGCCGCACAGCCTAACGTGAATACCGCGGTAATATTACCTGAAGGAACCCAGTAAAAAGCAACGGTTAGAATACCACTAATAACGAGTGATAGAATAAAGAGTTTACGTTTACCTAAACGTTTTGATAAATAGCTAGTACATAATGCGCCTAAAATTGAAACAATTAATAAAGCAATAAAGTATTTTCCGGCCATTAACTCATCGCCAATTTGATATTTAAAATAATAAGCAATAACACCGTATTTAATGCCATTAAACATCATGGTTAAAAAGCCCATACCTAATAATATTAACCAAGGCTTATTCGTTAATAGGTCAACCATATCTCGTTGTGTTCCACCCATATCATCGGTGGTGTTAGTGATTAAACGTTTAATGAAAAACCACATAGCGCCCATAACAAGGATAAAAAATAAACCACTATAAATATCTCTAAAGTAGAAAAACAAGGTCATCGAGAGTAAAGGTAAAATAATAAACGGTAGGTTTTTAGCTAAATCACCGAGTTCTGATTTTAAATTAGTTGATTTATCAACCGGAGGGTTTATCCGCTCTTTGGTGGTGGCAAAGGTTATTACCATCAAACCAATTAAAATTCCGGCGAATAAATACATGGTTTGTTGATAACCTAATACGTCGTTTCCGCCGCCAAAGAAGGCAACTAAATCAGGCAAGAATCCCATTACCAGTAAACCACCAGCAAAAGCACCGGCAAATCTAAAGCCTGACAAGCTAGTTCGCTCTGTATCGCTTGGCGTCATCACTCCCATTAACGCCGAATAGGGAACATTATTAAAAGTATAAGCGAGTGTTAATCCTATGTAGGTAATGTAAGCATAAACAAGTTTGCCGTTATCACTGAAATCTGGTGTGGTAAAACAAAGCACCATAAATAAGGCTAAAAAAGGCGTAGAGAATAATATCCACGGTCTAAATTTCCCCCAACGGGTATTTGTTCTATCGGCGATCATGCCCATAATGATGTCAGTAACGCCATCGGATAACCGTACAACGAGAAATAATATGGCAGCAGCGGCAGCAGATAAACCGAAGGTGTCAGTATAAAATACGGCTAAATAAGCTAAAGCACCACGCCACACTAAATTGGCTGCAGCATCGCCCATGGCGTAACCGACTTTTTCGTAAAAGGGAAGTTTGATCATTAAAGTCTCAATTATTTATTATTAGGTTTATAACAGTATAAAAGTGCTTGTAAATAGCTTGATATTTTTTTCAGATTAGTTTTAAATAAATAGCATGAAAGCGCTTTCATTTAAAATATAGTGTTTTCTGTAGGTAATATCAACAACTTTTGTCGTTCTATGTTTAAAGAGGCGTTAAATATTTATTTGTAGTTACTGAACAATGACTAATAAACACGTATTTCTAACCGCGTTAAACTCATATAATATAGAAAGTGAATAAAAAGAAAAAACAATAAAACCAATATAATAAAACCAATATAATGAAGCATGATTACAAAATAAGGAAATCATCATGAAAGTCCTGTGTTTAGTTACCTTGAGTATTCTTTTAAGTGCGTGTGGTGGCGCATCTATGCCAAATGAAAGCAAATTAGTAGAAACATTACCGCCAGTTGTTGCTACTCAGTTAATTAAAATTAATCAATTAGGTTTTGCTATTAATAGCTCTAAAGTTGCTATTGTGCCAAACCTAGCGAATAAAGTGTTTAAAGTGATTGATGTTACTAACAATGAAGAAGTTTTTTCTGGTCAACTAAGCTCGTTATCAACATGGTCTCCATCGGGCGAACAAGTGAGCACCGCAGACTTCTCGGCTTTAACCACTGAAGGTGAATATCATCTTGAAATTGAAGGTATTGCTAATTCAAATTCGTTTGTGATAGCAAGTAATGTTTTATCGCCGGTTCATGACGCTGCGATTAAGGCTTATTATTATAATCGTGCGAGTACTGAGTTATTAGCAGAGCATGCTGGCGATTTTGTTAGGGCAGCAGGGCATCTTGATACTAATGTGTTAGTTCATGCATCAGCAGCTTCTATACAACGACCAGAAGGCAGTGTTATTTCAGCGCCTAAGGGGTGGTATGATGCCGGAGATTTTGGCAAATATGTAGTGAATTCAGGTATATCAACTTATACCCTACTGACAGCTTATGAACATTTTAGTGAATTTTATCAGCATCGTGAGTTAAATATTCCAGAGTCGGGTGATGAAATCCCTGATCTATTAGATGAAGTTAAATGGAACCTAGATTGGTTACAAGCCATGCAAGATCCTAATGACGGAGGCGTTTATCATAAACTAACAACGTTAAATTTTTCTGGCACCATGATGCCAAATCAGGCTGATGCACAGCGTTATGTAATACAAAAAGGGACTGCAGCGACATTAAATTTTTCGGCCGTAATGGCGGTGGCAAGTAGATTGTATAAAAACTATGATACTCAGTTTAATGGCTTGTCTGAACAATATCGTCAAGCGGCAATTAGTGCATGGCAATGGGCAAAAATTAATAATAATATTGTTTATAATCAGCCTGACGACGTGCATACGGGGGCTTATGGAGACTCAAATTTTACTGATGAATTTTCTTGGGCAGCAGCAGAGCTTTATTTGCTCACAGCTGAAGAACAATACTTAACTTATTTTAAAGACAACAAAGTGAATATTACCACGCCTAGTTGGTCAGATACTTCGGCATTAGGTTACTTGTCATTAGTTGCTAACGGTAAAACAGCACAATCATTATTATCTAGTGATGATTATGAACGTTTTAGTCAGAAAATAAAAAACCATGCTAATAAGTTAGTTCAACAGTATCAGCAATCGGCTTATGGTGTAGCTATGACTAATAATGATTTTGTTTGGGGCAGTAATGGCCATGCTATGAATAAAGCCATGGTGTTACTACAAGCTTATAGAATAACTCCTAATAGTGAATATAAAGCGGCTGCTTTAGGTTTAGTTGATTATGTTTTAGGTCGTAACCCAACAAATTACTCATTTGTTACCGGCTTTGGCAGCCATCCTGTTATGAATATTCACCATCGCCAATCAGAAAGTGATCAGGTTGTTGCACCGGTACCGGGTTTTTTATCGGGCGGCCCTCATAACGGCAAACAAGATGGCTGTATTTATCCATCTAACTTACAGGCGAAATCATTCTTAGATGACTATTGTAGTTATTCAACGAATGAAGTAACTATAAATTGGAATGCACCACTCGTTTATGTGTTGGCGGGTTTACAAGTATTATAATAAGTTTTATTTTGAAAATAGATTGGGGTTTTCTGATCAATTATTGAAAAAATATAGTTTAAAATTACAAAGGGATTAATATTAAAATTTTTTTTAATATTTTCTCCAAGTACACTTTTTATTTTCATAATAAAAATGTAATCTACTGATACTTATAGAAACGGCTACTTTGTCGTTTTACGACGACGGGTTTTATTAAATGGTTGATAATAAAGAAAAAGTTAATTTTAAAAACATCAAATCTGTATTGTTCGTCTGTATGGGCAATATCTGTCGCTCTCCTAGTGCAGAGGCCGTTTTTAGACATAAATCTCTAGCTCAAGGTTTGGCACTGAAAATTGATTCTGCAGGAACGGTAGGGGCTCATTCACGTGAAAAGCCAGATCATCGTGCGCAAAAAATAGGTGTTGAACGCGGTTATTCATTTGATGGCATTAAAGCGCGAAAAGTAACCGCTAAAGATTTTGAAGACTTTGATCTTATTTTAGCGATGGATAATCATAATGTTGAAGAGTTGAAAAAAATTGCGCCTGAGCACTTACAACATAAAATAACTTTATTTTTAAACTTTTCTCAGAATAATGAAGAACAAGAAGTACCTGATCCATATTATGGTGGTGCAAATGGTTTTAAATTTGTTTTGGATCTAGTTGAAGATGCGAGTGATGGCTTATTAAAAGAAATCATTTAGTGATAAATTGTATGGTTATAAATTGTATGGTTATAAATTGTATGGTTATAAATTGTGAGTAAACATACTCACAATTTACAATTACGCAATCTCATTTGTTTTGTTTTTAACGATATTAAGTTTTTTTCTTACGCTGTAATACTGAATTTGAAAGAATCGCTAAAATTTCTTTACTTGCTTTTATATCTACACAAGCATCGGTAATACTTTGACCATAAGTAAGCGGTTCGCCTGTTGTAACCGTTTGATTGCCTGCTTTGATAAAACTTTCTATCATAACACCAAAAATACTTTGCTCGCCTTGGCTAATTTGCTCAGCAATAGAGCGAGCAACATTTATTTGTTTGTTATGATCTTTATAACTATTACCATGACTACAATCAACCATAATGCGTTTAGCTAATTTAGCTTTTTCTAGTTGTTGGCAAGTATTGTTAATATCTTCTTGGGCATAGTTAGGTTGTTTACCACCACGTAATATAACATGAGCAAAAGGGTTGCCATGAGTTCGGTAAATACACATTTGTCCACTTTTGTCAGGAGAATAAAGAACATGAGGAACACTGGACGCTTTAATGGCATCTAAGGCAATTTTTACATTGCCGTCGGTACCATTTTTAAAACCCACCGGACAAGATAATGCAGAAGCAAGCTCTCTGTGTACCTGACTTTCAGTAGTTCTAGCGCCAATAGCACCCCAACTAATGAGATCGGATATATATTGCCCTGTTACCATATCTAAAAATTCAGTACCGGCAGGCAAGCCTAAGTTATTAATTTCAACTAGCAACTTTCGGGCAATATTTAAACCTTTAGCAACAAGAAATGACTTGTCCAGATTGGGATCACTAATGAGCCCTTTCCAGCCAACGGTAGTTCGCGGCTTTTCAAAATAAACTCGCATAACAATGAGCAACTCATTTTTGAATTCGTCATGCAATTTTTTTAATTGTTTAGCATAATCTACAGCTGCTTTTGTATCGTGAATAGAGCAAGGGCCAATTATCACTAATAAGCGTTTATCGCTGCCATCAATAATGGCTTCAATTTCTTTACGGCTAGAGATAATAAAGTTCGCAGTCGTTTTAGTTAAGGGAATATTCTTTGCCAATTGTGCCGGTGAAACTAAATTTTCAATTAGCGTTGTACGTAGTTCATCAGTTTTAATAGTCATAGGCCTACCGGTGTTTTTTGTGCAGCGTTAAAATACGATATTAATCATCGTAATAACATAGCGAAATTACACAATAATGTGAATAGTTTAGACCATAACTAGGCATATTACTTAATTTGAATTATTACTCATTAGTACTGATATCTTTGCAGGACAGTTATCGAGATGTTTTTTAACCATGTATATCTAACTCAATATCTGTTATTGGTTGAGCGCAGCATGTTAAAATTTCATCGTCAGCGACAAACGCAAGCGGCTCTACAGTATATTGAATTTTACCTTTAAGGAGTTTGCAACGGCAAGCACCGCAGTAGCCATCTCGACAGTGGTAATGGCTTTCAATATTTTCTCTCTCTAATGCATCAAGTATATTATTATCTTCTTGTTCGAAGAACGATATCTTTCGTTCCTCGACAAATATTTTGTGTGACATTATTACAAGTCGAAGTCGTCAAAATCATCAGCGGCAATAGTCGAATCCACTTGTCCTACTAAATAGCTCGATATCTCGGTTTCTTGCGGAGCAACTTGTACATTGTCACTCACCAAATAAGCATTCATCCAGGGTAATGGGTTACTTTTTATATCAAAAGGAGCATCAAAACCGATAGCTGTTAAGCGCTGATTTGAGATATATTCAATATATTGATTTAAAATTTCAGCGTTAAGACCAATCATCGAGCCGTCTTTAAATAAATATTGCGCCCATTCTTTTTCTTGATCAACCACATCTAAAAATATTTGTAAGCCAGCATCACGCATTTCTTCACTGACAATTTTCATTTCAGGATCGTCTTTGCCAGTCATCCAATTATTTAAAATATGTTGAGTACCGGTTAAATGTAATGCTTCATCTCTTGCGATTAGCTTAATTATTTTAGCATTGCCTTCTAATAATTCACGTTCAGCGAAAGCGAAAGAACAAGCAAAGCTCACATAAAAACGAATAGCCTCTAATGCATTTACAGAGCAAACCGCTAAATATAAACGCTCTTTAAGTTTTCGAATGCTAACCTCTAGTGTTACTTTTTCACCATTAACGTTTTCTACCTCATATGCTCCTTCACCTTGTGATTGCATTAATTGCGTTGTTAAAATAACATCATCAAAGTACTTTGCGATACTCGTGGCTCGTTTTAAAATGGCAGGGTTGACAATGATATCGTCAAAGACTTCGCCGGGCTCAGTAAATAAATTACGTAAAATGTGGGTATATGATCGAGAGTGAATGGTTTCACTAAAAGCCCATGTTTCTACCCAAGTTTCAACCTCAGGCAGTGAAACCAACGGTAAAAGTACGGCATTAACAGAGCGAGCTGCCATTGAATCAAGTAAGGTTTGGTATTTTAAATTAGAAATAAAAATGTGTTTTTCAGAATCTGTTAAGCTTTGCCAGTCAGCTCTATCTTTTGACACATCAACTTCTTCAGGACGCCAGAAAAATGATAACTGTTTTTCAATTAATTTCTCAAAAGCAATATAGCGTTGTTGATCATAACGTGAAACATTAACACTATTACCTAAGAACATAGGCTCCAATAAAGCATTATTTGGGGTTTGATTAAACGTAGTGTACGTCATTGATTTCTATTCCTTAAAGTATCACTATTTAGTGATAAAAAGAGCTTAGTTATCCCAAGCTCATTCTAAATTGTTCAGTGTTTGTTTTTTATGGTGTTTTTTATGGTGTTATTCGCACGATTAATTAGCGTTATATTTTACACGCGCCACCAGCACAACCATCATCTTCTAACTCGACATTATCACTCGCGCCATCACGAGTGTTGTGGTAATACATGGTTTTTATTCCTAATTTATAGGCGGTTAGAATATCTTTTAAGATTTGTTTGATTGGAACTTTTCCGCCTTCAAACTTAGCCGGATCGTAGTTAGTATTTGCTGAAATAGTTTGATCAACAAACTTTTGCATAATACCAACAAGCTCTAGATAGCCTTCGTTACTTGGAATATTCCAAAGTAATTCATAATTATCTTTAAGCTTTTGATATTCAGGAACCACTTGTTTTAATATACCGTCTTTACTTGCTTTGATACTAATTAAACCGCGCGGTGGCTCTATACCATTGGTAGCATTAGATATTTGTGACGATGTTTCAGAGGGCATTAATGCCGAAACTGTTGAGTTTCTTATGCCAAATTCTTTAATGTTTGCGCGCAGCGTTTCCCAGTCTAAATGTAGTGGTTCACCAGTTATTTTATCAATCGTTTTTTTGTAAGTGTCAATCGGTAAAATACCTTGAGCCAAGCGTGTTTCATTAAACTTAGGGCAAGCGCCTTGCTCTTTCGCTAATTGATTGGATGCTTTGAGTAAATAATACTGAATAGCTTCAAAAGTGCGATGGGTTAAATTGTTAGCACTGCCATTTGAATAATAAAGACCATTTTTAGCCAAATAATAAGCGTAATTAATAACACCTATACCCAATGTTCTACGACCCATTGTGGCATTTAATGCAGCTGCTACTGGATAGTCTTGATAATCAAGTAAGCTATCAAGTGCACGTACTGCTAAGTCGGCTAAATCTTCTAATTCATCTAAAGAGTCAATTGCGCCTAAATTGAATGCAGAAAGCGTACAAAGTGCTATTTCACCATTTTCGTCATTAATATCATCCATCGGCTGAGTTGGTAAAGCTATCTCTAAGCATAAGTTACTTTGTCGAATAGGGGCTTTACTTGGGTCAAATGGACTGTGGGTGTTGCAGTGATCTACATTTTGTAAATAAATGCGACCGGTACTGGCGCGCTCTTGAGCAAATAAAGTAAAGAGTTCAATCGCTTTAATACGTTTTTTACGAATAGATTCATCATTTTCAAATTGAACATAAAGCTGTTCAAATTTATCTTGATCTTCAAAAAAAGCATCGTAAAGCCCGGGTACATCACTTGGGCTAAATAAGGTAATGTGACCACCTTTGATCAAGCGTTGATACATCAGCTTATTAAATTGCACGCCATAATCTAAATGACGCACTCGGTTTTCTTCTACGCCACGATTATTTTTTAGCACTAATAAGCTTTCTACTTCTAAATGCCATAATGGATAAAATAGGGTAGCAGCACCACCACGAACACCGCCTTGAGAGCAGCTTTTAACGGCAGTTTGAAAATGCTTATAAAAAGGAATACAGCCAGTATGAAATGCTTCACCATTACGAATTGTACTACCTAGAGCGCGAATACGCCCGGCATTAACACCAATGCCGGCACGTTGCGATACATATTTAACAATGGCACTGGAACTGGCATTTATAGAATCTAAACTATCGCCACATTCAATTAGAACACAAGATGAAAATTGACGTGTTGGTGTACGAACACCCGCCATAATAGGCGTAGGTAAGGAAATTTTGAATTGCGAAATAGCATGATAAAACCCTTCGATATATTGCATGCGATTTTCGCGTGGGTATTTAGCAAATAGACAAGCCGAGACTAATATATAAAGAAATTGCGCACTTTCATAAATTTCACCACTGACGCGATTTTGAACAAGATATTTACCTTCAAGCTGTTTTACCGCGGCATAACTAAAATTAAGATCACGTGTGTGATCTATAAAGCTAGCCATGAATTCAAACTCTTCTTGGCTATAATCAGTTAATAAGTGTTGATCATATTTACCCGCTTCTACTAACTTAACAACGTGTGGGTATAATTCAGGGGGCTCAAATTGACCATACGCTTTTTTACGCAGGTGGAAAACGGCTAATCTTGCCGCTAGATACTGATAGTCTGGTGTTTCTTCAGAAATTAAATCAGCGGCAGATTTAATTATTGTTTCATGAATATCTTCAGTTTTAATGCCATCATAAAATTGAATATGTGATTTTAATTCAACTTGTGAAACAGAGACATGATCTAGTCCATCGGCGGCCCAAGCAATGACACGATGAATTTTTTCTAAATCAATAGACTCTTTTATTCCATTACGCTTTGTTACAAAAAGGTTGTTATTCATGAATGACCTGTAGAAGCAAATTGTTATTATTATTCTTTTAGCACTGAACCAGTAAAGAATATTTATCGTTTTATAATTAACTATTATTGTAGAAATATATTTAATAGCGCTATATTTTGTCGCTTATAAATGGCTAAAAAAATAATGATGCATTAAGTGTGTAAAAAACATCAATGCACAACATCTAGGGTTTTTTATATTTCTAAGCACAAGATAATGAGGTTTTGACTTTATTGCAAGTGCTATTATTTTCAAAATTTCGCCTGTTTTTTTGTAGATGAAAATAGGGTTAGTGGTGACTAACCTAGAATCACTATTTGATTTAGTAATTGCTATAAATGCAATGATTATTTTATTTTATTTTTAGAGAGGTTTGCTTGTTAAAATATTTTAATTAAATATTTATTACCTATATGCTTATTTAGTCTATAGGTGATTTAATACTTATTAATCAAGTGGTTGCGTTATTAGTTAAGTAGTGATTGATATTTACTCAGCTTGTTCGAAAAGTGATTGTTTTGTTTTTGTTTGTTAAGATTTTTGACAACACAATATATAATTAACGTCAAGTGATGAGATTAATTTATGATTTTCAGTGATGGGGTTATAATGAATGCCGCTTGCATCAATACAGTTAAGCGCATTTTCTTCAGCCCAACCAATTAATTGAGAAGGGCGAATAAATTTATCATGCTCATGAGTACCATCAGGCACAAGCTTAAATACTTTTTCAGCGGCAATTATTGCCAATAAATAAGCCTTTATGGTTTTATTTAAGGTTGAAAAAAACACTAAACCACCCGGTTTAACAAGTTGAGCACAGGACTTTATAATTGAAGCGGGATCAGGGACATGCTCTAACATTTCCATACACGTTACTATGTCGAAACTTTGCGGGCACTGTGACGCTTTTTCTTCTGCGGTTATTTTTTCATAATTAATCGTTAAACCCGATTCAAGCGCATGTAATTTTGCAATGTTAAGTGGCTCTTTGCCCATATCTATACCGGTTGTTTTAGCGCCTAATTTAGTCAGTGATTCCGTTAAAATACCACCACCACAACCAACATCAATAACTTTTTTATTGAATAAGTCACTTTGCTGTTGAGCAACATGCTGACAAATAAATTGTACTCTAAGTGGGTTTAGTTGATGTAAGGGCTTAAAATCACCCTGTAAATCCCACCATTGACTCGCCATTTTTTCAAACTTTGCGATTTCATCGTTACTTACATTAATTGGTGTGTTCATTGAAGGCGTTATTTTATATTAATTAGTTTTGAATATTTCAATTCTAAACTAAAGTAATTTTTAAGCAATGGGGAAGCACAATACATTGTCAATTTTGTGGGGATTTGAATCATAATTTTTAATACTTAAAAATAGTTAGTAAATGATAGCATACCGTATTGATAATATAGATAAACAGGCGCTTTTTTAATCAATTGACAAAGTGGCTTTTAACTTAGGAATAAGCATTGAATAAAGCAGTATGGCATCTTAAAATTTTATGGTAGTATATTGCGTTGAGTACCAATTTATTTACGTTGATAATGTCGTTAATTTTAAAATTTTAGTGTGTTAAAAATTATCAATGTGAAATTTGAATAAATAATAAGTATAAATTAAGGGATACCGTCGATTTATGTCAGATCTGACCAAACAAATAGTTCCTGTCAATATTGAAGATGAACTGAAAACTTCCTATTTAGATTACGCGATGAGCGTTATTGTTGGGCGTGCATTGCCTGACGTGCGCGATGGTCTAAAACCAGTGCATCGTCGTGTGCTATTTGCCATGAATGTATTAGGTAATGATTGGAATAAAGCGTATAAAAAGTCAGCCCGTGTGGTTGGCGACGTTATCGGTAAATATCACCCGCATGGTGATACGGCTGTTTACGATACTATTGTTCGTATGGCGCAGCCATTTTCATTGCGTTATATGCTAGTTGATGGTCAAGGTAATTTTGGTTCTGTTGATGGCGATAGTGCGGCAGCAATGCGTTACACCGAAATTCGCATGTCAAAAATTGCCCATTCAATTTTAGCGGATTTAGACAAAGAAACTGTTGATTTTGTACCTAACTATGATGGTACAGAACATATTCCTGCGGTAATGCCTACCAGAATACCCAATTTACTGGTTAATGGTACCTCAGGTATTGCTGTTGGCATGGCAACGAACATTCCTCCTCACAATTTAACTGAAGTGATTAATGGCTGTTTAGCGCTGATTGAAAATAATGACATTACTTTTGAAGAGTTATTACAACACATTCCTGGACCAGATTTTCCGACTGCCGGTATTATTAGTGGTAGAGCAGGCATTGAAGAAGCTTACCGCACAGGTCGTGGAAAAATAAAAATTCGTGCGCGCGCAGAAATTGAAGTGCATGAAACTACGGGTAAAGAAACTATTATTGTTCACGAATTACCTTATCAAGTGAATAAAGCACGCCTGATTGAAAAAATGGCTGAGCTAGTTAAAGAAAAACGCCTTGAAGGAATTTCAGCATTACGTGATGAGTCTGACAAAGACGGCATGCGAATGGTAATAGAAATTAAACGTGGCGAAGTAGGCGAAGTTGTTTTAAATAACTTATATAAGCTTACTCAAATGCAAGTGTCTTTTGGTTTAAATATGGTGGCGTTGACTAATGGTCAACCGAAAATATTTAATTTAAAAGAAATGCTTGAAGCCTTTGTATTACATCGCCGTGAAGTGGTTACTCGTCGTACCATCTTTGAATTACGCAAAGCAAGAGATAGAGCTCATACCCTTGAAGCCTTAGCCATTGCATTAGCAAATATTGACCCAATTATACAACTAATTAAAAACTCACCTTCACCCGCAGAAGCTAAAATAGCGCTTGTGGCGCAAGGATGGGATTTAGGTCATGTAGCTGAAATGCTTGGTGCTGCTGGTAATGATGCGGCACGCCCAGAATGGCTAGAGCCAGAATTTGGTATTCGAGAAAATAAATACTATTTAACAACTATTCAAGCTCAAGCCATTTTAGACTTGCGTTTACATAAGTTGACCGGTCTTGAACACGAAAAAATTCTAAGTGAATATAAAGCCTTATTAGATTTAATTGCTGAGTTAATGCATATTTTGGCAACGCCAACGCGTTTAATGGAAGTTATTTGTGAAGAGTTAGAAGCCATTCGTGATGAATTTGGTGATGAACGTCGCACTGAAATTACAAATGCTTCTCACGATTTATCATTGGAAGATTTAATTTGTGAAGAAGATGTTGTAGTGACACTTTCTCATGAGGGCTATGTTAAATATCAAATACTGTCTGATTATCAAGCACAACGTCGTGGCGGCAAAGGTAAAGCAGCGACGAAAATGAAAGAAGAAGATTTCATTGAACGCTTATTAATTGCCAATACGCACGATACCATTTTATGTTTTTCTGATCGTGGTAAGTTGTATTGGTTAAAAGTATATCAGTTACCGCTTGCCAGCCGAACAGCGCGTGGTCGTCCAATTGTTAATATATTACCATTAGAGAGTGATGAGCGTATTACCGCTATTTTACCGGTACGTGAATATGAAGAAGATAAGTATATTATCATGGCTACCGCGTCTGGTACGGTGAAGAAAACGGCTTTGACAGCGTATTCAAATCAACGTGCTAATGGCATAATTGCGTTAAACCTGCGCGATGATGATACCTTAATTGGTGTTGATATTACCGACGGCAACAATGATATTATGTTGTTCTCTGATGCCGGTAAAGTGGTTCGTTTTAACGAAAAAGTGCGTGACAGTGAAACTGGCGAAATCAAACTTGATCCTGAAACAGGTGAGCAACGTTGGGCATTAAAACCTATTGGTAGAACAGGTACTGGCGTTCGTGGTATTAAACTTGATGGTGATCAAAAAGTTGTTTCATTAATAGTGCCTAAAAATGAAGGGCCAATACTTACCATTACTGAAAATGGTTACGGTAAACGGACTGATTTAGCGGAATATCCAGCGAAGAGTCGTGCAACTAAAGGTGTTGTATCCATTAAAGTCAGTGAACGCAATGGTAAAGTTGTTGGCGCTGTTCAAGTTGAAGATCTTGATGAAATCATGGTCATTACGGATAACGGCACTTTAGTTCGTACACGTGTTAATGAAGTCAGCATTATTGGTCGTAATACTCAAGGTGTTCGTTTAATTCGCACCATTGAAGATGAACATGTTGTTGCTTTGCAGCGCATTGATGAAGTTGAAGAACCAGAATTAACTGAAGATGCAGCACAAGAAAATGCGCAAAATGATGCCTCTGTTGATTCATCAATTGAAAATACAAGTACCGAGGCGGATGAAACCCCCATTGTTGAAGATGATGAATAATCATTATTAACAAGATAAAGGGCGGTTAATACCGCCTTTTTTTATGGCTATATATTTAGTGACACATTTGCTCATGTATTCAATTTATTCTAATAACCCAAATTATGAAATAGGAAAATAAACAAAGATGTCAACGGTTTTTAATTTTTGTGCGGGTCCTGCCATGTTACCTAAAGCAGTCATGATAAAAGCGCAAAATGAATTTATCAATTGGAATAATACCGGTAGCTCAGTGATGGAGCTAAGCCATCGTAGTGAAATATACATGACTATGGCTGCACAGGCTGAGACAGACTTACGTGAATTGATGGCAATTCCTGAAAATTATAAAGTCTTATTTTGTCATGGTGGCGGTCGAGGTCAATTTTCTGCGGTACCGTTAAACCTCTTACCAAAAGGTAAATCCGCTGATTATATTGTTAATGGTTCATGGTCAAAAGCCGCAGCGCTTGAAGCGCAAAACTTTGGTGATATTAATGTTATTAATATTCGAGAAACGCGTAAAAATGG
Source organism: Colwellia sp. (assembly GCA_051531915.1). Lineage (GTDB taxonomy): Bacteria > Pseudomonadota > Gammaproteobacteria > Enterobacterales > Alteromonadaceae > Colwellia. Next base: position 85,872 of record JAOPTQ010000048.1, on the reverse strand, counting down.
CAAAACAACTCTTACACCAATTAATCAGTGGCCAATAAATAAAGAGGCCGCCTATGTCCATTATTGTCCTAATGAAACCGTAGATGGCATTGAGATCAACGACATTCCAGATACTGATGGTGTGCCATTGGTTGCCGATATGTCCTCAACTATTTTGTCTCATGAAATTGATGTTAGTAAGTTCGGCTTAATTTATGCTGGAGCGCAAAAAAATATAGGGCCATCGGGTATCAGCATTATTATTGTACGAGAAGACTTGTTAGGTCAGGCGAAAAAAGCGACGCCTTGTATTATGAATTATCAAACTTCCGCTGACAATGACTCTATGTACAATACGCCAACAACCTATGCATGGTACTTAGCAGGTTTGGTTTTTCAATGGTTAAAAGCACTAGGTGGTGTAAAAGCCATTGCTAAAGTAAACCAAGAAAAAGCGGAGCTGCTTTATCAAGCAATTGATAATACAGATTTTTATCAAAATAATATTGAACAACAATATCGCAGTAATATGAATGTACCCTTTTGGCTTAACGATGAAAGCCTAAACGATAAATTTATTGAACAATCAGAGCAACAAGGTCTAATGGCATTAAAAGGCCATAGAATTGTTGGTGGTATGCGAGCCAGTATTTATAATGCGATGCCTTTAGAAGGTGTTCAAGCATTAGTGATCTTTATGAAAAAATTTGAACAAGAGAATAAATAGTATGGAACAATTAACATTAAAGCCAATTAATAAGATTAATGGCGAGATTTTTTTACCGGGCTCAAAAAGCTTATCTAATCGTGCATTGCTAATTGCCGCGTTAGCCAATGGCGTAACTAAAATTACCAACTTACTGGTTAGTGATGACATCAATCACATGTTAAATGCCTTAACAATGCTTAACATTGACTATACGTTAAGCGATTGTGGTACGGAATGTACTGTTATCGGCAATAATGGTTTTTTCAAAGTTGAAGAACCTGTAGAATTATATCTCGGTAATGCGGGTACTGCGATGCGTCCATTGTGCGCCGCGCTTGCTGCTAGTGAAGGTGAGTTTATCCTAACGGGTGAGCCAAGAATGAAAGAAAGGCCCATTGGTCATTTAGTTAATGCCTTAACACAGCTAAATGCTGAGACTCAATATTTAGAAAACCCAGATTACCCACCGGTAAAAATAAAAGGTAAATCGTTAGCAGCCAATAGAACGGCGAATACATCTGGTAATACTGTCAGCATAGACGGTTCTATTTCTAGCCAGTTTTTAACGTCCATTTTGATGATAACGCCATTATTAAAAACAGACACTCAGATAAATATTGAAGGTGAGCTAGTTTCTAAGCCATACATTGATATAACGCTGAATATAATGAGTCGGTTTGGTGTCGATGTGCAAAATAACGATTACCAGTCTTTTACAGTAAAAGGCAATCAAAGCTACCAAGCCGTTGAAAAATACATGGTGGAAGGCGATGCTTCTTCTGCTTCATATTTTTTGGCTGCAGGTGCTATTAAAGGTGGAGAAATTACGGTACACGGTGTTGGCAAATTAAGTGTTCAAGGTGACAAGCACTTTGCTGATGTGCTTGAAAAAATGGGCGCACAAGTAACTTGGGCTGATGAGTCAATTACAGTGGTAGGTAAACCACTTATTGGCGTTGATATGGATATGAACCATATCCCAGATGCTGCGATGACTATTGCAACAACAGCACTTTTTGCTAAAGGAACAACATCCATTAGAAATATCTATAACTGGCGAGTAAAAGAAACGGATAGGTTAACCGCGATGGCAACAGAGCTTAGAAAGGTTGGCGCTGAGGTTATCGAAGGAGAAGATTATATTTCTATCACGCCACCAAAATCATTAAAACACGCTGAAATAGATACCTACAACGATCACCGAGTTGCGATGTGTTTTTCTCTTGTTGCTTTGAGTGATACTGCTGTCACCATAAATGATCCTAAGTGTACGGCGAAAACATTTCCTGATTATTTTGATAAGTTAGCACAGGTTTCTTGCTAAACTCGTTAGATAAAAGTTTTAGGCGATTTTCAACAATAAATCCCGTATAATTCCGCCGATTTTTGACATTAGGAGATAGATGTATGCAGGAAAGCGTTCCAGTAATCACCATAGACGGTCCTAGTGGTGCCGGTAAAGGCACTGTAGCCAGAATTGTTGCTGAAAAATTAGGTTGGCATCTACTTGATAGTGGCGCAATATATCGTGTATTAGCGGTGGCAACTCAACATCACCATGTGAATCTTGATGATGAAGAACCCTTAATACCGATGGCGGCATACCTTGATGTGCAATTTGAAATAAGTAGCCAAGGAGAAGCTAAAGTTATTCTTGAAGGTGAAAATGTAACTAACGCGATTCGAACGGAAGAAATAGGTGTTTTGGCTTCAAAAGTGGCTGCTTTCCCTCGTGTTAGAGAAGCGTTATTACGCCGTCAGCGTGCTTTTAGTGTCAAACCCGGCTTAGTTGCTGATGGTAGAGACATGGGGACTGTGGTTTTTAATAATGCCCCGGTTAAAGTATTTTTAACGGCAAGTGCAGAAGAAAGAGCGCAAAGGCGATTTAATCAGTTGAAAGAAAAAGGCTTTGATGTTAGAATCGGGCGCCTTTTGGATGACATACGTCAACGAGATGAGCGAGATCAAAGCCGTAAGGTAGCTCCGCTTGTTCCGGCAAAAGGTGCGTTAATGATTGATTCTACGGAACTTTCTATTGGGGAAGTGGTAGATAAAATCCTTTCGTTTACGAATGAAAAATTGACGAAAACACAATGTACTTCTTAAATCGTATTAATTTAGTTAACACGACTTTTTAGAAGATTTTACTTTAGGCCTACTGTAAGGATGCACTGGGCATATATAACAACCCCATGAAACAACGACGTTGATTGGATTAATAGCTGAGTTTATAAACAAGTTATGACTGAAAATTTTGCACAACTTTTTGAAGAAAGTTTAAAAGAAATCGAAACACGCCCTGGTTCAATTATCAAGGGTACAATCGTAGCCGTTAACAAAGACAATGTCATTGTAGATGCTGGCCTTAAATCTGAGAGTGTAATCTCTATTGATCAATTCAAAAACACTGCTGGTGAAGTAGAAGTAGTTGTTGGCGACCAAATTGATGTGGCATTAGACGCGACAGATGATGGTTTTGGTGAAACAATTCTTTCTCGTGAAAAAGCAAAACGCCACGAAGCATGGCAAGTGCTTGAAAAAGCATATGAAGAAAAAGAAACTGTTATCGGTGTTATCAACGGTAAAGTTAAAGGTGGTTTCACGGTTGAAGTTAGCGATATTCGTGCTTTCTTACCGGGTTCATTAGTTGATGTTCGTCCTGTACGTGACACAGCTCACCTTGAAGGTAAAGATTTAGAATTCAAAGTTATTAAGCTTGATCAAAAGCGTAATAACGTAGTTGTTTCACGTCGTGCTGTTATCGAAGCTGAAGGCAGTGCAGAACGTGATGAATTACTAGAGTCATTAGCGGAAGGCCAAGAAGTTAAAGGTATCGTTAAAAACCTTACTGATTACGGTGCATTCGTAGACTTAGGCGGTATTGACGGCCTACTTCACATCACAGATATGGCTTGGAAGCGTGTTAAGCACCCAAGTGAAATCGTTAATGTTGGTGATGAAATTCAAGTTAAAGTATTGAAATTCGACCGTGAGCGTACTCGTGTATCTCTTGGTATGAAACAGTTAGGCGAAGATCCATGGGTAGCTATTGCTAACCGTTACCCAGAAGGTTCTAAACTTTCTGGTCGCGTAACTAACTTAACTGACTACGGTTGTTTTGTTGAAATTCAAGAAGGCGTTGAAGGTTTAGTTCACGTTTCTGAAATGGATTGGACTAACAAAAACATCCACCCATCTAAAGTAGTTAACTTAGGTGATACTGTTGAAGTGCTTGTATTAGAAATTGACGAAGAACGTCGTCGTATTTCTTTAGGTCTTAAACAGTGTATCCCGAACCCTTGGGAAGAGTTTGCTAAAAACTTCAACAAAGGTGATAAAGTTAGCGGTAAGATCAAGTCAATTACTGACTTTGGTATCTTTATCGGTCTTGACGGTGGTATTGATGGTTTGGTTCATTTATCTGATATCTCATGGAACGGCGGTGAAGAAGCTGTTCGTGAATATAAGAAAGGTGATGAAATCACAGCAATCGTATTGCAAGTTGACCCAGAACGTGAGCGTATCTCGTTAGGTGTTAAACAAGCAGAAGACGACCCGTTCAATATGTATCTGACAGATAAGAAAAAAGGTGCTATTGTTACAGGTAAGGTTATCGAAGTAGATGCTAAAGGCGCTAAAATTGAATTAGCGGAAGGCGTTGAAGGTTACCTTCGTGTTGCTGATATTTCGGTTGAGCGTATTGAAGATGCGTCAGCTACTTTAACTATTGGTGATAGCGTTGAAGCTAAGTTTATGGGCGTGGATCGTAAGAACCGCACTATTAGCTTATCTATTAAGGCGAAAGATCAAGCAGATGAACGTGAAGCTATGGATAACCTAAACCAAGTTGAAGAAACTGGTTTAAGTGCAATGGCAGCAGCGTTTAAAAATGCTAAAAACTAGTTTTAGTTGATCTTATTGTTAATGTAAGGAGAGGTAACTCTCCTTTTCTTTTAAACTTCATTGGCGCGAAGCTCGTTTTAAACAATAGCGGTGCGATGCTAGGTGAATACTGGAGGGTCCACATGACCAAATCAGAACTCATTGAAAAATTAGCAGATAAATTAAGTCACTTATCCGCTAGAGATGTAGAAAAATCGATTAAAGAAATCTTAGAATTAATGGCGCAATCTTTGTCTAAAGGTGATCGCATAGAAATTAGAGGTTTTGGCAGTTTTTCATTACATTTTAGAGCACCAAGAGTTGGTAGAAATCCAAAAACAGGTGAATCTGTTGAGCTAACGGGTAAATACGTACCTCACTTTAAACCTGGTAAAGAACTACGCGAAAGAGTTAATCTTTCAGTTGCCTAGTTTTCTTTATTGGTTAATTGATAATAAAGATAAAAGATTAGATAATAACGGTATGCTATTTAGTTAGCATACCGTTTTTTATTTTTAACCCTTCAAATAAAGATTTTATCAACATGCGAATATATATAACCTTATTCTTTGTTTTAATTTTGTTAGCAGTAGCCTTTATTTTTGGTAGTCAAAATGAACAAGTGCTTTCTCTTAATTATCTTATTGCTCGTGCAGAAATGTCTGTTGCCGCCGCAGTAAGCTTGTTTACTGGCATTGGCTTTATATTAGGTTTACTCGTTGCCATGTTGTGGCAGTTAATACGTAAAAGTAAAAAAGCGTTTAGCACTGTTGTGCCACAATAAAAATAAGAGCAAATAATTAGATGATTGAATTACTTTTTTTGTTACTTCCTGTTGCTATGGCTTATGGCTGGTTTATGGGGCGCAATAGTATTAAACAAAATCAGCATACCGCAGAGCAAGACTTATCGATTAAATATTCAACAGGTTTAAATTATCTACTCTCTAATCAACAAGATAAAGCCATTGATGCATTACTTGAAGCGTTAAAGGTTGAAGATGGCAGCGTTGAGGCGCACTTTGCCATGGCTAATTTATTTCGGAAGCGAGGTGAACTAGACCGAGCATTAAAGGTGCATGAACACTTAGTTAGGCTTGATCATTTACCCACTAAAGACAAACAACAAGCCGTGTTTGAACTAGGTAAAGATTTTTTAAGTGCCGGTTTATATGATCGAGCTGAAAAAATGTTTATTAAATTATTTAAATCAAAAACCTATGGCTTAAAGTCACTTACTTATTTACTGCAAATTTATCAGTCAACCAAAGATTGGCAACAAGGCATTTCACATAAAAAGCTAATCATAAAAACAAAAGATAAAAGGCTATTACATACTTTAGCTAATTTTTATTGTGAATTAGCAACAAGTGCTTTTGAAAACGATGAATTTATTGAGGTGTTAGAATTACTAGAGCAAGCGTTAGCACTTGATCCTAATTCGTGTCGAGCCAATTGGTTAATGGCAAAAATCTATGAAAACCATAAACAATGTGAACTTGCGTGTGAATGTTATCAAGCCATTTATCATCAAGATAAAGAATTTTTTCCAGATGTTATTGAACCTATGTATGCTTGTTATGTTCGGCTTCAAGCAGAAGGTGAATTTTATAAATTTATTAAAAAAGTTTATGACGAAACTGCTAGCACCAGTGCATTAATTTGTTATTTAACTTATGTAGAACAAAAGCATGGTAGCAAGAAAGCAAAAGAATTTATGTTGTCAGCACTTAAACGTAGACCAACCATTAGAGGTTTTAAACATTTTGTCAAAATGCAAATGGCTCTTGCTGAAGATGAAGTCAATGAAACTAGTTTAGATTTAATTAAAGAATTAATTTCAGAGTATATAAAAGTAAAACACCGATATAGTTGTCATACTTGTGGTTTTAATAGCTCAAAACATTATTGGTCTTGTCCATCATGTCATGAGTGGGAACAATTAAAACCAGTGAGAGGCCTTGAAGGAGAGTAGACTTTATCTGCGTTATCATACTTTACTATTTCGGCGTCAAAAGTACTTATTGACTAACGTCAACTCCGTGCTATTTCCTTGAACTAGCTTCGTTTGATTTAGCATATAAAGCCTACTTTTAAAGAATAGATAATAAAACATGAGAAAATTTGAAAAAATAGGAAAGCCAATGTTAGATCCAAAAGTCGTTGTTGCATTAGATTTTGATCAAAAAAATGATGCTTTATCATTTATTGATCAAATTTCCCCAAATGATTGTAAGTTAAAAGTGGGCAAAGAAATGTTCACCTATTTTGGTCCTGAATTTGTTAAGCAATTAACAGGTAAGGGCTTTGATGTTTTTCTTGATTTGAAATTCCATGATATTCCAAATACTGTTGCTAAAGCGGTTACCGCCGCTGCTGATTTAGGTGTTTGGATGGTAAATGTTCATGCCAGTGGCGGCAGTCAAATGATGATTAAGGCTAAAGAAGCATTGACTAGCTATGGCAAAGATGCACCGCTACTTATTGCTGTTACTGTTTTAACCAGCATGTCAGAAAATGATTTACGTGGCTTAGGCATTACTAAAACGCCAGCGGAGCAAGTTGACTTTCTGGCTAACTTAACTAAAGAGAGTGGTTTAGACGGTGTAGTTTGCTCGGCATGGGAAGCTGAGCAGTTAAAGTTATCTTTGGGTGAAGAGTTTAAACTCATTACACCAGGTATAAGACCCGCAGGCGTTGCAAGTGATGACCAACAACGAATAATGACACCTGAGCAGGCAATTAAAGTAGGTGTTGATTATTTGGTGATCGGACGCCCAATTACTAAAGCCGTTGATCCGCAGCTAATATTAGCGCAAATTAATGCATCAATAGAATAATCCTTTGTAGGTTGCATGTCCGACAAAGGGGCAATAAAAAGGCTAGCTGTAATCAGCTAGCCTTTTTTGATCTATATTGTTCTATCTGTAATAGAAACTATTTTTCGTAGTTATAGATATAGTTAACTAAGTCTAAAACTTTGTTTGAATAGCCAATTTCATTGTCATACCAAGAAACAACTTTCACAAAAGTATCAGTTAAAGCAATACCTGCTTCAGCATCAAATACTGAAGTACAAACTTCACCAACGAAGTCATTAGAAACAACAGCATCTTCGGTGTAACCTAGAATACCTTTCATATCGCCTTCTGAAGCAGCTTTCATCGCTTGACAAATTTCGTCATAGCTAGCAGGTTTTTCAAGGTTTAATGTTAAATCTACTACTGATACGTCAGGAGTTGGTACGCGGAAAGCCATACCTGTTAACTTGCCGTTTAATGCAGGGATAACTTTACCCACTGCCTTTGCTGCACCAGTTGATGATGGGATGATGTTTTGACCAGCACCACGACCACCACGCCAGTCTTTTGCTGACGGGCTATCTACTGTTTTTTGTGTTGCAGTAGTAGCATGTACTGTAGTCATTAAGCCATCTTTAATGCCCCAGTTATCATTTAATACTTTAGCGATAGGTGCTAAACAGTTAGTAGTACAAGAAGCGTTAGAAACAATGTCTTGACCAGTGTATTCTGTTAAGTTAACACCACAAACAAACATTGGAGTGTCATCTTTAGAAGGAGCAGAAAGAACTACTTTCTTAGCACCCGCTTCAATATGTTTACGTGCTGTTTCGTCAGTTAAGAATAAACCTGTAGACTCAACAACAACTTCAGCACCAATGGCATCCCATTTTAAATCTGCTGGATTACGTTCTGCAGTAACACGTACAGCTTTACCGTTAACGATAAGCTGACCATCAACAACTTCAACAGTACCATCGAAACGACCGTGAGTTGAGTCATATTTCAACATATAAGCCATGTAATCGATATCAATTAAATCATTAATACCTACTACTTCAATATCATCTCTTGCTGCAGCTGCTCTAAATACAAAACGACCAATACGGCCAAAACCGTTAATACCTACTTTAATTGTCATGTTAAACCTTTATACCTTTAGTAAATGATAATAATAAATTCGTAAAAAAATAATGTAGTAAAATTACATCATTTTGAAAATAATACAAGTTAAAGATCACTTTAATCATAAAAAACGCTGTTTAGAACAATGTTTTTGCGTATAATTCTAAAAAATAGTGATTTATTACGCAGTGTATGTCGTTAAACTTTTTGCTTGATACAATAGTGATTAATTTATTAACAGCCTCTTATAAATGCTAAAGCGCTCTAACTTTCGTATAGGATAACAAATTATATGACACAAGATAACTTTTTGTGTGACATTGGTTTTATCGGTTTAGGTGTCATGGGGAGAAATTTGGTACTTAACCTTGCTGATAATGGCTATAACATTGCAGCATTTGATTTAAGTGACGAAAAAATAAAATCGGTTATTGCTCAAGATCAAGCTGAAAATACTACAGGCACTCAGCGAGTTTATGGCAGCTCTTCATATGCAGAGTTACTTTCTCAACTTAAAAAACCTCATTTAATTGTATTAAGTGTACCAGCAGGTGCTCCGGTTGATCATATTTGTCAAAACTTAATTGAGGCAGGTATTCAACCCGACGATATAATTATTGATACCGGTAATAGTTTATGGGCTGATACTGTTGCTAGAGAACGTAAATATAAAAGTGACTTTTTATTTTTTTCTTCTGCGGTATCAGGGGGGGAAGTTGGCGCACGATTTGGTCCTTCATTAATGCCAAGTGGCTCAGTGGATGCTTGGAGTCGTATTAAACCTGTCTGGGAAGCGATTGCGGCAAAAGTTGATGCTACAACAGGTAAACCGATAGAAAGAACTAAACCGGGCCAAATAATAAGAGAGGGTGAACCATGCGCTGCCTATATTGGTCCCGCGGGATCCGGGCATTATGTAAAAATGGTACATAATGGAATTGAATACGCCGATATGCAAATTATCTGCGAAGCTTATCATGTATTGAGATCAGGTTTAAATCTATCTGTAGATGATATTGCCAATATTTTTGAACAATGGAACCAAGGACCGCTTGACAGCTACTTGATGGAAATAACGGTTGAAGTATTACGTCATAAATCAACAGATACAGGCACAACATTAATTGATTTAATTCTTGATAAAGCCGGACAAAAAGGTACAGGCTTATGGACTGCTATCAGTAGTTTAGAAGTTGGCTGTCCTGCGCCTACCATAGCACAAGCCGTTTATGCTCGCTCTATTTCATCCTTTAAAGATATTCGCATTCAGGCATCAGAAATACTTGATGGTCCTGTGAGCAATTCTTTATCCGAAAACGGAAAAAAAACATTTATTTTAGAACTTCATGATGCCATTTATTGTGCGAAAATTTGTGCTTATGCCCAAGGCTTTCAATTAATGAAGTTAGCCGCTAAAGAAAACGGCTGGACACTTAACTTTGCTAACATCGCCAAAATATGGCGGGCAGGTTGTATTATCAGAGCCGTATTTTTGCAATCTATTACACAAGCATTTGAGCGTAATGAAAATTTAGATAATTTATTGCTTGATCACTTTTTTACAAAACAATTAAATGAACGTCAACTTAATTGGAGAAAATCAGTTTGTAGCGCAACAATGCAGGGTGTTCCAATTAGCGCATTATCTTCAGCATTGTCTTATTACGACTCGGTGCGAACAAAAACATTACCTGCTAATTTATTGCAAGCTCAACGTGATTTTTTTGGGGCTCATACTTTTGAGCGTATTGATAAACCCTTAGGTCAACAATTTCATGTTGAATGGGCAACACCAGAACGAAAAACGATAAAAGTTAATTAAGGTTAAAGAAACCTATGAATGATAATTATAAAAACAAGTTAAGTGAAGCTGCCTATAATGTATGTCGGCTAGCAGCAACTGAACAGCCTTTTAGTGGGAAATATAATGATCATTGGATCGCAGGCACCTACTTATGTGCCTGCTGCGAAAAGCCGGTTTTTAATAGTGATGTTAAATTTAATGCTGGCTGTGGCTGGCCAAGTTTTTTTATGAGTATTCAAGGTGGGGTTAACTACTTGCCCGATAACACTCACAATATGGAACGTATTGAAATTCAATGTAATAATTGCCAGTCACATTTAGGTCATGTTTTTGATGACGGACCTAAACCTACCTTCAAGCGCTACTGTATTAATTCTTTAAGTTTATTATTTATCGCAACGCCACTTAAAGAATAGAATTCAGTAAAAATTAAATTAATACTTCGGCGCTTTAAATGTGGCATTTTTAATTTTTTCTAGGGTATTAATCGCCACATCATCAAGAAAGTCGCTATCTAAGTGATAAGCTTCTTGATATTGAGCCAAGGTTTTTTCATTTTTTTGATTGCTTTCATTTTTTACTAATTGGCTAACTTTAAGCCAAATATACGCTTGTTTATATTTTTTTTTGTAAGTGTAGATTGAGGTTAATGACGAAAATATTTCAGCATTAATTTCGGTTCCTTGTTGGTGTAGCTCAAGTGCGTGAAAGAGTAAGGATAATGTTTTCTTTGTATCACGTTTAGTGTAATAAGTTGCTAAGTGAAATTGAGCCGTTGAATTTTCAACTAATGGGCTACCTTCAAGCTGCAAAAATTTTTGTAATGCTTTTTTATTTGACTCTCTTGACCAATGATAATAAAGCAGGTGAGGGTGCTCAGAAGTTAAGGTTTGTTCTGATAGAATCGCCATTTTGTTTTTAGCTTTTAAATAATTATTAGTACGAAGCGTGGTTTTTTCTTTTAGCTTAATATGTTGAATTTGCTTTGCTAACCCCATGCAATCAATGTAATTTTCATACGCTAGCAGTAAATTATATTTTTCTAAGTCTTTTTGGGTTTGTTTTAATTGAATACGGGTCAGCGCTACTTTTATTCGTTCAGCTTTACACCAGTTATCTTCACCAAACTCAGTACAAATTTCAGTGTTTTGTTCACACAGCTCAGCTAAAGTAGCACTTTGATTACAGCCCAATAGTATAAAAGGCAGTATTAATACAAAAATTAATTTCATTTATTTTCACTTTTTATAAATAAATAGGTAACTTAGGGTGAAACATTTCATGTTGAGCCTTAATGTGAGCGCACTTATTATCATTTGAACAATACAATGATAATAGACTATTGTTTAATAGACTGAAATAAAAGCTTTGTGAACAAGGTTAAATTTTCAAGTAAATAAGCTGATTTAGTCTTTAAATACATCGTTTAGGTTTTGGTAGGCCGGCATATTTAGTGGCTTGCTTTGCAGGCCCTTCAGGAAATAACCGATATAAATATCGACTGCTTGCTTTCTCCGCGCCAAATTCATTTTTCATTGCTTTTGTTAAAGCGCGAATAGCAGGTGAAGTATTGTATGTTAAGTAGAATTGGCGTACAAAATTGATAATTTCCCAATGTAAATCGGTCAATTCAAAGTGATCGTTTTTAGCCATTATTATCGCTAACTCTTTATGCCATAGTGTAAAGTCAAGTAAGTAGCCTTGTTTATCTGTCGCTACCTCTTGCCCTTGGTTATTGATAACTACTGCCATGTGATCACGTTATCTTTTTCAAACGTTAAGGTAACTAAGTCTTTCATTGTAATTTCATCAGCATTCATCGTATTGTTTATATTTTCTTCTAGCACATTAATCGCTCTTGCTTGTGCGTGAATTGACATTATTTTTAGTTGGATTTTATGGGTTAATAACGTTGATTCTTTAATTAATGGGTGCTTTAAGTTGTAACAACCATCATCAATAAAAACAATAATATCATTGTTGTTTATTGTCTTTATACATTGATAAAAATCATCCGTTGAAAAAGCAGATTGTCGCACTATATGTAAGGTACTCATGTAATTTAAACCTTAAGCTAAATATTAGCTAAAACCTAAGTATTGTTTTGTGGGCTGCTAATTTTTCAGCAAAAACTTGAATACTAAGCACTTGTACTTGTTCAATATGAAAATCAGCAGCTAAATTACGTTCAATTAAAGATTGTTGGCAAACATAAACCCGTTCAAGATCATAAAATTCAAAAGCGGAAAATGTTTTAAGATAGTCTTTTACTGAAATTTTAGTTCCATCTTGACCACTGATTAATTGAAAAACACCATCACCTTGAAAAAATAAAGAAACCTTTTGTTCAAAAGATCCAAAAATCAAGGCGATATCTAATGCGTCTTTGCCATTAGCACTTGCAAAAGGAGCCTTACTATTAATAATGGCAATATCGTTTAGCGTAGCATTTAAAGAACTGCTCATTAGAACTGCACCATACGCGTTGAGTTAGTGGATAGCTCAACTAATTCGCCTAAGCCTGAGAGCGTAAAAATATCATTAATAGTCTCAGTATTAGCTTCATTGATATTATCATCACCAATGATGCCTCGTTTTTCTGCCGCGGTTATACAAACATGTAATGGCAAATTATAGGCTTTATGTAAACGTGACCATTGCTTAATTGCTTGAAATTCATCGCTTGCGATGTTTATAGCATTATTAGCATGCATAACACCTTCTTGGTAAAAGAATACACCAATAACCTCTACACCTGCTAACAAGGCCGATTCTACATAGCTAAGTGCTGTAATCGTTAAATTATTATTGGGTGACGTTGTTATGACAACCGCTAGTTTATTCAAATGTATATTCTCGATAACTCAATGAAATAAATTCAACAAAAAAAAGCCCCGCATTGGCGAGGCTTTTATTATATATAGGTATATACAGTTATGTAATCATTTTACCAAACTTTTGATGGTTTAGTCTGCACTAATCATCGCCACCAAATACGCCTAATAAATGGAGTAGGTGAACAAATATGTTATAAATATTTAAATATAATGAAACGGTTGCTCTAATGTAATTGCGTTCGCCACCATTAATAATACGGCTAGTATCAAAAAGAATTAACCCCGACATCACCATAATTACTGCGGCACTAATCGCTAATGACAAAGCAGGAATTTGAAAAAACATGTTAGCAATCATGGCAACAAGTAAAACAATTAAGCCGGTCATTAAAAAACCGCCCATAAAAGAAAAATCTTTTTTACTGGTTAAAGCGTAACCTGAAAGTGCAAAAAATATTAATGCGGTACCACCAAGTGCTTGCATGATCATCATTGGACCATCAGGCATTGCGGCATAAACATTTAACATTGGCCCTAAAGAAGCACCCATTAAACCAGTAAAACCAAATATCCAAAAAATACCACTAGCAGAATCTGCTTTTTTATTAACAACAAACATTAAACCAAGAGCAACAAACATCATTACAATTGCCGCCATATGGGATAAATTCATCGCCATTGAAATGCTAGCAGTTACGGCACTAAATGCCAGTGTCATGGATAATAACATGTAAGTATTCTTCAATACTTTATTGATTTCAATCGCAGAGCTTTTACTTGCGGTATTAATATTCATATTAGATAGCATAAAATTTCCTTTAGAACTTAATTGTAGTTACTTTATATAAGCTAAGATAAGGGCGTTTTGTTTAAGTTCAAGTTATTTATATTTTTTAAACTAGTGATAAGCTAAGTATTAACTTAAAGTAACTTAATAGACCTTATGACATATTATGACACGGTGTTTTTTAAATAGCTAGATTATCTCTGTTCGTAATCATTGATTATTTGTTTCCGTTTGTAACAGTCAACACTGTGATCATTTATCAACCCACAGGCTTGCATATGTGCATAACAAATAGTTGAGCCTACAAATTTAAAGCCGCGGTTTTTTAAATCTTTACTCCAAGCATCAGATTCTTTACTTGTAGTAGGGTAGTCACTTATATCATGTAATTCATTAACAATAGTTTTATGATTGACAAAACTCCATAGGTAATGACTAAAACTACCAAATTCTTGTTGCACGGCAATAAACAGTTTTGCATTATTTATTGCTGCACTGATTTTTCCTCGGTTTCTGATGATTTTTGGATTTAACATTAACAATTCTACGGTTTCTTGAGAAAAATTGGCTACTTTCTCTACATCAAAGTTTGCAAAAGCTTTTTTATAACCATCACGTCTTTTTAAAATGGTATACCAACTAAGACCCGCTTGAGCGGATTCTAAAATGAAAAATTCAAAAATTTTAATATCATCCGTGACAGGAATTCCCCATTCCTCATCATGATATTTAACATAGTCAGCTTTTGTTGTATCTAGCCAAGGACATCGACAAATAGTTGTATTTTCCATTAATGCTCTCTTTGTTTATTATTTTTTGTTCGAAATAAAAACAACTTGTTTGATTTATTAGCAAACAAGCTACTTTTATTGAAATAGTACTTTACAATGAATTAATGACACTTTAATATTCGCACCGTCTTCAAGCAAGTATCGTTTTTACTTTATTTATTGATGATATCTGGTGAGATGGCTGAGTGGTCG
>JAOPTQ010000048.1:0-70942 GCA_051531915.1 Colwellia sp. | reverse complement strand
TATCTCACCGCCACATTAAGATAACCCGTTGATTTTATTTATTTAAAATCAACGGGTTTTTCGTTTTAAGGGAGTAGGAAGTTTGTAGCGCTAAACCATATTTAGCGTTTATTACATGGCATAACTTTAAATCACGTTGCCATAAATCAGACAAAAATAGAATTAACACTCAAGGGTTGATTCTCTTCTTATTAGCCTTGGTAAATAGCGATTTTCTTTTTGAACTACACTTTTACTCGCTAATAAATTGATAGAAAGAGTCGTGGCATCTTCTGCCATTTTCGCTATCGGATAGCACAAGGTTGTCAATTTAGGTCTTGAATATTGAGAAAGTAATACATCATCAAAGCCTATAATTGATACGTCTCTAGGTACTCTAAAACCATTATCTTCTAAAGTTGAAATTGCGCCAATGGCCATCGCATCGTTATATGCAAAAATTGCGGTAAAACGTTTACCTGATGAAATCAATTGTTGGGCTGCTTCTTCGCCCCCTAATTGATTTGGCTCACGATAAACAATTAGGTCATTTTCTATCGTTAATTGCTTAGATGATAATTCATCAACAAAGCCTTTTAAGCGTAACATCGGATCTTCAATTTCATATTGACTGCTGATACACGCGATTGCTGAATGGTTGAAAGAAACAAGATGACGTGCAGCAATTTTTCCACCTTCCTCATTGTCTAACCAAATACATCGATGGGCATATTGTTTTAGGTAGCGGTTTATGAGGATAAGACCAGGCGTTGAATCGCATAATAAACTTAATTCTTCATCGGTCATTTTTTTACTATGTAAAATAATAGAACGACATTGCCGCTCTTTTAATAGCTGTATTGCTTGTTTTTCTGACTGGGCATCAACAGAAGTGGTGCTTATCAATAATTGCATATTGCTTTTTTGCGCAATATTATTAACACCGTGCGCAAGGGCTGCAAAAAACGGATCGGAAACATCGGGAATAACAACACCAATCGTTGTACTTGTTTTGGTCACTAATGCTCTTGCATTAGCATTAGGCGTATAGCCCATTTCCTTCATGATTAACTGAACTTTTAGTCGCGTTTTACTGCCAACTTTAGGACCATTATTAATCACTCTTGATACCGTTGCTACAGAAACGTTGGCAACTCTAGCGATGTCTTTGATTGTTGTCATAAGTAAACGTTTATCCCAAATTATTCTATAATTATGCATTATTGTACATACTATTTACAAGACTTTATTATTCAGTAGAATTAACTTGCAATAAAAAATGTAAACGTTTACCCTGTTGTTATGTTTTTACTCATTCCTAATAAGTGAGCTGAAGTACCATGATAGATTTTGATCCAACAGAACACCCACACCGTCGATATAACCCCTTAATTCAAGAATGGGTTTTAGTTTCACCACATCGCGCGAAAAGACCTTGGCAAGGGCAAGAAGAAGCGGCAGATACCAGTGTAAAACCCAACTATGATGAAAGTTGTTTTTTATGTAAAGGCAATACCCGTATGAATGGCGAGGTAAATCCTGAATATACCGGCACGTTTGTTTTTACTAATGATTTTGCCGCGCTTAATGAGCAGACGCCTGACTTTGAGCAAGATGATCCCTTATTCAAGTTAAAAGCAGAGCAGGGCGAAAGTCGTGTTATTTGTTTTTCACCGGATCATGGTCGCTCAATGCCTGAATTATCGTTAAGTGAAGTCACCGAGGTGGTGAATACTTGGCAGCAACAAAGTGAAGAATTAGGTGAAAAATATAACTGGGTGCAAGTATTTGAAAATAAAGGTGCGGTAATGGGCTGTTCAAATCCGCATCCTCATGGACAAATTTGGGCGCAAAATCAATTACCGACATTAGTTGAAAAGAAACAACGCAGCTTTACCGACTATCAACAAGCGCATCAATCGAACTTGTTACTAGATTATGTTAAGCGAGAAGAGCAAGAGCAAACGCGCGTTGTGGTTGAAAATGATGACTGGCTTGTGTGTGTACCCTTTTGGGCAGCATGGCCATTTGAAACCTTATTATTACCTAAGTTTTCTATTGCACGTATGAGCGAACTTAACGCAGCGCAGAGAACTTCTTTGGCAGATATTTTGAAAAAAATTACCGCTAAATATGACAACCTGTTCCAATGCTCTTTTCCTTATTCAATGGGTTGGCATGGTGCACCTTATGATGGTAAAAAGCATAGTGAATGGCAATTACACGCCCACTTTTTTCCGCCACTATTGAGATCAGCAACAGTGAAAAAATTTATGGTCGGTTATGAAATGATGGCAGAAGCACAACGAGATTTAACCGCTGAACAAGCAGCAGAGCGACTTGCTGCTTTATCAGAAATTCATTTCTCGAAACAGTCAAATCAGCCAAAGAAATCAGCGCAGTAAGGTACAGTTATGGAATTAGTTAAAAAAGTTAATCGCGGCTTTGAACAAGCCTTTTCTCACCCAGCAGATTTTGTTGTTAAAGCGCCGGGTCGTGTCAACCTTATTGGTGAGCATACCGATTATAACGATGGTTTTGTACTACCTTGCGCCATTGATTACGCGACTTTAATTGCCGTTTCAGCCAGAGAAGATGGTTTAGTGAAGGTCGTCTCCTTAGATTATGGTAACGAGCAAGATCAATTCTCACTCAATGAGTCTATTGAGTTTGTTGAAAACAAAATGTGGGCTAATTATGTTCGCGGTGTTGTATCAGAATTACAAAAACGAAACCACAAACTAAAAGGCTGTAATATAGCGATTACTGGCAATGTGCCACAAGGTGCCGGTTTAAGTTCATCGGCAGCATTAGAAGTGGGTATTGCTTATGCGTTTGACCAACTTTGCACGCTAGGTATTGCCAAGCAAGATATAGCACTTATTAGTCAAGCGGCTGAAAATAACTTTGTCGGTTGTGCTTGCGGCATTATGGATCAACTCATTTCAGCCTGTGGTAAAGCGCAAATGGCCTTAGGAATTGATTGTCGTAGCTTGTCGTTAACGGATGTGTCAATTCCAGATGGCATGACTATTTTAATGATTAATTCTAACGTTAAACGCGGTTTAGTTGACAGTGAATATAATGTGCGTCGTCAGCAATGTGAAACGGCGGCAAAACACTTTGATGTCAGTCATCTACGTGATGTTTCTATTGACTCGTTTGAAAGTAAAAAGCATGAATTAGATGTTGTGGTTGCAATGCGAGCAGAGCATATTGTTTATGAAAATCAACGTACCTTAGATGCAATGCAAGCGTTTAATCACAGTGATATCGCCCTTATTAGTCATTTAATGGCAGGTAGCCATGAATCAATGAAATCTCTTTTTGAAATAACCACATCACAAATTGATTATATCGTTGAAATAATTGGCAAGGTATTGGGCGATAAAGGTGGCGTTCGTATGACCGGTGGCGGCTTTGGCGGCTGTGTTGTTGCTTTAGTGCCTAATAATATGGTGGCTGAAGTTGTTGCTAGTGTTGATAGTAAGTATGAAGCTAAAACGGGTTTAAAAGAATCAATATACATTAGCCAGCCAGTAAAAGGCGTTTCGCTATTATAAAGCTAAATAACTGAGGAGAAATATATGAGTAAAATTTTAGTCACCGGTGGTGCCGGTTATATTGGAAGTCATACGGTTTTAGCCTTGCTTAAGGCAGAGCATGATGTTGTCGTTGTTGATAACTTGATTAACTCCTCGCAAGAATCACTAAAGCGAGTTGAAAAATTAGCGGGTAAATCAGTTACCTTTGTTGAATCAGATATTCGAGATAAAAAAGCGCTGAGTTATATTTTTAGTAAAGAGGATATTATTGCCGTTATTCATTTTGCCGGCTTGAAAGCCGTGGGTGAATCCGTACAAAAACCGCTTGAGTATTATCAAAATAATGTTGAAGGCACATTAACTTTAGTTGAAGTGATGAAAGAATTTAACACTGAAGTATTAGTGTTTAGTTCATCGGCAACGGTTTATGGCGAAACAAATGAGCCACCTTATATTGAAACTCAGCCATTAGGCAATCCATCAAGCCCTTATGGCAAAACTAAAGCGATGGTTGAGCAAATATTAATGGACGTAGCAAAAAGTGATACGGATATTAAAATTGCTAACTTACGCTATTTTAACCCGATTGGCGCCGATGTTAGTGGTAAAATTGGCGAAGATCCAAACGGTATTCCTAATAACCTCATGCCTTTTGTGGCGCAAGTGGCGGTAGGAAAACGCGATAAATTGGCTATTTTTGGTGATGATTACCCAACAAAAGACGGCACATGTTTACGTGATTATATTCATGTTTCTGATTTAGCTGAGGGTCATCTTGACGCACTAAATTGGTTATTCAAGCAAGAACAAGGTTGTTGTGAAGCCTTTAATATAGGCACAGGCGAGCCTTTGTCGGTGCTTGATGTTGTGCAAGGGTTTGAACAATATTCAGGTCAAAAAATTGCGTATGAAATATCACCAAGGCGTAGTGGAGACTTACCGGCTTTTTGGGCAAATAGTGATAAAGCGCGCAGTGAATTAAAGTGGACACCGACAAAAAACCTGAAAGATATGATGGCGGATACTTGGCGTTGGCAATCAGAAAACCCTAATGGTTATCCGGAATAATTATTTGAAAAAAATTAAAAAAAGTTAAAATCCGCACGGCTCAAACAGTGCGGTATATATTTGCTATTGCTCGTTCAAACTTGATGATTTTCTTTATTTTTAAATTTATAAATTCAAAGCGCGATTCTTTAAAAAACTTGAGGTATAATAATACACATTATTATGAATAATTATTCCGCATTATCTCATATACGTATATTTCTAAAATTTTAAAGGTAGTAAAAAAGTATGTTTACAAAATTAAAGCAATTACCAGCCGATCCTATTTTAGGCTTATCAATCAAATTTAAAGCCGATACTAATCCTAATAAAATTGATTTAGGTGCTGGAATTTACAAGGATGCAGCAGGTAATACGCCAGTATTAGCTTGTGTAAAAACAGCCGAACAGTTTCGTGTTGATAATGAAGCAAGTAAAGCTTATTTAGGCTCAACCGGCTCTGCATTATTTAATGAAAAAATGACCGCGCTTATTTTAGGTGATCATAAAGTTATTGCTCAAAACCGTATTCGCACTGTTTCTACGCCCGGCGGCACTGGCGCTTTACGTATTGCGGGCGAATTTATCAAACGCTGTACACCCGATGCAACTATTTGGGTAAGTAACCCAACGTGGGCGAACCATCAAGGTGTATTTACCGCTGCAGGTTTGAATATAAAAACCTACCCTTACTATGACTATGAAAACAAATGCCTAAATTTTAACGGCATGCTTGAAGCGTTAAAACAAGTGCCTAAAGGCGATGCCGTGTTATTACACGCCTGTTGTCATAACCCAAGTGGTATGGATTTAAACAAAGAACAATGGCAACAAGTGGCAGAGCTAGCCAAAAAAATTGGTTTCATTCCCGTTGTCGATATGGCTTATCAAGGTTTTGGTGAAGATTTAGACACTGACGCTTATGGTTTACGCTTAATCGCTGACACCGTTGATCAAATGATCATTTGTAGTTCATGTTCAAAAAACTTTGGTTTATACCGTGAACGTATTGGTGCTTGCTCTATTATTGGTGCGAGCACTATTTCTACCGATATTATTAGCTCGGTTTTACTGTCGGTGGTACGCGTTAATTACTCTATGCCGCCCGCACACGGTGCAGCCATAGTAGAAACAATTTTAAGCTCGAATGAGTTAACAAGTCAGTGGCATGGCGAAGTAGCTGAAATGCGAGATCGCATTAATGGCATGCGTCAACTTCTAGTAAACAAGCTTGTTGAAAATGGTGTAACACAAGACTTTAACTTCATCACATCACAAAATGGTATGTTCTCATTTTTAGGGATTGATAAAGCACAAGTACAGCGTTTACAAGATGAATTCAGTATTTATATTGTAGGCTCAAGCCGTATCAGCCTTGCCGGTATTTCACCTGACAATGTTAACTACTTAACGCAATCTATTGCCAAAGTACTTTAGCTAATAAGCTTCAAAATACTTATTTTCAAAAAAAGCCCATAGTTATTATTAACTATGGGCTTTTTTATGTATTATTGTGTTTTATAAACACACAACCACTAAGCTATTGTCTGTTTTTGTGCTTGTGTTGAAATTTCTAAACAATTTTATCGCTAGTAACAATTATACCATCGGTATCGGCATATAAATAATCACCTTGATTAAATTCAACACCGCCAAAAGATAAATTTACGCTGCGCTCACCCGAAGTCACCGGAATATATTTTCTTGGGCAAGTATCAAGAGCAAATAATGCCACCGGAATATCTGTTATCTGAAAAGTATCTCTAATGTAACCATTAATCACTATACCGCTATAGTTGTTTTTATCAGCAAACTTCATTAAATTTTCACCAACAACCGCATAGTATTCTTGGTCTACGTCAACGACTACCACTTTGCCTGTGCCGTCTTCATCACGAAGTAACTTGATTAAATCTGAATTATTTTTATCTAATTTAATGGTCACTATTTCGCCTTGGCATTTAGCTGCGCCGCCATAATTTTTATAGCCGGTACCTAGTACAGAAACCTTGTCGCTGTGCTCATCACAAATATCTGCGGTAAAAAATGTCATAAATTATTCCTGTTCTTTTTTATATAGGGTATAAGCCAGTATTCTAGCATTAAAGGAGTGTTTTTAAATAAATTTTGATACAATGTATTCAATAATAATGAATAAATATATTCCCACCTAAATTAGGTATAAAAGATTAGGCAAAAAACATGAAGGTAGTAACAGGTGTGGTTGGTAATGATATCCATGTGGTAGCCAATCGGTTAATAGAACTCTCGCTTAACGCCAGGGGCTATGAGGTATTTAACTTAGGGGTAAACACTTATTTAGAAGAGTTTTTCGATGCAGTGGTTGAAACTGGTGCTGAAGTGTTACTGATATCTTCGCTAAATGGTGAAGCTGAAGGTTGGAGCCGAGAAGTTAAATTACTGAAAGCTAACTATAAAAATTTAGACAACCTTATTATGATGATAGGGGGTAATTTAGTGGTTGGTACCGGTAATGCTGAAGATATAGTGCCAAGGTATAAAAATTATGGTTTTGATATTGTTTGTCATCAAGTGGACTTAAATACGGGTATTGACATGTTAGAAACCTTACTTGAAGAAAGAAATCTAAAAGATAAAAGTACTGAAAATAAAGTGATAGAAGAGAGTAACCAATAATGAGTTTGCTGCAAGAAGAAAGAGAAATAATTCTTAGCAATGAGTATGTAGAGTCTTTTGATTTTGCCGAAGTGGCAGAATTTGTTAAAAATGCCAGTAAAGATTTATTTATATCACATCATTTTAAAAACAAAAGTAAAATGCTCGTTCAGCCCAGAGGCGGTTTTCCAACCTATAAAAAGCAATTTGCTCTCTATGAATTTTTTGTTGATGCCAACGTGGATGTTTTGCCGTTAACCATTGATTCTAATACGCGTTTAAATGATTATGCCACCTCTAAGAAAATGCTACGATTAAGCGAAGAAAATGATGTTGATATGCTTAATGGTTATCCTTTAGTTAATCATGGCTATCGTACCACGCGAAAAATGATCACTCATTTTAATAAGCCGGTAAGTTTACGTCATGGTACGCCTGACGCTAGACTACTGATTGAAACGGCTATTGCTTCAGGTATTTTTGAGATTGAAGGCGGGCCAATTACCTACCTTTTACCTTACTCAAAAAACTTTCCGTTAGACAAAGCCTTTTTGTACTGGAAGTATGTTGAGCGCGTTTGTGCAAATTATTCAAAGCTTAACGAGCCAATTAATAGAGAATCTTTTGGGCCACTTACGGCGACGTTAGTACCACCTTCTATCACCATTGTTATTCAACTATTAGAAATGTTGTTGTCGTTAGAAGAAGGCGTTAAATCATTTTCAGTGTCTTTTGCCCAACAAGGCTCTATGAACCAAGATATAGTCACGGGTGCAGTTATTAAAAAACTGGCGAAGTATTATGCTGAGCAAATTAACTGTGGCGATGCCGCTATTCATTTGGTTTATCACCAATGGATGGGCGCTTTTCCAACTAACAAGAATCATGCCGAGCAACTGATAAATATGGCAACCGTTATTGCTTCTATGGTGGGTGCAGACAAAATTATTACGAAAACTCGCGAAGAAGCCTCGGGTATTCCAACCAAAGAAGCGAATGCTAAAACGGTAGCGAATACCCAATATACCTTAGGTATTTTAAATGGTTTACCAAATGTGGTTGATGAAGAAGAAGAAGAAATGTTAACACTGCAAGTGAAAGCCATTATGGAAGCGGTGTTTAATGACCCTGCTGATACCCTATGGCGTAAGGTTTTCAATTCTATTAAAAATGGCATTATTGATGTACCGTTTTCACCGCATATTATTAACCACAATAATATGATAACCATTCGTGATGCCAAGAAAAATATCAGAATAATAAAACGCGGAAATGTTCCTATACCAGATCGCTGTTACGCTTATGACAAAGCCCAATGTGATTTAACGAAAGACACTACCAGTATTGTTAATGACATTATTCATGATATAGGAATTATGCAATGAGCACCTCAAACGTAGTAAATCAAAAAAAACAGGACAAATTGCTCATTGATGTCGGTAGTACCTATTTTAAATTAAGTACCCATGATTCTTTAGAGCAGCATTTTAGAGATTTTAACAAAGATATTTTAGATGATTTAATGCATAAATGTGGCAATACTATTCGTAGTTTTGCAAAAGAAAATGTGCACATATGCTCATCAGCCAATGGCGGTTTAACCACTTTAATTATAGGGGTTACCAATACTTTCTCATTAAAGTATGCCACTAATATTGCCTTTAATTCAGGTATTAATATTATTGATACGGTGCTTTATCAAAATATTGAAGAGTACTCAATTCCCAGTGATTTAATTGATGTGGTGATTATTGTTGGCGGTATTAACTCTCATGGTAATATTTTTACCGATAATTTATATCAGTATTTAGCACAATTACGTTATTCCAATATTGTTTTTGTCGGTAATGCGTTAGATGTGCCTGTGGTTAAAGAGAATATTAAAAATATTGTGGTTTTACCCAATATTATTGATGATCGCTTACATATTGTTGAAAACCATTTACGAGAATATTTAACCAATCTTTACCAAAAAGATATTGAAGGTAAGGAAGATGTTAAAAATTTATACAATATAACCGCTAACCAAATTTTTCCAACGCCCTATATTGTTAATAAAAAGCTACCGTTGATTGATGCTAAATTTTCCGTAGTAAACCCCTTTATTTTGCTTGATATTGGCGGGGCAACAACCGATATTCATTATTCAAAAGACTTAGTTGACGACAATATAGTAACGATGAATGAATACGACCGCCTTGTCTTTAAAAAGCTTGGTGTTTATAAGTCAAAGCAATCTTTAATTTTTGCTGCCAAAAATAATGAATTTGTTTATGAGCTACTGATGCATTTAAAAGTGACGGAAAACATTTTTGAAGAGCAAGGGGAGAAAGCGACAAAAATTTTAATGCAGCTCGCTATTTTTTTAGTGCTGTGCAAAATTTCGCATTATAGAGAAGCCTATATCAACTTAAAATTACTGTCTATTAATTCCATTGTGCTAACGGGTGGTATAACGAAAGTATTAACGAGAGTAGAAATAGAAGAAATAATTTCATTTTTCTATAAAAAAATTCTTAATTCAGCGCACAATCCAACCACGGTGCTTGATACTAATTATGATATTTGGACACTTGAAGCCGCGGACCTTTAGATAAGAGGAAAAATTTATGTCAATAAATTGTATTAGAACATTGCTTGAAGGTGCCCTAGCCGGTCATAGTGATAAAACGGCTATCGTTTATAATGAAAATAGCATTACCTATGCTGAGCTATTTGCCAAAGTAAATCAGGTCGCTTTTTATCTTAATGAATTAGATCTACCAAAAGACTCAAGGATTGGACTTTATTCAAACAAAGGGATAGAGCAAGTTATTGCGGTGCTAGCTATTTTATCAACCGATTACATCTTAGTTCCGTTAACAACGTTACTTAAATCCGAGCAGGTTGAATACATCATTAATGATTGTAATATTCAATGTATTATTACTGATAAAATGAAACTTGAAAGCATTGAAGAAATTAACTTTAATGGTCATGTTATTTCTTATGAAACGGCAGGTAAAAATACCCCGTCATTTGAAGAAATTTTTAAATATTATAATAAGCCTTACCGTTGTGATATTAATGGTCACAGCAATGCGGTAATTACTTATTCTTTTGGCGTTTCGGGTACGCCGAAAGGCATTGTTATTTCGCATCGAAACCTTATTGACTCTGCTCGTGTGGTTTCTCAATATTTAAAATTGCAACATGACGATGTTATTTCGGGTGTGCTTATTTTTAATCTTGATTACGGTTTAAATCAAATATTTTGTACCTTATACAAAAAAGCGACCTTAGCTTTACATCGCTTTATTTTGCCACAAGATTATTTCAACCATATTATTAATGATAAAGTCACCGTGCTGCCATTAATGCCGGTTAATATTTCGCAATTGTTTGACGGCGTCGACAGAATTCCCAGTGCTGAGTTATTTTCAGCGGTTAAAACCATTACCTCATCGGGGGGTAACGTTACCGAAAAAATGGTTAAAGATTGTAAAAACACTTTTTCTCAGGCCGATTTTTATTCAATGCATGGGTTAACCGAGGCATTTCGATCAACTTACCTTGAACCTTCACAAGCGCAAATTAGGCCTGATTCTATTGGTAAAGCTATTCCTGATGTTGAGCTTTACGTTATTAATGAAAACGGTAAAGAATGTGGTGTACGTGAAGTAGGAGAGTTGATTCACCGAGGCGGTTATATTTATCGCGGTTTTTGGAATGCCCCTGAGCAAAACATGCAGCGCTTTAAGTCAGTACAAATTTTAAAAGATGTCATCAATCTTGAAGGGCAACTGACTGATGAAATAGTGGTTGCTACCGGTGATTATGTCTATAAAGATGAAGAGGGCTATCTTTATTTTGTTTCAAGACAAGATGATATGATCAAAACCCGAGGTTTTAGAGTATCACCACTTGAAGTGGAATCTGTGGTGGCCAAAAATCTTCTACAAATTGAACAATGCGCTGTTTTTGGTATTGAAAATGACATCATCGAAGAAGAAATTGTCATGGTGTATTCAGCCGTTAGTGAAATAACCGAAAATGAAATTTTGTTTGAGCTAAAAAAACACTTAGCGTCATACATGATCCCAAGTAGGGTTATTTATAAACGATCATTGCCATTAGTGCAAAGTGATAAAAACATCGTGAATAAAGATGCACTAAAGCGAGAATTGTCAGGTTATAAGACCAAGTGAAGTAATTAATTGAATACTTTACTCGTTCCATTTGAAGATGCTGAAACGAGTATCTCCAAGTGGTACGGGTATAGTCTTAGCCGTTGCTCATTCTAAGGTGTTAATGAGACTGTAAAAAAGATTGTGTAACTGCCTATCACTACTACTCTTATTAAAGAGTTTAAGGATAGGCAGACTATGAATAAAAATGAACTAGAAATATTTGCCCGCGAAGCGGAAAAATCAATTAAGACTGAAAAAGACCTCAACAACTTCAGTCAAATGTTAACCAAAATAACCGTAGAAGCGGCGCTTAATGCTGAACTGGATAACCTCTTGGCTACCCTAAACATGAGCCGTCGATAAATGAGAATAGCCGTAATGGCTTTTCTAGCAAGACGCTAAAAACTGAAGATGGCCAATTCGACATTGAAACACCAAGAGATAGACACGGTAGTTTCGAACCTCAATTAGTCAAAAAGCAACAAACACGCTTTACCTCGATGGATGACAAGATATTAAGCTTGTACGCCAAGTGCATGACTACCCGTGATACAAGAGATCACAAAGACACCTTTTGGTATTAGATAATTATCTTTTTCTGCCCAACAAGGCTTTAGCATCAATGGTGAACCGTTATTATTAAAAGGCATGAATATTCATCATGGTAATTACCTATTAGGTGCAGAAGCACATAAAAGTGCTGAGATTAG
Organism: Colwellia sp.; assembly: GCA_051531915.1. Taxonomy (GTDB): domain Bacteria; phylum Pseudomonadota; class Gammaproteobacteria; order Enterobacterales; family Alteromonadaceae; genus Colwellia. Next base: position 58,855 of record JAOPTQ010000048.1, on the reverse strand, counting down.
AAAGGTTAAGCGGGCAGCTCCAGTGAAATACGACTTGTTGCTGTAGTTCAGTCTATCGCAGGAAAACAAGGAAAAGTTAATATTGTGCTTTTGCAAAAGGAATCGAAACCGTACAAATAACGCTAAATTCTAAATTGAATTAATGTAAGTATATTCAAAAGTGTGACTTGTTATGCTTTTACTTGGTTAAAATGTAAGGTCGTTATGATATTAAATAATACCGTTTGTGTTTAAAATTAAGCTATATTAATCCAATGATCGAATTTTACAAAAAATCAGCCATTTCTTTTATAGGCTTGATGATAATTACCGCAGTATTTGTTTATTTTTGTATGGACCGACTCAATATCCGTAGTCAGTTGTTTCCAAAAGCTAAAAGTAGCTTTTTGTGGCATGCACAAGCTGAGTCAGATACTGGGCAAGGTGAGCATTCATCAGCAACAATCATTGACGACTTGTTTAGTTTAGATGTTGATTTTAATATAAAAGACAATACGCAATACCCTTATGCATCGGTAGCCATTATTTTCAATGATGTTAATGGCGAACAACAATTTATTGATTTATCGCAATATCACTCATTATCTTTTAGCGTGAAGTGTTCACCGCACAATGTTTTACTGTTTTCGGCTTATACCATTGATAGAAATACAGTTGTTGGTGATTTAACAACATATCGTACACCCACCTCTTTTTTTTCGTGTGATGAACAATGGCGTAATATTGAAATAGACTTAACGCGTTTAAAAATACCCCAGTGGTGGTTTGATAAATATAAACTTGAATTGTCAAACCAAGCCTATCAGCTTGATAAAATAGCACGTTTTTCTATTGGTACAACTCATCGAAGCCCAGTAAATATAACGGGTAATGTAAAAATTAATGAATTGACATTAAAGGGTCGTGATTGGCGTTATTTTTATGGTTTAGGAACCGGCTTAATTATTTTTTGGTTAATTTTTTTATTGTATTTTTTTAAACAACACTCTAAAGCCTTAATCATTGATTTAAAAAATAAATATGATAAAGATCGCCCTTTGATTGCTTATCAGAAACTATCACTAGACTCGCAAAAAGATAAAAGTAAAGCGGCCATATTACGGTTTCTTTCAACAGAATATGCCAATGCTGAGCTTAATGTCGATCTAGCTATTACTGAACTTGGCGTTAGTCGCACAAAAATTAATGATATATTAAAAGAAGAATTAGGCTTTACCTTTAGCGCTTACCTCAACAAACTTAGGCTTACTGAAGCTGCTCGTTTACTTACCGAGAAAAAAGAGGCAAATATTGCTGAGATAGCTTATTCAGTGGGTTATAAAAATGTGACCTATTTTAATAAATTGTTTAAAAATGAGTATGGTTGTACACCAAAAATATTTAAGAATTTACAACATAATAAGGTGGAATAAAGTGAAGTGTTTAATAAAAATAATGGTAATAATAGCTGTGCTTGTAGTGTCTCACTCAGCGTACTCTCAAGTAGATGAAAAATTTCATATTTATTTGGCTTTTGGCCAATCAAATATGGAAGGACAGGGTGAATTAAACCCTGAAGATAAACTCGTCAATGAAAGAATAAAAGTATTACAAAATTTTACTTGTCCTAATTTAAATAGAAGTTATGGACAGTGGTATATTGCCGAGCCTCCTTTGTTTGGTTGTTGGGGTAAATTAGGTGTTGCCGATTACTTTGCTAGAACCATGATTGAAAATTCAGCTAAAGATATTACCATTGGCATTGTTCCTACAGCCGTGGGTGGTAGTGATATCGCGTTATTTCAAAAGTCGGCACCTATAGGTAAAGGAAAAGCGGGTCCAGAAAAAGTGCCGGCTAATTTTAAAGGGGGTTATGCCTGGTTGCTCGATTTAGCCAAAAAAGCGCAAAAGGTTGGCGTTATTAAAGGCATTATTTTTCATCAAGGGGAAACCAATACTAGCGATCCAAAATGGAAGTATAAAGTGCTTGAAGTAGTGAATGATTTACGAGCCGATCTACAGTTAGGTGATGTGCCATTTTTATCGGGAGAATTGTTATATAAAACACAAAATGGTTGTTGTGGGAGTCATAATACTGAAATAGCTCAACTGCCAAGTATTATTACTAATGCCCATGTGGTGTCAGCAAAAGGATTAGATGCCGTTGATGTTGCGCACTTTACAGCCGCATCATACCGTGAGTTTGGTCGCAGGTATGCCACTATTATGCTGCCGTTGGTAAAATAAATAATTGATTAAAACAGAGAACGCTGCTCTCGAATGGCATCTGCCTGCTTTACTCTTCACATGATTATCAGGGGAGAGTTGCCGTTTAATTGGCTATTTAATTTGAGAGGGTTAATTCCCTGCCGCTTGCGGCGTATTGTAGGTTGGGCTTTAGCCCATCAATTTGACGACATAAATACCGACCTACATTGAGTTCATAATAGTCCTCTCTTCGCTAAGCGAAAAACCTTGGCACAAGGTTGTTAATTTAATTATAATTTTAACTTGTCTCGAAATTGTTTCGTCTTGCCGCAAAAGTAAGGTTAATTATTTAATTTTGTTATGCTTGAATAAATACTGACAAGGAAGATAAACATGAAAACATCAACCCAATTAATCACTCCTTTATTATTAGGCTTATTATTTGGGTGTGATAGTAGCTATGATAAGCCATCCCTCAGTGATTTTGAAGCTAAAGTAATAAAAGCCGCTAGCATCAATGCAATTGACTGTGGAAAAGTTGGCAGCCAAAGCAGTGAGGTCAATACTTGCGTGTCTGATTCTTTTATAATCAATATGCCTTTTTATGCTTTTTATAACATTACCGGTATAGATTCTTTGGTTACTAAAGCGGTGACAATGGACCAGAACAATACAGTTACGTATTGGTGGTATGATGACAAAGGCACTGAAATAATTTCACAATCCATATGTGAAAAACCTGAATTAAACCCGACCCCCTATAGTGATGAAACACAAGTATTTAGTTGTGAGGAATAAACACTTTTAGAGTTCCTGAATAAACTTTAATCAGATATTTATTTTATAGTTTAGATGTTATTTGATCGCTGATGGCTAAATACCATAATCACGCTCAACTTTAGCAATTCTCACTTTAAATGATGAATACCATTTTTTACGGCCAAAGCGTTGGGCTTCTATATGCTCAGCATCAGCTTTCCACTTTTTAATGGCTTCAAGGCTGGACCAATAGGACACGGTAATGCCAACCGCTTCTCTTGCAGATTCGATACCTAAAAATCCTTGTTGTTCTTTTGCTAATTCAACCATTCTGTCTGCCGTTTGACCATAGCCGTTATTGTCGTCATCTGTTCTGCTTGAGGTAAATATTACCGCGTAGTAAGGGGGGGTGGGAGTCGAGGCTATCATATTAATTCTCTTTATCTGTTTTTAGACCTAAGCGATAGCTATCAAAAATGCTAAAAAGCCAGACAAAAATAAGCACTGACAGGGCAATGTTGATTCGTTGTATGTCACCTGAGAAGGCATGGCTGTGAAGTTCTGCTGAGATTGCTTCTACATCTAATATTATTTCACCTGTTTGAATTTTTTCGGCGATGGTTTGTGCCTTTTCAATGAGCGTACTCAAGATAATATAAAGGCAAAGCAGTGCGGTACTGGCAATAATAGTGCTATGTAGTGTTTTTTTTAAACTGTAATGTCCAGCACCAGGAAAAACGAGTGCAGATAATAATGCAGCCTTGCTTGAACTTTTCATGTGTTCACCTTTGTTTAAAGTGTGTGAAGTTTTTAAATATAAAAAACAATAACCATTGTGCAGCAGGAACGGTTAAATTGAAGTATTCATCTAATGCTTCTTCTTTTGCTGAGCCTTTTTTTGTTTGACTAACGGGAAAAGTAGTAAAGCTATGAATCAGTTCAACTGATTGCATACAATTCATGGTGTACCCAATTGAAAAATAATAATGAATATTATTTTGGCATATTAAGTTAAATGGTTAAACTAGTATCATCAATAAACTGTATTCTAATAACTAACTTAATAAATTAACTAAAAGGAATTACTAATGAATAATACGATTGTAATCACTGGCGCCAACCGAGGCATAGGTTTAGCTATGGCAAAATACTTTCAGCAACAAGGTGATACTGTTTATGGCTTATGTCGCCAATCATCAAAAAATCTTGAAAGTTTATCTATCAATATTATAGAGAATGTTGATGTTGCTTCTGATGCAGGAATTAAAGCTATGTCTGACGGCTTAGTTGGAGTGTCAATTGATGTTTTGGTCTGTAATGCAGGCATATTACGTGATGAAACTTTGGCAACTTTTAACAGTGAAACCATTCGAGAGCAATTTGAAGTCAATGCTCTAGCACCATTAAGAGTGGTTGATGCATTACAGAAAAATTTAATAACGGGTAGTAAAGTTGCGATGATCACCTCTCGAATGGGTTCTATTAGTGACAATGGCTCCGGTGGATATTATGGCTATAGAATGTCAAAAGCAGCGCTTAATGCTGGGGCAATGTCGTTAAGTAAAGATTTAGCGAGTCAAAACATCAGTGTGGGAATTTTCCACCCCGGTTATGTGCAAACCGATATGGTTAATCACGGCGGTGATATTAGTGCCGATGTTGCAGCAGGACGATTAGTTGGTTTAATCAACGAATTAACCATGGCTGATTCTGGAATATTTAAACACTCAGATGGTCAAATATTACCGTGGTAGACGGAACCAAAACGCAAGGGAAACTTAACCCGTACATCTTCGGTTATGGCAAGCGGTGCATATGGGAGTGTGGCTTGTTATGGTCAAAGTGCTGATTTAGCAGGATTGCAGGGTTAAGCGAAAATGGTGGGTAAAGTTTTAGGTTAGTAAATAAAACGGTAAGAAACCGCTTATGCCATGCTCATGCAAGTTACAGAACACAAAGCCGTGCTAATCTCGGCTTAGAAAAAGTAATAACCAGTAATAGCAGAACTACTCAATCAAGCGCCTTGTTCTTGAAAATTTATCCTCATTAATATTAGATCACTAACTTACTAGTATTGGTATTACTTACCGCTTTGTATTAGGTAATTTTTTTTGTCTATATTCTTTAATATTCAACAAAATTTAACTAGAAACCTAACTAAAATTTAAATAAACACCAAAAAATTCAAAAATAGCTTGAACAGTGGTACGACCAGTGTTTTAATTAGAGCATACATAAAGAAATATAGCACTACTATATTTATCACTTCTTGAGTCATCACTATGACAGGAGCCAAAAATGCTGAGTTATAAAGCACCCGTTACAGATATTAAATTTTTAATTGAAGATGTATTTAAATACTATCAACATTATGAAAAATATCCTGAATTTGAAGATGCAACGCCTGACTTAGTTGATGCTATTTTTCAAGAATGTGCTAAGTTTTGTGAAAACGAGCTATTACCACTCTATCAAAGTGGTGATAAAGAAGGTTGTACATTTGACCATGGTAAAGTAACCACGCCTAAAGGCTTTAAAGAAGCTTATCAGCAATATGTTGAAGGAGGTTGGCAAAGTTTATCACACCCTGTTGAACATGGTGGTCAAGGCCTTCCTCCTTCGTTAGGTATGATTAAATCTGAAATGATGGGAACGGCTAACTGGTCTTGGGCTATGTATCCAGGTTTAAGTCATGGCGCAATGAATACTGTTCAGTCTCATGGCAGTGATGCACAAAAGGAGCTTTACTTATCGCGGTTAACTGAAGGCACATGGACGGGTACAATGTGCTTAACCGAGCCTCAATGTGGTACAGATTTAGGGCAAGTAAAAACTAAAGCAGAGCCTAATGATGATGGAACCTACAATATCACCGGTACTAAAATTTTTATTTCAGCGGGTGATCATGATTTAACGGATAATATCATTCATATTGTTTTGGCTCGGTTACCTGATGCGCCAAAAGGTACTCGGGGGATTTCATTATTTATTGTGCCGAAAATAAAAACCGATCAACAAGGCAACTTAGGTGACAGTAATAATGTCACTTGTGGTTCTCTAGAAGAAAAAATGGGTATTAAGGCCTCTTCTACAGCGGTTTTGAATTTTGATAATGCCGTAGGTGAGTTAATTGGTGCTGAAAATAAAGGTCTAGAATGTATGTTTACCTTTATGAATACTGCACGTGTTGGTACGGCATTACAGGGCGTATGCTCTGCTGAATTAGCTTATCAAAACTCGTTAGCGTATGCTAAAGAGCGTTTGTCTATGCGCTCATTAACCGGTAAAAAATTCCCTGAGCAAGTTGCCGATCCCATTATTGTTCATCCAGATGTTCGTAAAATGCTAATGACCCAGAAAGCTATTTCTGAAGGTGGTCGTGCGATGATTTATTACACGGCAAAAATTGTTGATGATATAGAAATGGCGAAAACGCCAGAAGATCAAAAAGCCGCAGATGAAAGGTTAGGTTTTATAACACCCATTCTTAAAGCTTTTCTAACTGAGCTAGGTTTAGAAAGTGCTAACCATGGTTTACAAGTTTTTGGTGGTCATGGTTATATTAAAGAGTGGGGCATGGAGCAAATAGTTCGTGATGCCCGAATTGCTACACTTTATGAAGGAACGACTGGTATTCAAGCGTTAGATTTATTAGGCCGCAAAATTCTATTAACGCGTGGTAAATCATTAAAAGCTTTTGCTAAAGAAGTGCTTACTTTTTGTAAAGATAAAAGTATGATTTCTAGTAACCCACACAAGCGTCAAATGAATAAATTTATTTGGCCATTAAGTAAAAGTGTTGCTAACTGGCAGCAATATTCACTACGTTTAGCATTAAAAGCTAAGAAAAATAGAGATATTGTGGGCTCTGCTTCCGTTGATTATTTAATGTATTCTGGTTATGTTATTATGGCTTACTTTTGGGCTCAAATGGCTCAATCGGCTTATGAAAAATTAGCAACAGATGTGGAAGATAGAAATTTTTATCGGGCAAAAATAAAAACTGCAGAGTTCTACTTTGAGCGAATGTTACCAAGAAATAAATCCTTAGCAATAACAATGATGGCTGATCCTAAAACCTTGATGCAGCTTGATCCTGAATTATTGTCTTTCTTATAAAATTTGTTTAAGCAGGGCTTGCTATAGATAAACAAGAAAAGTATTGCTTAATATTTATTAAGTAATGCTTTTTTCATTGTGTTTTACGTTAGTTTTTTAAACCCATAATCCAAGCCATTAATTTTTTAGTGACGCTTTTAATTGGCGTAATGGATAATTCATCAGGTCGTAAAGGAAGTTGACTATATTGTAGATCGGAGAAAACGGTTCGCATTATCTTTGCATCAACCTCTGGATCTTTATTGTTAAAATAACGACAAAGTTTTTCAAACGGCTCTAGCAATGATAATTCATGTTCATGAGCGAGCTTTTTTAATTCAGGCGTTACTTGCACCGTGGTAAACATTAATTGTTCCACAGCTAACGGTACCGCTTCTTTTTTAATATTTTCAAATAAATAATTGGCGGTTATCTCAGTAAGCTGTTCACAAAAATCTGCTTTTACAGAGATCTTTTTTAAATTTACAGTTTCTTCTTCTTTTAAAAAAGTTAGATATTTTTCTAAAATGAACTTTGTACGCACTTTTAAATAAGTAGTATTTAGTTGAAAGGCCTGTAAAATTAATTCTTGAATATCTTTAAAATAATATGTTGTTAACGATAATTGTAATTTTGCATGATTAGCAATAGCCCTATGTGTTGTACCTTTAATTCCATTTATCGCGAGTACTTCAATAGCTGATAAAAGAATTTTTTCTTTGGTTCTCTCCCCTTTACTCTGACGTTTTAGTGATGTTTTTGTTTCAGTTATCAGTGTTTCTATTATTGACATTCTAATGTTCAACTAGATATACGTTACATTAACTTAATATTAACACTCTTTTGTTTGATATATAACTACAAATGTAAAAAAGTTAGTTAAGTATTCTTTATAGTTACTAAGGCTTCATTGTCAAAATCATCAACATTTATTATTGATTTTCTTTCTTTTTCTGTTTTTATCAGTAAGTTAGCTTCTTTTTCTGATATTGCTTTAGCGATGAGACCTTGTTCTGCCACCTTGTCTAAATGGTAAAATGGAAGCTTTTTACCCAAAGCCAGACATACTTTTTCAAAAATAGGCTCACAGGCAATAATATCTTCAAGAGTTTGCTCTAACAGTCCAAAAACATTTTTTTCATTACGCGTTATAAATTGTCCTTTTCCTAGGCGAGTTCTTGTTGCGCTTGGTTTTTGTAGTATTTGAGCAACGTTGTGGTCAGTTTCGTCATTGGGTTTACTCAGCCAGGTACCAAACGGAAATATAATAATACGGAGTGTTTTTGCTATCCATTTGTTAGGAAAATTATTGATTAATGCATCAAGCGCTTGTTGAATATCAAATAAGGCATTTTCAACTGCCCATTGCATTAAAGGAAAATCTTCAATTTTTCGACCTTCATCATGGTAACGTTTTAACGTGGCGCTTGCTAAAAAAAGGTTACTGAGTACATCTCCGAGACGAGCAGAAATACGCTCTTTTCTTTTTAAATTGGCACCTAAAACCAACATAGCTATATCTGACAGCATGGCTAAATTTGTACTGAATCGGGTCAATAATTGATAATATCGCTTGCTTCCGTCGTTAAATGGTGTGATTAAAAAGCGTGATCCGGTAAAAGAAAACCATAAACTTCGGCTAATGTTACTGATGCTAAAACCAACATGCCCAAAAAGAGCATGATCAAAATCTAAGAGAGCCTGTTCTTCATTTTTATTTGAGCTATTATCTGAGGTGTTATTCGAACTATTATTTGAGGGATTGCTGTTTGGCCTATGATCATTCGCTGCTTGTAATTCAGCCAATATATAAGGGTGACAACGGATAGCACCTTGACCATAGATAATTAAACTTCGAGTTAAAATATTTGCTCCTTCAACCGTAATTGCTATGGGTGCTCCTTGATATCCCCTAGCAAGATAATTACTTGGTCCCATACAAATACCTTTACCGCCATGAATATCCATGGCATCGGTTATTGAGGAGCGCATTTTCTCTGTTAAATGATATTTTGCAATGGCAGAAATAACCGAAGGTTTTTCACCTAAATCAATTGCACCGGTAGACATAGTGGTAACAGCGTCCATTAAATAGGCGTTTCCACCAATACGCGCTAAGACTTCTTCAATACCTTCCATTTTACCTATAGGCAGTTTAAATTGTCGACGAATTTGGCTATAAGCGCCGGTAGCTAGCGCTGTAGCTTTAATAGTGCCGGTACTATTTGAGGGCAGGGTAATTGCTCGGCCAACGGATAAGCACTCTACTAACATACGCCAACCTTGTCCTGCCATATCACTACCACCAATAATATAATCAAGTGGTACAAACACATCCTTTCCTTGCGTTGGACCATTTTGAAAAGGAACATTTAATGGGAAGTGTCTTCTGCCTATTGTGATCCCGCTAATATTCGTTGGAATTAGGGCGCAAGTTATGCCTAATTCTGTGGTGTCACCGAGCAGTTTTTCGGGATCTTGTAATTTAAAAGCCAAGCCTAAAACGGTGGCTATTGGCGCTAAGGTAATATAACGCTTATCCCAATTAAGCTTCATGCCTAATACTTCTTTACCTTCAAATTGTTGATAGCAAATAACCCCAGTGTCAGGTATTGAACCGGCATCAGATCCCGCTTCAGGGCTAGTTAAAGCAAAGCAGGGGATTTCTTCACCACTAACAAGGCGTGGTAAATAATAATTCTTTTGAGTGTCTGTTCCATAGGCTTGTAGTAGCTCTGCGGGCCCTAACGAATTGGGTACACCAATGGTACTTGCTAAAACAGAGCTAACGCCTGTTATTTTTTGTAAAATTCTTGACTGTGCATAAGCGCAAAACTCTAACCCGCCATATTGTTTCTTTATTATCATGGCGAAAAATTTATTGTCTTTTAAAAACTGCCAAATTTCAGGGGGAAGATCTGCTATTTCGTGAGTAATATGCCAATCATCGACCATGGCACATAATTCTTCTACGGGGCCGTCTAAAAAATCTTGCTCTATTGCACTTAATCTAGGTTGTGGATAATTATGTAATCTTTTCCAATCGGGGTTGCCTCTAAATAACTCAGCCTCAAACCATGTTGTGCCGGCATCAATCGCCTCTTGTTCTGTTTGAGACATTTTGGGCATTATTTTTTTAAATAATTCAAGCAAAGGTAAGCTAATAAAATGTTGACGAAAACTGTCTATATTAAATAGCAGGATAATAACGGCAAATAAAAGCCAAGCAACAAAGCCGATAATATTGAAAAAGGTGCCAATTGCCATCAGTATCACAAAAGCTAAAGTGTAGCTTGATAATGAAACGCGAGAATAGGTCATAAACCAACTTAATGACAAAGCAAAAAATAGCCAAATTAAAACATCCATAAATCTTCCTTTTTAATGATATTAATAGTGATATTGATTGTGAGAGTAATATTTTCATTCAAAATAAAACTAATTGAATTAAAATAATATTTTAGTCAACCTGTATTAGTTATATACTCTATTTATAGAGTAAATTAGCACTATTTGGTAGTGGTTTTTGGTTTTAATTTGAGGTTTAAATTTAAGGTTTAACTATGTGTGAATTACTGGCGATGTCAGCCAATGTACCCACCGATATTTGTTTTAGTTTTAGTGGTTTAATGCAACGAGGTGGTAATACCGGGCCACATAGTGATGGTTGGGGGGTGACTTTTTATGAGGGAAAAGGTTGTCGGAGCTTTAAAGATCCAAAACCCAGTGCCCATTCCCCTATTGCTGAATTAGTGACCAAATACCCAATGAAAAGTGAAGCCGTTATTTGTCATATACGTCAAGCTAACTCTGGTGCGGTATGTTTAGAAAATACTCATCCATTTATTAGACAAATGTGGGGAAAAAATTGGACTTATGCTCATAATGGACAATTAAGTGGTTTTGAAGATAAGTTACCGGTTAAATTACATTTACCCATTGGTAGTACAGACAGCGAACATGCTTTTTGTTGGATACTCGATCAATTACATAGTGAATTTGGCGCTCAACAGCCAGATAAAAAAAACCTCTTTAACTTTATTGCTAAGCTAAGTACTGTTATTGACGATCTTGGCGTTGCTAATATTATTATTACGGACGGTGAATGTGTTTTTGCATATTGCTCTAACCATTTGCATTGGCTAACTCGTCGGGCTCCTTTTGGTAAGGCAAGTTTAATTGATGCTGAAATGTTGGTTGATTTTAAAGAAGAAACAACGGCCAATGATATTGTTACCGTAATAGCAACTAAACCATTAACGGATGATGAAACATGGCACAAAATGCAACCAAAGCAGTGGCAGTTATTTTGTTTGGGTGAGTTAATTGCTAATGGTAAAAGCTAAGTTCCCCCTGAGGATAATGCACTAGCAGGTTATTTAAATTTTTTGACTATACTTAGTGGTTAGTGGTTAGTGATTAGTACTAAGTTCTTCAACGCCGGTTAATTGAGCTTCAAATTGCTCTGTACCGGCTTTAATTTGATATAATTTAACTAATAAATAATTTAAGTCAGGTGCAAACCATGCATAGGTAATACGTTTTTTTTCTTTTATTTCACGTTTAAATCGAAGCGCCGTTATTAAGCCATAAGGAAGCATCAACTCTTCTTCACCATCGTATTGATAAACATAATCTTTTATTGAACCAGACGTACTGATAACGGGATAACTAAAGCGCTTTTTCTCTGGGTTACTAATTAAGTTTAACCGATGTTGTAAGTGGTAACTTAGCTTATCTTGGATGTTTTGTGAAAAATCTACACTTATTTCTCTATTCTTTTTAATATCTTTTGCGGTGTCTTTTTTAGCATTATAAGTCCATTCATAGCTTTTATCTCGACCTGTACCGGTACGGGTATAATGATAATGTTGAGGAGTAACATGGTCATTCTCTACGTTTACCATTGAGGTTTCACTGCGTTTTTGAGAAAAAATAAACCATTCTACTTCGGTTTCATAGTGATAACGAATAGTGCCGTCATCAAGGTAATTTAATTGTCGAGTTGCCGTGCCAACCGGATCTGATTTATGTAAAACAGTATAATTTGCAGAAAACGGCGGAATTAATACAGGAGTGATTGTTATATTGGAATCGATTTGATCTGTTTTACTTTTATTAATGGTTGGGTTTATTTGAGCATTAGTCGGTGAAGATAAAAATGAGAGTAGCAAGGAAGAGAGTAGCATTAAAATTGTTATTTTTGACATCAAATAAGCCTAAAAGAATAGTATAAAGAAGCGAGTAATCTCCTTTATACTAACAGCTTATTTATACAAATTGATACTAGTCGTTTGCATAACCTGATGCAGGTAATAAAATATCGTCTAAAATAGCTTGTTCACTTTGCTCATTTTTTTTCATAACTAAGCGTTTTTGACAAAGCCATTTAACCACTAAAGGATAAATTCTATATTCTTGTTCGTGTACTCGTGCCGCTAAATCATCACTGGAATCTTCTGCAAATACAGGTACTTTTGCTTGTAAAATAACGGGACCGCCATCAAGTTCTTCAGTGACAAAATGCACGCTAACACCATGTACTTTATCACCGGCATCAATGGCACGCTGATGTGTATTTAAACCTTGATACTTAGGTAATAACGATGGATGGATATTTAACAACTTACCTTGAAAATGTTGAACAAAGTTAGCGGTTAAAATTCGCATAAAACCCGCAAGAACAATAGCATCAGGCTTAAGCTTGTCAATTTCTATCATTAATGCTTGATCATAATCGTCACGACTTGAAAAATCTTGATGAGATAATGTTACGGTTGTAATATCAGCATTTTTTGCACGTGTTAATCCGTAGGCATCAGCTTTGTTAGCAACAACGCCAACAACAGAACCTGGATAATCAACTAATTTACAAGCATCAATTATTGCCTGTAAATTAGTTCCGTTGCCAGAAATTAAGACGACAATTCGGCTTGACATGTACTTTTCCTTTTTGAAATATTACTTAAGCAAAATTAAGTTAACTTACGAAAAAACGACTTGTTCTTCGCTATCGCCAAGATTAGCAATTTCACCAATATGCCAAGCGTTTTCACCGTGAGCGGTTAATATTTCAATACTTTGTGCAACTTTGTCTTGTGGTACAACGATTATCATGCCGACACCACAGTTAAACGTACGGTACATTTCATGCTCGGTAATATTTCCATTGTCTTTTAACCAATTGAAAATAGACGGCCATTGCCAGCTTTCACCATTAATAACCGCTTGCGCTGTTTCGGGTAAAACGCGTGGAATATTTTCCCAAAATCCGCCACCGGTGATATGTGATAAAGCGTGTACTTCAACGTCTTTTAAAAGCGCTAAAGTTGATTTTACGTAAATTTTTGTGGGCTCAAGTAAGTGTTCGCTAATTGCTTTGCCATCAAGTTGTTCATTAGTATCAGTATTATTAACTTCTAATACTTTACGAATTAATGAAAAACCATTTGAATGGGGGCCTGATGCGCCTAAAGCAATAAGTTGATCACCTGCGGCAACTTTAGTGCCATCAATTAAACGTGATTTTTCTGCAACACCAACACAAAAACCAGCAATATCATAATCGCCTTTATGATACATACCAGGCATTTCAGCCGTTTCACCACCAACAAGTGCGCAGCCGGCTTGAATACAACCTGTAGCAATACCTTCAACAACCGATGAAGCCACCTCAACATCAAGTTTGGCGGTTGCATAATAATCAAGAAAAAATAAAGGCTCAGCGCCTTGAACAATAAGATCATTGACACACATGGCAACTAAATCAATACCAACGGTGTCATGCTTATCTAAATCAATGGCTAAACGTAATTTAGTGCCAACACCATCGGTACCTGCCACTAGTACAGGCTCTTTATAACCGGTAGGTAATTGACAAACACTGCCAAAACCACCTAAACCACCCATGACTTCTGGGCGAGTTGTGCGTTTTACCGCACCTTTAATATTTTCAACAAGGGCATTACCAGCATCAATATCAACACCGGCATCTTTATAACTTAAAGACTGTTTTTGTTCGCTCACGGAAAACCTCAAAAATTAATGACAGGATTTAAAGGTGCGTATTCTACCAGTGCATCAGCTTGGGATAAATCTTTATAAGAAATTATTTTTATTTACCGCAAAAATAATTTTCATTGTGGTAGTATATTTTCTACAAGACCACCATTTTTCCTTTTATTTTTTAGTAAGTATGAACAGATATTCTATTGTTTTAATTAACTTTGTATTGATTTTGGCTTTTAACACTTTATTCAACAGCGTTGCTAATGCTGTTGAAGTGAAAAATTTATATCAAGCGAGTGTTCAAGTAAATTCACAAGCGAGTGTGCATAGACGTGCTGCAATAAAAGCGGCTTTACGGTCAGTTTTGGTGAAAGTAGGTGGTCAAAAAACGGTTTTAACCCATAAAACCTTAAAAAAGGCAGTGGTCAATTATAACCTTTATATCACTCAATACCGCTATCAGCGTCAAGGTGAACAGTTGTTTTTATTGGCAAGTTATAATGCTGAAAAAATCAACCTGTTGTTTCAACAAGCAAACTTACCTCTATGGGGAGGTTTACGGCCTCAAGTTTTATTGTGGTTAATTGATGAACAAGGCTTATCGCGTACGATACTTTCTAATTCATCTAATTCAACACTTCCTCAAGTGGTGAGTGATTTTTCTAAAGAAAGAGGGTTACCGATTATAATGCCCTTGATGGACTTTACTGACGCAAGTCAAATTAGCCTTAGTGATATTTGGGGACGGTTTGAACAGCCTATTAGAGAAGCCTCAAATCGTTATTTTGCTGAAGCTATTGTTGTTATGAGAATATCTAATTCGAGTTTATTACCCGCTGTTTTGGTTGAGGATGAAAGTGAGAATGAGACTGATGAAGGCGAGGTGGACTGTGGCTTACTCTGTGCTAAACTATCAACAGCACAAGAATTTGTACTTGATTGGAGTTTGATTACTCAAGGGCAAAAATTTACTCAACAATATCAAGGTGGGGAACATCACGGCGCAGCACAAGAAACATTATTGAAACAAGGATTGGCAGATATTACTGAACTAATTTACCAGCGATATGCATTATCAACTTCTGTTGATAATGATTTTATTATTGACGTAGTAAATGTTGATTCATTAGTAACTTACACTGAAGTTTTCAACTTTTTATCTGATTTATCTGCAGTTAGCTCGGTAACTTTAGTAAGTGCTAAAGGTGAATTAAGACGTTTTAGTCTTGAACTATTAGGATCGCAGTCAGCCTTAATTTCCTCGTTAAAACTCAATAAACAATTACGACAATATGTAGATCCCTTGGCCGATATGAATAATGACAGTGGTACTAAATTAGTACCTGTTTTTTATTGGAAATAGCCATGACTGAATTATTACAATTAGGCTTGTCAGTACAATTACCTGATGATGAAATATTTTCTAGTTTTAAAAGTTATTCTAATCAAAGTGTTATTGTTAACTTACAGCAATATATAGAGAAGTCTCAGTCTGTTCAGGCACATTGTTTTTATCTTTTTGGTCTGTCATCGGTAGGGAAATCACACTTGCTACATGCCAGTTCAGCGTATGCTGAGCAATTAAAAAAATCTTCAGTTTGTTTATCTTGCTCTGAATTGAAGCATTTGCCTGTAGAGGTTTTAGACGGGTTAGAGCACATTGATTTAATTTGTTTAGATGATATACAACTTATTGCCGGTGATGAATTATGGCAGCAAGCTATTTTTGATCTTTATAATCGCGCTGTTGAGCAAAACAAATGTTTATTAATTAGTGGCGATCAAAGTGTTCAGCAATTGGGAATAACCTTACCTGATTTAGCTTCAAGATTATCATGGGGATATACCGAACAAATTAAACCCCTTGAGGATGAAGAAAAAATTATCGCATTACAATACCGAGCCAGTCAACGTGGTTTAAAGTTAACTGATGATGTAGTGAGATTTTTATTAAGTCGGTTAAGTCGTGATATGAGCAGCTTAATAGCCTCGCTTGATTTACTTGACAAAGCCTCCATCAGACAAAAACGAAAAATCACTATTCCTTTTATTAAATCAGTATTAATTCAATAGAGTAAAGATAACACTAAGATTTTAGTCATTGGTATTAATTTGACACGTTTTAATGTTGAGCCTGATATGGTCATCGCGCTTATTAAGTTTGACTTGGTTTAACTTAACTTGCTGTAATACTGTAACTACTTGAATACATATCAGCCTCTTCAAGTGGCTCATACGGGTATAAATATGTTAATGTTCAGGCAATGCTTTTTGATAATAACGTTCAAAAGTCGGCGGTAATAGGGGAGCATTTCTACTACTTATCAGCTCTTTTTCTTTGCCTATTTTATTCTTTTGGCTCGTGCTTATGGTCAAGTTTTCAATCCAATTATTACCTACAATCATTGGAATAGGCGGGGATAATGCATTAATAGCGCTGTTACTATTAAATTCAGGTAATACTCTGCTAGCACTAAAAAGTACTCTGGGTTTTATGGTTGTTTCACCAATGCGGCCTCGTTGACCCCAAGTAACAATATAGTCATTAGCATAAACAATATCACCGGTAGGCTGGTTAGTGATGGCAACATCGCGTTCAATACCAAAGCGTTCGTGCATCATTAACTCTTCAAATAGCATGGCGTAATCTTCACGTTCACTTGTATAGGCATAAAAGTCGGTGGCAATGTCAGCGCTAAAAAAGGTAGTTATATCGCTTGGTAAATAGCTCTTTTGCGTATTGTTTGCGGTATTTCCAGCAAAGCTCACTTGTGCTAAATTTCTCATTTCACTACTTTGTAATGGTAAAGCAATTGCTAAACTGTCTGATTCAAAATTAGTGCTTAGCGCAGCATCTAGCACGCGCGTTTGCTCATTATGGCTAAACCATTCATTACTTGGGAAAAAATCATTGGCATGGGCAAGTTCATGATACATCAGTGAAGATAAACGGTATAAACCATCAAGTTCAGTTCGGGTAACTCTTTTGGCTTTACTGAAACTGGCGCTGGCATAAGCGTTATTTTTTACATATCTCCATGGCATAACAAATTGTAAGTCATTGCCAAAAGCTGCGCGGTAATCTGGCGCTTCATTAATTGTGTCTCTCTCCTCTGGTGTTAACCAGAAGTTTTCAGCATCTAAATATATTGCGCCAGTAGCAGCCCAATAAAAAGAAGGTCGAATGTCATATGAAATAACAATAGCAGTGGTTGCTCTTAATAAATTTTTAAAGTCATCGTTACTATCATGATTTTCTAAGAATTTTTTGAACTTATCTCCCATCCATTGATGTGATACAACTACACGATCCATTATGTTATCAATAGAGGGCGTGGCAGCTTCTTGTGCTAATAAAGGTAATTTATTTAATGTACATGAGCTTGATAAGTTATTTGAATAAACACAATCAACGATATTATCAGCGTAAGGACTTGTATTTTGATAAGGAAATACGCTAGCAACACGGCTATCAAAATAAGCATTACTCGCTATAGTTGACGCAGGCTCAACTAAAACAGTGACTTGATCACTATAATTTTGGCTGTTATCAGAAGCAGATACTTTAAAAGTAATTAAGGTATCTGTAGTCACATTAGGCGCGTCAAAAAAAATGGCTAAATCACCCGTTACATCCGTCTCACTCAGGGTCACAGTAGGCCCTAATGTTTGTTGCCATGTTAGACTATTTATATCAATATCTTCATTAAGCTCAACGCGTAAAGAGACTTTGTTATCACTTAATACGGCATGAGATAACCGAGTTGTTATTTTATTAATAGCAGCGTCGACAACAATTGACTGTGTTAATGTTTGGCTAGCACCATCATTAACGCTAAAAGAGACTGAAAAACTATAACTCCCTGATTCACTAGGTGTAAAGCTAACCACTTTACTCGTTTTAGCTAGCAAGGTTACTGACTTGCCTGATGTTTGACTCCAAGTAATATTTGTAATTTTTTCATCAGGAAAATAAAGTATAAGATCAGAGCTTTGTCCGGTAAACGAAGTAGTGTCACCTAAAGTAATAGTACGATTTGGATCTGTTACGCCGCCACCGCCAGTATTTGTCTTTGCACCGCCCCCACCACATGCAGATAAAGCAATGCTTGCTATAAACAATAATAATTGTACTTTTGATGCTCTCATCTTAATCCTTAAAATAAATAGGCAAAAATAAATAATGGTGAGTTAATTTACTTTGTTTTTGGTTTCCTAATACTTAGACCGAGTTCTTGGCCCCTATATTTTGCATAATAGGTACAACCAATAAACATTGCAGTAGCAAATAATAGCTCTAATGTCGCCCAAATTCTCTCACTTGGTAATACCCATAAGGTTGTGAGACTGTGTAAAAAATAAATCAATACAATAAAGTTTGACCAAGCGTAAGTATATGGGTTGCCTTGCAATAACCCTTTAAGTGGGAATAGCAAGGGCAAGGTAAACATGATTAAGGCGGTTGTTGTACTTAAACTGTTACTCGGTGCGATTATAATTAACCACAAAGGCATGAAAATAAGTAAGGAAAAATAACCGGTTAAGCCTATTTTTTTATAGTTTTGTGTCGATAGTCTTTGCTGTTTCATTATTGCTGTTAGTTCTATATTTATTGTTTAAATAACGTTAATACGTTTTCAGGTGGTCTGCCAATAATTGCGGTTTCATTATTGCTAACGATGGGGCGTTCAATTAGTTTTGGGGTTGCTATCATCGCTTGAATTAACTGTTGATCAGTTGCTATTTTTAAATTTTTATCTTTAAATTCAGCTTCTTTACTTCGCATCATTTCAACTGGCTTGCATTGTAACTTTGCAAGTATCTCCTCTATATCATTTTGGGATAAGGGCGTTTTTAAATATTCAATAATGGTAAAGTCCTGAGCAGTTCTTTTTGCTTCTTGTTCTAATAATGCAAGGGTTTGTCTACTTTTAGAACATCTTGGGTTGTGATAAATAGTTAACATATAATTCTACTTTTTTGCTTGTTAAGTTAAGGTTTAATTAAGTTAAAAGGGCTCATTAATTGATAGTTTTTAATCGGCTATCTATAAACGCTTTAATCTATTTTCTTGTTCTTGAAATTGCAAAATGCGCGCTTTAATACGTTTTTGCAGTAAAGGATCATCTTCAACAAAATTATAACTATTTTGTAATTCATCTACGGCTCTAGCGTATGCGCCACGTAATGCTAATACTTCTGCTTTGTTAATATGCATTAAGCCTTTTTTATCTTGTTGTCGGTATACCTCGGTTAGAATATCATAAGCAATATAATTACCAGGATTTACCAGTAAAAAATCTTGTAGCACACTTTCGGCTTCGGTAAATTTTTTGTCACTGAGTAAAGCATTACCGTAGTTTAAACTAACCACTTGATTGTTAGGCATCAATAAACTTAACGACTTAAGCATGTTTAGGGCTTTTTCATGTTCATTTAATGCGATATAAACATCGGTTAATACATCAATATAAAAAAGGTTATGTTTATCTTGTTGCTTTAATGATTTTAATATTTTTTTAGCTTTAGCGTACTGTTTATCTTCAAAATAAGATAAGGCTAACCCGTATTGTGCCGCCGCTTTTAGCAGATAACGTTTTTTTATAAGCAGTTGATTAAAATACTCAATATTTTCTTTTGCTTCACCTTGATACCTTGATTTTAATCTAGCTTTTGTCAATTCAAAGTTTAAGCTTGGCGGTAAATTTCGCGTTGGAAAACTAAGAGCACGTTGACGAGCATCGGCTATACGTGATTCTGGTAATGGGTGAGTTAATAAAATGGCTGGTGGCTTGCTGGTATAACGATATTTTTGAGAGAGTTTGTTGAAAAAATTTGGTGCGCCTTGCGGATTAAAATTACTATTGGCAAGCAAAGCAATACCCACTCGGTCTGCTTCTTTTTCATTGCCTCGGGTGTAATTGATGCTTGCTTGCTGACTTGCCGCCATGCTAGCACTTAATGCAGCCATTCCAACCGTAGGGTTAATAAGCGTAATTAAAACGCTTGAAAGCATAGCAGCCATGGTAAGAGGCTGAGTTCTGCTTTGAGATTCTAATCTACGTGCCAAATGACGTTGTGTTACATGAGAAATTTCATGGGCTATTACAGACGCTAATTCACTTTCAGTATCCGCAGTTGTAACAAGACCACTATGAATGCCAACATGACCACCGAAAAAAGCAAAAGCGTTAAGCTCGTTATTATTGATAAGAAAAAAATCAAAGGCGTAATTAACATCTTGAGCATTTTTAACTAATGAATTACCTAAATGGTTTATATATTCAATAAGCACTGGATCTTGAATAATGGGTTGTGATGCCCGTATTTGTCGCATCATAGCATCACCAATGCGCTTTTCTTTATCTAATGAAAGCACGCTAAAGCCAGAGATACCGATCTCAGGTAGTTTATTCTTATTGTTTTGATTACTTGCATTAACGTTAAAAGTAGCACTAAACGCTATGATAAGCGTAAGAGCTGTTACTAATAGTAATGGTTTTAGGTTTAACAATATAAAGTCCTGTGGTTAATTCATTATGCCATTGATTAATTGATCATTAATTGAAGAGTTAAGATTGAAGTACATCACTGTCAATAACATCGCCATTTCGCTTGTAAACTTCTTGGTAAAATTCAGCGATACTGTAACCTTTGACTGCAACAATGTGAAAAGATTCTGATAATATTTCAATTAATTTTTCTACGCGATAATAAGCATATTTTATTAAGGCTAGATCTGCCTCATCTCCATGTTGAACCGCAAAAATAGTAAAAGGGATTAAACTATTAATACGAAATAACATGGCCATACTTTCAGGCTGCCAGTTTTCAAAAGGACAATGAGGATCTCTTAACATAGGTTTATTGATTTCTTTACCATGAACAACGGGAGAGCAGTGTAACTCGTAACCTGTTTCACTCAACACATGTGTTAAGTGGATCTGTGCTTTATTTTTAACTTGGATATTACCAGCATCATCTTTATAACCTTGCAGTAATGATAAATTCCAAGTACTTCTATTGAGTATTCGTTTGTAGGCGCTATCAAATCCATGAGTTAAAATGCCGTCTAATTCACCTATTGATGAAGACACCATGCGATAAATTGCGGATACGTCGCCCCAAGTGAGCTTTTTTTTATAAGCATTGATTTCTTTTAAATTGGGTTTTTCGGGTAATTCATTCATTAAATTATTATTCCAACCATTAATTATTTCTTTAAAAAAGAGTATGATTAGCGCATAGATAGTGTTGATTGTCGCAAATTAGATAATCAAACAAAAGACTTGTTTTGAAATTTTCTTATGATATTTACTTATGACGCTTGTCAAGAGAAGTGTCCGGTGCCGTTAGTTAACACTCGACTACTACTTAAAAAAATGAAAAATGGTGATAGTTGTGTACTTAAATTAAGTGATTCTGGCTCTATTGAGGATATTCCAAAACTATTATCTAAACTAGGCTACTGCTATCATCAAAGTATTATTGACAATAATGTTGTAAAAATTATCATTAACCATTCAACGATGTTAAATGATTAAAAGGCTGTAACTAAAGGAAACATATGATTAAGTTGTTTAAAGAATGGTATATACGGAAATTTTCTGATCCCCATGCGGTAACGCTTGTGGTTATTTTATTTTGCTGCTTTTTGTTTATTGCTTTGTTTAGCAGTTTGTTAATGCCAGTGTTTGTTGCGTTAGCTATCGCCTTTTTATTAGACTTGCCAGTGAATAAGTTAATTCAATTAAACTTTTCTCGTAATACTGCCACTATCACCGTAGTTTCAGTTTTTGTAGGTGTCGCTTTAGTCGCTATATTAGGCTTAATGCCTATTATATGGCAACAAAGTAGTAATTTATTACAAGAAGTACCTCATATGATTTCAGAGGGACAAATCTACTTATTAACACTGCCTGAAAAGTATCCAGAGGTTATTCAAGCGTCACAAATTGAAACGTTTATTTCTTTAGTTAAAGAAAAGCTACTTGAATGGGGTCAACTTGCACTTAAAGCATCACTAAACTCTATTTCAGACATTGTCGCTTTGATGATTTATTTTATTTTAGTCCCCTTAATGGTGTTCTTTTTTCTTAAAGATAAAGCCTCGTTACTTACTGGCTTTAAAGGGTTTTTACCCGCAGAGCGTCGTATGGCGATTCAAGTTGGTCAAGAGATGAATCAGCAAATACTGAATTATATACGCGGAAAAATAATTGAAATTTTAATTGTTGGCGTTTCAACGACCATTGCTTTTATCTTTTTAGGTTTACATTATCCCGTACTACTTGGAGTCTTAGTAGGTTTGTCTGTGCTTGTTCCTTATGTTGGCGCAACGATTGTTACCTTTCCAGTTCTGTTAGTGGCGCTATTTCAATGGGGATTCAGTAATGAATTAGGCTATGTGATGTTAGCTTACGGTGTTATACAAGCCATTGATGGTAACGTTATTGTGCCATTATTATTTTCTGAGGCGGTAAATTTACATCCTGTCATCATTATTATTGCGGTAATTTTCTTTGGTGGATTATGGGGCTTTTGGGGAGTGTTTTTTGCTATTCCTTTAGCAACGTTGGTTAAAGCAGTGATTAATGCTTGGCCTTCAATACCCGAGGAGTTACCGACCACTTAAGTCGCTTTTAATACCTCTAATACTACTTGATGGTGATCTTTCGTTTTGAATTTATTGAAAACATGACTGATTTTGCCATCAAGTCCAATCAAAAAGCTTAATCGGTGAATGCCATCATACTCTCTACCCATAAACTTTTTTAAACCCCAAACACCAAATTGTTCGGCAATTTTATGATCAACATCTGACAATAAAGTAAAGTTTAATTGATCACGTAAACAAAATTTAGCTAACCGTTTTGTTTCATCAGGGCTAATACCAAAAACAACGGTATTTAAATCATTTAATTGTGTGTGTATATCACGTAATCCTTGTGCTTGAATAGTACAGCCTGGCGTCATCGCTTTAGGGTAAAAATATACTAAAACTTGTTGTTTATTAATATAGTCGGCTAAAGAAACATCATTATCATTTTCATTTTTCAAGGTAAATAGTGGTGCGTTATCACCAATTTGTAGTGTGTTCATTACAGTTATCCGTTTTTTAATGGTTGATTTAATCGTTTAGAGACTGTTTTTCTTAATAAATCCTTGAGCAGATGTTTGTTCACATAATTGTAAAAACTCACTTTCAATATCATCTATGCTAACTGACTGTGTTAAAGCAAATGATATAATGGCACTCATATTATTTGTTTTAGGATTAATTTCTGATTTTAAGGATGAAATATCCAATTTTCGGGTGGCAAAAAAAGCGGTAATGCCTTTTAAAATACCGGGTTGATCAATACCAGAGTATTCAGCTTGATAATGTTCTACAAAATTATAAGACTTATGACCTGAGGTTCGTTTCATCATAGTGATTAGTTCTAAGCTATGAGCAATGCTTGGAATTTTAGCTTCAATTTTAGTAATTGAGCGACTGTCACCATTAAGAAGCATGATAAAGGTAAATTCTAGACCGAAAATCGCCATTCTGCTATCTAATATATTGCAACCGCATTCACTTGCTAATTTAGTTAATTCACTAACACAACCAGTTCTGTCTGAACCCATGGCGGATAGTACTAAATAATGAGACATTAATTACGCCTAAATTGAAGAGTGAAATATCATTATAACTTATCGACTTACAACTTGGAAATAGCTACCATTAAAGCAAGTTTATTGAGGATAAGCTTGTGTTTGTAAAAACAGGCAAGTACCATGGGTTTTTTTGGTAGCCTCTAAGTTAGGCTAGTTATTTTTAAATGAAAAGATAATGAACCAAATGTGATATTTACTATCAAAATTCATGATTTTTTATTTTTATAGATTTATTTTTCCAGGAGTTTTAATGAATCGTCGATTATTTTATTTTTCATTGTTAAGTTTATCTATCACGGGTTGTAGTACGGTTAGTACTAAACATGCGTTAGGTGATTTAGAGTACGCTAAGAAAAGTGAAGCTAAACCATTTGTTACTGCCAAGGGGTTAGATAAGCCTAACATACAGAAAGACTTTTTTATTACCAATAAAATTAATTATGATGGTCCTATTGGTGAAAAAATGGACATTCGATCCCCTTCTTTAGTTTTACCTGTCGCAGCCTCTTCTAGAACTATTGCAGAGTCGAGTGATGCTATTATTTGGTTTGATAAAGTATTAGAAGATAAAGAGTTATTAGCCTTTATTGAAAAAGCACTTGTAGACCAGTTTGCATCAGATGGTGTTGATTATGACATTCTTAAGACAGGAGAAGCGGTAATAATAGATAATAATGGTAATAAACCCTCAAAAACCAGTGTTTATGAATCAAACTGGTATCACAACGAAGTTGAGTCGGGTTGGTTGTTTACTGAGATAGAGTCGGCCACGAGCTTACGTTTTCAATATCAATTATTAGCGAAGCCTCATGGGCGCAGTGTTTCATTAAAAGTGTCACTCATTGGTTATATGAAAACAGATAATACAGGTGGCAGTAAGGATATAGATCCTATTGATAAACAACGTGCTGAAATGGCGATGATCAATGAAGTGGTTTCTCAGGTGGATTATAACTATCGTGTGCAAAATAGAGAAAATCGTTTAATGCGCGCTAATCAAAAGTTAGTGACTATTGGAGAAAATCCACAAGCTGAACATGCTTACGTAGTAGAAATGGGCTTAGATGATTTGTGGGATAATATGCCCATATTCTTTGAAAAGCATGGTTTTGTTATTAGTGATTTAAATGAAACTAAAAAAATATACCATGTTGATTTTGTGAAACCAGATTCAAGTATTTGGGATAGTATTTGGGGTGATGAGGTTCCCGTTATTGAGGTGAGTGACTCTCATTATCAATTTGCTTTAGTGCCATTAGATGATGCCAATGAAAAAACATCGGTCACTATATACAATGCTGACGGAGAGCCATTAACGTTAGAAACACTTAACCGTATATTTCCTGTGGTTGAAATGGGGTTGTCATTTAGAAATATTTATTAGCCTATAGTTATCTAAGTTATCTAGGCAATCTAAGTTCATCAATTTAAAAAATAAACGCCGATTTGTCGGCGTTTATTTTTGTCTGTTATTTGTGCTTATTAACATTAATGGTTGGCATTTTATGGTTGCTTTTATTGTTTCTTGGTAAGGTTTCTTTTAAGTCGTTTAAACCTTTTTTTCGTAATTTTTGTTTAGTGTTTTTTTGAAAAGTACTGAAGTTACCAATAATGATAACCACAGCGATAGTTATCATTACTATTGCTAGCCAATCATCCATTTAATTCACTTCCTATTACCGATATGTTGGTTTGAACCGTGTAACGTTGGATTATTTCAGGTAAGTTGTTAAGGATAATTTCTTTTCCTTCAATGTTTGAATCATGTAAACAGCACGCTAACGTGTCAATATTAAAAATTTCTTGATACGCTGTTGCTATGGGCTCATAAGATAAATGCCAAGGCTCCGCTGCAACACCACCGTTGTATTGCTCATAAGGACGATAAAAACCAATTTTTTCTGCATACTTATCTAGCCATATTGAAAGTTTTTCAAAAGGACCCTTTGCCGCATATTCCCAAGGCTCTAGTTGCAGCTTTTGTCCTTTTGGTAAAAGGTTACTAGCATAAATATCAATATCACAGCCCCAATGGTGTCTACTTGCCCCCGGTAGGGCGGAATAGAGCAAGATAGCATTGATAATTTCCAGTGCGGATAAATTTTGAATATCAACAATGTTACCGCGAGCATCTTTTATCGGGGTTTTGCCCGTATATTTATTATTCCATATCATCAGTTGGCGTTCGAACGAACGAAAACCACTGGCTATTTTTAAATCGATACCTGCCAGTTTACTATTAGCCACTAACTCTTTATATGCGGTTATCATTTGTTTATGAATAGCAATAGTCGGGTTGATATAGTAAATATGGTCACTACTTTGACCTAATAATTCTTCGGATAAATTAGTCAAGTGTCGTTCCTGATATGTTTTTGTTATTATTTTTGTAAGTGTTTTTGAATTTTTTTTTATCAACAAGTACTTCTTCTAAACAGGCATAGTAAATATTACTGAGTTTTTCTAAGTCATCACAAGAAACCGCTTCATTAACTTGATGAATAGTTGAGTTACAAGGGCCTAATTCTATAACTTGTGCACCTGTTGGTGCAATAAAACGACCGTCAGATGTACCGCCAGAGGTTGACGCTTTAGGTTTTATTTTAGTAACTTTGGTAACCGCTTGACTAACCGCATCTAAAAAAGTGCCTGTTTCGGTAATAAAAGGTTTACCGTTAAATGTCCATTTAATTTCATAATCTAATTGATGCTTATTTAAAATAGACTCCACTTGCTCAACAATGATTTGATCGGTTAATTCAGTGCTATAACGTAAATTAAACCAAGCGGTTAAATGCCCTGGAACTACATTGGTAGCACCCGTACCCGATTGTATATTTGATAATTGAAAACTTGTTGCAGGAAAATACTGATTACCATTATCCCAATGAAATACACTTAATTCATTTAACGCTGGCATTGCAAGGTGAATAGGGTTTTTTACATGATCAGGGTAGGCAACGTGACCTTGTTTCCCCTTTATATCAACTTCTGCGGATATAGAGCCTCGGCGACCATTTTTGATGACATCGCCTACATGATAAGTACTTGATGGCTCGCCAACAATACAGTAGGTGATTTTTTCATTGCGGGCTTCAAGCGTGTCAATAACACGGGTTGTACCATTAATAAACGGGCCTTCTTCATCGCTAGTAATAAGGTAAGTTATTGAGCCTTGATGATTAGGATAGTCTTTAACAAAACGTTCAGTGGCGACTATCATTGCAGCAAGGCTACCTTTCATATCAGCAGCACCCCGACCATATAATATGCCGTTAATAATGGTTGGTTCAAAAGGAGGCGTTTTCCATAGTTCAAGATTGCCGGCGGGAACAACATCAGTATGACCGGCAAAGCAAAAGACAGGAGCGTTAGTTTGTTCTAAGGCTTTATTATCATTGTCTTTTATATTGTTTTTTTGATTATGTTTACTGACATTATTGCCATCTCGGCGTGACCATAAATTGGTGGTGTCTTCAAAAATAAGAGTTTCATTAACAAAACCTAGCTTGGCTAAACGTTCGGCCATCATTTCTTGGCAGCCCGCATCTTCAGGTGTCACAGAAGGGCGAGATATTAATGCTTTAGCTAGTTGTATAACCTTACTGTTTGTATAGTTCACTCAATATAACCTTAGTTATTCTTATTAAAAATTGTTTGGTATAGCTCAGGTTTAAAACCTAAGTGTAACTGATTGTTATAACTTAATAATGGTCTTTTTAGTAATGTTGGTTGTTCAATGACTGCTGAAAAAATAACGTTATCGGTAAGATTGTTTTTTATGGTGTCGGGTAAGTTTCTAAACGTAGTACTACGCTTGTTGAGTAATTTTGACCAATCACTTTGTTGTACAAAACTGGCTAATAGTTCAGTAGTCAGCGGTTGCTGTTTAAAATTATAAAAAGTATATTCAATGGTATTATTTGTCAGCCATTTTAATGCTTTTTTTACTGTGTCACAGTTATTGATACCATAAACGGTTATCATATAAAATCCTTTCTCGGTGAAATTATCTCTACTCATTTTACTTTAAGATGCAGGCTAAAGTGTTTCATTTTTATCATAGTGTAATATTATTTCAGAGAAAGAACTACTCAAAGTTATTGATTTTAAGCGCTGAGTTTTTTTTATACCTTGAGCTGGTCGTATGGAAGTATATGGAAAGTGATTGGATGATTAGTGAAGAAGAGAACGGGATAGCGGTTAAAAAAATGATATCCACAAAAGCTGTGGATATCATTGTTAATAATCACTGAGTTAATCGTTAACTGATTGATAATAAATAACAAAATAAAGAGTACGTTTTTTGTGTGTTGGTTGTTTTGTATCTTGTTATTGCTTAATTATTAGCAAATTAATTATTAT
Source organism: Colwellia sp. (assembly GCA_051531915.1). Classification (GTDB taxonomy): domain Bacteria; phylum Pseudomonadota; class Gammaproteobacteria; order Enterobacterales; family Alteromonadaceae; genus Colwellia. The sequence goes on along the minus strand of JAOPTQ010000048.1, from coordinate 30,778 downwards.
CAGGTTAACTGTTCATCAATTATGATTTAGCTTGAATTGCTGTCAGCGCAATAGTGTAAACAATATCGTCAACTAAAGCCCCGCGTGATAAATCATTCACGGGTTTATTCATACCTTGTAACATCGGTCCAATACTGACTAAGTCAGCCGAACGTTGTACGGCTTTATAGGTGGTATTACCCGTGTTCAAATCAGGGAATATAAACACTGTTGCTTTACCTGCTACAGGGCTATTAGGTGCTTTTTTCAATGCAACATTTTCCATAATAGCAGCATCGTATTGTAAAGGACCATCAATGATTAAATCGGGTCTTTTAGCTTTTGCTAATTCAGTTGCTTTAGCGACCTTTTCAACATCAGCTCCCTGACCTGATTTACCCGTACTATAGCTGATCATAGCAACTCTAGGTGTTATACCAAAAGAAGCTGCTGAATCGGCTGATTGAATAGCAATATCCGCTAATTGTTCTGCATTAGGCTCAGGATTTATCGCACAGTCACCATAAACCAATACTTGATCAGGCAATAGCATAAAGAAGATAGAAGATACCAGTGAACTATCAGGTGCTGTTTTAACAAGTTGTAGTGCCGGCCTAATGGTATTTGCAGTAGTATTTACTGCGCCAGAAACTAAGCCATCTACTTGACCAAGTTGTAACATCATGGTTGCGAGTACAACATTATCTTCTAAAGTTTCACGAGCAACAACTTCAGTTAATCCCTTCGATTTACGTAATTCAACCATTGGCTTAACGTAATTTTCTCTAATGGTATCAGGATCGGTAATAAGTAAGCCTTCAGGCAAGTTTATGCCTTGTAATTCACTTATGCGCAATATTTCTTCTTTATTACCAAGGAGTTGACATCGAGCTATGTTTCTTTCACAACAAATAGCGGCGGCGGTAATGGTTCTAATATCATTACCTTCTGGTAATATTATGAGTTTGTTAGCCGCTTTAGCAAGCTCGGTAAGCTTATGTCTAAAAGCTGGTGGTGAGAATAAGTTTGCATTTTCACGATGCGTTGCTAACTTATCTAGCCATGCGCTACTTAAACTATCTGTAACATGCTGTTTTACTTTATCATGACGTTCAGTATCATCTTGCGGTATTTCAGGGTTATAACTTAAAATATTACGAGAAGTTTGCCATGTATCCCAAGGCACTGAAAGCACAGGCAAACCGGATTCGAGCGCTTGTTTACATAAGTCCAATACTTTTTTACTAGGCTCATAACCGTTTGTTAACACTAAAGCGCCTAATTTAGTTCCATTTAATGCCGATAAACAAGTGGCAATAATTATATCAGAGCGATCTCCTGGGGTGACAATTAACCGTTCAGGAACAAGATAACTGACCACATTACTAACAGAACGACCGCATAGTGCAACACTACGAAAGCGTCTATTTTGTATGTCGCCTTCATTGATGATTTTGGCATCTAAATAATTACTAAGATCAATAATGCGTGGGGTAATTAAGTCTATATCCCAGGTAATAGCACCGAGTAAGTCAAATTTTCTGTTTTTGAAAATGGAAAGATTTTGCCATTCTTGCAGGTTAAAGTCGGTGTTTACAAAATCTTCATGGGGTAATAAACCATATTCATCTTGATCAGGTGTATTTAATTTATTAATAATACAACCAATTAATTTTTTATCTTTTATACCACCATAAGTTTCAGCACTTACTTCGAGTCTGTCTTCAAACTCTTCTGGCGAGTCACTCTCGGGAGCTGCCACTAATATTATTTCAGCACCTAATGCCGATGCTACATCGCGATTTATTCTTGCCGCATAAGGCTGTCTTTTTGTCGGTACTAACCCTTCAATAATAATAACGTCTTGTTCTTGGTGAAATTCATTAAAATTACCGACAATTTTTTCAAGTAAAATGTCATACTCACCATCCGCCATTTTTTCTTCAAAATAACGGAATGAAATATTACTGACATTTTGTGAAAGGCTAATTGTTTCAACCGTTTTATTTTTCTTAGACAATTTATTGCGTGATGCTTGGCTGATAGGTTTGAAATGACCTACCTTAATGCCTTTTTGTTCACAAGCGTGTAATAAACCTATAGCAACACTGGTTAAGCCAACACCAAAGCCAACAGGAACTAACATAATTCGATGAGACATAAATATATTCCTTAAACTAACTTTGGGTTGATGATAAATTATTTAATAACTGGTATGACTGCTCGGCAATTACCCACTCTTCGTTGGTAGGAATTACCCAACAAGCACGTGAACCTTCAGCATTAATATTCCCCGATTTACCAAAACGGGTTTCATGGTTTTTTTCTTCACAAACGGTAAAGTTAAGTAAGCTAAGTTGATTAAGTATTTGCGCTCTTACCCATTTTGAATTTTCGCCCATACCGCCAGTAAAAATTAAGCCATCTAACGTTGTTAAACTGGCGCTAAATGAAGCAATACTTTTTGCAATACGGTAACAAAAAATAGTTAAGGCAAGTGTTGCTTGTTTGCCTTTAGCACCAGTGTCTTCAACCATTGCCTCTTCTAACGTTCTGCAATCATTACTTAGTTGAGAAACACCGAGTAAACCACTTTCTTTATTTAACAAATGATCAACCTCATCTAATGAATAGCCTAATTGGTCAACTAAATGAAAAACAATACCCGCATCTACATCACCACTGCGTGTTCCCATCATAACGCCTTCAAGTGGTGTCATGCCTAAACTGGTATCAACGCTTTTACCTTCTTTTATGGCGGTTATACTGCAACCATTACCTAAATGAGCGCTGATTAAGTTACATTCTTCAAGGGGTTTGTCCATAAATTTTGCCGCTTGGTTGGCAACAAAATAGTGACTAGTACCATGAAAACCATATTTTCTAATAGCGTGGTCTTTATATAGTTGATAGGGTAAGCCATAAAGGTAGGCTTTTTCAGGCATACTTTGATGAAATGCGGTATCAAATATTGCAATTTGGGGAAGCGTTGGAAAGGCTTGCTGGCAAGCATTTACACCAATAAGGTTAGCGGGGTTATGTAATGGCGCTAATTTTGATAATTTATCAATGGCTTGCTTTATTTCATCATTAATTAATGTTGGCTCAGCATATAACTCACCGCCATGAACAATTCGATGCCCAACGGCTATTATACGTTCAACTAATTCAAGTTGTTGTAATTTAGTTACTAAAATCTCTAATGCCACTTTATGATCAAAAGGAGCGGTTAATGAAAGTACTTCTTTACTTTCTTGTGCATGACCGGTCTTAAAATCAAAATGTTGGTTTATTTTAATACCGCCTTCTTTTGTTAACAAACGTTCCGCTAAACCAGACAAAAGCGTTTGTCCAGTTGCAGGAAGGATAAGCGAAAATTTAACTGAGGAGCTACCACAGTTGATTACCAATATAGTATCAGGCAATGTCACGTTGGTTGAGATAATATTTTGTTTTGTCATGATTTAGGGTTCTAATAAAAGTAAATAATTAGCTGGAAGTAATATTATAACGTAATTTTTATACAAAAATGTTGATGTACTGCAATAAAACGACTTTATTTTTATAATATGGCGATAAAATATATTGTGTTCTACCAGAATTTAATAGTAACTGCTATAGTTAACAATTATGAATGTAGTAGAAATTATAAAGTTAGGTCAGCAGTATTTAACGCTTTGGCCTGAAAAGCCAGAATTAAGCCAGTACTTTGTTGATTACAAAGCCGTGCAAACTTGTCGTTTTGTTTGTCGGTATTTTCCTGCGTTAGCGTTATTTACTTTTATAATGCAACTTTATTTTAGTTCGGGTTATCCTCTGGGTTATGGCTCTGTTACGTTAATGTTGTCAGCGTTACCACAGGCACTTGTCTATTTAATTTTTATATTGAGCATTCCTGTTCAAACATTAGTTATTATGGGGGTTAAAGCCGATCAATTTTTACCCTCAGCTTTAGCTTCATGGTATAGATCAGGTTTAGATAAAGCGAAAGAGCAGGGAAATGCGGTTTCTTCAGCGATACATGAAAAAACGCGAGGAACAAATTCACATCATCGTAACGATTTAGATAACGCTTCAAATCAAGCATTTAAACGAAATGAAAGTATTCATCAGTTACCCGTAAGCAACCCCCGTTATATTGATTTTGCTAAGTTATTGCAACTTACCATTGTTTGATTAGAATTTAACTAAACCTTAGTTAAGGTTTAGTTAGGGTTTACTGGAAGTTAATTGAATTCAAATCAGCTTTATTTTTTTTGATAGAGTCTCAATACAAAATCTGCTTGGCAGTTAAATAGCTGTTTTGATTTTAACTCTTCAATTAATTCAGCTGTACTTTTAAAGGCAAAAGGAGTCATTGCTAATAAATTTAATACATCTTCACTGTGAGTGAAATTCATCACATAATTTAAATTTTGCTCTTCAATAAGTAACAAGTCATTAATGGCTGTTTTTGTTTCATCGTGTTTATTGGCTTGACGATAGATTAACTGTTTTAATTCAAACAAATGTTGCTCAGCAGGTGTCACTGTTAATAAGTAACCATTATTTTTTAGTATTCGAGTAAATTCTTTTTCTAAAATAGGCGCATAAACAGAAAATATCCAACCAAAATGTTCATTGCTAAAAGCGAGGTTAGCTAAAGTGCCGACACTAAAAAAACAGTTTTGGTGTTTTTTTGCCGCTATTTTTATCGTTTCTTTGGCGATATCAACGCCATATACCGAATTTGTACTGGTTTTGTGCTGATGGGTATAAAAGCCTTCGCCGCAACCGGCATCAAAAACAGCGGCATTTTTGTCAGCATACTTTTGATATAATGCCAACATACGCTCAACAAGAGGCTGATAATACCCTTGCTGTAAAAAAGCCCTTCTGGCATTTACCATGCTTTTATTATCGCCGGGTGCTTTTGAATGTTTAAATTGCACGGGTAGTAAATTGACATAGCCTTGTTTTGCTTGATCAAAGCTATGATTGTTTTCACAACCATAGCTTTTATTTTTTAACGCTAGAGTCTGTTGACAAAGAGGGCAACGATATTCTGCCTGTGCTTTTTGTTTCATTAGGTTACTAATATTAAATAAAGGTTACTTACATTAACGATAAATTACTTGCATTAACTTTAGCTAAAGCTTGACCAAATAGGCGCATGATCTGAAGGTTTTTCAATCCCGCGCATTTCATAGTCTATATCAGCTTCTACACATTTTTCACTCATTGAATTGGTGGCTAATACAACATCAATACGTAGCCCTCGGTTATCATCAAACCCACGAGAACGGTAATCAAACCATGAATAACGCGCTTTTGTTGTTGGGTGTAATTGACGGTAAGTATCAATAAATCCCCAGTTAAGTAATGTTGCTAACCATTCGCGCTCTTCTGGTTGAAAAGAGCACTTGCCAGATTTTAACCAACGCTTTTGATTAATATCGCCAATGCCAATATCTAAATCTATGGGTGATATATTAATGTCACCCATCACCACGATATTTTCATCATTAGTATGGTTATCGTTTAAATAGGTCATTAAATCTTGATAAAATTGACGTTTATATGGATATTTTGTTTCATGACTCATGTTTTCACCTTGTGGAAAATAACCATTTAACACGGTTAACTGTTCACCGGCATTATTCGTTGTTGTCACCATGATCATTCTACGTTGCATATCATCGTCATCGCTAGGGAAGCCTTTTTGTACACTAATAGCCGCTTTTTTACAGAGCATCGCCACACCGTAATGCGCTTTTTGACCATGAAAATAAACATGATAGCCCATGGCTTCAACGGCTTCTAAAGGAAAAACTTCATCATGTACTTTTATTTCCTGTAAACCAATAATGTCAGGTTGATGTTTATCAATAATGGCTTGTAATTGATGCAGTCTGGCGCGTAGGCCGTTAATGTTGAAGCTAATTATTTTCATATTTAGAAAACTCTTAAAAAATTTACCATGGATAATAAAAGGGATTTTGCTCGTTTCGAAAGACCGTAGCAAGATATTTTTTAAATTTTATCAAAACGCAATTGTTAAATAATGTAATTTTATCGTGTCACTTCGTACAATATATTGTTAAATAAGGTAAGTGTGTTTACTATGACTTTTAGAATAAATAATTATTAAAAAGGAATGAGAAATGTCTATATTAGATTTGAATAAAGATAAATCATCGGTAAAAAAAATATTGTTAGTTGAGGATGATCGTCAACTATCTAGTCTCATTACCGATTTTTTAACCAGTGAGGGTTACCATGTAAAACAAGAGTTTCGTGGTGACACTGTCGCTAAACGGGTTGACTTGTTTTCTCCTGATATTATTCTTCTAGACATAATGTTACCGGGAAAAGATGGCTTTGCTGTTTGTCGTGATTTACGCCCTAACTTTACCAAACCTATATTAATGTTAACCGCGAAAGGCACTGATTTTGATCAAGTGCTTGGCTTAGAAATTGGTGCTGATGATTATGTTATTAAACCGGTAGAGCCAAGAGTTTTACTGGCTAGAATTACCGCTTTATTACGTCGCGGAGAATTACCTAATCAAAGCCAAGAACAAGGTGAAGTTTCTTGTGGTGATTTACATATCAACCGAACTTCTCGTAGTGTTATGTTAAAAGATGAAAAAATTGAATTAACGAGCCAAGAGTTTGATTTACTGTGGTTGCTTGCTACTAAAGCCGGAGAAGTGCAAAACCGAGATTACATCTATAAAGCCGTAGTGGGTAGAGAATATGATGGTTTAGACAGAAGTGTTGATGTTAGAATTTCAAGGTTACGTAAAAAACTCTATGACGATAATGAAACTCCTTTTAGAATTAAAACTATTTGGGGACAAGGTTATTTATTTGTGCCCGATGCTTGGACATAAGCTTCATTTAAAAAGGTGAAATTGTGAATGCAATTTCGCTTTTCTATTTCATTTAATTAATAAATTATCATTATTGGGATTGTCATGGCATTTCGTTTTAACTCTGCAGGACGCTCGTTTTTTAGCCTTTATTTCCTTGTTATTTCTGTTTTTATTATTTTTTCTTGGTTACTTGATAATGTTTGGAATTCATATTTAGAGCAAGATATAGAGTCTTATACCGGCTATAAAACCATGTTGATTGCTGTGGGTGATTTTGTGCAAAAACACCCAAAGAATGAATGGCAGGCATTAGTTGAAAAAACAGCGGTTCGTTATAATTTACCTTTAAAACTAATCAGCCTCAGTGACGTTGAAACTAAAGAACACCAAGAGCACCAAGCCTTAAAAAACACCACGACTCATGTTTTTTTTGATGAAGACATGGTTGTTTTACACCATTTAATACCAAGCACCGAATCTATCATTATGTTAGGCCCGGCTGATATGCCAACAAGACCCCGAATAAAAGCTATTTATCGCGTTATTGTTTTAGCTACACTTGGTTTTATTATTTTTATTTGGTTATGGCCAATGTCTCGTGATTTAGAGCGGCTTAAAAAAGCAACAAAAGATTTTGGTGAAGGCAATTTTCAAGCAAAAGTACCTACGGCTAAGTCTTCAATGATTGCGCCTATGATGCTTTCATTTAATAAAACAACAGATAGAATAAAACGATTAATTGAAGCACATAAAGAACTAACGAGTGCGGTATCTCATGAATTACGAACACCACTCGCTAGGTCTAAATTTGCTTTACAAATGTTATCAAGCGTTAAAGATGATGAAAAAAGACAAAAATACCAACAGCAAATTCATATGGATATATGTGAATTAGAAGCGTTAATTAATGAAATGCTTCTTTATGCAGCATTTGATAGCGATAGACCAGAATTGTCTTTTAAAGAAAGTTTGGTTAAATCTTTGGTTGAAAATCAAATTGCTAGTCATGACTCATTACATTCAGCCATAGAGCTTGTCGATAAAGCACCTAACCTTAAGGCTGTTTTTGATACTCACTTTATGCACAGAGCATTAAATAATTATATCAGTAATGCCATTAAATACGGAGCAGGTAAGGTTAGGGTGACAATTTCACAACATAAAAACTATTGTCAAATTTGTGTTGAGGATGATGGCGAGGGTGTTAGCGATAAATTTAAATCGGTTATTTTTGATGCGTTTTCACGTGGAGATCAATCCCGTAATCGAGAAACTGGTGGTTTTGGTTTAGGCTTAGCTATTGTTGTTAGAATTATGGAATGGCATCAAGGTAGTGCTAGTGTAAGTGACAGCGAATTAGGTGGCGCTGCGTTTACGTTAACTTGGCCTATAGAATAGGGTTTAATCAGAATTTATACCCGATCCACTTTAAAATGATTGTTTCATGCCCACGGAACAATTTTTTATTTTTTAACTAAATGTTTTAGCTTATTAGCCGATAACTTATTTATCCATACTATTGTTGTAAATAAGAGATATCTTAATTGGCTATTGAGTCATTAAAAAAGCAATCACTGCACAGTGAACCTTTATTGCATGAATTGCAGTTAGGGGAGCAGCTTAATAAAAGTGTTCATCAAGCCAGACGAGCTGATTTTTCATTAATGCTTGCCATGTTAACCGAAGATGTTAGAGAGCAAAGCCAATTTGCTTTACCGGTAAATGATCAATTTTCAAGTACAGAAGTTTCAGATACAAGATTAAGAAAGTTATTTAACTTACCCGCTAAAGTACCGTTATCATTAAAAAACATGGCACAAATCAACCTTTATAATCAAGGGCAAAGTATAGCGGGCAATGATGTTTTAGCAGTCAAGTTAAATGATGTTTTAGTACCAAGACCTTTAGCATTTCGCAATAATCCTAAACATATCGACACAGATATCTTAAACAACACCACCTTAGTTTGCCAATTAAAGCATAAGCAACAAAAGTCAGCTGAAATGACTAAAAGCGTTATAAATAAATCATTAACGTTCAATGCCCAAGGTTGGTTAGACGCTATTCAAGGCTCCCTTGTTAAATCAACGCTAGTTGTTTAGTCAATTAATTCAACGCTGAATTTTTCTTTATTCATCCCCGTATAAATTATTGTAAACAGATGGAATATAAGCATTTACTTTTTATGGTTATAAATTACAATAGTTAACTTATTTTTATGATTTTTATAAACTTACACTCGTATAATTTTTCGCCTATCACAACAAAGGATTGAATATGTTTCATCATCAACTAGCCAGAAGGCTAGTGTTAACCTCGTTAGCTATCGCAATTACCACCATTTCTGCTTGTAGCCAATTTACTGATAATGCTTCAAATAGCAATAATACCAGTAACAGCAGCCAAATTAAAAAGAATGAATTTTCTGGTGAATTACCTATCTCACCTCGTATTATGAAAGGTAAATTTGATAATGGCATCACCTATATAATTCGCAAAAACACCATGCCAGAGAAGCGCGCTGAGTTACGTTTAGTGATTAATGCCGGCTCTATCCTCGAAGATGATAATCAACAAGGTTTTGCCCACTTTGTCGAGCACATGGCTTTTAATGGAACAGAAGATTTTGCTAAACAAGAAATTGTTGATTATGTAGAATCAATAGGTATGCGCTTTGGTGCACACTTAAATGCTCACACAAGTTTTGATGAAACAGTTTACAAATTGCAACTTCCTACAGATGATGAAAACACACTAGAAAAAGGCGTGCATATTTTAGAAAACTGGGCACACAAGTTAAGTTTTGATGGTGAAGAAATTGATAAAGAACGCGGTGTTGTTATAGAAGAGATGCGGGCCAGAAAAGGGGCTAATGATCGTATTTTTAATAAACAATTACCTGTTGTCGCTAAAAATTCACAATACGCGGTGCGTTTACCCATTGGTAAAAAAGAAGTGTTAGAAAGTGGTAGCCATGAAGATTTAATCCGCTTTTATAATGACTGGTATCGCCCCGATTTAATGGCGGTGATTGCGGTGGGTGACTTTGAGCCTGAGCAAATGAAAGCGCTGTTTGAAAAGTATTTTGCGAATATCAAACCCGTAGAAAATCCTAAAAAACGGATAGTTTTTTCTATTCCAAAAAATGAAACACCGTTAATTACGATTGAAACAGATCCTGAGTTGCCTCGTTTAATTGCGACTATTCGTATCAAACAACCTTTGTTAGAGCCCAAAAACTATCAAGAATATCGTACTCGTATTTCAGGGCAATTATACATTGCCATGTTAAATGCTAGATTTGCAGAAATTTCTTTAAAACCGGAAACCGCTTTTGTTGGCGCAGGAAGTAGTTTTAATCGTAATTTTGATGCAAGCAGCACTTTCATTATTGGTGCAGCGATTAAGCCAGGGCAAACTAAACCTGCTCTTGAAGCAATTTTACGGGAAGAAAACAGAGCGCTTCAGCATGGTTTTACTGCCTCAGAGTTAGCACGCGCTAAAGTGAATATAATGCGTGGTTTTGAAAAGAATGCGGCTGAAGTTGATACGGTTCAATCGCGAAGTTATGCAAGCGAATACGTCCGTCATTTTATGAAAGGAGAAGCTATTTTAGGGCGAGAAAAAGAACTTGAAGTAGGTAAGGTATTTATCGCAGATATTAGCTTGTCAGAAGTTAATCAACTCGGTGCTACTTGGTTTACTGATAATAACCGTATTGTCACTATTGCCGCTCCAGAAGCAGAAAAAACTAAATTACCAAATGAACAACAAATTATTGTACTTTGGGATGCGGTTATTGCAGAAAAAACCACCGCTTATCAAGACTCCGTTGTGGCAAGTGCTTTAATGACAAAAGCGCCTGTTGCTGGTTCGATAATAAACAAGCACTTAGATAAAAACCTAAACACGCATTACTGGACATTAAGTAATGGCGCTAAAGTCATTTTAAAACAAACTGACTTCAAAAAAGATCAAATTTTATTTACAGCGATGAGTGAGGGCGGCAATTCACTTATTGATGACGAACACTATAATAAAACGCTACTTGCGGCAAATGCGGTTGATTATATGGGATTTGCAGAGTTTGATCTGCTCGCATTAAATAAATTTATGCAAGGTAAGAAATTTGGTATAAGCTCTCAAATTGTTGACTTGAGTGAAAGCTTAAAGGGGTTTTCATCCGTTCAAGATATTGAAAATTTCATGCAAATGTTGCATTTGAAATTTACCAAACCACGCAATGATAAGCAGGCTTTTGATACCTTACTAAAAAGAATTGAACCTAGTATTGAAAACAGTTTGAAACAGCCGAGAAATGTTTTTAATGAAGCAATACGTGCTGCTCAATATGGTGATGATCCCAGACATCAAGCTTTTGATGTTGCTCGATTAAAACAACAAGATTTAGCTGATTCCCTTGCTTTTTATCAACAACGTTTTGCCAATGCCGCTGATTTTAATTTTATTTTTGTTGGTAATGTAGACTTGCTTAAAATGGAACAACTAGTCACCACCTATATTGCGAGTTTACCCGCAAGTAAAGAAAGGGAGCACTTTAACGTATTACCCGATAACTTTAAAAAAGGCGCTTTAAATGTTGTTGTCAATAAAGGACTTGAAGAAAAAGCACAAGTGCAGTTGTCATTTTATGGTAAAGCTAATTTTAGCCATAGTGAAGCAATAAAATTTTCAGCAATGAAGTCAGCGTTAAGTTCAGTTTTACGAGAACGTATACGTGAAGAAAAAAGTGGTGTTTACGGTGTTCAAGTGAGTGGCAGTTTATCTCGTCAGCCTCGAGAAACATTTAATCTAACCGTTTCTTTTACGTGTGATCCTGTTCGCGCTGATGAATTAATCTCTGAAGTTAAGAAAGTACTTAATGAATTTCAATCAACTAGTGTTGATGAAAAATATTTGATTAGTTTTAAAGAAAAGTCGCATAAAAGCCGAGAAAACAACTTAAGAGAAAATATTTTTTGGAAAAGCCATTTAATCTCAATTGAACGTTATCAAGGTGATGTGTTAACTTTTTCTGAGTATGACAACTTGGTTGACAGTATTAGTTTGAAAGATATTCAGCAAGTCGCTAAACGTTATTTAAACTCAGAAAATAATACACTGGCAAAATTATTACCTGAGAAAAAGCAAGACGAGTAGAGTGATTTATTATACCCGTATCTCTTTAAGAGACCTGAAACTAACATCTTTAAGTAGTACGGGTATATCGTTTATTCATAGTATTTATACTTATTATCATCTAAACGTCGGTAGAAAATTGTCTAACTTGATGACATTATGAACATGAATTATTGATTTATCGTTTTGTTTCTTCTATATATTTCATTAAGGCTTTTGCTTTATTTTTTCATTGAGGAGTTCACTTTATGACAAGTAAAATTTCAGTTCCTAGTAAAGGTGATAAAATCACTGTCGCTAACGGTAAGTTAATGGTACCTAATAATCCCATTATTCCCTTTATAGAAGGTGATGGTATTGGCATTGATGTAACGCCACCGATGATTAAAGTCGTTAATGCTGCGGTTGAGAAAGCTTATCGTGGAGATAAACAAATCGCTTGGATGGAAGTTTATGCCGGTGAAAAAGCAACTCAAATGTATGATTCAGAAACTTGGCTTCCTGAAGAAACATTGGAGATGTTTAAAGAATATAAAGTGGGTATTAAGGGGCCGCTTACTACACCTGTTGGGGGGGGCATGCGCTCTTTAAATGTGGCATTACGTCAAATATTAGATTTATACGTATGTCAGCGTCCGGTGCAATGGTTTACGGGTGTTCCGAGTCCGGTGAAAAAACCATATGAAGTTGACATGGTGATTTTCCGTGAAAATACGGAAGATATTTATGCCGGTATTGAATACCAAGCCGGTAGTGACGAAGTTAAGAAAGTCATTAATTTTTTAACCCAAGAAATGGGGGTTACTAAAATTCGTTTTACTCAGGATTGCGGTATTGGTGTTAAACCGGTATCAAAGGAAGGTACACAACGATTAGTTCGCCAAGCAATTCAGTATGCGATTGATCATAATAGAGACTCTGTTACCTTAGTGCACAAAGGTAACATCATGAAATTTACTGAAGGTGCGTTTAAAGATTGGGGCTATCAATTAGCGTGTGAAGAATTTGGTGCAGATTTAATTGATGGCGGCCCATGGTGTTCATTTAAAAACCCTAATACGGGTAAAGAAATAGTGATAAAAGATGTTATCGCTGATGCTATGTTGCAACAAATATTACTGCGACCAGCAGAATATAGCGTTATCGCTACTTTAAACCTTAATGGTGATTATTTATCGGATGCTTTAGCGGCACAAGTTGGTGGTATTGGTATTGCTCCCGGCGCTAATTTAAATGATGAAGTGGCTATTTTTGAAGCAACGCATGGTACTGCGCCAAAATATGCCGGTAAAAATAAAGTCAATCCAGGCTCGGTAATATTATCTGCTGAAATGATGTTAAGACATATAGGTTGGGTTGAAGCAGCTGATTTACTTTTAAAGGGAATGTCTGGTGCGATTAGTGCAAAAACAGTTACTTATGATTTTGAGCGTTTGATGGATGATGCAACATTAGTCACTTGTTCACAATTTGGTGATTGTATTATTGATCATATGTAATTGACCTTATATAACTTTTTATAAAATCACCTAAACAAAAACACAGCTAAATCGCTGTGTTTTTTATGTTTAGTTCCATTGATAAAATATGTGATTTATTCTATTTCATCATCTGTTGGCTTAATGCTTGCGGCATGGTGTCCTTTAGGTCCTTCATTTAATTCGTAATTGACATCTTGTCCGGCTTTTAATGTTCTGTAGCCATCCATCTCAATAGTTGAGTAGTGTGCGAAAATATCTTCCCCGCCACTATCTGGACGAATAAAACCAAAACCTTTCGCGTTATTAAACCATTTAACTGTACCGTGAGCCATACTTCTACTTCCTTCTAAATCCTTCAGTATTTAAGTATACTTAACTTTAGTATAATAATTTTTTTGTCGTTAACTAAAGTACATACACAACCAACAACGCGGCTAAAAATTAGCCACTTACTAAATCGTAGATAAAATTCTGAATTAGTCAAGTTTAAATTGTGTGATTTTTATGCTTTTTTATTGTTTATTGCATAAAAAGTTTCAGCAAAAGTTAAAAGTAGAGTCTAAGATAAGTATATGAGTAATTGGAAAGAGTCGTTTGATAGTCAAGAGGCTATTGAAGAAAAAGTAAAAGATAAACTTGAAGAACCACCTAAGTATCATATTTTTTTACTTAATGATGATTACACACCGATGGATTTTGTTGTAGAGGTATTACGTCGTTTTTTTAATAAAAACTCGGATCAAGCAACAGATATTATGTTAACCGTTCACTATAAAGGCAAAGCGCTTTGTGGCACGTTTACTGCAGATATCGCAGAAACTAAAGTAGAGCATGTTGTTAACTTTGCCCTTGAACATCAACATCCGTTAAAGTGCGTATTAGAGAAAGCATAAATTTGCAAGGTTTAAAATTGGAGTACCTATGCTAAACAAAGATTTAGAAATATCGCTTAATTTAGCTTTTCGTCAAGCTAAAGAGTCTCGTCATGAATTTATGACCGTCGAGCATTTATTATTAGCATTATTAGATAACCCTTCTGCCATTGAAGCGCTTGATGCGTGTGGCGCAGATTTGAATAAGTTACGAAAAAGTTTATTAGATTTTATTAGTGAAACAACGCCTATGATCCCTTTAGATGAGGAAGAGCGCGAAACTCAACCTACATTAGGTTTTCAACGGGTTTTACAGCGAGCCGTATTTCATGTGCAATCATCAGGTAAAAGTGAAGTTAATGGCTCAAATGTTTTAGTGGCTATTTTCAGTGAGCAAGAGTCACAGGCAGCTTATATTCTTAAAAAATCTGATATTAGTCGTTTAGATATTGTTAATTTTATTTCACATGGCGTTGCTAAAATTGATAATAATGAAAATGCGAACCTTGCCAGTGGAGATGAAAGTCAAGATACAGATGAGCCTCGTATTATTGAAAATTTTTCAGTTAATTTAAATGAAGAAGCCCACAAAGGAAATATTGATCCACTTATTGGTCGAGATGATGAATTAGAAAGAACCTTGCAAGTCTTGAGTCGTAGAAGAAAAAACAACCCTTTATTTGTTGGTGAAGCCGGTGTTGGTAAAACAGCGATTGCTGAAGGATTAGCTAATTTAATTGTTGAACAAAAAGTGCCTGAATTTTTAGCCGAAGCCACTATTTACTCTTTGGATATGGGCGCATTACTTGCGGGAACAAAATACCGAGGTGATTTTGAAAAACGTTTTAAAGCTTTATTAAAGGAGCTTGAAGCGGATAAAAATGCCATATTATTTATTGATGAAATTCATACCATTATAGGAGCGGGTGCAGCTTCCGGTGGCATGATGGACGCTTCTAACTTAATTAAGCCATTACTGTCGGCAGGGAAACTTCGTTGTTTAGGCTCTACCACGTATCAAGAGTATCAAAGTATTTTTGAAAAAGATCGTGCATTAGCTCGTCGCTTTCAAAAAATTGATATTGCTGAGCCAAGTGTTGACGATACCACTAAAATATTACATGGCTTGAAAGAAAAATACGAAACCCACCATGGCATTCGTTATACCAACGCAGCACTAAGAGCGGCGGCACAGCTATCAGCCAAATATATTAATGAACGGTTTTTACCGGATAAAGCTATTGATGTTATTGATGAAGCCGGCGCTAAGCAGCAATTATTAGCACCGTCTAAACGGAAAAAAACCATTAATAATACAGATATTGAAAATATAGTGGCAAAAATGGCCCGTATTCCAGAAAAATCGGTATCGTTAACGGAAAAAGATAGCCTTAAGAATTTAGATCGCAATTTAAAATTAGTGGTATTTGGACAAGATAACGCCATCGAAGAGCTTACTTCTGTTATTCGCCTTTCTCGTGCCGGTTTAGGTAATGATGAAAAACCTGTGGGCTCTTTTCTTTTTGCCGGTCCTACGGGGGTAGGGAAAACTGAAATAACTCAACAACTGGCTAAAATACTGGGTGTTGAACTACTGCGTTATGACATGTCTGAATATATGGAAAAACACGCTGTTAGCCGTTTAATTGGTGCTCCTCCTGGGTATGTTGGTTATGAACAAGGCGGTTTGCTAACCGATGCAGTATTAAAGCATCCTCATGCTGTAGTTTTGCTTGATGAAATAGAAAAAGCTCATGAAGATGTTTACAATATTCTTTTACAAGTGATGGATCATGGCACGTTAACGGATAATAATGGTCGAAAAGCTGATTTTAGAAATATTATTTTAGTGTTAACGACTAATGCGGGTGTGCAAGAAACGGTTAGGCAATCTATTGGTTTTAAACAACAAGATCATAGTTTAGATGCATTATCAGAAATCAATAAAGTATTTTCACCTGAATTTAGAAACCGTCTTGATAATATTGTTTGGTTTAACCATCTTGATAATGAAATTATTCAACAAGTTGTTGATAAGTTTATTGTTGAGCTACAAGCACAACTTGACGAAAAAGGTGTTTCATTAGAATTAACACGAGACGCAAGAAAATGGCTTGCCGAAAAGGGTTATGACAAAGCAATGGGCGCTCGCCCTATGGCACGGTTAATTCAAGAGAAGCTGAAAAAAGAATTAGCAAATGAATTACTTTTTGGTGAACTCGTTCGTGGTGGCGTAGCGAAAGTCGGCGTGAAAAAAGATCAATTAGTGATCAGTTATGAAAATAAACAAGAGTTGATTACAGAAAAGTAGCAATAGCCATTATTTTTTATCGCGTAAATAGTTGAACGATATTGTTGATGTTTTAGTACTACAACTATAGGAATTATTAATTCTCAATAATTCGTTCAAAGGGCGGTAAAGAGTCTAAAAGCTGTTTACCGTACCTTTTGCTAATAACGCGTTTGTCCATTAAGGTAATAACACCTTCATCGCGTTCATTACGCAATAAACGGCCACAGGCTTGTACTAATTTTTTAGAAGTATCTGGCACTGAAAGTGTCATAAAGGGGTTGCCGCCTTTAGCACTAATGTATTCTGCTTGAGCTTGTTCTACCGGCGAAGTAGGCACAGAAAAGGGCAGCTTAGTAATAATTAAATTGGTTAGGTAATTACCGGGTAAATCTAAACCCTCAGAAAAACTCTGTGTGCCAAAAATAATACTTACCTTGTCTTTATCGCAGCGCTTTTTATGTTGTTCGATAATATGTTGTCGAGAATGTTCTCCTTGAACAACAATGGTTAGTTTATGTTTATCGCGTAATGCTTCAGCCACTTTATTCATTTGCCAATAAGACGAAAATAACACTAAACTGGCATTGCCCTGTTTTAAGTAGTTGGGGATTTTTTTAATTAATTCATCAGTAAAGTCATGGCTACTGGGTTCATTGTCCATTTTTGCCACAACGAGTTGAGCATTGTTTTGGTAATCAAAAGGAGAGTTTACCTGCTGATATTGGCTGCCATCATTGTTTTTTAAACCGGCTTGAAACCTAAAATGATCAAAAGAATTAAGTGCTAATAACGTGGCAGAGCATAAAACGGCTCCTTCACATTGGCTCCATAACATGTTCTCTAAAGTAAAGCCAACCTCAATTGGAGAGGCGCTTAGTTTATAATCTAATTTTCCTATTGATGTTTGTTCAAGCCAACGAGCCATAGGCGCTGATTTTTCGTTATCTGTTTTGGCATACATTTGCCATAATGCTTGCAAATTTTCTAACCGTTGCAGCATAAACCCAGCCTCGGCTAATAATGGCTCAGCAACCACCATTTGAGTGTCGCCATCTTTTACTGATTCAATTAATGCGTTATATAATTTATTGACATGGGATAAGCATTTTTTACTCAAGCCATGAATATCTTCAGCCCAATTTTTTAATGTTTGTGGAATAATACCATTGTCAAAACGATAAACTTGTTCGTCACTTTTATTAAACCCACTACTATTAACTTTACTGTTAGCATTATTTTGATTCGGGGTTTGCTGAAAATATAGGTTGGCATTATTACTGACAAAGGTGAGCACTTTTTGCATTTCAACTAATAAATCTTGGCAGTCATCACCGAGTTTTAACGCCGGAGCAATAGCTTGTTGAGATTGAATTAATTTAGCCATTTTATCACCGGTTTCTCTAAGCTTTGTTAACCAGTCTATTGCGCCTTTTAGGCTGACATTAGCACTTGAAAAATCACGCGTTACTTTGGGTAAATGGTGAGCTTCATCAATAATATAAAAAGTTTCATCAGGTGAAGACAATATTCTACCGCCACCTAACTCAAGATCTGCCAATAATAAACTGTGATTAACAACTAACACCTGAGCTTGATCCATGGTGTCTCGTGCTTTATGAAAAGGGCAGTGACTATGCTCAGATAAATTCTTTAAACAGCTATGTTTATCGCTTTGTACTTGTTGCCAAACGTGTTGAGGCAAGTGTGTTTTCCATGAATCTATATCGCCTAGCCAACTACCATCAAGTAGTGCTTTGTGCATGTTGTTAAGCGTACGTATATCACTTGCTTTGGGTTTTTCTGCAAAGGTAAATCCCACTTGTGGAGAATCTGTATTGTGAGTAACCGCTTGTGTTAATTTTTGTCGACAAACATATCTTTGCCTGCCTTTGACTAAGGTAAAGTCAAAATTTAGACCGGCATGTTTTTTCAAAAAAGGTAAGTCTTTGTCAACTAATTGTTCTTGTAAAGCAACGGTAGCGGTAGAAATGCACACTTTTTTATCGCGAGCTAATGCAAGAGGAATAACGCCTAAGCTATATGCTAATGACTTTCCTGTACCTGTACCGGCTTCAATCGTAATTATTTTTCGGTCTTTGCTGTATTCACCCGCTAAAGTTTTGGCTATTTCAGCAATGAGAAAAGTTTGCTGTTTGCGCGGGTTAAAATGCGTTAAGTTATCGCCAATGGCTTTATAGGCTTGTCTAATAACTTCTTTTAACTTATCAGTTAACATGTTTAAGCAGTTTCCAAAAATAGATAGATAAAGTACACTGCTGTATATATTAACAGGTTTAATTCTTTTCTCACCTTTAAATACATTAATTTATGACAAAAGTAACGAAACAGCCTATTAACAGTGGTTTTTTACTGAGTCGTCAAAGTTACGATAAAGGAGGAGCGCTTGTTATTACCTTATGGTTAAAAACTGACAAAAGCGTGGTAAAACTTCAAATCAATAATGAATTTGCTATGTTTTTTGTTGAGAATAATCAAGCGGCATTTACCAAGCAGTTGCTTATAAATCAAAATATTGAATTAGCCAAATCCCAAGCGCTTAATCTAAAAACCTTTACACAAGAAAAGGTTCATGGTTTTTATTTTAAAACCTTACGATATTTTTATCGTGCTAGGGAGTTGCTGAAAAATAACGGTATAAAATGTTATGAAGATGATATTCGCCCAGATGATCGTTTTCTGATGGAGCGTTTTATTACTGCCGATATTGATTTTATAGGAGAATCTAATCAGCATCGCTATTATGAACAAATTGATAACGTTAAGTGCAAGCCATCAATTAAAAAAAAGGCGACGGCACTCACTATGCTGTCTATTGATATTGAATGCTCAATGACAGGAGCGCTTTATTCTATCGGCCTTTATGCTAACAATGTTGTAGCGGATAAAGCCAAAGAATTTAAGCGGGTATTAATGATAGGCAAGCCACAGCTTGCTGCGCCAAGTTATATTACTTGGCTTGAAAATGAAAAACAGTTATTAGAAGCATTTATTGACGAAGTCATGCAATTTGATGCTGATATTTTTATTGGTTGGAATGTTATCAATTTTGATTTTCGTTTATTACAAAAACGTTTTGATTTATACCGTTTACCCTTTGCTATAGGGCGAGATGGAAGTTCGCCACATTGGCGTAAAAATAGCAATAATACTGAACAACACTTTATTGAAATAGCTGGGCGAGTGGTGCTTGACGGCATTGATTTACTCAAAACGGCCACGTATAACTTTCCCAGTTTTTCGCTCGATAACATTGCACATAGTTTATTGGGTATTGGTAAAAAAGTGACTGATGTAGATAACCGTGTACAAGAAATTACCGATAATTTTAATCACAATAAACCGGCATTAGCGGCCTATAACTTAGAAGATTGCCGATTAGTATGGCTTATCTTTGAAAAAACGCAGTTATTAGAATTTGCCCAATTAAGAGCGCAATTAACAGGGCTAGCCATTGATAGAGTAGGGGGCTCGGTTGCCGCTTTTACCAATCTTTATTTACCAAAATTACATCGTAGTGGCTATGTTGCGCCAAATATGGGTGATGGCGCTTCGGATCTAGTGTCTCCGGGGGGCTATGTGATGGACTCTATTCCCGGGTTATATCGCAATATTTTAGTGCTTGATTTTAAATCACTCTATCCCAGTATTATTCGTAGTTTTAATATTGATCCCATGGGGTTAATTGAAGGTTTAAGCGAAGGTTTAGTTGAAAATGCAACTGACGGTTTAAGTAAAAAATGTATTCCCGGTTTTGATGGCGCTTATTTTTCTCGTACTAAACATTTTTTGCCCGATATTATTGAATCACTTTGGTTAGAGCGAGATAAAGCAAAACGACAGAAAAACTCTGCGCTGTCGCAAGCGATTAAAATTATTATGAATAGTTTTTATGGCATATTAGGCTCTACTGGCTGTCGGTTTTTTGATCCCCGTTTATCCGGCTCTATTACCAAACGGAGTCATGAAATTTTAAAAACTACGAAAATATGGATTGAAGCACGAGGACATCAAGTTATTTATGGTGATACTGATTCTATTTTTGTCAGTATTGGCCTTGATAAATCGTCACTTGAAAGTCAACAACTAGGCAGTGAATTAGCAAAATTCATCAATAACAAATGGCAACAAGTGTTAGCGGAAAAATTTCAAATAACCTGTCATTTAGAAATAGAATTTGAAACCCATTTTAGTCAATTTTTAATGCCTACCATTCGCGGGATTAGTGCAGTTAAAGAACAAAAAAATGTAGGCACTAAGAAACGCTATGCAGGGCTTGTAAACAATAAACTCGTATTTAAGGGCTTAGAGACTGTTAGAAGTGATTGGACTGAAGTCAGCAAAGTATTTCAGCAAGAGCTATACCGATTAGTTTTCAATGAACAATCTCCCATTGATTACATACGCTCAATGGTAGCGGATATTAAAAGCGGACGTTTTGACGATAAATTAATTTACATGAAAAAAATAAGAAGAAACTTGCAAGACTATGTAAATACACCGCCACACATTAACGCCGCGAAACAACTCAATGATAAGTTAGTGGCTGAAGGTTTAGCACCAAAATATAAGCGAGGAAGTAAAATTGAATACGTAATTACTCTTGATGGCGTAAAACCTCTACAAATGGTTACTAGCTCCTTAGATTATGACTTTTACATAGACAAGCAAATTAAACCTATAGCGGATGACATTTTACCGTTCATTGGTACTAGTTTTGAACAAATCACCAGTAACCAATTAGGCTTGTTCTGACCAGAGTTTTGACCATATAATTTCCTCTCTTAATTAAAATCCTTCCTAATTCAGAGCTTAATAAGGGTATATCGTCTAATTTTAAATATTGGTAATGAAGAGTTATTTATTAAGTCGGTTATTTTTTCATGATAATATTGATAATTCCACTATCCGTTATGAGTGGTGAAGTTTTTTATTTGGAGAGAACTATGTTAATGAATGGGAAAGTAGTCGTAATTTCGGGTGGTGGTAGAGACATAGGTAGGGCTTGTGCAATAGAGTTAGCTAAACAAGGGGCAAATGTTGTTATAACTTATCATGCAAGTAGTAAAACTGCGTTGTCAGCGGTAAAAGAAATTGAAGCGTTAGGGAGTAAGGCAATCGCAATTAATGCTGATCTTACCAAACAAATAGATGTTGACGCGGTTATTTCAAAAACCCTAGATACTTTTGATCAAATTGATTCACTGGTTCATGTTTCAGGGGGCTTAATCGGTAGAGTAAAAATTGCTGAAATGTCTACCCAGCATTGGGACAATGTCATGGACGTTAATCTCAAATCTCTTTTTATGATGAGCCGTGCTTGTATCCCATATATGAAAACAGGTAGCACCATAATAACGTTTTCTTCTCAAGCTGGGCGTGATGGTGGTGGTCCTGGTGCCGCAGCTTATGCTACCGCTAAAGGTGCAATAATGGCATTCACACGTGGTTTAGCAAAAGAGTTAGGGCCTAAAGCCAGGGTTAATTGTCTTTGCCCCGGCCTGATAGATACCGGTTACCATGATACATTTACCCAAGACAATGTACGTAAAAGTGTTGCCGCTGCTACTTTGTTGAAACGAGAAGGTAGTTCAGAAGAAGTGGCAAAATTAGTTACTTTTCTTGTCAGTGATAATTCTTCATACATGACCGGTAATTGTATTGACATTAATGGTGGTTTACTATTTTCATAGTAAGGTAAATAGGTCAGAAACCCACGTCTTTACCCTTTATGCTGAAAGATCCTCTTAATAATAAATCCTGAGTCAGTGAGACTTGAGTAGGTCAGTTATATTAAATATTAGAATTAATTAACTGATTTTTATTCTTACAATGTTCATTACTTCAATCTCAAAGCCGGCAATATTTTCACTATCAGCATAATAGGTAATATTAACTCGTTGCCCTTGTAAACACTTATATATCTTTTTGCGTTTATATTTAAAGGGAACATTTACATCACTTAACATTAAAGTGTTAATAATCCATTCATCGCTTTCTCGCTGCACATGAGACAAAACTTTAATGTTTTCAGTATGAATGAGTTCAGCGTGCTTGTCGGTGAGCTTTTTACCGGCACTATGTGGTTTAGCGTTTGTCATGGCTTTGATCGATGTCAGTGAAAAGGTATATTTTGCTAGTATCTCAAGAAATAGCCTTTTAAAATAGGGCTAACTATTAATTACTTGTTGTCTTTTTTAATCTATGAATAATTCAGAAAAACTACTGCAGCCTATTTTACAATTTCTCAACGGTGAAACGCCCGATTCTTGGATTAATGAAGCTAAAAAACCAGAGCATTTACAACTATTATTAACCGATCATATGGTGTGTGAGTTAAAAGCAGGGCAAAGTGCGCTGTTTCTTATTCGAAAATATGCAATAGATAAAAGTAGTAGTGCAGAGCTTCTAAGTTGGTTTAAACCGTATGAAGATTTTATTTATAAAAAACAAGGTGACTTGGCTAGTTTAGCGCAAACGCCAAAGCTGTCTAAGGCGATTGTACTAAAAGCCACAGGAAATGATGCGCTTACTGTTTTTACTCAAGATTTAGTTGATAAAATGGTCTTGTTAATTAAAGAAGAATTACATCATTTTTATCAGGTATTAGAAATAATGACACAGCGGGGTATTGAATATCAGAATGTTACTGCAGGGCGTTATGCAAAAGGGTTGCTTAAACACGTAAGAACATACGAGCCGGCGGCGTTGATAGATAAGTTAATCATTGGCGCTTATATTGAAGCGCGCTCTTGTGAACGTTTTGCCAAACTAGCGCCGCATCTTGATGATGAATTAAATAAATTTTACGTGTCGTTATTGCGTAGTGAAGCGCGCCATTATCAAGACTATTTAACCTTAGCTGAGCAAGTTGCCGGTGAAAATGTAGATATTTCCGATCGTGTTGAATATTTTGCAAAAGTAGAAGCTGAATTAATCAATAGCCCTGATGCTGATTTTAAGTTTCATAGTGGTGTGCCTATGTGATTTTTAAAACATGTATTAGTTTTGTATTACGATAGAAACTTTTAAATTAGCACTGTAGTTATTAGTATTGGTAAATCAGGAATAAATTTTTTTGTCGTTTTGTTAACTTAGTTGCCATATTTTTATGGTATAAGGTAGCTGCCAAACAAGTAGCTACCAATAGTTATTATTTCTTTGATAAGTGTTTATATATTTTAACTATAAAATATACCCAACCTACTGGAGGAATAAAGACACATAAAATAAAGTTTGTAATTAAGAGTACCCTCTTTTGCAGTTTATGAATATAAGCCAAAAACAAAGTACTAAAAATTGAAAACAAAAAACTAAATAAAAAAGCATCATTTATTGAAATATTCGTTTCGTTTAAATTCATTATATTTTCCTACACCTACCTTTAGAATCACAAATAACATCAGTTATAGAGCCAGTGAGTTGTGACACATTTGTAACATTAACTATTGGAATTCCATATCTTGCTGCAGCATCTAGAAAATCCCTAACTGCATCGTATGTACTAAAATTGTAAGAAAAATCAGCTTTAGCTTCAAATTCTTGTTTAGTTGTTGGAATATCATTTCCATCGGCATCAGTAACTTTTTCTACAGCGAACTCAATATCTTTATTAGCTTTTATGTCTGTTATTTTAGCTACTAAAGTACTACCATCAGCAAACCTAAACTCAACAACTATGTTGACACTTATCATTTTACTAGCGATAGCGAGACTGGCACCAGCATAACTTGATATCGCGGAGCCAAGTGTTTGACTACTATTATAATAATTATTTAAAGCCCCCATTCCTGTGCTGCTACCAAGTACATCTAATGCCGATCCCATTAGAGAAGAATTTATGTCACGATTCGCATTAAAAAACTCATGAAAAGATCCATATGCATCTGCTAATATATTCGCATTGTATTGGTCTGGAGATGATGCCGGTTTTTCTAAGACTATTGTTAATGGACCTTCAACAGGTCCTCCAAAAGATCCCCCTTCTGATACAACCAATAGGGTATCAAAAACAGAAATTTCTCCATTAAATGGATTTATAATTTTAATTTCATTAACGAAAACATTATTAGAAGATACAATCATTGCAGCTAATTTAAAATCATCTGCGTTTTCACAAACGTTACAAAAGAATGTTTCTGAGGAAGCCCAAGACGTTGAACTTATCAATAGAGAGAAAGCCAATAAATATTTATACATAAAAATCCTCATTATTAATATCAAAGTCTAAAAAAACTTAACTATTAAGCCATCTTCCTTGATAGATTTATTATTTTAGCGGCATTTGTTTTAATGTCAAATACTATTCAGGGCAATAGCATTAAAAATGCGCTAGCCGTGCAGTTAAAGTCTCAGAAAAGGTAACAATAAGCAGTCAGGCGTTAACCGATATTGCTAGCGAATTAGGAGCTGTTCTTGAGTATTTTAAGATAAATTAATTTTAAAAAAATTTTTTTGGGGTAATGTATTTTCTGAACTAAAAGCAGGACAAAGTGCGCTGTTTCTTATTCGAAAATATGCAATAGATAAAAGTAGTAGTGCAGAGCTTTTAGGTTGGTTTAAACCGTATGAAGATTTTATTAGTCCGTGCGTAAGGTTAAAACCCTCATCTTTAGATGAGTAGCTTTAGCTAGCCGTTGCCTTTAGAATGTAGTAATGAAATATCGTCATGGTTCACATACCAAATATAATATCGAATACCACTTTGTTTGGGCGACAAAATATCGCTATCAAGTTCTAAAAGGTGATGTAGGGGTGAGAGTACGCGAATTAGTTCGGCAAACATGCGAGCATCTTGAAATAGAAATATTGAAAGGAGTTGTGAGTAAAGATCATGTTCATTTACTCGTATCAACTCCACCTAATTGGTCAGTTTCAAATATAATGAAACGGCTCAAAGGTCGAAGCTCAACAAAATTGTTTCAAGAATTCCCCGAGTTAAAAAAGCGATATTGGAGACAGCATTTTTGGGCAAGAGGCTATTTCTGTGTAACAGCAGGAGAATTAACAGAAAAAATGATCAGCGAATATTTATCCCACCACTTCGAGAGAAAAGGTGAAGATAATTTTGATGTTGAATAGTGTAGGATCGTGATAGGACTTTCAGTCCGCAAAAGAACCTACCGTCTTTATACGGTATGTAGTTCAGTTATAAAAAACAAGGTGATTTGGCTAGTTTAGCGCAAACGCCAAAGCTGTCTAAGGCGGTTGTACTAAAAGCCACAGGAAATGACGCGCTTACTGTTTTTATTCAAGATTTAGTTGATAAAATGGTATTGCTTATCAAAGAAGAATTACACCATTTTTATCAAGTATTAGAAATAATGAATTCTCGCAATATTCCATATGAGAATATTAACGCAGGTCGTTATGCAACAGGCATGATGAAACATGTTAAAACCCATGAACCTGAAACCCTCATTGATAAATTAATATGCGGAGCATATATCGAAGCCCGTTCTTGTGAACGTTTCGCTAAATTAGCGCCACATTTAGATGACGAACTAAATAAATTTTACATATCTCTACTTCGTTCAGAAGCAAGACACTATGAGGATTATTTATCCCTTGCACAAAAAGTAGCAAATGAAGATATTTCAGAAAGAGTGAAGTTTTTTGGTGAGGTAGAAGCTGAATTAATTTCTACAGAAGATATAGATTTTAAATTTCATAGCGGCGTACCTGCGTAATCAAAAATAATAATATGCTAGTAGAAAACACTAGTTTAACGGATTGAAAAGATGCCTATAAAAGTCTAAACCTTAGTTGACAGTTATATTTTTTTACGTGTTTTGAAATATATTACGTGTATTTTTTTATTTATTAATTTTCATTAAATTGTTACATCAAGTTCGTAAGTCTTCTATGTATATGAGACGTGCGATTCTTGAATCACCAAATAAATAATTGGTGAAATTATACAAATTTAATGGAAGTACATAATATGAAAAAAAAATTTTTTTTAGGCACTGTTTTCGCTGTAACTATCTTATCGGGTTGTGTTTCAACAAGCTCTGAAGATAAAGTAAATTTAACTAATATTAATTTTAATGATTTAACGTGTGAGCAAATTAGCCAAACGTTTGCAGATTATAAAGAGCAGGTTGATTCAGGTGACACATTAACAGGTTTAATTTCAATTGCTAGCTCAGAAGTTAGTGCAGGAGCTAAAAAAACTAAAGCGGCAGCAATGGAAGTTTATTACCAAGCTAAAAGAACAGCTGCGCCAGCAATTAAAGCAAAAGGTTGTAACATTTAATTTCATTTTGATATAAATGTTACCTAGACCTCAAAGCCAGCGAATACAGCGCTGGTTTTTTTATGTTGCCATTAATTAACCAAATAATACTAATGGGCTGTTAAAGTGGTTCTAAATGAGCGCTTATTGTTGAGGTGCCATTTTTTCTATGTATAATCGTTGCTTCATAAAAGGGCATTTTAATAGATTATATGGGTATAGCAGCAAACGAGACGACTGACTTAATTAAACAATGGTCATTAGGTGAAAAAAACTTAGAAGACAAACTTTTTACACTCACTTATCAGCAATTCAAAACGATAGCACGCGATGCTAAAAGCAAATTAAATGGTAATGATGACTTTAATGTCACCGCTAATATCATTCATTCAACTACTTCATTAGTTCACGATGCTTATTTAAAACTTGCCCCAGGCATTACAGAGAATATTGATAACAGAAAGCAGTTTTATTTGTTAGTCAGTAAAGTTATGCGTCATATTTTAGTTGATCACCACCGCAAAAGCACTGCGTCCAAAAGACAAAAGCAAGTAACGATTGATGAGACATCACAACAAGCAAAGACATTTTCACTCGATTATATTGTGATTGACAAAGCGATAGAAAGTTTAACTAAAGATTACCCAAGGCAAGCTGAAACTATACAGCTGCGTTATTTTCATGGGCTAAAAAATAAAGAAATCGCTCAGCTACATAATATTTCTGAAAGCCTTGTTGATAAAGATTTAAAATTTTCTAAGAGTTGGATGCGTGTGCATGCCTACGGTAAAAAAATAAATGTTAGCTAATAAAATCGATTTATTTGAGTATTATTGCGATATTGCGGATCTTTCTGAAATGAAACAAGTTGAATATATTGCTCAATTGCGCTGCAAAGATATCGAGATAGCTAATCAACTAGAGGCGCTAATAAAAACAAATAGTGAATTAACTCAGGCATTCACAGATTCTGTACTCGATCTTACCGATGGGAATCAGTTTGCGCAAGTAGGTGATACCTTAACCAATTATCAATTAATTCAGTCATTGGGTTATGGCGGCATGGGACAAGTGTTTAAAGCTCAGCGGAACGATGGCAAGATTGAGCAAACCGTTGCGATAAAATGTCTCCATCCGTTATTTGAACAATATCAATCAGGTAAGTTACTAATACAAGAAGCGCAGGCGTTAGCCAATCTTAGCCATCCTAATATTGCGTCTATTTATGACATTGCAGAAACTGACAGCGGCAATACCTATATTGTGATGGAGTATATTGAAGGCGAAACACTTGATGTTTACCTACACAAAAATACACTATCAGTAGGCCAAAAGCTTAAATTGTTTCTTCAAATAAGTGATGCAGTATTAGAGGCGCATAACCATCAAATTATTCATGCTGACATTAAACCATCTAATATCTTAATTAACGCATCAGGGCAAGTAAAGCTCATTGATTTTGGTGTGATGCAACTCACTGAAGATTTAAATAATAACGCGCCTAAGTTTGTGACCGCTTACGTAGGTGCTATGACTGTTAATTATGCCAGCCCCGAACAACTCAATGGTGCTAAAGCTACTATTGCGAGTGATATTTATGGCTTAGGGAGTTTGTTATATTTTATGTTATCGGGAAGTACTCCGTTTGAAAGAATTGATGATACGTTAACCCATAAAATTGAATATATTAATACTCAAGCACCTATTGATTGTGTCATTAATGGTGACGTTAAGTTTAAAGCAGACTTAATAGCGATAATAAATAAGGCACTTTCGAAACTACCCCAAGAAAGATACCGAACAGTGACTGATTTTATTAATGATATTAATGCTTTTCAGAGCTATAAAAAAATATCTATTAGTACAAATAATTGGTTTCATAATGGAGTGAAGCTTATTTATAAATACCGAATTATTAACTCCATTGTAGCCAGTGCATTTTTAATATTATTAATTGTAGCGATACAAATTAATATCAAAAATGAACAACTTATAGCGGAAAGAAAATTACTAGAAAATATAAACCAAGAATATAAAAAAACGTTTACTAAACACCATCAGAGTATTGCAGATAAAGATGGTAATAGTGAAGTAATCTACCTACCTGATCCTAGTAAAGTAGAAGAAAAACAATATATTGAAGTGATGTTTTTAATGTTTGATGATTATTATCATCAAAAAAATAAACCAGCCTATTCATTGGTTATAAATACATTAGTGAAATGGTTAAGTACCCAGAGTAACATTGAACCATTGGATATTCATTTAGCTAGCATAAGGCAGTTGATATCTGATCAAAAAGACAATGTTAATGATGATGGTTTTGTTCAACATTTTGATGCTATCTTAGCGATTGAAGAGCCACTAACTTCAGAGGTTTTGTCTATTTTTCACTTAAAAGATTATTCTGCCAAATTAATTAACCAGAAGATTATTCCATTGTTTAATCGTTTAGAAAACGAATTAGTTAAGTCTGATTTATCTATTACCGAGTTGTTTTTATTACATCAAGCAGGTGCTACAACTTACCATGAGTCTAATTTCGAGTTGTCTTCTCGTCACTATGAAAAAGCTTTTAAACTTGCTAAAAATAATACCAGTGAAGTCAAACTATGGTTATATATTGATTTAATATATAACTACTTTTTTCTAATTATGGATTGGGAAGGAACTCAGCACAAACAATTGATGAGTTTAAAGAAAGAGCTATATCTACGTGTAAATAGCATGGGAGATGAAAAAATGATTTTGAGTAAAATTCATTTGTTATTGCAATTAGAAATGAATTACTCGATGGGGAATGCTGAAAAAATCCTACAAGATTACAACATTACTTATGAATCATCATTATTGAATGCATCAATATCTAACATTCCTCTTATACAGTTTCATAGTAAATATTTCGAGGTTTTAGGTGAATACGACAAAGCAATAATGCTTGCAGACAAGGTGCTAGAACTGAAGGATGCTAACACAGGTAACGATTATCACTTTTCGTTATTAAACTTGGCTTTTGCCTATTTTAAAGCTGGGGATATGGTTAACGCCATGAGCTTAGTTGAAGAAAAAATACTCCCTTTCAGTGCGGAGCATGATACCGCAGATTTCTATGGTTTTTATCAAGTTAAATTCTGTTTACAATTATCTTTATATGAGAATAGTGAGCGGCTAAAGAATTTATGTTTTGATGGTTTTAATAACATGAAAAATACTTTAGGTGTCGATAATCATTGGAGTCGATATGGCTCAGCTGCTGTTATCGCATGGTATACATTACAAGCACCTGATAAAGAAGAATTTTATTATGTTGATTTGTTAACTAGTCATTATCAAAATTTTAACTCGATAGAAAAAATCAGTACAGGGTTAATTCTTGAGAAATATTATATTAGTCGTAAACTCACCGAAAAAGCTAATTACTATCAGGTTCAAGTAAACAATACGATAGATAATTATTATGACTCAGTAGATACTATTGTTCGTTATTACCATCAAATAACGGCTGCTGAAATTGATTTGCTACAAAATGACAAAACTAACGCTATAACTAAACTTAACAAGATTAATGAAAAGATTTGTGGCTTAAATGAGAAAAACCCATATAAAATTAAGTATATTGCGTTACAACATTCCCTCAACCAATCTGCCTGTACTCAGTAAATTTATTATTTAAGCACGTAAATATTATTTGAATAACGTAAGCGTATGGGGATCGGCACCTAGCCGCGCTCAATGTTCCATGGTAACAGCGGTTCAAGGTTGTTTGGTTGCTCGGCAATATGTTGCAAGCATCTTGAGATATAGTCATGCACGACTAGCCCATTAGCCTTAGCCGTTTCAACTAGACTATAGAGAATAGCACTTGCATGAGAGCCATTGCAGGTATTTGAAAACAGCCATGC
>JAOPTQ010000047.1:0-4643 GCA_051531915.1 Colwellia sp. | reverse complement strand
TGCCCGTTAATGGGGCGTTAGAGCTACTTTGACAACTCGGCATTTTGTACATACAATGTACATATGATTAAATTCGAATGGGATGTAGCTAAAGCTGCATCAAATATCAAAAAACACGGTATATCTTTCAAAGAAGCAGAGTCAGTATTCTTTGATGAATTTGCTATGCAGTTTTTTGATCATGAAAACTCCGAAACAGAAGATAGGTTTTTAATGCTCGGTATGAGCAATAAAACCAATGTACTTCTTATTTGTCATTGTGAGCGCGATGAGGGCAATATAGTAAGAGTTATTTCTGCTAGAAAAGCCACCAAAAATGAGCGCAATCACTACCAGCGAGGACATTAATTATGAAAGATGAATATGACTTATCAACAATGAAGTCGCGTAAAAATCCATACGCAAGTAAGCTTAAAAAACCAGTTACAATGCGTTTAGGTGAAGACGTTATTTCGTACTTTAAAGGTATGGCTGAAGAATCAGGTGTTCCTTATCAAAGTCTCATAAATTTATATCTTCGAGACTGTGTAGCAACACATAAGAAAATTGATATCAACTGGCATGCGTAATCGTAGCTCTAACAAGCCATTGAACAGGGACAAAAAACAGTTGGCTTTTGCTCCTGCGTCGCTATTTTAGCCAACCATTTTTTGCCCGTTAATGGGGCGTTAGAAGCCATTTGGAGAACTCTATGAACCCGAAAGAAATAGTTGAATCATTTTGGGAAGCGATGCAAAGCAATGATTTTTACAAAGCCAGTACTTGGTTGGCGACTAACTTTGAGGGGTATTGGCCTCAATCAAATGAACTTATTACTGGGCGTGATGATTTCGGCGATGTAAACTCGTTTTATCCTGCAGCAGATAAATGGCTCTTTGAAATAAATTCAATTATTTGCGAAGGGCAAAAGGTTGTTACCGATGTATCAATAACAGATGGTACTCAGAAAGCTAGGGCTATTACTTTTCATACTGTCGAAAATGGTCTTATTGCTAAGCAAGTTGAGTTTTGGCCCGACGACTTTGAAGCTCCCGAATGGCGTTCAAAATGGGTGAAAATAGTACCTGACAAAGTTTAGTTTTTGCTTCTAACAAGGTGCTCAAATGGAAAAATTACAGTTGGTCATCGCTACGCGATTTTAACCAACCGCAATTTTCCACTTAGCACGGCGTTATATTACTAAATCAATATGGAGTGTATTTCTAAAATGGAAGTTAAAATATTCACAAAAATCATGAAGCCTAAACAAGGTTTTTGGCCTAGTTCTCAGACTTCATCTGATTGTGGTTTAGAGCCAGAAATTAATCTTTGGCTAGCTTCAAAACCTGATATTGAAATTAAAAATGTTACTCAATCACAAAGTGGTGGTTCATGGATGCCAGCAACTTTAGTCGTAACTGTTTGGTATCAATAGTAATATAACAAGCAAATTAATCAGGACTAAAAACAGTTGGCTTTTGCTCCTGCGTCGCTTATTTTAGCCAACAATTTTTAGCCCATTATTTGGGCGTTATATTTCAAGGAAAGTGTGGTGTTAGATTTGAAAGTTGCTGTGGCTCAAGTGGCATCAGTAAAAGGAAATATTGACGAAAATATCATTACCCATTTAAAGGCCATAGAAAAGGCAAGTGAACTTGGAGTTTCTTATATCGTATTCCCTGAATTATTACTTACTGGTTATGAACCTGAAATAGCCGCACATTTAGCTTTCTCGAGTGACGACCAAAGACTACAGCCATTAATTGACTCAGCAATTAAAAATAATATCAATATTGGTGTTGGTGCCCCCTTGCAGTCGAATGATTTGCCAAAAATAGGGCTTATTATGATCTCCCAATCAGGTACTATAGATGCTTATGAAAAAATGCACCTGCATTCAGGTGAAGAGGCATTCTTTGATAATGGGAAAAATTATAATTTAATAACTATTGGTAATACGAAAATTGCTAATGCGATCTGTGCAGATACCAATAATGCAAACCACGCACATACTTGTTCTGAATTAGGTGCGGCTGTTTATGTTGCGGGAGTCTTAATTACAGAGGGTGGCTATGACTCTGATGCAGCTGTAATGGCGGGTTATGCTAATAAATATAATATGCTTGTCGCAATGGCTAATCATAATCGACCAACAGGTAATTGGGCTCCTATAGGTAAAAGTGCAATTTGGTCAAGCACAGGGTTACTTGCTTGCGCTTCAGAGAATCAAAATGCTCTAGTTGTGGCTGAAAAATCAGATGGTCATTGGTCTGGGCAAGTATTTGAAATATAACAAGCCATTAAACAGGGACAAAAAACAGTTGGCTTTTGCTCCTGCGTCGCTATTTTAGCCAACAATTTTTTGCCCGTTAATGGGGCGTTATACGTTTAAGGAAAAACATGACTACCGAGCAAATTATCTTAGCTGTTATCGCTACTTTATTATTTCTAATCTTCTTTCGTTTAGGTTCTATTTTATCTCAGCTTCAAAATAATCAAAGCGTTATGGAAACTTGCCAATTTGATATTCAAAGTCAAAATAGTGACATTCATAATTCATACACTGAAATTACTAACGATATTAATTTAAATGTAGAATCATTAAACTCTACAGTAGAACAGATTAAAGAAGTTGTTGATATTTACTATAAATATAAACTTCCTGATTATAATGAGAGAAAATTACTTGACCAAATTGCAATTGATAATGAGGTTAGTGAAGGTATAGCGCGTGCTTCTAATAAAAACGTATAACAAGGCGCTCAACAGGACAAATAACAGTTGGTTTTTGCTCCTGCGTCGCTATTTAACCAACTGTAATTTGCCCATTAGCGTGGCGTTAAGTTACTTATGAAAAATTTGTATCACCTGCAAGATGATCGTAAAACGATTGATGAAATGCAAAGAGGCATGAAATCAAAAGATAAGCTAATTGGGCTTAAAAATACC
This sequence comes from Colwellia sp., assembly GCA_051531915.1. GTDB lineage: Bacteria > Pseudomonadota > Gammaproteobacteria > Enterobacterales > Alteromonadaceae > Colwellia. The sequence goes on along the minus strand of JAOPTQ010000047.1, from coordinate 1,715 downwards.
CATGGCCTTTTGGGATCTGATAAGTGGTGGAAAGCTATAAGTAAAAATAAATTACAACTTTTTACGCTTACGGGAATTATTACGAAAACATGGTCTGGTCATCATAATGACTTTCCTGAGTTTCAAGTTACGGACGAAAATGATGAAGTAACAACTTGGCCGATGGAATCTATGAATTTGCATAATAACCTAGGTTCCAAGATAGAAATTGATTATGTTATTCAATCATTAAAAGCTTCAAATTATGAAAATGGTGAAGCAAAATGTATCATCGAAGTTAGGTGCTAATCGTAACTTAACAAGCTGTTAAAGCGGGACAAATTACAGTTGGCTGGTTCCGCTTCGCTTCACATTTTAGCCAACTACAATTTGCCCCTTAACAGGGCGTTATAAATTACTTTCGTATTGGAGAATAAAATGGAGTTTAATGTTTCAAATTACTCAGTAGATGAGTTGTTTCAATCTTTAGAGGCGATCGATGATATTCAGCAGCCTAAGCGTGCTTTGATAATTTTAAAGGAACTACTAACTAAGTCAGGTTTAACCTCGACTCAAGTTTTAGAGTCATTTGAAAATGGTAGTGTAATGGACTTAATTGGTACATTACCCCTCGTATCAATAATAGCCAGTGACGTTGTAAATACTAACAGTGAAGTAACTGAAAAACTAAATCGTTTACTTGTTCAGTTGTAGGTAATTTATAACAAGGCAATCAAGTCGGATTCGTAACAGTTTGCTCGGTTCCACTTCGTTTCACATTTTAGCAAACTATCACTCACCGCTTATTGCGGCGTTAGCAGGCAACACTTATTCTATTTTTTAAAGTGTTTTGCTAATTGATATTTCATAACCAAGGATTGGGCGCTTTTTTCTTTACTTCCTTTTTTATGGCAAAGTTTAGGTTTTTATTGATCTGCCATTATTTTTTGTTATTGTTTATCAATTAAGATTTGTGGCTAAGTGTTGCGGTATTTTTTATTGCTCACTTCCATCAATTGAATTTTAGAATTTTTGGCAAGTACAGCATGTTTAATAAACTTGCTGCTAACAAGCCATTCAAAAGGACAAATAACAGTTGGCTGTTTTTCGTTCCTCAAAATTTTAGCCAACAATTATTTGCCTCTTAATGGGGCGTTAGGTTTACAGGAAACTATGCGAAAAATTCTTACCATGTTGTGCTCATTATTAACTTTTAATGCAGCAGCGAATACAAATGATGAAGCAGAAATTATTGGTTTTGATTGTGCTAATGAAAATAGTCATATGATTGAGTGGCTAGGTTTGGGTGAGGATTATAAAAAATTTGTGCCTAAAGATATTGAAAGTGAATTACTCAAACAACAACCTGATGCCAAATTAATAAAATTGGAATGTAAGTCTGAACCTGAGCTATTAACTAATGCATTAGCTCAAAGTAACACTGATGAAAAAGCAATTGTTACTAAGTTTTCAGCAACATTCTTTGTTGAGGCAACTATCGAGTTAGGTGGTTCTACTTGGATCTTATCAATAGAACAGAATTACACTATTAAAAATATGGAGACTACTGTTAATCGGCAACTAACACAAAACTTTGATATTAAGGGCTCGGTGCAAAAGTAAACCTAACAAGTTGCTCAAGCAGGACTCGTAACAGTTGGCTCGGTTCCGCTTCGCTTCACATTTTAGCCAACAATTACTCGCCTCTTAGCAAGGCGTTAGCAGGCAACACTTAT
>JAOPTQ010000046.1:34903-164165 GCA_051531915.1 Colwellia sp. | reverse complement strand
ATGTGTCAAATCAATTGTGCAGGTAAATAAAACTGTAGGCGAATAAATTCGCCTCTACGGTAATGTAATATTATCATTTAATGCGGAAACAATTTGTAGGTTCGGTTTGTAGGGACTACTTCAGTCACCCAATCAGTCGCAAAAAAACAAGCAGTTGTAGGCGAATAAATTCGCCTCTACGGTAATGTAATATTATCATTTAATGCGGAAACAATTTGTAGGTTTGGTTTGTAGGGACTACTTCAGTCACCCAATCAGTCGCAAAAAAACAAGCAGTTGTAGGCGAATAAATTCGCTTCTACGCCAGTGTAGCTATAATGGAAGATCTACTCATTAATACATAACGGGTAGGCTTGTCATATTTTATAAGCAACTTATTTAATCTTTTTTCAAAAAAAAATTAAAGTTAAATTAATTGCTGCCGCACAAGCATCTGATATTTCGGCTATAAATTAATTTATTAATCTCAATTAAAACTAATCCTATTTTTCATATGAGCGGTAATACTACGACGTGAGTCATTATAACTTCTGCTTAGCCTAACTCGCGTAACATCATTTAAATCTATCTGATAATCTCCTTTCTGCAAGGGCACCATTTTTTTTACGTGATGAAGATTTATAATGGTTGAACGATGAATTCTCAAAAAAATAGATGGGTCAAGCATATTTATTAATTTCTTCATGGTACAGCGCATAATATAGGTTTCATTATTGGCATGAACACACATATAATCGCCAGCTGCATCAACCCACGCAATATCTATCGTTTTTATAATTATCGCAGGAGTTTTAGATTCTATAATTAGTTCATTATACCATGACTTCGTTTTATCAAATGAAGGTGGATGAATTTCAGTGTTTGATAATCTAGCGCTAATATCAACTAAATTTTGTTTACTTTTGTTATTATTATGCGTTCCTTTACGGCTAATTACATTATTAACAGACTGGTTAAGGCGTAAATGACTATAAGGTTTTACAAGGTAATCGATTGCTTGAACATCAAAAGCTTTAATAGCATAGTGATCGAATGCTGTTGCAAAAATCACCTCGGGCATGATATCAGACTGTATAGCATGAATAACGTCAAAGCCATTTAATCCTGGCATCATTATATCTAAAAAAACTAAATCTGGAGTTAAACGTGTTATAGCTTCTACCGCTTCAACGCCGTTTTTGCATTCGCAAATTAATTCTATTCTGGGGTGTGCTTTTAATCTATTGGCTAACTCTTGCCGCAAATAGTGTTCGTCTTCTGCAATTATAGTACGCAATTTAATCATTAATCATTACTCTATTTATTTCAAAGGAATTATAATTTTCACCTCTAATCCATGAGGGATAATATCTTGTAACTCCAAAGTATAATTATTTCCATAGAAGTTTTGTAACCTGTCTTTTGTATTTTTTAATCCAATGCCTATACGGCTTGGTTTATTAGATTTTAGTGGAAGTCCGAGACCATTATCTTTTATTGATAGTATTAGTCTGTTGTCATTAATGGTTGATGAAATTATAATTTCACCTCCTGTAATTGACGGAGCTATAGCATGTTTGATTGCATTTTCTGCAACTGGTTGTAATAACATGCTAGGAATATGGCATAGTAGTGTATTTTTTGACAACTCAAATCGATAATTTAACAGATCAGCATAACGAATTTTTTCAATATTAAAATAAAGTTTAAGTGCTGACATTTCCTCGGTTATGCTATTGGTTTTGAGGGGATCATTATCAAGTGAATAACGTAAGAAATCGCTTAATTCTAAAGTCATTTTTTGAGCTTTACTTGTTTCTTTTTCTGTAATTAACACGCAAATATTTGCTAATGTATTGAATAAAAAATGGGGATTAAGTTGATATCGTAGCATTTTTAATTGAGCTTCTTTTGCAGTGGATTCAGCATTCAATAGTGAATGTTCTTGTTCGATCAATCGACTTCGATATTTTAAACTATAATAAATAGCTGTCCATGCGGCGAGAAATGTGAGGGAATTAGGGTACCATCCAGAATTTATTCGCCAAAATCCCTCTTCATGAGTAAAAGAAAATAGTTGCATATAGACAGTAAGTTTTCCTAATGTCCATATTTCTGCAAGTAATGCAACCATAATTGTACTGACAATAATGGTAAATCGCAGTGATTTGTGCCAAAGGTATTGAAGTGATAATCGAAGTACGGCACATAAACAAAAACCGAGTAAACCTTCCCAAGCGTAATATATTCCTAAAAAAGGAAATTTAATTCTATTATCTATAGGAGAATACATGATAAATACAAAAAAGGGATACAAACACCAACCTATTGTTTGTACGACCCAAAATTTTGGTTTAGGCCATACTTTATTATTATGCACAAGATTTTTCATCTCTTTGTTTTTATAATTGCAATTTATACCCATATATTTAGTTATTGCCTTCTTACACAAGTTAAAATATTCCAAGGTGCATTGTTCTCAATTTCATTATAGGACTATAAAATAGAGCTATAAAGAATTTAGAAATGATAGTAAGTCATTACGTTGATTTTGATTTAATGTTTTAAATGCTTGTTGACTATTAGTTGCTTCACCGCCATGCCATAAAATCGCTTCTTCGATATTTCGAGCTCTGCCATCATGTAATAAGTTGCTATGACCATTAACCGCTTTTTGTAGACCAAGTCCCCATAACGGTGGTGTACGCCATTCTCTATTTAACGCTGCTGATTTGGTTAAAGTATCACTTAATTCATCACCCATATTATGAAGTAATAAATCGGTATAAGCCTTAACGGTATTTCCTCTCATTTCAGCTAACGGATGTTGATGTCCTGACTCAAATGATTCACGGTGGCAATCATTACATCCTATATTAGCGAATATTTGTTCGCCTTGCTGTACTGATGCTAATTCTACATCATCAGGGCGTCGAGAAGGAGCACCTAAAGCTTGCATATATACAACAAGTTGTTGTAATTTATCATCAAACAATTCAACGCCTTGTCCGCTATTTTGTTGGCAAGCTGTTTGGCTAAACCCGCAATCTGCGTTTGAAAATACACTTGTATTTACGCCAATATCACCACTTAATGCTCCTGCGGTGAAATGCGTTAAACTAACGTGATTTGCTTTCCAACCAAATCGACCAATTTTGGTTTGATTAGTAATCGGATCGATAACCCTATTTGCTCTACCAGATATGCCGTCATTATTGCTGTCTTGAGGATCATGCCATTGCAAAATATCGGCTTCAGGAATAGCTTCAAGTAAACCAAGCCCTACTATTGATTGTGGGGTACGTGGAGAAACATATAAAACATCTCCAGCTAGTGGGTCAATATTACTGATATTATAACTTGGTTTTCTAAGTGAATAACCGATACCATCATTATAATTACCTGGTTGCTCAACATATTGTACCGTTATATTCGCCTCTGCACTGATGGCATTATTTAATGAGTTATTTTGAATTACACTACCTAAATAATTATGAGGTAATGAATGTCCTAACGCATCAAACTCGCCAGAGCCTACCTTCATTACCATGGTACTAAAATCAGAACCATCGACTAACATTTGTCCACGGCCATTATTTACATGACAACCAATACACGAAGTTTGGATATTTAAACCGGTAGATAAGCCTGATAACTCAATGAAATTAGGATTTCCAGGTTCAGCATGTATACCAGAATCAAAAAAAGTATGAAAAACTCTACGACCCTGCATAAATGTATTATGGGTATCCCATCGGGTATTTAATGCTTCTCTAAAAAAAGAAGTCCAATCAGAAATACCGCTGGCAACCACAAAATCATCATAAATTTCAGTGCCATCTAATATTGGGTAAGTAACAATAGTTCCATTAGGATCATCGGCATTCACCCATTTTCCATTTTCTCCTACTTTATAGGTGACGCTTTCGTTAGTTGATGATAATACTTGAGCTTCTGGTACTGAGTCTCCAGCTCGAACATAAGGTGCTGTTGCATCGCCGCCAGTTCTTAATTTAGCATCTAATGCTTCATTATTTTCAATGTATATGCCAGGTTGACCTAATTTGAAACGGTAAGTGTCGGTGTAATAAACGGTTTGTCCTTGCACAGCAGGGTCTCCGTCATATAAACCTAAGAATTGTTGAAATTCGATTTCCATCCATTCGCCAACGTCTAAGAGACCATCGTCACCATCATGTGCATCACGAGTTATATAACAAACCCATTTTTGACCTTTACCATTTGCATCTGCTTGAACTAATGCCATGGGTTCAAAAATACCATTGTTATTAAAATCTGCTCTATTAACATTATGGTAGGCAGAACGACATTCTGGCTGACGAAAATGCGCATATTCAGGTTCATAATAAATGGCGATTCTTGTATCGCCACCCGCGATGTTATCATGAATCTCCATACCAAAGGTTCTATGTTCAAAGTATCGAACAGGGAAGGTATAAAAAATATCTTCAGATTCGTGTCTTGAACGTGCTCGTCCACTTACTGTAGTTACAATAGTTCCATCGGGTTCTATATGCCACTCCTGACTAGACTCAGGTGTGTAACTATTATTAAAAAGAGGGGTATAGTTAGTTTCTGTATTGATGGGTAAATTCTGGTTAGGATCTATAACAGGTTGTTGTGGTTGTTGAGAACCTTGAGCGGGATATACTTCAAACTCTCTAATTGAATACCCCCATTGATTTCCATCACTACGCTCTGTTGTCGATACTTGAATATATCGGTAATCGCCACTGATTGCTAAGTCGTCAGTACGTTCACCAAAGGTACCATCGGTGATCACGGCTAAATCTTGCCAACTTATAGTATCATTTGAACCTTGTAGCTTATAACTTTTTGCATTAGCAACTTCCCAAACAATTACGGCTCGAGCAAGTTGTGTTTGTTGGCCTAAATCTAATGAAAGCCAACTGATTTCTTCGCCGTGATTAGATTCCCACCGGGTATCGGTTATTCCGTCTGTTGCTAAGTTTGCAGAGCTTATTTCACTACTGGCACTAGCAACACTGTTTATAGCAATGTTGACAATTGAGGATGTTGGTGGAGTTATCACTTCATCTTCGGCAAAAACTTCTATTTCATATAAAGAATAACCCCATAAATTTCCTTCGCTTCTTGCTGTGCCGAGCATACGAAGGTATTGAAATGTTCCAGAAACATTATGATTATCGGTTCGAGCACCAAATTCACCACCAGTGTAAGTAGATAATGTTTGCCACTCATTACCATTATTTGATCCTTGTAATTGATAATTAGCAGCATTAGCGGCCTCCCAATGTAATGTTATTTGTGCAAGATTGTTAGCTTGCCCTAAATTAATCACAATAGAGGAGGGGTCTTCTTGATAATTAGACTCCCATCGAGTTGTCATATCGCCATCAACGACTAATAGTGGTGATTGTATGGCTGAACTAGCAGTTGCACTCTGGTTTAGTGCTATATTCCCACTTAATGCATAAGCTGAATGACTAAACATTAATAATGTTGTTACTAATGCCCTTATTTTTATTTTTTTAATCATGTTAATCCTATTATTTTAATTATTGTTATAGAATAAATCTATGTTCATTCTTTCCGTGTAATAGTTCACATTGAATGATTTTTTTCAATCGTAAACGTATAAAGTAAACTGTTTTTTGTTGGATAGAGCTAGGTAGTTTGCGATAATTAGGACTAAAAACGATAAAATGGATGAAATATAAATAAACTCAAGTAATAAAAACTATTTTATTTTTTCTTTAATAGAAATTAATCGCTTTTTAGCTATACCCAAGTTGTTTGAGTATATACTCGCAACCATTCAAACTGCATATTTTTATAAGCCTAAAAATTCATGCATTTTGAATGGTCACGGGTATAGTTAAAGTATAAAATCAAAATTTTTATATTTAGGTTCTTTGTTTTAATTATATTACGTTAATTTTTGTGCGTAGGATGAAAACCTAATGATTTTATGTACCCTTTATTTTGAAATGAATTTTTAAATTTACTATTTTCTATAAAGCTATTTAACGCTTCTTTCGCTTTTACTCTGTCAGGTAAGTTTGCTCTAATATTTTCATAACTACTTCGGTCACTTTCAGCGTATTTTATAATAAGATCATAGTTTTTTGGTTTATTAAAGTTCATGATACCTCTACTATTTTCCATTTTTTTATAAGGCCAATATGCCCAATGTATATTATTTTTTTCAAGTAATATGCGGAAATCTTTTACCCATTCATCGGTATTTTCACCGGTTTCCCCCACATAAATAGGCACTTGATATTTATTACTATAATCAACATATTGTTGAATTTCTTTTTGATCAACATCCATCCAATATTTATGAAATTCATAAACAAGTTTATCGTCAAATGGTTTAGAAAAAATACTAAAGTTGGTATTCCATATAGAGCCACCAAGAAAAATTAGGTGATTATTATCTATTTTTCTAACGGCTTTCGTGGTTCTTTTATAAAGATCAACGAGGGTTTTTTCAAGCTTGTCTTGATCTTTTGAAAAATAGTGAGCTACAGGTTCGTTAAGGAAATCGTAACCTAATACAGTTGGTTCATCTTTATAGCGTTGGGCTATTTTTTTCCATATATCGATAAATTTTTCTTGGCATGTTTTACTGGTGAGTAAATAAGGGTAACCAAAGCTGTCGTCAATATTATCTCCAGTTTGTCCACAGGGCGCTGCGTGCATGTCTAGTAATACAGATAAACCAGCATTTTTTGCCCACAAAATAGTTTTATCAATATAATTAAAACCATGATTATTTACTCCTAAATAATCATCATCAGTTAACATGCGATAATTAAATGGTAGGCGAATATGATTTAAACCTATTTCTTTTAAATAATTAATATCTTCCTGCGTAACATAATTCAGCATAAAGTTTTGCCAAAACAACAATGAATCTTCAGGGCCAATCATTTCATTAATTAATAAATTTATTCTATGAGGGGAATTAACCTTTTCAAATTTGAACATGTAGCCTTCCGGCAGTAACCAATTACCTAAATTTGTTCCTCTTAATAAAATAGCATTGCCGTCTTGGTCAATTATTTGACTACCTTTAACAGTTATAAAATTTTGTTTTTCTTTAGCAGTAGCCTCATAACTACTACTAATAACACAGAGAAAAATGATAATTTTGATATATAAGAAAATAGTTTGAGACATGTTTTGAACCTATAAAAAGTTTATTATGTTAAATAAATTAAGTTTTAATCGTTTACCTATAAATTTAAATAAATAGGGTAAAAATAAAAAGGGGGTATCAATACCTCCTTTTATAAAGCTAGTAATTAATAGCCATAAACCCTTGCTTCAAATATTGAATATCCCCAAAGATTACCCTCACGGCGTTTAGTTCCATTAATTCTAATGTATTGGTATTGACCTGATAAAGTGATTGAGTCAGTACGAGCACCAAATGTTCCGCCAACTTGTGTATTTATTTCAGTCCAATTTATCCCATCAGTTGAAGCCAATATTTGGTATTCTTCAGCATTTGCTACTTCCCAATCTATTTCTATATTAGAGAGTGTTTTAATCGCACCCAAATCTAGCGTTAAATAGCTTGGATCGGTAGCATGTGCACTTTCCCAACGAGTAGCTGCGTTACCGTCTGTCGCAGCACTTGCTGGTGAAAGTTCACTACTTGCACTTGCTACAGCATTTAATAGTGTGGCTGTACCTTCATTACCACCATTATTGCCTCCATCTTCACTGACACCAGCGTAAACTTCCATTTCATAAATAGAATACCCCCACAAGTTACCTTCACTTCGGGTATTACCATACATTCTTACGTATTGGTAATTACCTTCAATCGCTAAGGTATCGGTACGAACACCAAAAGTACCATTATTAAAAGTTGATAAAGTTACCCAGTTAGTACCATCAGTTGAACCTTGTATTTCATAATCGCTAGCATTTGCTGCTTCCCAATGAATTACAATTTGTTGTAATGATTTTTCTTCCGCTAAATCAATCATTAGCCATGTAGGATCAATACCATGAGCAGATTCCCAACGAGTATCAATATTGCCATCAACAACAGACGATGCCGCGAATAACTCGGAACTAGCGATAACAACTTTACCCTGAGAAACTAAATCAGTGACATCACAATTACTTGTACAGCCACAGTCAGTTGTACAACCCACATCACCATCAATAGGAGCTTGATCATTAAATGCGGTTACTCGTAAGTTATCAAAGTAGTATGTTCCCTCTGAAGCTATACCCGGAGTAATTAAGAAAATAAGTTGATCAACCGCAGTAAAGTGAGCCGATACTAAATTATTATCCCAGTCGCCTTGTTGAGCCATAAAGTTGTAATTAAACTCAATCGTTTCCCATTGACCTTGTGTAGATGTTTCTGCTTGATAAAAACTATGACGACCTACTTGCCATGCTTCTGGTCCTACTGAAGCTGCCAGTTCTTGGTTTTCCATATTCATCGAAATTATGGTGCCTGCAGGCGCATCGGTTAATACATCGACAACAACTCTTACCATACCGTGTTGTGCATCTAGTGCATCAGGTATTTGTGTTATTTGGTTAAAAGCAATAATGTCGTAAGCTGCACCGACATCTCTATCATATTTTAAGACCGTAGCAGAGCTATTGACTTCACTTGGGTTAGGATTCGCTACTTGAGCAAAATTACCACTGGTTTGAACTTCATCGAAGATACTTGCAGTTAATGGGCCTTCAAAGTCAGCTAAAATGTTTTGGTCGGTATAATAATTACCAGGCCAAACAATTCTAGGATTATCTAAATAAAGCTCCGCATTAGTGAATTTACCTGCATTAATCATAAAAACCATACTATCGGCTTGACTTGATGCTATTGCTGAATCAGCAGTGCCAGTGTAATGTAATTCAAGCGTTTGCCACGTTCCTGACTGTCCTAGATTACTACTATATCGAGATAAACGGCCGGTATTGCCATCCCAAATTTCGGCAGCACTCACCGCTAGGGTATTTTCAAAACCACCACTAAATTCTTGACCTAATAAATTGATATTATTAGGCACAAATGCATCAATGAATACTTTTGCTCGGCCACTTTTTATTTCGCCGGTATTAATATTTCCAAAACCAGAGAGTTTTAAGTTATCCCATTGACTACCTGTATCGCGTACATAATGAAGTACTTTAGCCGAATTATTTAAAGCAGAAACGTTAGGGTTATTAACAATGTTAAATTGTGGGCTATAACCCGTATCAGGATTAACTTCGCCTTGTTGTAAACCATTTTGATAATGGTTAACAGTAAGGCCATTTTCGTAATCGCTGATTAGTTGGGTAATGCCTTTTTCAACCGCAATGGCTTTAGTATATGTTTGGGTACCACAGCCGGCATCAAAACTAACGTTCATATCGCCGCTGATAGTATTGGCATTATAAGCAACGGATATATTATTCGTACCTTGGCCTGATACTATTGTGGCTCCTTGTGGGGCTGTCCATTGATAATTGGCTTGAGGATCGGCTTCTACATGGTAATTTTTTAGTGGTTCGTCTCGATAAACATAACTGTCACCTTCAATTGACCAGGTATTTTGATTTTTATACACTGCAATATAATCTACTTGCATTAATTGCTCTGCGGCTTCACTGCCATCAGGGTTACCTGTATACCAACCTCCCATCGCGAGGTTTAACATTATGTGAAAAGGACGGCCAGTAAAGCTATCCCAACTAGAACGCACTGGATCAGGACCATCTAATTGATCTCTTGTCCATTCAAGTTTGACTTGGTCGTTAACTAACCAAACCATTTTATCTTCATACCATTCTATAGCATAAGTTTGAAAGTCTGCTTTAGTACGACCAGCTTCTTCATGAATATCATTTAAATTAGTATCACCGTCTACCCAACCGGTATTGCCGTTGTATGGCCAATAAGCACCAAAATGTAAAGTACCTTCTAATTCTTCTTTATCACCACCTGATTCTAAAATGTCTATCTCACCAGACTGTGGCCAGCCATGTGAGTCTCGTTGTTGTTCGGTTGGTAATAACCAAAATGCTGGCCAAGTTCCTGAACCTGTAGGTAAAGATACTCTTGCCTCTATTTTTCCATAAGTCCATTCTTTTGCATTTTTTGTTCGTAGACGAGCAGAGGTCCAACTCTTACCTTGATATTCTTCACGAATGGCTTTGATATTTAATACACCATTTTCCACCCATGAATTTTCTGTTCTATCTGTATAAAATTGCAGTTCATTGTTGCCACCACCATCGCCATTAACTTCATGCGACCAAACATTGCTATCTAAGCCATTTGTAAAATCGTCTTTCCAAATTTCAGTCCATTCACACTGGTTTGCAGCGTGAGAAGTAGAGGATAATATAGACACCATAACTAAGGTTAATGTTGTTTTTTTCATTGTTTCACCTTGAATGTTAATTTATTTATGTAATGAACTTCTGATCAATGATTAAACTGCCTTAGGGGGGATAATACTATAGTGTTTGCGGTAGCTTGGAATAAATGAGGTGAATAGGATGTTTACTAATTAGAAGCTTATTAAATATTTCCTATTGAAAGGTACATTTATAAAAATATATTTTTTTATTAATAATCAAACACTAAATTATTCTTCTATACGTTATTACGACTTCAATTATTGCATGATAATAATCCGAAATATCGCAAAACTTTCCGGTTAATCTAAAGTGAATATTTGCATTGAAAGAAATGTGGCACTCTCCCGTACGTGTATTTTTTATATTTAAAAATACATCAGCCAATAACGACATAATTCTATTTTAATTTAGAAAAACAAACAAAAAATAATTTGATTAAATAATGTTGTTATTTTCATTTTAATAATAATAAAATTTTAGGATAAATAAATGAAATTTATGAATAAACAATTGGGATTGACAAAAATAACATTACTTTGTAGTGTCTTTCTTTGTAGTGCCTTTTTTGGTATTCAAAGTCATGCAACCAACTATAATGACCCTTTTTGGGCACAACCCAATAATAATGCCGACTTTATCGATCATTTTGATGGTGCATCAATCAATAGAGAGGCTTGGAAAGTTGAAACAGATATTTTTGTAAATGGCGAGGATATTGATTACCAAGATGTAGAGTATCCTCAAGCAGATTGGACCATTGGAACAGGGCAAAATGATAGCGATGCTTTAGATGGTAAAGCTCTTATTTTAAAAGCTCGTTATATGGATGGTATTGTACAAGATGTATATGGAGGCGATACAGCAAACCCAGGTAAACCACTTTATATCCGTTCAGGTCGTATTGAAACCCAAATAACCGATGATACAACATTTACGTATGGTAAATTTGAAGCCAGAATAAAAAACCCTCCTGCTCGTAATGCTGAATTTCCTGCTTGGTGGTTATTAGGTAACTTCCCTGATGTGGGTTGGACGGCTTGCCAAGAACTCGATATTATGGAGTTTACGGGTAATAATGGCTCTGCTATTCCGCAAACTCATTGGACGGCACCTTATGCTGTACATGGTTCTCAACAAGTTAACTTGGTTGAATTAGGTATAAATAATTCATCTACGGAATATGTCACTTATGGCATAATAAAAACGCCAGAAAAAGTTGAATGGTATATTAATGGCATTTTAACTAAAACATTCTCGCGAGAAAATCAGGGAGATGATCAACCTTGGCCTTACGTTACCCCTATGAGAATGATTCTTAACCATGCAATTACTCATGTTGAATGGCCCGATGTAGGTAATTACAACGGATACTCAGCCGATGCTAATGTTGCTAACGCAACTGGCTGGAGTTATGAGGATGATGCGGGTGTTACACAATATGAATATTTAGATGTTGCGCAAATGAATACTAATATTGGTCGCCAAGGCACTGACTTTGTAGTGGATTATGTTGCTCATTGGCCGTTACCAACATCAGATGTTAGTCAGAAATATGTTGATGATACAAAATCAAGCTTTTTCCGTGAGAGCGGTAATACCAAAGGTTTTTATAACCTAAAAGGTTGGTTAGCACCAACAGCCGTGACAGCTGACGGTTATGAACAACCCGGATGGGATACTGATCATCGTGATAATGGCCCTGATAATGCCGCTGATGGTTACGTAGGCTCTAAGTGGGCAACGCCTAATGATGATAATATCCATTGGGTAAATATTGACTATGGTACAGATAAGTTAATTAAATATTTATGGATTGAGTGGTCATGGAATTTACCAAAATCGTATGACATTTATGGTAAAAGCAGTACAGGGAACTGGGAATTTGTTCTTACCTCTGATCAAACTGATGCTACTTGGGCTACTCATACTTTTGAACTCAATAAAGCCTACCGTAATCTTAAAGTAGTTACGAAAGGGCGCATTGATAAGTCTGTCCCTATTTGGTTGTTAGAATTTAAAGCCTTTGAAGATGTTGTAGATGTTTATCCCATGCCTGCAGGCACACCTGTTCTTGATCGTTCTGTTAACTTATTATCAAACGGTAGTTTTGACAATGGCCTGAATGATTGGGGAACTGAAGCTTTTGAAGGTGCTGATCCTAGTTACAATGTTGTTAATCAAGAAGCTGTTATTAATTTAACTAACGATGGTGGAAATGCTGGTTCTGTACAAATGCATGCATCAAACTTTAGTTTACATAAAGAGACTCATTACCAAATAAGTTTTGATGCTCGTGCTAGCGGTGCAAGAACAATGCAACTTAGGCTTTCAGAAAACGCATTAAATCCTAGCGTTGCAGGTACTTATTTATTAGAGGATATTGACTTAACGACAACAATGACCACGTATAATTATAACTTAGCTCATAGTGTACAGGGTGGTGCTGCACGTTTAGCCTTTTTACTCGGTGATATGGGCACAGATTCTGTGATTATTGATAACGTTGTTGTAAAAGAAGGTGAATATTTTGGTAGCGGCGAAACACTCGTTTCAGCTATCGCCCCTAATAATTTTGTTTCAGCAAGTGCCGGTTGGGAAAACGAATGGTGGGGCTTTGCAAATAGAGCGATAGACGGCGTTTTAGGAAATAAAGCCAGCGGAAATGATAATGAATCAGAAGGCATGGATTTAGATCTGAGCGTGAGAATAGACCCACATTATGAAATTAAGGAAGTTTGGGTTGCTGGCGATAATTCACCAGAGCGGAGTTTAGCTCAATTTAAAGTTGAATATGGAAACGGTGCATTATTAATGGACTGGACGGCAAGTACAACTGAAGGGGCTTACGAAAGTTTTACTTTATTTAACACCGTACCTGCGGTTGGAGAACGTGACTTTACTTTTTATTTTAGACCGCCTGCAGGACAATTAGTTGAAGTTGCAGATGTGCAATTGATGGCTATTGACCATATGCCGTATAGAATTCAGAGCATCATGTTAGATGACGGTGGAGAAATAATACCTTCAGGTACTATTCGTTACAATAAAAATAATACCGACAGTGCAACTTATAATTTTGTTGCTCAAACAGGACAAAGTGTTAGCAATGTTATTATTGATGGCGTGTCATTAGGTGCTATCACTAGTTATACCTTTGATAATATTTCATCAAATCATAGTATTGCGGTTGCTTTTACAGGCTCAGGAGTTGTCACTCCACCTGAAACAGAAAATTTAGCGCTTAACGCTGTTGTTACAGCTTCAACGGGCTTTGCCGAGTTTGCTACAGATAACAATATAGCGACACGTTGGGAGTCTGATCATGGAGCTGGACCTTCAAGTATTTCCCTTGATTTAAATGTTGTAACATCTCTTTCTAAAGTGGTTATTCATTGGGAAGCTGCAAATGCAGAAATTTATTCTGTGGAAGGCTCTGTCGATGGCAATAATTGGACAACTTTATCTAATCAACAAGGTGGAACTTTTGGTAATCGTACGGATGAAATAACTGTTTCTGGTGATTTTCGTTTTGTCAAAGTAACAGGCACAAAACGCAGTGTAGGAAATTTATGGGGCTATTCAATATTTGAATTAGAAGTCTATGGTGATGAAACCACTCTTGAAGCGGAAAACTTAGCGCTTAATAGCATTGTAAGTGCTTCAACGGGTTTTGCCGAATTAGCCATAGATAACAATATAGACACACGTTGGGAGTCTGATCATGGAGAAGGGCCTTCGAGCATTAGCATTGATTTAAATTCGATAGCAACCTTATCTAAAGTGGTTATTCATTGGGAGGCTGCAAACGCAGAAGATTATTCTATTGAAGGTTCTATTGATGGAAATAACTGGACAGTTATTTCAAATCAGCAGGCTGGTATTTTTGGAAATCGTACAGATGAAATAACTATTGCTGGTGATTTTCGTTTTATTAGAGTAACAGGTACAAAACGCAGTGTAGGAAATTTATGGGGCTATTCAATATTTGAGTTAGAAATTCATGGTTTTTACAACTAATAAAATTATTGCGGAAGCTATTATAGGTATTTATTGTGTAATAAATGTTAGATTTATTACACTAACCAATTGTATTTATTAGTGATTTAACTATTGTTATGTTTGGTAAGGAGCCAGCAAAGGGATTCTATTTAAAACTAATAGTTTGTAATGAAGAAGAGACATGACATATTAATGTCATGTCTCTTCAATTACCCAACAATACCATTAAACCAGATCAATGAGACATGGTCTGATTATGCATATTGGCAAGGGCAAGATAAAAAAATGCTTAAAATAATTAATATATTAATTACAGATACTAAGCGCTCTTCATTTGAGGGATAGGAGACCCTGCAACCAAATTTGTGCAACTGCCGCACAGGCAGCTTAGAAACCCTAATCAAATGTTTTTTATCATCTATAATAAATAAACACTCGCATCAAAAGGATTTGATTATGTCACGAGACAACCTTATTACAGGTAGAACATCCCTCAAAAAATCATATTTACCATATAACAACATGCACACAAAACCGTCAGCCATTCTTTGATAACTTCCAATGCGCGCGATTATTAATAAGTGAAATGAAAAAATTAGAAAAGTCGAATCAAGTGGTTTCTATTACTTGGGTCATTATGCCCGACCACTTACATTGGCTTTTTCAACTCTCTTGTGTAAATACCTTGTCTACCATAATGCAAAAATTAAAAGCTGCAGTTCAAAAAATATCAATCAATATAATCCACAAGTTAATTTTTCATGGCAGCGAGGTTTTCATGATCTCGGCATAAGAACAGAAGAAGATCTATTAAAGGTTTCACGTTATATTGTCGCTAATCCATTACGAGCAGGGCTAGTTGATAAAATAGCAAATTATTCATTATGGGATTCAATTTATTTAAATTGATTGATGTTAATGTGTCAAATCGATTGTGCAGGTAAATAAAACTGTAGGCGAATAAATTCGCCTCTACGGTAATGTAGTATTAAATATTATCATTTAATGCGGAAACAATTTGTAGTGGCGTTTTCCATAAAGAGGCGAGCATATATCTCTGCTTTATTTTTCACTCTGATTTTAAACTATCTGAATAATTACTTTCTAGCTTTATTAGTTTTTCACGAATTGCTTGATATCGCTGTTTTTCACAACTTGCAAAACCTTTAAGTTGTCTTACTTTATTACGACCAAATAAAGGCACGGTCATGCCGGCAAAAAATCGACAATAACTTTCTAACGTTAACGTAGATGTTATTTTAGTTGCTAAATGCTGAGATAAGGTTTGTGCTGATGTAGTTAATGCTTCATCACTCGGCCAAGATGGCTGTTCATAATAAGCCAGTTTGGCAACGTTCCCTGAACAAACACTACAATGACCACAATGCACTGGAACAGTTTCATCATCAAAATAGCGTGATAAATTATAGCTTAAACAACTATCAAGTTGAAAAAATCGTACCAATGTCGCGATACGTTTAATTTCTTTTTCTTCTTTATCAACAAAATAATGGTGTAAATTTTTGGCTAACTGAGGATCGGCTAATTCGGCACTGTTCACCTTAAAAACTTCGGTCATGCGCTTAGTTTCTAAAATAATTAACTGTTGCTCTTGTAGGTATTCTAATGCTGAAATCACTCTATTTCGATCAATACTTTTATCTTGTAATAGTAGATCAAAATTTAAACTCCCCCACACTTTTTTAAAGACGGTCGCTTTAAAAATAGCCGCTAAAAACGCTTGCCGCTGTGCATTAAAGCTTGCCAGTATTTGCTCGATAGGTTGCAATAATTTAATATTAAAGTCAGCAAAATATGCATACTTGGGTTCAATAACCCCATAAAGCTCTAACTGAACCAATAGGGTTTTTAAGGGTAACTGACGAATATTACTTTCGTTGGATAAGGGCAATAACTGTAGCTCCCACTTATTTTCACCGAAAGACTGCTCAGTTTCCGTTTTGATATTATCAATAACATGCTCAATACCACTCAGTTCAGGGGTATCTCCGTAAACAAAATTTTCAACAGTATTTAAACCATCTAAATTCGCCAACGTAATACAGTGCGATAACAAACCATCTCGCCCTGCTCTGCCTATTTCTTGACTATAATTTTCAATAGATTTGGGTAAATCATAATGAATAACAAAACGAATATCACTTTTATCAATGCCCATACCAAAAGCGATAGTAGCTACAATAACCTGTACTTTCCCTGTCATAAAGTCAGCTTGTATTTGGTTGCGCGAGTCATTATCAAAACCAGCATGATAAGCACTCGCGTTAATACCTGCTTTGTGTAAATAACTAGCCACTTGCTCAGCGCTATGCTGTAAAGTCACATAAACAATACCGGCACCGGCTTGCTGTTTGATTAAATCGACTAAATAGGTTTTTTTATCATGGTTACTCACTGGTACTACCGACAAATGTAAATTAGGTCTATAAAAGCCCGTTTGCACTATTTGTTGTTGATCAATCGCAAATTTTTCCGCCATATCAAGTTTAACTTTTTTAGTGGCTGTTGCTGTTAAGAGCAAAGTCAGTGGAATGTTTAACTCTTGCCTATAGCGCGGAAGCTTTAAATAATCTGGTCTAAAATTATGACCCCACTCTGAAATACAATGAGCTTCATCAACCACTAACATTGAAACTTGCACCGATTGTATAAACTGTCTGAAACGCTCATTTTTAAAACGTTCTACCGACACCATTAAAATTTTAATTTCACCACGACGAACACTCGCCATAATGTCTTGAGCTTCGTTGCCTTTTAACGTGGAATCAATACTTGCTGCGCGAATACCTTTAGCAGATAAAAAAGTGAGCTGATCTTTTATCAAGGCAAGTAATGGTGAAACAACTAAGGTTAAATGTGGTAAATGCAACGCAGTAAATTGATAACACAATGACTTACCCGAGCCGGTAGGAAATATAGCTAACGAAGATTGCTCGTTAAGCAATTGTGTGATCGTTTGCTCTTGCCCTTGTCTGAATTGATCAAAACCAAACATTTGCTTAAGTGATTGCTGTAGATTTAGGGTCATTATATTTTGATATTTATATTTGTGTTTAGGAAGCTATAAATTTTTAGGTATTTTAATCTCAAATTTAATTCCTTGATTAAGGCTGCTCGAACAACTAATAGCGCCCTTAAGCTTTTGAGTTATTAAATTATACACAATATGTAAACCTAAACCAGTGCCGCCTTTATTTCGCCGAGTGGTATAAAAGGGTTCAAATATTTTAGCAATATATTCATCTTTAACCCCTACGCCATCATCTTGATACGTTAAATAGAGGTGTTTTTCATCCGTGCTAAAGTGAATAGTAATCTTATGCTGTTGTTCCTTATTAAAACCATGCTTGAGAGAATTCATCACAAAATTAGTTATTAGCTGACCAAAAGCGCCAGGATAATTATCAAATTCAAAATGTTCATCTCCCGTTATATTAACATCAACACGATAATATTTTAATGCGGGATGAAGACTACTAATAACCTCATGTAAATAGGAATGAAGCTTAAATACTCGTCTACTTTCGCTACTTTGGTCAACAGCAACTTCTTTAAATGTTTGTATCAATTCTGCAGCTCTGGTCAGATTTTTATAAATTAAATCGCTACAGTTTTTATTATGCTCTAAGCCGCGTTCCATGCTAGATTTTGTCAACTGCCCTTGCTTTAATTCATGTTCTATACTCGCAACTTTATCCATTAATGCGGTTGCTGCCGTTACGGCAACACCTACCGGTGTATTAATTTCATGAGCAATACCTGCGACTAACTGCCCTAATTGTGACATTTTTTCAGATTCGACTAATTGTTTCTGCATTCGCTTAAGTTGTGCATTAGTTTTATTGACATTATTGTAAGCCACTTGCAAATCTGCTGTACGTTGCTCAACCCTACTCTCTAATTTTTGTTGGTCATATTGAATCCGTTTAGCTAATTCTGCTAATACGGTAATAATTTGATTTATTTCATTAAAAAAAAGTTCAGGTTTATCTGGCTGCAAGTTTCCACTTGCATATTTACTAACAACCAGTAAAAGTTTATTCAATGGACTCACTAATTTATGAATAATAAGAGCATTCAAAAGTAATATGATCAATAAAACAGCCAAAGTAACAAATTTAAATTCATTAATAAAGAGATTCACTTTACTTAATGCTTCGGCTTTATTTCGCTCAACACTTGCCCTTAATAACATCTGTTGTGTATCAACGGCTTCATTATTATTAAGATAATCATAAGTAAAAACACTTTTATCAAGCACAATATCTGCATTCACTGAAATAACACTTTCTTCACTATCGTTAGTAGTTAACATTAAGTTTTCTTGAGCCAACGACAAGGCAACTAACTGGCTATTCGGTAATTTTGACTGCCAATTATCAAATATGCGCTCTATAGGTACTAAGCCAACTAAGTATCCCGTATTGATAATTTCTGAATCAGTAAAAATTAATGGCGTAATATAAAGTAATACCTGCCCACTTTGACTATTAAAAATATCCTTATTTATTGAGGATTTGGCACGTAGATCGTCACTAAATAGTGTCGAGTTAATCCTTTTAGCGAAAAACTGTAAACGATTGAGGTTTTTCTTAGGTAATTTCTCTATTTCTTTTAATAATTCCTCGATGTTAATAAGCTCTGCTTTACTGGGTGATGCTTCAGCAATCCAACCTGATTTATCCAGTATCATTACTGCACTTAACATCGCATTATGACGGGTTAATTGATTCAACTTTACTCGAGCTTTTTTCCCAAAAGCACCGGTATAAGCAGATAAAACCACATCAGAATCTTGTGACGTTTGTATTAACTGAGCATTGAGTAACTGCAACTCAAATTCAACGGATTGAGCAACATTTAAATTTTCAAACTGTAACTTTTCTATTTGTTCATTTATTTGAATGCGTTGAAACTCACCAATAAGATAGCTAGAAATAAAATAGGTGGGTACAAGCGCAAAGGTGAAGGTCCAAAGAAACAAAGTTTTACGTAAACTTTTAAAAAATTTCGCGAGCATTAATGAAGCTTCCTATTTAAAATTTCTCGTTCACGATCGACCGTTTTCTGCATGTATTTAGCGGCTTGTGATGCGCTAATTTCTCCATTCATATAAAGAGAAAAACCTTTACTCATACCATTCCATGCAGCCGCGACAGAAGTGCTTGCGGGTGTGCTATTACTGCGCTGAAATTGTTTGACTAATAATTGAAAATCATCATCAGCATGGCTCAAAATTTTTGTCATTACTTTTTCATTTACCGGTAAAAGACCACTTTGCTCAAATATAAGCTGCTGATATTTTTCTTGTTGAATAAAGCGACTAAATTCAATTAGTGCTTCATTTTTTACCCCATGAAATGTATTTTTCGGAAAAGTAAAAATCAAATTAGCACGTAAAGAACTAAATTCATGCCCTTGTAACGACGGAAAAAGTGCTAAACCAAAGTTTTTGCCTAAAGCTTCTTTTGCTTCTTGATAAGCCCATGCACCAGAAATAGCATAAGCATACTTACCATTATAAAAGTCAGTGGTTATACATTGATAAGAGCAATTACGATTAACAACCTTTAATTGCGCTAATTGTTTATAATATTTCAACGCGGCAACCGTTGCTTGAGTATCTAACAGTGCTTTTTCTTGATGTAAAAATTCCCCACCAAAGGCATCAATAAAGGGTACAAGCCAATACATTTCATTGTAAACAATAGCCAACGGTGTGACATTTTGTTGTGCTAATTCTTTTTTGCTTGCTAATAACGCAGCCCATGTTGTAACGGGTTGGCTCACTAACGATTTATTGTACATAAACAGTAAATGATTACCTTTAAAAAAAGGGATACCTCGCAAAAAACCATTAACGCTGCTTTCTTCAATAGTGCTTATTGATACTTCGGGGTGAATGATATTTTCAGGAATAATAGAAAATTCCATCATGTTGTTATAACCGAGCCAATCAGAAGGCATTAATAAAATGTCAGCTGACTTTCGTTTAAAACCAGAAGTTAAAACGGCATGTTTCATCTCTTCATGATCAAAGGCTTTACTTTGTAGTTTGATATTTTTATGGGTTGAATTAAAGTCTTGCTCTAATTTTTGCCAAAGTGGTGATGTTTCAAAAGAGCTATACCACAAGTTTAACGTGGTTTTTGCAAATACCGGTACCGAAAAAACAAAACAAAAACAAACAGCTAGCGTAGTTTTTAATGGTAATTTACTCATTATTATTAACCACGACTAATCGTTTTATTTTTTTTAACTCTCTCTCTGCTTTATTTTCAATAAGTACTGTCGCTTGTTCCGCGCTTAATTCACCCGCTAAAAACAGTGCTACTGTTTTTGTCATGCCAGGCCATAAAGCTGACATCGCTGGTGAGGCTGGCATAGCAATGGTATTTTTTAATTGAGCTAATATTACCGTGTCATGGTTATTATTATTTTTAGTTAACTCGTTTGCTAAATCACGGTGCGCGGGAATAACACCCACTCTTTCATAAAACTGCTGCTGTACCGCATAACTTTGCAAATACATTGAAAATTTTTCTATTGCCACCGATTTTTCATTATGTAAAGCGTTATTAGGAAACGCTAATACTGTAGTAGCGCGCATGGGTTTAAGAGGCAAACCATTAATGGTTGGCAATACAGTGATGCCAAAATTTTCAGCTAATTTTTCTTTCGTTTTTCGATATGACCATAGGCCATTAAACGAGTAGGCAAAATCACCTTGAAAAAACTTGTCATTAGTACAATTTAAATCACAATCACTCAGGGTGAGCTGTTTTTCTAACAAAAACTTATAAGCATTAAGCGCTTTGATCATGGCAGTACGATTAATAACAATTTCATCATTCACAATAGGAAATCCGTCATAGGCATTCAAAAAAGCAATAAACCAGTACATTTTGTTTATTCGCATAGCTAAAGGTAAAACACCTTTAGCCATCAACAAAGGCGCTTGTTCGGCCATTTCTTGCCATGTTGTTGCCGGCTTATTAATGAGGCTTTTATTATAAAAAAGTAAGAGGTGGTTTCCTGTATAAATAGGAATGCCATAATGCTTACGTTCACCGCCTGTTAACTGTATTAACTCTTTAGTTATCGCTTTAGAAAACCAACCACTAGGCACTTCTCCTAACTTTAATGCACTATAGTAGCCCAGTAGATCACTTGGAAATAAGACAATATCTGGTGCTTCCTTTTTCAACATTGAGAAAATAAGCATTGACGCCATATTATCGGTTGGATAATTTTCAGTAATAATGTCTATATCTGTGTGTTGATCAGAAAATTGTTGAGCAAGATCATTAAAAAAACCATCTGAAGATAATGTATACCAAAAATGTAAGGTAACTTTTTTAGCTTCCACTTTATTAAAGCACAAGAAAAATGCACATAAGACAAATAAAATACTGCGCAAAACATCCTCACTTAAATAAATAGATTATTATTGGTATAAAGGTTAACTATAGTCTATAACCAACCTTAATTAAGGGTAAATTTTACTAAAAACTTAATTTAAGCACAAATACATACGTATGTATAAAATAAGAAGTTAACTAGGTGAGAACAAGGCTTTACTAAAGCGTTAATGTTACTGTTAATGTGAAATTTCAGCAGCAATTACCGAAATTTCAACGAGTAAGGCTTCTCGCGCCATTTTAGCAGCAACACAAGCGCGAGCTGGCGCATGTCCTTCTGGAATCCAAGCATCCCAAACTGCGTTCATATCAGCAAAGTAACTCATGTCTTTCACATAGATGGTTGCTGATAATATGTGCTCTCTATCACTGCCCGTTTGTGATAGTAAAGTATCCACTTTATCAAGCATGGTTTGCGTTTGCTCGGTGATATCTTTGGTGGCATCAGCAGCCACTTGACCGCATAAATAAATAGTGCCGTTATGTTTTACGATACGACTCATACGTTGCTTGGTTTCTAAACGGGTAATGTTCATAGTTTCCTGTGTACAATAGTTTTACATGCCTATGTAGATAACTCAGACATCAGTTGTAATCGTCATCTTCGAGGTGTGTTAATCGAAGATCTAGGTGTTTTTATACTTAGATCCCCGTTTAAGACACCACGGGAATGACGAACCTGAGTGAAGTGCATAGGCACGTAGTTTTATATTAAAAGATCGGCAATTTTTTGTTTGCTCATAGGTTTATAATAATAAAAGCCTTGAAAGTGATTACAACCTAGACTCAGTAACGTATCAATTTGGGCTTTAGTTTCAACCCCTTCTGCAATCACTGATAAACGCATACCTTGAGCCAAGTTAATAATTGCCGCACAAATTTCTCTATCTTCATCAATAGTGTTACATTCTCGAACAAAAGCACGGTCAATCTTTAAAATATTTAAAGGTAAACGACGTAAATAATTTAGCGATGAATAGCCTGTACCAAAATCATCGATAGAAATTTGGATACCTAATGACTTCAGCACAGCCAATACTTCAATGCAGCGCTCAATTTCATTAATTAATACGCCTTCGGTAATTTCAATTTCAAGCAATTTGCCACTAATATGATATTTAGCCAATGAGTCTTCAATAAAAGCAATGAAGTCGTTAGCCATTAATTGATGACCGGAAATATTGACTGAAACAGGTTTCACTTCAATGCCTGCTTCTATCCACTCTTTTAGTTGCTTTAAAACAGAGGTTATTACCCAACTACCAATATCAACAATTAAGTGGCTTTCTTCTGCAACAGGAATAAACTCGGCAGGGGAAATTTTTCCTCTCTGAGGATGAGACCAACGAATTAAGGCTTCTAAACCCATAATTTCCTGCTTATCATTTACCTTAGGCTGATAGTCTAAATAAAACTGCTCATCAATAATAGCTTGTTTAATCTCTTGCTCATAGCTTAATACTCTCGCTGCATCTCTACCCATTTCCGTGGTATAAATTTGATAATTATCTCGACCTCTATCTTTTGCTTTATACATGGCAATATCAGCTTGCTGTAATAAAGCGTCAGATTCAACTTCACCATTAGTAGAAACAGCCACGCCAATACTGGTAGGAATGTTATATAACTGCTCTAGTATTTTTATTGGTTTTCGCATTTCTTGCAGCATATTTTCAGCTTTTTTTATAATCAATGACTGCGTTAGCTTACCTGTCATCACTAATACAAATTCATCGCCACCCCAACGAGCAATCACATCGGTAGATCTAGCTAAAAAGGTTAAACGATTGGCCACCTCACATAACAACTGATCTCCCGCTTTATGACCTAAAGTATCATTAATTTTTTTAAATTTATCTAAATCTAAAAAGTACAACGCAATACTAAATAATTGTTTTTTTGATTGCTTAACAGCGGCGTTAAGCTCTCTCATTAAGTGTGTTCGATTCGATAGTTCAGTTAAGGGATCTTTATAAGCCAAAAAATGTAACCGTGATTGTAATTTAACTTTACGAGCAACGTCACGTATATGTAAAGTAAATTCAATGGTATATTTATTACCCAATTGAGCGCTAGTAATAGTAATTTCCGCAGGAAAAACCTCTCCTGAAATACGCTGTATTTCAATGGTTGATCTTCTGTTAAGTACTAGCGTATTGGCAACAGAAAATGAGTGTTTTAAGCTCTCAAAAGCTTCTTGTTTATCTTGCTCTAACATAAATAAATTAAAAAAATATTTTCCTAACATATTCTTTTTGGGTACGCCAAAAATACGCTCGGCCGCAGGGTTAAACTCAATAATTTTACCTTTGATGTCAATACTGACAATACTGTCCATTGAGGAATCTAAAATAGCACTTTTTCGTTTTTCACTCATTTGAAAAGATTTAATGGCTTTATCGCGTTCACTCATTTCTTGACTGACACGTGCAATAACTTGATTATATTTTTGAGCTATTTGACCAACTTCAGTAAAAGGCTCTTCTTCTACCGAGGAAGTAAAATCACCTTGGCTTTGCTGAAACTCCATTTCAGAAAGTAAATTCACCAATTCATTACTCGCATGATGTTCAGTAACATTTAGTCCTCTTACTTCATCGGCTAAAGAAACCCGCAACGGTAAAATTTTGTTAACTAGCTTAAAAAGTATAAAACCAACGGTTGTGCAATATAATCCTATGCTAACAATACCTAACAGTTGTATCTGCAATTGCTGAGAGAAACTGAGCCCGGTAGCGAGAATGGTTGTGTCACCAAAAAAAGCAACCGCTAAAGTTCCCCAGATACCGGCAAATAAATGTACGGGAACCACAGATAAAGCATCATCAATATGAAATTTTTTCAATAATGAGTCACCGTAATACATAATTACACCTGACACCGCACCAATAACAACAGCTTCTGTTGGAGAAACGGCATGACAAGAGGCGGTAATACCAACCAAGCCAGCTAAGATGCCATTAAGACAAAAGCTAATGTTCATGTATTTTTTATCGATATAATGAACAAGCGTAACAGCTAATCCTCCCCATGCTGCAGCTAAACTGGTATTCAACAAAATAAGTGGTACTTGATCATTAAAAGCTAAAGTACTGCCCGCATTAAAACCAAACCAACCAAACCAAATAAGAAAAACGCCGAGACTCGCCATGGGCAGGCTGCTACCTGATGGGAATTTATAGCTTTTATCAAAACGCTTGTAACGTGGCCCTATAATGGTCACCGCAACTAGAGCAACCCAACCACCAACAGAATGGACAACGGTAGAGCCTGCAAAATCAACAAATCCTTTGAGCTCTAACCAACCACTATGCACCGCTTGAAACATACCTCCCCATGCCCAATGGCCAGCAATAGGATAAATAACAGCACTCAAAATAACAGTTAAAGCAACATAACCGAAAAAACTCATACGCTCAGCAACAGCGCCAGACATCAAAGTAGCGGCGGTGCCACAAAACATCATTTGAAAAAAGAAAAAGGTAATATTTGAAGGGGATTGAGTATCACCAAAAAGGAAAAAGCTACTGCCGAACAAACCAGATATTGATGTGCCAAACATTAAACCAAAGCCGACAAACCAAAAAATAGAAATAGAAACAATGAAATCAATAACATTTTTAGCAGCAACATTAATGTTATTTTTACTACGGGTTTTTCCGCTTTCTAAACAAAGAAAACCTGCCTGCATACAAAAAACTAATAGCGCTGATAAAATCAACCACATATTATCAACCATCATCATTCCTTAAATCGATATAAAAAAACACGTTAATCAACTAATCACATAATTAGTTGATTAACATGCTCTTTAAAAGAGAAGGACAGTTTATAAGAAACACAAACTAATGCATAGATTATTTACCTAACTGTTTGTAAAATCACCTAAGCACAGTGTTTATATTATTAATGAAATATATTATTCCCACTCGATAGTGGCTGGCGGCTTTCCTGAAATATCATAAACGACACGAGAAATACCATCAATTTCATTAATAATGCGGTTAGAAACTAACCCTAAGAAATCATACGGTAAATGTGACCAACGCGCAGTCATAAAGTCGATGGTTTCAACACAGCGAAGTGAAACTACCCAATCGTATTTACGCGCATCACCCATTACACCAACCGAGCGAACTGGCAAGAATACGGTAAAGGCTTGGCTTACTTTATGGTATAACTCTGCTTTGTGAAGCTCTTCAATAAATATCGCATCAGCACGACGTAGTAAGTCTGCGTATTCTTTTTTCACTTCACCTAAAATACGTACCCCTAAACCAGGACCAGGGAAAGGGTGACGATAAAGCATGTCGTACGGTAAACCTAGCTCTAAACCGATTTTACGCACTTCATCTTTAAATAACTCACGTAATGGCTCAACTAAACCAAGCTCCATATCATCTGGTAAACCACCAACGTTATGATGTGATTTAATCACATGAGCTTTACCGGTAGCAGAAGCCGCTGATTCGATAACATCTGGGTAAATAGTGCCTTGCGCTAACCATTTAGCATTGTTAAGTTTTTTCGACTCCTCATCAAAAACATCAATAAAAACATTACCAATAATTTTACGTTTTTTCTCAGGATCATCCTCACTGGCTAAGCGATCTAAAAATCTGTCTTCGGCTTTAACATGCACAATGTTTAAGCCAAAGTGATCACCAAACATGTCCATCACTTGTTGACCTTCGTTTAAGCGAAGTAAACCGTTATCAACAAATACACAAGTTAATTTATCACCAATAGCGCGTTGTAATAACATGGCAACAACCGATGAATCAACACCACCTGACAAACCTAAAATAACTTCATCATCGCCCACTTGCGCTTTCATTTTCGCAATGGCATCTTCAATAATTGATGCTGACGTCCATAGTTTTTCACACTGACAAATATCAACAACAAAATGCTCTAAAATACGCATACCTTGTTTAGTGTGAGTAACTTCTGGGTGAAATTGTACGCCATAGAAATGCTTGTCTTCATTGGCCATTGCAGCAAACGCACAGCTATCAGTTTTAGCAACTGTTTCAAAACCTGTCGGAATAGCGGAAACTTTATCGCCATGGCTCATCCAAACATCTAACAAAGCAGTACCGCTAGCACTAATATGATCTTCAATGTTTTTGAACAAAGCAGACTGAGAAACCACTTCAACAGCAGCATAACCAAATTCTTTATGCTCACTACTTTCTACGCTGCCGCCAAGCTGCTCAGCCATAGTTTGCATGCCGTAACAAATGCCTAACACAGGAACATTTGCGGTAAATACATACATCGGTGCACGTGGAGAATTAGTTTCAGTAACCGACTCTGGGCCACCGGCAAGAATAATACCTGTTGGGTTAAACTCTTTAATTTGCGCTTCGGTCACATCCCATGACCAAAGTTCACAATAAACGCCAATTTCGCGAACACGACGAGCAATAAGCTGTGTGTATTGTGAACCAAAATCTAAAATCAGTATGCGATGATCATGAATGTCTTTACTCATGTTTGTTTTCCTGCTTTTTTTGCTCGTCATGAATAAGTTTATTTATAACGAGCAATGTGTATAAATAAAAAGGCTAAGTTTTATCCCTTAAAGAGAATTACAACTCAGCCTGTTTGAATTTTTTCTTTGTGAGTCAATCAAGCATTGAGAATTTTGATTTGAATTCAAGGCGGAGGCACGGAGTTGACGCTAGTCAATGAGTACTTCCAACGCAGAAGTCAGATAAAAAGGCCAATGCCTAGCAGATCTAACCCAACCTATAATTTGGGGCTTCTTTAGTAATTGTTACGTCATGTACATGAGACTCACCCATACCTGCTGACGATATCGTCATAAACTCAGGTTTGGTACGCATGGTTTCAATATCTTTAGAACCCGTTAAGCCCATTGATGAACGCAAGCCACCCATTTGTTGATGAATAATAGCCGATACAGGGCCTTTATAAGCAACACGACCTTCAATACCCTCTGGCACTAATTTATCGGCTTCACCATTAGATTTTTGGAAGTATCTATCACTTGAACCTTCTTTTTGATTCATAGCGCCTAAAGAGCCCATGCCACGATAAGATTTGTAATATCTACCTTGATAGAGTTCAACTTCGCCCGGCGCTTCTTCAGTACCCGCAAACATACTGCCAACCATCACACAATGTGCACCGGCAACTAATGCTTTCGCAATATCACCTGAAAAGCGAATACCGCCATCAGCAATTACCGGAATATCAGTACCTTTTAAGGCTTCAACCGCATTAGAAATAGCCGTTAATTGCGGTACACCAACACCCGTAACAATACGTGTAGTACAAATTGAACCGGGGCCAATACCTACTTTTACCGCGTCAACACCCGCATCAACAAGTGCTTTAGCGCCAGCACCAGTAGCAACATTACCCGCAATAATTTGTAATTCTGGATACTTATCACGCGTTTCTTTAACGCGATCTAATACACCTTGAGAATGTCCGTGTGACGTATCAATTAGCAACACATCAACGCCAGCAATAACTAAGGCATCTATACGTTCATCAGTTCCTGCGCCAACACCAACGGCGGCACCTACACGTAAACGTCCTAATTCATCTTTACACGCATTGGGTTTGTTTTCAGCTTTTTGATAATCCTTTGCGGTAATAAGACCGGTTAATTTAAAAGCATCATCCACCACTAATATTTTTTCAATACGGTGCTCGTGCATTAAACCTAAAATTTCTTCTCGCTTTGCTCCTTCTTTAACGGTAACTAAATTCTCTTTAGTCGTCATTAATGCCGAAACAGGTTGTGATAAATCATTTTCAAAACGCATATCACGGCCAGTAATAATACCAACCAAATTATTATCACCATCAACCACTGGAAAGCCTGAAAAGCTTGACGCTTCAGCCTGTTTCATGGTTTGTGCAATAGTGTCAGTTGCGCTCACTGTTTGGGGATCAGAAACAATACCACTTTCATATTTCTTTACCTTAGAAACATTACGCGCTTGCTCACTAATGGTCATATTTTTATGAATAAAACCTAAGCCACCTTCTTGGGCAAGCCTAATCGCTAAGCGCGCTTCAGTTACTGTGTCCATAGACGCAGAAATCATCGGTATATTTAAATTAATTTTACGGGTTAAGCGGGTTTTTAAATCGGCTGTATGGGGTAGTACCTGTGAATGAGCAGGCACAAGTAGAACATCGTCGAAAGTTAGTGCTTCTTGGGCAATTCTTAGCATCGCAATATATCACCTTAGTTTGGAATTCAGTTAAGGATTGGTAGTAAATATTGCGGCAGAATTTTAACCGTTTTAACGTTTTAGGTAAACCAAAATTTGTTTAAATGCAGATAAAAAACCAAAATAAATTGAATATCAATGATAATCAATAAATAATAGCGGCTAATTGACGCTTTTATTTATTATTGAAATTTTCACTTTTATGAATCAACAACACATTTTACAAGTCAGTGAATTGACAAAAAAAGTACGCTTTATGTTAGAAAGTGAATTAAACACCGTTTGGCTCACCGGTGAAATATCTAATTTTGTTGCTGCTAGCTCCGGTCATTGGTACTTATCGCTTAAAGACAGTAAATCGCAAGTACGTTGTGCCATGTTTAAAGGCAATAATCGTCGAGTTCGAGTCAAGGCGAGTAATGGTCAACAAGTACTAGTCAGAGCAAAAGTATCTTTGTACGAGCCAAGAGGCGACTTTCAATTAATTATTGAGCAAATGGAAGAGGCCGGTGAAGGGCTATTACGTCAGCAGTTTGAACAACTTAAAAACAAACTTAATGCCTTAGGTTTATTTGATCAACAGCATAAAAAAATAATACCCACTCATATCCAATGTGTTGGCATTATTACCTCGCCAACAGGTGCTGCCGTTAAAGATATTTTAACCGTGCTCAAGCGAAGAAACCCAAATATTAAGATCGTAATTTATCCTGCACTAGTGCAAGGCGAATATGCTCAACAAGATATTTGTCATGCGATAAAAATAGCAAACCAACGACAAGAGTGTGATGTACTTATCGTTGGTCGAGGTGGTGGCTCATTAGAAGATTTATGGTCGTTTAACGAAGAAAATGTTGTGCATGCCATTTACCATAGCGCGCTCCCCATTATTAGCGCGGTTGGTCATGAAATTGATACCACTCTGAGTGATTATGTTGCCGATTTACGCGCGGCAACACCGTCAGCCGCTGCCGAACTGGTTTCTCAAGACAGTAATGAACTAAAAGATAAAGTAACGAGCTTCACGCAACGTTTGGTGAATGCAATACAAAGAAAAAATGCTGACATTGCTCAAAAACATCATCATTTAAAACATCGCTTAGCACAAGTACATCCTGAGCAACAGCTACTGATACAACAGCAAAAGTCTGACGAGTTAACCTTACGTTTAAAACAACTCATCAATAACCTTATTTTAAACGCAAACCAGCAACCACAGCAATTACAACAGCGTTTATTGCACTTATCACCAAACAAAACGATAGCTATACAGCAAAAGGCAACGCAACAAAATCAACAGCGATTAATTAACGCCATGCAAAATAGTTTACAACATAAAAGTGACCGTTTTGTGCATATTATTGAACAGTTACACTTAGTAAGCCCTTTAGCCACTATCGCTAGAGGTTATAGTGTCATTCGAAATGATAAAAATGAAGTGGTCACTTCGACAACGCAAATTGAGACAAATGATAAAATCACCGTGCAGTTAAGTGATGGTAAAATCGCAGCTAAAGTGATTTAAACAAAAGTGATTTTAGGTGGATTATTTTAGATGGTAAGTTAAGTTGAGAGTTTTATAACTCGGCTACTAACTTTCGATAGTAACCGCATGATGCAGTAAATTAGTGACTTGCTTTTTACTTTTTGCTTTAAATTGAACACCAAAAGAAAGCCCTTGGCTTTGCTGTTTAAGGTTACATATAGTTGCCGCTAAGTTTATATTAAGTAGCCCTTTAAAGTTTTCAATAACAATATTGATGGACTTATCATTAGCCAAAGCTAATTTTTCGCCATTAACGATATCAAGGTGACAACCATTAATCGATAAATCGGTGATGGTTGTTTGCCAATAAATGTCATCTACTTTTACTTTTGCCGTAATTTGAGTTTCTATGCGCACGGAAGAACGTAAATTTTGTAAAGTAACTCGACGTGGAAATTCTAATACCATAATACGTGAAGGCATTTGCAATGTTTGTTTAATCGTTGTAGCAAAAGCAACGACAGATCCTTCATGCCCTTCAATTAACCCTCGCACAGTAACCGCCGTCCCTTGGGTTATATATTGAGAGAATCCGCCTATTTTTTTAGGATCTGGATATTGAATCAACACATACTGTTTAGATAAGTAGCCAATAAAAACGGTTCTGAATTTGCCTTTTTGTCCTGCTGGCGTAACGATCTCAATAGTGACCATAGAGCCTGCATGAAACAAACCTAAATTGCGGTTAAGTCGACTAGTCATCTCTACTTGAGTAGGTTGGTCCGCCATTTATTTATCCTCCATGTAGACAAAGCACGCTAGGTTGAATGAAATATATATATCACACTAGCCAAAGGAAAAGTTAAATGCAAGCGGTAGATAAGGTTATCGAGTGGCAAATAACAAATCACAAGCGTAAATTTATCGACACTCGAAACTTATCACTTGAAACTTATGACTTGACACTTAAAACTTATCACTCAACTTATTTGTTTTCTTTATTATAGCCTTGAGTTGCTCTCGCTAATTTCTTCTGTTCGGTATAAGACAGCTTCTTTTTACCGGCAAAAGGATTAGAAGTTTCCCTAAATTGAATGCGTATAGGCGTACCCATAATTTTTAATGATTTACGGTAATAATTCATTAAATAACGTTTATAAGAGAGCGGTAATTTTTTCGCTGAATTACCGTGAATAATAATAATGGGTGGATTATACCCACCTGCATGGGCGTATTTAAGCTTAATACGGCGGCCTTGATACATTGGTGGCTGATGATCAAATACCGCCATATCTAATATTTTGGTTACCATTGCGGTAGAAATGCGCTTAGTTGCCGACACAAAAGCTTCTTCAACCGATTCATATAAATGACCAACACCGGTGCCGTGTAAAGCAGAAATAAAATGAATTTTTGCAAAATCGATAAAACCTAAGCGTCTGTCTAATTCGGTTTTAATTCTATCTTTTGCATGTTCCTCTAAACCATCCCACTTATTTACCGCCACTACCAGTGAGCGCCCGGCTTCAAGAATAAAGCCCAATAAGCTTAAATCTTGATCACTGATCCCTTCGCGAGCATCAATGAGGAGTAAACAAACATTAGCATCTTCAATGGCGCGTAATGTTTTAATAACTGAATATTTTTCAACAACGTCCGTCACGTTTTTACGACGTCGAATACCTGCGGTGTCAATTAACGTATAAGCGCGACCATTGTGTTCCATGGGAATATAAACACTGTCACGCGTTGTGCCCGGCATATCATAAACAACAACGCGCTCTTCACCTAAAATACGATTCGTTAAGGTAGATTTACCCACATTAGGCTTACCAATAATAGCCAGCTTTATGGTATCATTTTCTTCAGGTGCTTCTGCTATTTGTTTTTCAAGCGCTGCTTCTGACAACTCGCCTTCAAACTCATCGTTATCTTCTTTAGGTTGTGATAACGCTTCAATATGGGGTGTTAGCGCCAGGGTAAGCAATTGGGTAACACCTCGGCCATGAGCTGCTGCTATTTGATGAACATGCTCCCCTAAACCTAGCGAGTAAAACTCAGCGACGGCAGAATCGGCATCAATACCATCAATTTTATTGGCAACAAGAAAAACTTTTTTATCTTGCTTGCGCAGATAGTCAGCAATGCCGTAATCCGCAGACGTTAAACCCTCACGTGCATCCACTAAAAAAAGCACGGCATCCGCTTCTTCAATCGCCATTAAAGACTGCTCAGCCATTAATATATCAATGCCTTCTTCATCGCCATTAATACCACCAGTATCAATAACAATAAAAGGATGTTCTTCAACTTCAGCCTGACCGTACTGACGATCTCGAGTTAAACCGGGGTAATCAGCAACTAACGCATCTCTACTGCGCGTAAGACGGTTAAATAAAGTTGATTTACCCACATTAGGACGCCCAACAAGCGCAACAACAGGAAGCATGAAAACCTCAATTTTTTAAATTTAAATAAATAACGGCTCCAATATGCAACTAAGCACTTGGAGCCGTATATAATTTTAGCCTAAGTTTTACTTATTACTAGGGCTTGTTGACCTTTCGTGGTTAAATTTTGTTCAAACTAAATTATTTTGCTATTTTTCAGCAGTAACCATAGTCGGTGTTTCAATAGCCTGTAAATCACCATCACGTGATTGGGCATACAAAATATTGCCATCAACCGTCGGGGTTGCATAAATACCACTACCATCTACGCTATGGCGAGAAACTATTTCGCCTGTTTCTCGGTTCAACCAATGTAAGTAACCTTCAAAATCACCCACAACGACATAAGCACCAACCACTACAGGACCTGTGACACCACGATTAGTTAGGCTTAAATTACTCCAACGCTCAAGTCCATTGATTCTATCAATAGCATAAACATGACCACGTAATGTCGTTAAATAGACACTGTTTCGATGTACTGAAATTTGACGGTAAGAAGAATATTGACGTTTCCATAAAACTCGACCCGATTTCAA
Organism: Colwellia sp.; assembly: GCA_051531915.1. Lineage (GTDB taxonomy): Bacteria > Pseudomonadota > Gammaproteobacteria > Enterobacterales > Alteromonadaceae > Colwellia. The sequence continues at coordinate 130,658 of JAOPTQ010000046.1, read as the reverse complement.
TTCAATAGAAACTAAGTTGCCTCGAGAAGATATTGCATAAATTTTATCGCCAAATACCACGGGGGCTGAGTCAACATCAATCACTTTTTCTAACTCTGTAGAGCCTGTCGCTTCACCTACTTGAGCGGTCCAACCTTGCTGGCCTTTTTCTAAGATATAAACATTAATTGAGCCTTTACCCGTACCAATAAAAACACCACCAGATGCCGTTACTGGTGCACTAATACCCCGTAACGTGAGTGCTGGAACATCTTGTTCAACAGTCCATATTTCTTCACCGGTATTTGCATCAAAAGCTTTTAAAATACCTGAAGCGCTATTAACCACTAAAATACCAGAATCAATTGCCGGTGAATTAATGACTTCACCTTTTATAGTACCTTGCCAAACTAACGCGCCTGTTTCTGCATTTAACGCAAAAACCTTACCATTTTCACTGCCTAAAAATATTTTATTTAAACCCGTAACTGGCCCGCCTGAAAGTGAAGCCGATGTTCTACTTTCAAAAAAGCCACGTTCATCGTCAATGTTACTTAAATCAACTTCCCAGATTATTTGACCTGTTTTAGCATCGAGTGCAACAACATCACCTTCTCGGCTAGCACTGAAAACTTTTTCGTAAGCTGCTGCTGGTTTTAAGCGTGAAAAGAAATCATCAACGCCATTTCCTACGCTCTCATCCCACAACAATTCTGGTTCAAACTGGGCATTAATTTCAGTTAATTCAGCAACTATTTCACTAATATCTTCTTCATCACTTGAAGAACAAGACATTAAACCTGCTGACAATAGCGCAAATATCAGCAACTTTTTTAAACAAATATTTTTATTCAATAAGCACATTGTAGACCTTACTTAGTCGATAAATTATCAGCGGAAACAATATTAGCGGTTGCTAAATTTATCAACGGTGCTAAATCGTCTAACTTCATTTGTAAGTTAGGGCTCGTTGCCAAACCATCCGCAGCAATAGCCGCTTGATAGGCGTTACGCGCGAGTTCTTTTTTATCTTGTTGCAAATAAATATCACCTTTTATTTCTTCAACTGAAGCGGTAAAAGAGTCAGGTAAAGGTTTGGCTAACGTTGCTAATGCTTGTTCAAACTGCGATAACTGAATTTGAACACGTGCTAAACGCACACTAGCAATACCTTTAACACCATCGCTTGGCGCTGTATCAATAGCGGTAACTAAATATTTTTGTGCTTGAGACCAATCTTTATGACTAGCCGCTTCTTTCGCTAATGCTAAAGCGGTAAGTGCTGCATAACTCGTTTCACCATTTTCGGCAATAAACTGTGCTGCCTTTTCATTAAAAGCACTACTGTCTTTAGCCGAGCTTTCAATTAATGTTTGATAATTAGTAGATATTGCAAGCTCTTGCTCTAACTTGCTTTCTTGAAAAAGGCTATAACCAATAAAACCAGCAAAACCTAAAACAATACCCGCAATAATAGTATTACCATTTTCAGCCCAATAACCTTTAATAGCTTCTACTTGTTGTTCTTCTGTTTGATAAATTTCCACGACTACACCTTAACTAAAAGCCCTTAAATTAATTCTGATAATAAACTTGGCACTTGTTCAAATGCTAAGTTTTGCTGTTCTTGTTGTCCGCGAAGGTATTTAACCATCACTTTTTGCTCGGCAATTTCATTATCACCTAAAATCAGCGCTATTTGCGCGCCTGATTTATCTGCTCGTTTCAACTGTTTTTTCATATTGCCGCCACCGCAATGACATTGCAAACGAATATTCGGTACTTGATCACGCCATTGCTCGGCTAACGCATTCGCTTTAATTTGCGCATCATCACCTAAAATCACCACGTAAGCATCAACTTGCGGGCGAATATTAGTCGCTTTATTTAACTCGGTTAAAATCAGTATCAAGCGTTCAATACCTAAAGCAAAGCCAAAAGCGGGTGTTGCTTTACCGCCCAGTTGTTCCACTAAACCATCATAGCGCCCACCGGCACAAATAGTACCTTGTGCCCCTAAACTGGTGGTAACCCATTCAAATACCGTACGATTATAATAATCTAAACCTCGTACTAAACGTTCATTTAATACGTATTGAATACCGGCGGCATCTAAACGCTGACATAAACTTGCAAAGTGTGCTTGCGTTTCTTCGCCAAAATGTTCTGACAATTTAGGCGCATCCACTAATGCTGCTTGCACTTGTGGGTTTTTACTATCAAGTACTCTGAGCGGATTGGTATGCATACGCCGCTTAGAATCTTCATCAAGTAATTCTTCATGTTTGGTTAAATAAACAATCAAAGCATCGCGATAGTTAGCTCGCTCTTCATTCGACCCTAACGAGTTCAACTCTAGTGTGACAAATTCATTGAGCCCAAGTTCCCGCCATAAACGAGAAGTTAGTAAAATAATTTCAGCGTCGATATCAGGCGTGGCAATACCAAAGGCCTCTAGACCAAATTGATGAAACTGACGATAACGACCTTTTTGTGGTCTTTCGTGACGAAACATCGGTCCCATATACCAAAGACGCTGCTCTTGATTATATAATAAACCATGTTGCACACCCGCACGCACACAACTTGCCGTGCCTTCTGGACGCAATGTTAAACTATCACCATTGAGATCATCAAAGGTGTACATTTCTTTTTCAACAATATCGGTAACTTCACCAATACCACGTTTAAATACCGCTGTTGACTCAACAATAGGCATACGAATTTCTGCAAAACCATAATTACTGGCAACACGTCGCAATACTGATTCAACCATTTGCCATACATTGGTTTCTGACGGAAGGCAGTCATTCATACCACGAATTGCTTGTAGTGCCTTATTTTTAGCCACTTTAATTACTTCTCTCTTACTTTTATTACTCAATATAATTACTGAATATAACTACAATATTTTACGCAGCGCGCATTGTACCTTATATAGCCATGTTAGCTCAAGATGTAGACTTCATCGATAAAATGATATTTACTCGACTTCTTTGATATCAATTTTATTTTGCTCATCTAATAACGCTGCTTTAGCACGAATTCGCTGCTCTAATTGGTCAACGAGATCATTATTGTCAAAACGTTCTTTTTGGCGAATACCATCCAGATAATAACCGCTTTTTCTGTTACTGCCGGTTAAACCTAGGTCTGAAATCATTGCTTCACCGGGGCCATTAACAATACAGCCAATAATAGACACATCCATTGGCGTCATAATATCTTCAATGCGTTGTTCAAGCGCGTTAACCGTAGCAACCACATCAAACTCTTGTCTTGAACAGCTAGGGCAAGCAATTAAATTAATTCCTCGACTACGCAGTTTTAATGATTTTAAAATATCAAAACCGACTTTAATTTCCTCGATAGGGTCTGCGGCTAACGAAATTCGTAAAGTATCGCCAATACCTTGTGCTAATAGTAATCCTAAACCCACTGACGACTTTACCGAACCAGAGCGTAAACCGCCGGCTTCAGTAATGCCCAAATGCAAGGGATTATCAATTTGTTTGGCTAATAATTTATATGACTCTACTGCTAAAAAAACATCGGAGGCTTTTACACTGACTTTAAATTGATCAAAATTAAGCTTGTCAAGAATATCTACATGGCGCATCGCTGATTCAAGCAATGCCTCTGGCGTGGGTTCGGTATAACGCTCTTGAATATCTTTTTCAAGCGAACCGCCATTTACCCCTATTCTTATAGGAATATTTTTATCACGAGCACATTCAACAACACTACGCACTCTATCTTCTCGACCAATATTACCCGGATTAATACGTAAACAATCTGCGCCATAATCAGCAACTTTTAAAGCAATACGGTAATCAAAATGAATATCGGTTACCAAGGGCACAGACACTTGCTTTTTTATTTCACGAAAAGCTTCCGCAGCATCCATTGTTGGCACACTCACGCGAACAATATCAGCACCAACCGCTTCCAACGCTTTAATTTGCGCAACGGTTGCAGCAACATCGGTCGTTTGGGTATTTGTCATCGATTGCACCGTAATAGGTGCGTCACCACCGACGGGAACATTGCCAACCATAATTTGGCGTGAAACACGACGGATAATAGGAGATTCTTTAAACATAATTTTTCTTTAAATACGATTTGAGAGAATAAATACTAACAGTCAATTTATTCTGGATTTATTCTGGATCAATTGGCAGCGTAAATTTAGCGATATTACCCACATTAAATGGCGACATATCAATAGGTTGATCGTTAAAAACAATAGTCGCCAATTCAGGTCTTCCTAGCGTTATTTTAAGCGGTGATATTCCTTTTACAGTCATCACATAACCTGTTTTTTTTACACCCCAAGCAATGCGCTCGCCTAATGCATCATATATATTCACCCAACAGTCACCGGAAAAGGTAAAAATTGCAGTACTTTCTGCCGGAGCAATAAGCGACGTAGGTTCAACTAACGATGACGGTTGCGCTAACGGCTCTGTGCGGTTGCTAGCAACATCAGTGTTAGCAAGATCTTCTGGTTGAATAGTCGCGGCCGTTTGTTCTTGTTCACTTTTTGTCGTCAATGTAGATTCAGCATGTTTAAGTTCTGTTTTGTTTACGGTTTTTTCGACTGCCTTTTCAACTAATAAGGCTTGTTCAACTTCCTTTGAATTTTCCGGCAGGGTAGTTTTTACCTGAACTAACGAACTGTTTATGGCTTTATTCTCTTGCGCTTTATTAACGGCTTGCTGATTGTTATCTTGAAGCCACCACAACACGGTTAAACCAATTAAAATGGCAACAATTAAATAACTTACCCACATTAAACGACTATGTTCGGCTTGCTTTTCGGTTAAATTAGAAAAACTCTGCAACTCACTACGTTGAATTTTAGCCGCACCTAAAGCATCATAACTTGCTATAATATCAACTAAATTAACGCCAACTAGCTTGGCATAGTTACACAAGTAGCCTCGATTAAAAGTAGCGGGCAGAGATTGATCTAAATAATCTTGCTCGATATTGATAACCAACGCCAGTCTAAAATTTAATGTCGCGGCTATTTGCTCTTGAGTCAATCCCTTTTTCTCTCGTGCATCACTTAGCATTTGTCCTGGACTTATCATTTCCATGTCTTCGCTAAGCTCACTGCTTTGTGTGACTTTTTCTGCTTTCACTGTCGCTATATTTTCATTCATGAATAGTGATCACTTTATTTATTAGGATTTTCTAAAAATAGTGTTTTACCGACATATAATCTTTTTCTAGTCGACATTTGATTCCATTTTCTTAATGCTTTTATTTTAATATTATATTTTACGGAAACACTATAAAGCGTGTCGCCCTTAACAATACTATGTGTTGCCAACGCTTTCACCGGTTCACTTGGTTTTTCAACGTTACCATTTTCTTGATTTGGCTTTGGTTGACTCTGTAATACTTTTTCATCCGTATTACTGGCTACTTTTTTACTAACGTCTTTTATACTTGCGTCATTCGGCTCAGCTTTTGCTAATATAGCCGCTACTTTTGCTTCTTTTATCGCTATCGCTGTTGCTTCATCTGATGCGGTTAAGCTTTTAGCAACGTCAGCGGCATGCGCTGTTTCAGCGGTTATCTTATGTTCACTTTCTACAACAGGCGTATTTTTAACCGTTAATACCTCTGACACTATAACAACTGCCTCTTTTTCATTTTTGGTAAGAGCTTGACTAATACTCGCTATAGAAGCTTGGTTTGTTGGTGCTATACTATTCAAAACGGTTGTATTGGCAGAAACCACTTTAGCGTTAATTGATTTTGTTGAAAGTACTTTATCTTTTGTCGGTTTTTTAGGTGACAACTTCACCACACGCTTTTTCGTTTTAATGATATTAGAGTTGCCCGACTGTGAAAGTTTAGTTTGAGCTAATTTGAATTTTTTTGCTAAATTATCAGCGTCAATTAATTCAAGTTTATTGAGTAAATATTGATTCGCTTCCCAAGACTGCGGATACATTTTAACTAACATAGCACCATAGTTTCTGGCAGTTCTACGCTGACCCAGTTTAAAATAGACTTTATAAGCGAGTGCTAGCGATTGCGGGGTAAAACGACGAGTGGATTTTTCAAAGCGCTGTAAAAATATTCTAGCCTCTTTATAATCACTTTTAGCGTACTGTAAACGTACCATTTTGAATAATATCGACGCTGCACTAGGGCTATGTAAAATCGCTTTATTTAAATACAGTTCTGACTTTTCAAAATCATCAATTTGCAAATAGCATGACGCTAAGTTGTCATAACTTTGTGCTACTAAAGTGTAACTTGGTACAGCAATCGCTTTTAAAAATTGCTTCTCCGCTGCGGGTACTTGATTTTGACGGCATAGATACACACCATAATTATTTAAAGTGTCTGCATTGTCACTTTGAATAGATAATGCTTTTTCATAAGCCGTTATTGTTAATTCATGTTCGCCAACAGTGGCATAATAATGCGCAAAGGCCGTATAAACCTGTACCATTTTAGGGGAGAATTTTTTCGCTTTATCTAAATTAAATTTAGCCTGCGACATATTACCCATTTTTAAATAACCTAAGCCTAAAGAGATGCGCGTTATAGCCATTTCATCTCTATTAGATTGGTTTTTAACAACTGGCGTATCATCACTTTCAAACTCTTGCGTTACACAAGCAGGCAACAGTAAAGCCAATGCAATGATAATAATTTTAGATAACGTTTTATCCATATTATGCGAATACTTCTTTGTCAGATTATTGATTACTGATCTTAGAGCTTATACTCATAGTCAAACGACTTCAAGATAAACACTTATCAAACGCTTTTTACAGAAATTGTCTCGTGTTGTGCCTGTTTTTCCTGATAATTATCATCATTATTTTCTGTTCGTGTTCCTGTACGCATTCCTGTACGCTTAGTGCGATCTAAAACATCACCCGCTAATTGACCACACGCAGCATCAATATCACCACCACGCGTTCGGCGTGTTATAACCGTTAAGCCATAACTTTGTAATACTTTGTCAAACCGGTCAATACGTGAATTACTTGAACGCTTATAAGAAGAGCCTGGGTAAGGATTAAAGGGGATCAAGTTAATTTTACTTGGCAAGTCTTTTAAAGCATGAGCTAACTCATGGGCTTGATCAGTACTATCATTGACATGATCAAGCATTACATATTCAATCGTTGCTTGTTTATTCGCTTTAGAGCCATCAATATAACGTCCGGCGGCGGCTAAAAAATCTTCGAGTGGATATTTTTTATTAATAGGCACTAATTCATCACGTAAAACATTATTAGGTGCATGAATAGAAATAGCTAACGCACAATCAATTTTTTCTTTAAGCATATCCAAAGCCGGTACAACACCCGAAGTACTTACCGTGACTCGACGCTTAGATAAGCCGTAGCCTAAATCATTCAACATGGTATCAAGTGCTGGAATTAAGTTTTTAACATTTAATAAAGGCTCGCCCATTCCCATCATAACAATATTGGTGATAGGTCGAGTGCCAGCAATACGCGTGGCTCCAATATCATTTGCTACCCGCCAAACTTGGCCAATAATTTCAGCCATCGATAAGTTACGATTAAATCCTTGTTGAGCCGTAGCGCAAAAAGTACATTCTAGGGCGCAACCCACTTGAGAAGAAACACATAACGTAGCGCGATCATTTTCAGGGATCCATACGGTTTCAACTTCTTGACCTCCTTCAAGTACTAGCGCATATTTGATGGTGCCATCATCTGACACTTGTTTTTCTGAAATTTCAGGTGCTTTTATTTCACAATTGCGCTGTAGTTTTTCCCGTAACTTTTTATTCAAATTGGTCATTTGCTCAAAGTCGCTATAACCAAAGTGATAAATCCACTTCATTATTTGATCAGCCCTAAAAGGCTTTTCACCAATAGAATCAAAATACTCACGCATACTTTGGTGATCAAAATTCAGTAGATTAATTTTTTTGGCAACGATGGACATAAAACAACAATCTCAATAACTAAAAACAGGAAGTAATAACAGGCGAATTGTACGCTTTTTACGTAAATGTAGCAATTTACCGCGCCAATACCATTAATCTCACTAAAGGCATGGCAGAAATAAAAAGGATTTTACTGAATCAACAGCAAAATCCTTAAATACTCAACTAATGTTAATTAAGCAATAAACAAAACAGTTTACGCGTTAATTAACGAGTACGTGGGCAAATTTCTTCATCAGAGAAAAAATAGGCAATTTCACGTGCGGCTGACGCTAACGCATCACTACCATGCGCAGCATTTTCACCAACGCTATTGGCAAGGTCAGCGCGAATAGTTCCGGCTAATGCATCGCTTGGATTAGTAGCCCCCATAATTTGGCGGTTTTTAAGCACCGCATTTTCACCTTCTAACACTTGAACCATTACCGGACCAGAAGTCATAAATTCAACTAAAGAATCAAAGAAAGGGCGTTCGCTATGCTCAGCATAAAAACCTTCGGCTTTTTCTTTGCTTAGATGTAACATTTTTGATGCTACAATTTTTAAACCCGCCGTTTCAAAACGGTTGTAGATTTGACCAATAACATTTTTAGCTACTGCATCAGGTTTTACGATAGAAAAAGTACGTTCGATAGCCATGATAAGCCCCTAACTATTAATAAAGAAGATGATAACGATATAAATTTTGGCGCGATTGTAGTCGATACTGTAGGCTAACACAAGTAAGCAAATAACGAATAGGCACAACAAAAGGCAAAGGCTCTGTTGGCTTTACGTGTAGTTATGCAAATAAGCAGCTGTTATTTCACCCTTATATTTTTGAAGAATTTACTTTTCTTTTTTCAATTTAATAATCAAGTCAATATGAGGGATTAATTGCTCTATTTCATGTAAGTGCTCGCGTAAGGATTGCCATTGCGCTAATTCTAATTTTCCAGAATCTAAAATTGCTTGCTTAAGCTCGTCAATCAATGAGTTTTCACCCTGAGCTTCAATAAGCTCGTTAATATGCAACAAGTTATCTATTTCAGCTTGGCTAATAATTTCATTCGGATCTGTTTTTGACATCGAAAACCTCGTTAATACAACTTATACCCGTACCACTTGAATAATTATAGTCATTTTTTAAAAATTAGCTTTATCATTTTAAGCACTTAATTGTAAATATGAATTGGTTGTTGGCATCATAAAGCTATTATAAGTATCCATTTGTTTGCTTGCCGTGAGTGGCAATATTTCTACCGGTTGAATTTCTGGCATATTTTTCGGTGGTTGCGTTTCTTCAGGAATACTCGGTAACTGTCCAAAACCATCTTTAATGGTTTGGTGCAACTGATAAAGTGAAGAATAGGTGTCAGTTAACGCTTTCGTGGCACTGACATCGTCGCTATTACTTTTTGTTTCAGCGGTGTTTGATTGCATATAAATATCAAGCAATTTTTGTTGCTGTTCATAATAAGCGCGAGTTAAATCTAAATCTTTTGCGGTTTGAAAATTTGACTTTATTTCATTGGCTTGATTGGTGATTTTATCGTTAGCGTCATTTTGTAAGGTGTTTTTTTGTTCTGGTGTTAAAAGTTCACCGTCACTTTTTTTTACATCAGATAAAGTCGTTAACGCATTTTGCTTTATTGCATCAAAATTATTGGTATTTATCGATGAAACTCTTTGAATAACCATAATAGGCACCTGTCAATTTAAATTCATGGTGATATTTTAACAATCACTATCAACTTAGTTGTTTACCTTTGTAACTGACAGGTTATGAATTGTGGTGTTCGATAAAATTAACTACACACTCGTTCTTCGATATTGACGATATTCTGGTTGCCAAAAATTATGTTCAATTTTCAACGTTAACTGTTCATCGGTGATTGCTAACGCTAAATCTTGTTCAAAAGCAACTTTAGCAACCGCAAAAGCAATTTGCTTACTCAGTTGAGCTATTTCTGTTAACGGGGGTAATAATTCACCTTCTTTCGTATTCGCTAGGGGTGATGCCGCAGCTAACGTTTCACTCGCAACCAATAACATTTCATCGGTAATGCGATTAATATTGGCCGCCACAACGCCTAAACCAATACCGGGGAAAATATAACTGTTATTACATTGCGCTATTGGATAAGTTTTACCTTGATACTCAACCGGTTCAAATGGGCTGCCAGTGGCAATAATAACCTCCCCTTGTGTCCAATGAATAACTTGGCTAGGCGTTGCTTCAACTTGTCTCGACGGATTACTTAATGGAAAAACAATCGGCATTGCGCAGTGTTGCTTCATCGCTTTAATAACTTTTTCAGTAAATAAGCCTGACTGCCCTGAAACACCAATCAAAATATCTGGTTTAGCGCCATGCATCACTTCAACAAGTGATGCAAACTCACCGGCAATATGCCAGTGCTCAAGGGCTAATTTACTTTGTACCAGTTTTTGTTGAAAATCTCTTAAATCAGACATTCCTTGGGTTAACAAACCAAATCGGTCTACCATAAATACTTGGCTACGTGCCTGTAATGGTGCTAAACCTTCACTTATCATTTGAGTAATAATTTGTTCTGCAATACCACAACCTGCGGATCCAGAGCCAACAAAAGCCACTTTTAATTGGGATAATTTAACGCCTTTACTTCGACAAGCAGCAAGTAAGGTTCCTACGGTAACCGCTGCTGTTCCTTGAATATCGTCGTTAAAACAACAAATTTCTTCTTTATAGCGCTGCAACAATGGCATGGCATTAGGTTGAGCAAAATCTTCAAACTGCAATAATACATGTGGCCAACGATGTTTAACGGCGCTAATAAAAAGCTCTAAAAACTCATCATATTCAGCTTGTCCAATACGCTCTTGGCGCAATCCCATATACATAGGATCATCAAGCAATTTTTGATTATTAGTGCCTACATCTAACATTACTGGCAAGGTATACGCTGGGCTAATACCTCCACACGCCGTGTATAAAGACAATTTTCCGATAGGAATGCCCATGCCACCAATGCCTTGGTCGCCTAACCCTAATATGCGTTCACCGTCAGTGACTACAATAACTTTCACTTTATTTTTAGTGGCATTACGTAAAATATCATCAATATAAAAGCGATCTTCATAAGAAATAAACAAACCACGAGAGTTTCGGTAAATATCAGAAAATTGCTCGCAAGCATCACCTACCGTAGGCGTATAAATAATAGGCATCATTTCGGCTAAATGTGCTTGTACCAACCGAAAAAACAAGGTTTCATTGTTATCGTGAATAGCTCGAAGGTAGATATGCTTATTCATATTGGTGCGAAAGCTACTATATTGTCGATAAGCTCTATCAACTTGTTCCTTTATTGTTTCAAATCTTGGTGGTAGCAACCCCGTTAAATTAAAGTTTATTCGCTCCTCTTTATCAAAGGCACTGCCCTTGTTGAGTAAAGGGGTTTCTAACAGAATTGATCCTGCGTAAGGAATATATAATGGACGCTTAGATGAGATCATGGGCTTATATTGCTACTTATGTTTTATTATTTTCACAAATAATAAAAAAGTCTTTATTAATAGATAGCTAGAGTATAGTTGAAATTTATCATGCAGAAAAGAAGATAAGGTTGGAATAATAACGGTTAAGGCAAGTGATACTTTTTTTAAGGTTTAATCTACTTCATCAATCCATGCTAATTGAATCGCTTCTAACACACGTTCACCGCAATGGTCTGGGTCATCATTAAAACGTTCTAGTTCAAGCACCCATTGCCTTAGTTGGGTGAAGTGTAATGTTAAAGGATCAACTTCTGGGTGTTTTTCTATTAAATCTAAAGCAATTTCTAACGAGTCAATCCATTTTAAGCCGAGTATTGAGTTCATTATATTATTCCTCAAATAATGCCGTTAAAAAAGCAGCCGAAACCAAAAATAATCTACCACTAACATTAGTATAAGCCACAGTAATATCAACCTTGCCTTTCGACAAAATTGACAATCGGTATGCCACCACTGTAATAATTTTTTTTTCATTCTTCCCTTTTTTAACTCAATATCAACTCAAGATTAACTCAAGATTTTTCTGACGTTTCAAAACCTGAAAAACCTAGCGCATGCGCTTTTTGAATAGCCTCATCAAAACAGTGCGCTAAATTAAAAGTGGTTTTTTCTTTCAATGCGGCATCCATTCTAGCAACGAACAATTTATAATGCGCGGTATTGACATTATCAATACGAATAAAGTGAGTTAAGTTACGCTTAAGCCAATCAACCGTTGCTTCTGACCATAATAAATAGCCTTCGTTTAAACTGCCTTCGAAATCAATAGTATCAACAATCATCATCACGGGTTGATTGTCTATTTCTTCAAAGCATTGGTTTATATCTTTAATACAAGACACTGAAGCCTCATAATTCCAACTGCCGGTAATACGATAAAAAATAATATTACCATCGCTTTCTAATTGATAATGTCCGTGTTCATTAAATTGCATATAAAATTACCTAAACTACTTCAAAATGAAATTTCAAAACTAAACAGTTAATCAAGCAATATAACTATAGCTAGTTCAACCGTTTTAAATCAACTATAAACAATTAACTTCAACTATTTATTTTCTTCACTATCATCTAAATTTTTTCGATTTATTTGCTCAATTATGTTTTTGGGGATAAGGGTTATTTGACCATTACTGCGCCAATGATTTTCTATAACCATTTTCTCAATAAGTTTAATTCGCACTTCAATATCAGGATGAGAATTAAATAATGAAACCGTTGGCAACGTTGATTGCTCACTGCTTTTTAACACGGTAAATAATTCAGTTGAACCTTGGGTGTGCTGATATAACGCTTGAGTAACAACAATTGCTTCACGATCAGATGCTTGCTCCTGACTTCGACTAAAACTTAACAGTGTTAGCAAGCTTGTATCAGATAATAAGCCTGAAATATCACTATTACTTTGCCCTGCAATCAGTACCATCAACAAATTGATGATTATGCTTTTATTAAGTGATTTTAATGGGTGACGAAATTTCACATGAGAAATTTCATGCGCTAACAACATAACCAGCGCATTTTCACTGGGTAGTTTTTCCAACAAACCTCGATAAATGAAAATATTTCCGCCAAGCGTTGCCATGCCATTAACAACGCTTTGATCAACATAATGCACGTTAATTACCATATCATCAGGCATAGACAATAACGGTGTGATTTTATTGGCTAAGTCTTGCAAATAATTATCGATGTCTCCTCGCTCATTCGAGAATTCTTCAACGAAAGGCTTGGCCAAGGCTTGCTCATAACTAAAGGGAATGTATTGCGTAGCCCAGTCTAAAATAAAACTGAGCATAACTGCCAACAATATAACCAAGGCAACCACACCCGTAATGAGCACCGCAAATTCTTTTAACGGACTTTCTTCACTGGTGTTAATACCTTCAGGTATTTTAGGATTGGAATATCTCACAGCGCTTTCAACATTCGTTTAGTTAACGTTAATTAATGCAGTGCCGTAAGCAAACACTTCTATAGAGCCAATATTACCGCTTGCATTTTTTGATATTGAAGCTGTTTCAAGTTTTATATTGAAAATTTTAGTCGCATTATATGACCGTGCTTCTTGCTTCATTCTTAAAATAGCTTCACGTCTAGCTCTATCTAATAAGGTTTCATAAGCCGTTATTCTGCCACCCAAAATTGAGCGTAACATCGCTAAAAATCGTTTGAAATAATCGACAGAAATCACCACACTGCCAGTCACTAACATTGCCGAGTTTGTTTGCTCAATTAACGGCACTGTTTTTGTGGTAATGGCTATGACGCTAGCATACTCGGCTTCTCTTTTTATAATTGATTCAAAGTGTTTTTTCTCAAAATAACGACCAAAAAAATAACCAAGCAATAATAAAACGAAACCGGTACCAATTTGATATTGTAGCGCTTCCATAATACTACTCCACGGTTACTGCACTGCCATAAGCAAATAACTCCGCAGCACCTTGAGTTACTGACGAGGTTGAAAAACGCACATTGACCACCGCATTGGCACCAATAGCTTGTGCTTGCTGCTTCATACGATTAACGGCTTCTTCACGAGCTTCCTGTAATAACTCGGTATAACCAATGAGTTCGCCACCAAAGATATTTTTTAAACCCGCCATGATATCCCTACCAACATGCTTACTTCGCACAGTACTACCTTGTACTAAGCCGAAGTGTTCAACAATATTTTTACCTGGAATTATTTCTAAGTTGCTTATTAACATCAATTTATCCTTCTATTTTCGTGCTAAGTAAGTGGTCAAGTTAACCTACTAATTAGGTAATGGCAAATAATTAATTTGACATGCCTATGTCGATAAATCAGGTTTTTGTTGTAAACTTCATCTTCGATGTTTCTATTCGAAGATCTATTGCTTTTTAGACACTGGCTCCCCTATTACAGGTGCACCTGCCACCTCACACCAACATTAAACTTTGAGTTTATTCTTGAATTTAAGCCACTTACCTACAAGTAAGTTTAGATGCCAGGCTTCCTCAGTTATTACTGCACTAGCTCCCTATTAGCTTTTTATTAGGTAAGCCCCATATGGCTTGACCGCCATGGGTGGCGGAAATACAGATATTTCAGGAGAAACACCTACCCCTAAGTCGAGGTGATAAGGCTTCTTTCCGCCTATCGGGTTTCTAGCTTCGCAGGGCAAAAAAAAGCCTGCTTAAAGCAGGCTTACAATACTTAATTTAACTAGGCTAAATTATAGTACGTCTACAGCGTTTAAGTCAGCGAAAGCTTTCTCTAAACGTGCAACCATTGATGCTTGACCAGAACGTAACCAAACACGTGGATCGTAGTATTTCTTGTTAGGAGCATCATCACCCGTTGGGTTACCGATTTGACCTTGTAAGAAATCACGGTTAGCAGCTTCATAAGTACGGATACCGTCCCAACAAGCCCACTGTGTATCAGTATCAATGTTCATTTTGATAACGCCGTAACCGATAGACTCTTGGATTTCTGCTTCAGAAGAACCAGAACCACCGTGGAATACGAAGTTTAATGCGTCAGAAGCAATACCGTGCTTTTCTGAAACGTATGCTTGAGAATCACGTAAGATAGTTGGAGTTAATTTAACGTTACCTGGTTTGTACACACCGTGTACGTTACCAAAAGAAGCAGCGATAGTGAAACGAGGACTGATTTTTGATAATTCAACGTATGCGTAATCAACTTCTGAAGGTTGAGTGTAAAGTAAAGACTCATCCATATCAGAGTTATCTACGCCATCTTCTTCACCACCAGTACAACCTAGTTCGATTTCTAGTGTCATGCCCATTTTAGACATACGCTCTAGGTATTTAGCACAAGTTGCGATATTTTCTTCAAGTGGCTCTTCTGAAAGATCGATCATGTGAGAAGAGAATAGTGGTGCACCCGTCTCTTTGAAGTGTGCTTCAGATGCATCTAATAGTCCGTCAATCCAAGGAAGCAATTTTTTAGCTGCATGGTCAGTATGAAGAATAACTGGAACACCGTAAGCAGCTGCCATTGCGTGAACGTGTTTTGCACCTGAAACTGCACCAAGAATAGCGGCTTCTTGACCTTCAAGTTTAAGGCCCTTACCTGCGTTAAATGCTGCACCGCCGTTAGAGAACTGAACTACAACTGGCGCTTTAGCCTTAGCAGCTGCTTCTAGTACTGCATTGATTGAATCAGAACCAACAACGTTTACCGCGGGAAGTGCAAATTTATTTTCTTTTGCAACTGCAAATACTTTTTGAACATCATCACCAGTGATAACACCAGGTTTTACAACTTCAGAGATTTTAGTCATAGATCTTTCTTCCTAATAATAAAATTTTAACAAATTTGGTATAAAATTACTTATTGCCTTATTTTAGTCGTTTTCACGTTAACTTTAAAGACATTTATGCTTTACTTTTTGTGATTCAATTACATGTTTCTCTAGCAATAGCGCGGTAAGCGATATCTGTACGGTAGCCAACGCCTTGCCAAGAAATTTGATGTAATAGTTCATAAGCTAACTTCTGTGCTTGCGTGACATTGTCACCTAACGCCGTAGCACATAAAACCCGACCACCATTAGTAATAACCTCTCCTTGCTCATTAAGCTTAGTGCCGGCATGAAATGTTTTCGCTAATACATTGGTATTAGTATCAAGCCCAGAAATCACATCACCTTTAGGATAGTCAGCGGGATAACCATTAGCGGCTAAAACAACACCTACTGCGGCTCGGCTATCAAATTCAATGGTGGTTTTATCAAGCTCACCACGACAAGCGCTTAAACAGAGTTCAACTAAGTCAGATTGCAAACGCATCATAATAGGTTGAGTTTCAGGATCACCAAAACGACAGTTATATTCAATCACATTAGGCGTACCATCTTCGGCAATCATTAAACCGGCATATAAGAAGCCACTATAAGGTGCTCCTTCAGCCGCCATACCTTCAACCGTAGGCATAATAACTTCTGACATAATGCGATCATGAATTTGCGGTGTTACTACTGGCGCAGGAGAATAAGCACCCATGCCGCCGGTATTAGGGCCTAAATCACCATTAAGTGCGCGTTTATGATCTTGACTAGTTGCCATAGGCAATACATTTTTACCGTCAACCATAACAATAAAACTGGCCTCTTCGCCTTCAAGAAACTCTTCGATAACAACACGATGACCGGCATCACCAAAAGCATTACCTGCTAACATATCTTGAATGGCATCTTCTGCTTCAACTAAGGTTAAAGCAACAATAACGCCCTTTCCTGCCGCCAAACCATCAGCTTTAACAACAATAGGCGCGCCTTGTTCACGTACATACGCTAAAGCAGGATCAACCTCGGTAAAGTTAGAATAACTGCCGGTTGGAATTTTATTGCGGGCTAAAAAGTCTTTAGTAAATGATTTTGAACCTTCAAGTTGAGCCGCTTTGGCACTTGGTCCAAAGATCACTAAACCTTGTGCTTGAAAAGCATCAACAACACCATCAACTAAAGGTTGCTCGGGGCCAACAATCGTTAGCGCAACATTTTCTTTTTTAGCAAAAGCCACTAAAGCGTCATTATCACTTATGTCTAGCGCTACGTTTTCTAATTTTTCTTCGGTTGCAGTACCCGCATTTCCCGGTGCTACAAAGACTTTAGTAATTTGACTTGATTGTGCAGCTTTCCACGCTAATGCGTGTTCACGACCGCCACCACCAATAACTAAGATTTTCATTTATGACTTCCTAATTTAATATTTTTTCAAATTTTGTCGGTGAGATTTTAGGTCATTATTCTCAAGGGAATATGCTCACTCACTACTAAATAGTTATTTATTTTTCTGGTTTAGCAAATTTTAAGGTCATGCGATCACTTTCACCAATCGCTAAATATTTTGCTTTATCTTTTTCACCTAATTTTAACACTGGCGGTAAAGTCCAAACCCCTTTTGGGTGCTGTGCCATATCTTTTGCATTAGCATTTATTTCACTCGCCGCAACAAAACGAAAACCCGCCGCTTTAGCTTGTTTAATAGTTTTAGTTTCAGAAACATAACCCACGGCTTTTTCAGGCGATAAACCTGCTGGCAATCGGTGTTCAACCACTCCTAATATTCCGCCGGGTTTAAGCGCAGTAAAAGCATCTTTAAAGACTTGCTCAACACCTGCATCTTGCCAATTATGTAAATTTCTAAACGTAAGCACTAAATCAGCACTACCTGCCGGTGCTAACTGACTTTGTTTACGCGGGACAAAATCCGTTAATACCATTTCACTAAAAACGGCATTTGAGGCGAGTTTTCTTTCTAATTTTTTACGGGATTTACTGGCATAACTATCTTCGCCGGTATCAGGGTAGTGGGCGCCATATAGTTTACCTGAGCCTTTTAACGCGGGCGCTAAAATTTCAGTGTACCAACCACCACCGGGGGTAATTTCAACCACGGTCATTGTTGGTTTAAAACCAAAAAAGTTTAGGGTTTCAACCGGGTGTCTATATTGATCTCGCGCTTTATTTTTTGCTGAACGATGATCACCATTAAGCGCCTGTATAAACGACTTTCCTGACGGTTTCACCAATTTATTCTCATGTTCTGCATGCGCTAATAAAGCGAAACTTGAGAGTGCACCTAAAGCAAGCGTTGAAGTCATTAAAAAGGATTTTATTGTTGTTAGCATAATTTCTCCGTTAATTAATAATGTAGACCACTAGTTATAGCAAAATTTAGATAAACAAGCAGTGCTGAATTCATTTGTTATCTAATAAATCAACACTACTTATAATAACCTTTCTTTAAGCTGTTCGACTTAAGTTCGAGAAAAAAACACGGAGCTGACGCTAGTCAGTGAGTACTTTTGACGCAGAAATTAATTATAACAACTTATAATAACCTTTCTTTAAGCTGTTCGACTTAAGTTCAAGAAAAAAGCACGGAGCTGACGCTAGTCAGTGAGTACTTTTGACGCAGAAATTAATTATAACAACTTATAATAACCTTTCTTTAAGCTGTTCGACTTAAGTTCAAGAAAAAAGCACAGAGCTGACGCTAGTCAGTGAGTACTTTTGACGCAGAAATTAATTATAACAACTTATAATTACCTTTCTTTAAGCTGTTCGACTTAAGTTCAAGAAAAAAGCACGGAGCTGACGCTAGTCAGTGAGTACTTTTGACGCAGAAATTAAGTTTAACAGCGACAAGAAACAAGATTAATGGCGGAAGTGACGCATAGAGGTGAATACCATCGCAATATTATGTTCATCTGCAGCGGCAATAACTTCATTGTCACGCATGGAACCGCCCGGTTGTATTACCGCTGTTATTCCTGCTGCTGCGGCGGCATCTAAACCATCACGAAATGGAAAGAATGCATCTGACGCCATAACAGAGCCTTGTACTTCTAAATTTTCATCAGCGGCTTTAATACCGGCAACTTTAGCAGAATATACGCGACTCATTTGACCGGCACCAACACCAATAGTCATGCTGTTTTTAACATAAACAATGGCATTAGATTTTACATATTTAGCAACTTTCCAACAAAATTGTAAATCTCGCATTTCATCTGTCGTTGGTTGGCGCTTAGTAACTACTTTTAATTCATTACTCGCTACTTTCCCTTGGTCTCTGTCTTGCACTAACAAGCCACCATTAACACGTTTGTAATCAAAACCTGTTGTTTGGGTTGACCATTGACCACATTCTAATAAACGAAGGTTTGGCTTAGCGGCAACAATTTGTGCTGCGGCATCAGAAATACTTGGCGCGATGATCACTTCGACAAATTGACGAGAAACTATTGCTTCAGCCGTATCGGCATCTAACTCTCGGTTAAAGGCAATAATGCCGCCAAATGCTGATGTTGGATCCGTTTTATAAGCACCTTCATAAGCAGCTAAAATATTATCACCAATAGAAACACCACATGGATTAGCATGCTTGACAATAACACAAGCAGGTTCATCAAATTCTTTCACACATTCTAAAGCAGCGTCGGTATCAGCAATATTATTATAAGATAGTGCTTTACCTTGTAATTGCTTAGATGTTGCAATTGACGCTTCTTCAGGGCTTGCTTCCACATAAAAAGCCGCATCTTGATGAGAATTTTCACCGTAACGTAAATCTTGAGTTTTAATAAATTGATTATTAAAAGTACGTGGGAATTTTTGCTTGTTGGTCAAACTTGCCTCTGAATCTTTGTCACCGTAAGCCGGCAACATTTGACCAAAGTAATTAGCAATCATACCGTCATAGCTTGCTGTGTGCTCGTAAGCCGCAATGGCTAAATCAAAGCGTGTTTGATAGGTCAATGAATCATTGTTGTTATCCATTTCAGCAATAACACGCGAATAATCACTTGCATTAACAACAATGGTGACATCTTTATGATTTTTTGCTGCAGCACGTACCATGGCAGGCCCGCCAATATCAATATTTTCAATGGCATTTTCTAGCGTACAATTTTCATCACTTACCGCATTTGCAAAAGGATATAGATTAACC
Organism: Colwellia sp.; assembly: GCA_051531915.1. Classification (GTDB taxonomy): domain Bacteria; phylum Pseudomonadota; class Gammaproteobacteria; order Enterobacterales; family Alteromonadaceae; genus Colwellia. The sequence goes on along the minus strand of JAOPTQ010000046.1, from coordinate 110,743 downwards.
ACTACCATATCAATTGCACTAATATCGTTTTCTGTCATTACCGCTTCATCTGTACCACGACGCGCTAAAATACCGCCATGTACTTTAGGGTGCAATGTTTTAACTCGACCATCCATAATTTCAGGGTGCCCAGTATAGTCAGAAACTTCGGTAACTTTAATACCATTGTCTGCTAACAATTTTGCAGTACCGCCGGTAGAAAGAAGTGCAACACCTTTCTCACTTAAGCGTTGAGCAAATTCAACAATGCCATTTTTATCAGAAACACTTAATAGTGCGCGTTTAATTGGACGAGGGTTATCCATCAATTATTTACCTTTTTAGTTGTAACCTACGGCTAGACTATTACCAGTAACGGGTAGCACTAACTTGCAACGTTACCTGAAAAATTAGAGTGATTAAAAACATAAAAGCACCCGAAGGTGCTTTTTATAAAAATATTGGCTTAGTTCATACCATATTTTTTTAATTTTTTACGTAAAGTACCACGATTAATACCTAGTAAATTAGCTGCTCGGGTTTGATTACCGCGAGTATACATCATTACCTCTTCTAACATTGGCGCTTCAATTTCACTCAGTACAAGGTCATACATATCATCAACATCATTACCATTAAGTTGAGATAAATAGTTACTGATAGCTATTTTAGCTTGGCTACGCAACGGTGAAGTTTTTGTTTGAGTTTGAATATCGCCAGTGATAAATGGAGAAGAAATATTTTGTTCGAACATAAGTGTACAACTCTTTATAAATTTAAGTAAAAAATAAAATGATTATAATGATACCGAATGAAATAATTATTTAATTCACTGAGTTTAAATCATCAAAATAAAAGTTTAATGCGTCAAGCTGTTCACTTGTTGACGATAAACCATTAAAAATAGCCCTAAAGGCTTTACCTTGGTCAAGTGTAAAAAACTGACTAAAACCTTTTTCTGCTAAAACAAGTGAATTTATATACCAAGACACATGTTTTCGGGCGATGCGAACACCCATAAAATCACCATAAAACTGGTGTAATACCTTTATATGTTCAACTAATATTGAACGAGTCTCATCCAATGAGATAATTGGTAGTTGAGTTCCCGTTTTTAAGAAATGATTTATTTCTCGAAAAATCCAAGGACGTCCTTGAGCGCCTCTACCTATCATAATAGCGTCAACGCCGGTATAACTTAAAACCTGTTCAGCTTTTTCTACCGACGTAATATCACCATTTGCTACCACTGGGATTGAAACCGCTTTTTTAATTGCTTTAATGGTATCGTACTCAGCATTGCCTTTATAAAAGTCATTACGAGTTCGACCATGCACTGCTAATGAGGCAATACCGTTTTCTTGAGCAATTTTTGCTATTTCAATACCGTTACGGGTATTTTCACACCAACCAGTGCGAATTTTTAACGTTACCGGAATATTTACCGACTCAACCACCGATCGAACAATACGTTCAACCTGTGTTGGTTCTCTTAATAAAGCAGAACCCGCTAATTTTTTATTTACCTTTTTTGCTGGGCAGCCCATATTGATATCAATAATTTGAGCACCATTTTCAGCATTAACCCTCGCTGCAAAAGCAAGTTCATCTGGACAACTACCCGCAATTTGTACGCTGCGAATACCCGCATTTTCACTATGCAGCATTCTTAGCTTAGATTTTTGGGTATGCCACACTTTCGGATTTGACGAAAGCATTTCAGATACCGCTAATCCTGCACCTAATCGACAACAGACCTCTCGAAAAGGCTGATCGGTTATTCCCGCCATTGGAGCAAGAAGAACATTACTAGTTAATTGGTATGGGCCTATCTTCAAGATATTTACTTTTTTAAACTGATTACTTTAATACTGACTACGTTAACACTGATTATTTTTTAAGCTACCTGCTAAAAGGGCGCTCAGTTTACGTGTTTTTTGAGCACTTGAAAAGCATAGAATTTGAACAAACTTTGATTTTTTTCATGTTTTTGATATTGACTTTTGCCAAATCTTTAATGCGACTAGTTTTCGTACAATTCATTAACCGTTTGATACATCGCTATTGAAATAATTAATGTGGTTTATGCCACTTTTTATCAGACATTTAGTGTATGTTACCAAAGTACCCCAGAGAAATAATGAAGAATACATAATATGCACCGCTTTACCACTGAACGATTATTAATTAAACCCTTAACCAAACAAGATGAAGCATTATATGTCAGCCTTTATACTGATAATAAAGTGATGCGAAGTATTGGTTGCACGCTTAGTGAAAAAAAGGCAAAAGCGGCTTTTAATCGCACCTTAACAATAATGAAAAAACCAAAACCCAGTATAATAACTTGGGTAATAATTTCTTTATCTGATAATAAACCTATTGGCATTCAAGCATTGCATTGGCGCAATACTAAAAATGAACACTTTCATACCCCTGAGATTAATGCAGCTGACATTGGTATTATGTTATTAACAACAGCCAATGGTCAGCTTTTTCCAGAAGAGGCAATGGGTGCGTTAATAGAGTATGCTTTTCATTATTTATTGGTGAAACAAATTAATGCTTTTTATGCCAAGAAGAATTTGGCGACAAAACGTTTTATAAAAAAGCTTGGTTTTGTCTTTAATCCCGAATTACAATCAAAAGAGTCAACCGATTATTTTGAATACTGCCGCAAAGAACAATGGCAACAACAAATCATTACGCAAGTACTTATTAACGAGTAATAAGTACTTGCGTAATAGAAAATCATAGCAAATTGATAACAAGGACTACATTACATGTCAGCAAGTTTAGTTTGTGTTGGTACCGGCATGACCTTAGGTGCCCATATAAGCCCAATAGCAAAAAGTCACATCGAGCAAGCTGATGTTGTTTTTTCTTTAATGTCTAGTGGTATTACTGAGCGTTGGATTGATGAAATGCATCACGATGTGCGTAGTTTACAATGCTATTATCAAGAAGGTAAAAATAGAAATATTACTTACCGAGAAATGGTAGAAGCTTTATTAACTGAAGTACGTGCCGGTAAAAAAGTGGTAGGGGCTTTTTACGGTCATCCCGGTGTCTTTGCCTGTGTAGCACATAAGGCCATTAAGCAAGCAAAACTTGAAAACATTAATGCTCACATGGAACCCGGTATTTCTGCAGAAGATTGTTTATTTGCTGATTTAGGCATTGACCCTGGTACTACCGGCTGTGCGCATTATGAAGCAAGTCAATTTATGTTTTATAAACGAAATGTTGACCCTTCAGCTCACCTTATTTTATGGCAAGTCGGCTTAGCTGGCGATAAATCAATTGCTAAGTTCTCAACAGGAAAAGCTTACCGGCAAGTATTAGTCAATTTATTACTTGAAAACTACCCTGCTGATCATCAAGTGATTTTGTATCAAGCTAAAGTGTTACCCATAGAAACTATGCGCGCTGAACATATCGAGTTGGTTGATTTAATTGATGCTGAATTATTTATGCACACCACTTTAGTGATACCGCCCAGCGAGAAGATGAAACCAAACCAAGCGATATTAGATAAGTTAGCCGCATTAGATAAGCAAGAATTTCCGCTTAAGGAAAAACCAATATTGACGCTAGTGTTATAACAGCCGCGTCAATTTTTATTTTATAAAATACGAGTCTCTCGTGCCAAAATACTATCACTTAAATGATAATGCATCGCGCATCGCTCTGGTTAGTCATTCCCGTGGTGTTTTAATCGGGAAGCTAAGTATAAAAACACCTAGATCTTCGATTAACACATCTCGAAGATGACGATTACAACTGACTCCTGATCCATCTAAATAGGCATGTAATAGATTGATTAATATAAAAATAGTTAATAGCAGTGATAAAAGTGAGCTTCACAAGTATGGGCGTTTGTGTAGAGCCCTAAAGAAGGGTTTATTCGGCAACATTTAACAATAACATGGCTAAAAACTACTTCCGTTGTCCATTCAAACGAACCCATTCTTCTTGCACCGTAACAGGCTTCATATCGCACCATTGACCATACAGTGTTTGTAACGTTTGCGCTTGCTCTTCTAACACACCTGATAATGCTAACAAGCCTTTATCACCGACAAATTCCATAATAGTAGGTGCTAACTCACGCAGTGGCCCTGCTAAAATATTAGCCACCACAACATCTGCTTTCATTGCTGATTTTTCTGGTGATAAATGTTGTGGTAAATCTTTCGGTAAATATAACGCCAATCGGTCATCAACCTTATTACGCTTAGCATTCGCTAAACTGGCCTGTAATGCTTGCGGGTCAATATCAATACCAATAACTTTTTTCGCGCCTAATTTAAGCGCGGCTAAAGATAAAATTCCAGATCCGCAACCAAAATCAACCACGGTTTTACCTTGTAAATCTAAACCATCAAGCCAAGTTAAACACAAGGCTGTTGTGGGGTGTGTACCTGTACCAAAAGCAAGTCCGGGATCTAACATAACATTAACCGCGGTAGGATCTGGCACTTCACGCCAACTTGGACAAACCCACAAACGTTCGCCAAATTTCATCGGATGAAAGTTATCCATCCACTCACGTTCCCAATCTTTATCTTCTAATTGTTCTAACTTGTAGTGCATATTCGCTTTGTCAGGGTGAATGCCTTGTAAATAACTAATCACTTTATCCATATCATGACTGGCATCATATAAGCCCATTACCACGGTATTTGACCAATAAATCACCTCATCGCCCGGTAGTGGTTCATAAATAGGCGTGTCTTGCGCGTCAATAAAAGTAACCGCTTGAGCACCGCAAGCCGATAACCAATCACTGTATTTTTCAGCGCTATCTTCATCTGCACTTAATCTAAGTTGTATCCAAGGCATTTTTCATTCTCTATCAATGTTTACTATAAACAAAATAATATAACTTGATAGTTTACCATTCATTGAAGTTAAAGTAGGAACAAATTAATTAAATAACCTAACAAGAGATAAGCAATTAACGAGGTTTTAGGTATTTGATCGTGATAGCATTATATACCCGTTTCACTTGAAGATGCAGGATTCAGCTAGGAGTGGTTTGGGTATATTATTCCTATATAAGGCGATGCCATGAAATATTTTCCTGTTTTTCTCGATGCAAACAAAATATCGGCTATTGTTGTTGGTGGTGGCGATGTTGCCGCGCGAAAAATTGAATTACTATTAAAATCAACAACTAATATTACGGTAATAGCAGAGCATACCTGTAATACCGTGGCGCGCTTAATTTCGGTTCATCAATTAACATGGCAACAACATAACTACCAAACGGGTCAATTAGCTAATGCCACCTTAGTTATTGCCGCAACCGATAACATAACAGTGAATAAAAAGATATCGACTGAAGCAACGGCGCTTAATATTTTAGTCAACGTGGTAGATCAGCCTGAGCTTTGTACTTATATTACGCCGGCAATTATTGATAGAAGCCCAATGATTATTGCGCTATCTAGTTCAGGAAGTTCACCTATTCTTATTCGTATGTTACGCGAGCAAATTGAAAAAATGCTGCCGCAAGACTATGGAAAACTGGCCCGCTTTTCTCATAAATTTCGCGATCATGTTAAAGCGCGGGTAAAAGGCTTACGTAACAGACGAAGTTTTTGGGAGAACACCTTAAGAGGCCCTATTGGTCAAGCGATTCTTGACGGTAATCAACAACACGCTGAGCAACAATTAATTGCCAGTATTAAACAAGAAATAGCACCACCTTCAGGGGAGATTGTCTTTATTCATACCCAAGATGGCAACCCAGACAACTTAACATTGAACGCCCACAGAGCTATGCAGTTTACCGACGCAGTTTTTTACGATGAGGCTGTCAATGTCAATTTGATAGAATATATACGCCGTGATGCAGAAAAATTTCCTCAATGTATTAGCTCAAATATATTAATTAATTATCAACATGTATTAGAGTTGGCGCAACAAGGAAAAAAAGTGATTTACTTATTGGCGGGCAATAACGAATTACCAATAAATGAAGCGCTTGCAATGAGTGGCATCGTCACTAAAGAGATCGTTAGCGGTTGTTAAGATAGTTAATATCAATCCCAATAACGCTGTGATCATTTCTACTTGTTAATATTATTCAAAATAAAAAATGACAACGCTGTCATTTTTGATGTAGAATGAAATTTGTTCAGTTTTCATTTAACGTAAATTATAGATTCAAACAAGCTTTTTTGATTCACGTTTGAATATTAAATAAGGAGAAACATGGTGTTTTCTTACCTGCAAAAAATTGGTCGCGCACTCATGATCCCAGTGGCTATTTTACCCGCTGCAGCCATTTTAATGGGTATTGGCTACTGGATTGACCCAACAGGTTGGGGTACTAATAGTATGATTGCTGCCTTAATGATTAACTCAGGCTCAGCAATCATTGACAATATGTCAATGCTATTTGCTATTGGTATTGCTTTTGGCATGTCTACCGACAAAAATGGCTCTGCAGCATTAACCGGCCTTGTTGGCTTTCAAGTAGTAACAACGTTACTGTCGCCTACGAGTGTTTCCATGTTACAAAGCATTGAAATAACAGAAGTGTCTGCGGCTTTTTACAAAATAAATAATCAATTTATTGGTATTGTTGTCGGCGTTATTGGCGCTGAACTTTATAATCGATTCCATAAAGTTCAACTCCATAAAGCGCTGTCTTTTTTTAGCGGTAAACGCTTAGTTCCTATTATCATGTCATTTGCCATGATTGCTTTATCATTTATCCTACTTTATGTTTGGCCCGCTATTTTCGGCACTTTAGTTACCTTTGGTGAGTCCGTGCAAGGGCTTGGTGCTACCGGAGCTGGTATCTTTGGTTTTACCAATCGTATATTAATCCCTTTTGGACTTCATCACGCGCTAAATTCAGTTTTTTGGTTTGATGTTGCCGGTATTAATGATATTCCTTATTTTCTAGCCGGTGCAAAAACCATTGCAGAACAAGGTGAGTCTATTAAGGGGGTTGTGGGAATATACCAAGCGGGTTTCTTCCCCATTATGATGTTTGGTTTATTAGGGGCTGCGCTCGCGTTTATTAAAACGGCTAAATCTGAAAATAGGGCAAAAATATCTTCTATCATGATTGCCGCCGGTTTTGCCTCATTTTTCACCGGCGTTACGGAACCGCTTGAATTTTCTTTTATGTTTTTAGCGCCACCATTATATTTTTTACATGCTGTTTTTAGTGGTATTTCTTTAGCTATTGCCGCCAAAATGCAGTGGATATCTGGTTTTGGCTTTAGTGCTGGTTTTGTCGATTTTGTGCTTTCCGCTAAAAATCCTCTTGCCGTTAATTGGTATATGTTGATTGCTCAAGGCATTGTTTTTTTTGCACTTTATTATTTTAGTTTTACTTTTTTAATTGTTAAATTTAAAATGAAAACCCCCGGTCGCGAGGATGACGAAGAAGCGTTAGTTCGAGTGAACGAAAACCAGGTAAAACTTGCAGCTGATCTATTACCTTTGCTAGGAGGTAAAGAAAATATTATCAAGGTTAACGCTGATATTTCTCGCATTCATTTACATGTTAAAGACACAAACCATTTTAATGAAGCAACATTAAACAACCTTATACCTGGTTTTTTAACGTTAGATAACACTTCTGCACAACTGGTGATTGGCACTCAAGCGGCTTTTATTGCCGATGCACTCACCTTGCATACTACCGGCACAATGGGTACTTCGGCCAAAAAATCACCAATTAACAGCAGTAATAAAGCCACGTTAGAAAAAGTTAACATTAGTTCTCATGCAGAATTAGCGGCGGCTATTTTGCCTTTACTCGGCGGCAAAGAAAATATAACAGCGATAGACAACTGTATTACTCGCCTTCGCCTTGATGTAGTCGACAGTTCGTTAATTGACAAAACCGCTTTAACCAAAATTACTGCGGGTGTTTTAATTCTGAATAAAACAACGGCACAAGTAATCGTTGGTACTGAAGTAGAATTTGTTGCCGATGAGTTTCGCAAATTAGCATAACCATAAAATAAACCAGTCATACTGATAAGTTTGGAAAATATATGAGCAATTTAGATAAAAAATTAACCTTAGTTGCCCCTTTACGTGGCATGGTCATTCCGCTAGCAGCAGTGCCTGATCCGGTATTTGCCGAAAAAATGGTGGGTGACGGTACTTCCATTGACCCTCTTGAAGGTATGTTATATGCCCCTTGTGATGGCGAAATAGTTTTTATTCACAAAAGCGCTCATGCGCTCACCATTAAAACCCACAATGATGTTGAAGTACTTATTCATATTGGCCTTGAAACAGTAAAACTTAATGGTGAAGGTTTTACCACCAAAGTTAACAGTGGTGACCTCGTAAAAGCAGGTGACAAACTTATTGAGTTTGATATGAAACTTATTGCCAATAAAGCGCCCTATTTGTTAACGCAAATGGTTGTTTCAACAATGGATTTAGTCAAACATATAGACATAGTAGCGAATAATGAAATTGCGGTAGGTGATGCGTTATGTTGTGTTCACCTGCATGAAACTCAAGATTCACTTGCACAAAATGATGCGCATAACTCTGTTAGCTCCCCCCTTAGTTCGCACTCAATGAGCTCAAACCCTATTACTTTAACAAATCCAACGGGGTTACATGCCAGACCTGCCGCAGTATTGGTACAATTAGCGAATGAATTTACCGCTAAAATTGAAATGAAGCTAGGCGATAAAGTCGCTAATGCGAAAAGTGTTACCTCTTTATTAAAGCTTGATAGCACTCATGGCGATAGCATTATTATCGTTGCCACTGGCAGTGATGCAAAAGCGGCACTGGCTAAAATTGTTCCACAAGTTGAATCTGGTCTTGGTGATGAAGGTTGTATGCCTGTTACTATTGCTGATATTGATACCAATGCAGATGTTAAAGTTAAAGCAATGAGTGATAGTGAGAATACCCAAGCACAACAAGCAACACTTGCAATTGCAGATGAGCCTATTGGCGATATTAGCTTGTTAAAAGGAACAAGTGCTTCTGCCGGGCTTGCTATTGGTCGAATTTTTAGAATTGAAGAACAACAATTTGATGTGGTTGAATATGCTGTTCTTAAAACTCAAGAGCAAGAAATATTTACGCAAGCACTGCGTTTAGGTAAATTGGCTGTTGAGCGCCTTTACAGTAAATTTCATCAAGAAGATCCTGAAAAAGCGGCAATTTTTATTGCCCACCTTGAGTTACTTGATGATCCTGAATTAATTGATTTAGTCGAGCATCAATTAAATCTTGGAAAATCTGCGCCCTATGCTTGGCAACATAGTTATAAAGCTCAAGCAAAAGCATTATCAGAACTATCAAGTGAAGTGCTTGCTGGTCGTGCTAATGACTTACTTGATGTCGGTAAGCGTGTATTGGCAATTCTTTTAGGCATTGAAATAAGAGAAACCGAGTTTCCGCAAGGTGCGATCCTTGTTGCTGAAGATTTAACGCCGTCAATAACGGCGAATTTAGATGCTTCTATCATTAAAGGCTTTTGTACTGTTTTAGGCGGAGCAACTTCCCATGTTGCTATTTTAGCGCGCTCATTAGGTATTCCTGCCATTGTTGGTATGGATAAGCGCATAATGAGGTTAGACAATGATCTTATGGTTATTTTAGATGCCACTAATGGCACCTTAAAAACTGATGCTGACGCTGACTATGTAGCGCAAATTGAAATTCGCCAAGAACAGACGCGTTGTAGGCATGAGCAAGAGTTAGCCGCTTGTCAACTACAGGCAACCACTGATGACGGTGCCACTATTGAGGTCGTTGGCAATGTTGGCAAACCAACGGAAGCTCTTGATATACCTAACTTAGGTGGAGAAGGGGTAGGCTTACTGCGCTCTGAATTTATCTTTTTAGATAGAACAACCCCACCAACAGAAGAAGAACAGTATCAAGCCTATAAAGCGGTACTTGATGCGGTAAAACCGACCGATAAAGTGATTATTCGCACCTTAGATGTTGGTGGAGATAAGCCATTAGCGTATTTACCCTTACCTGAAGAAGAAAACCCCTTTTTAGGTGTGCGCGGTATTCGCGTAGGTTTAGAGCAACCCGAGCTGTTAAGAACCCAACTTCGTGCGTTATTGCGTGCTTCATTGCATGGCAACTTACATGTTATGTTTCCTATGGTTGGCGATATACAAGAATGGCGCGAAGCTAAAGCAATTTTTGAAGCGGAGCGAACCGCATTAAATATAGCCCCTGTTGCGCTAGGTATTATGATTGAAGTACCTTCGGCGGCACTACTGGCTGAGCAATTTGCTGCAGAGGTCGACTTCTTTTCAATAGGCACTAATGATTTATCGCAATACACTATGGCAATAGATCGCGGTCACCCTAAATTAGCCGCAAAAGCAGATGGCTTACATCCTTCAGTACTGCGCTTAATTAAAATGACGGCTGATGCTGCTCATAAGTATGGTAAATGGGCAGGTATTTGTGGTGGTCTTGCTGGAGATCCACAAGCTGTTCCTATTTTAATTGGCTTGGGTATTGATGAGTTAAGTGTTTCTATACCTTCAATTCCTGAAGTTAAAGCACAAATTCGCACTTTAACAAAAGCCGATTGTGTCGCGCTTGCCGATAAAGCACTGGCATCATCAACCTTTGAACAAGTGCGAGCGTTGTCACCTAACCCTTATTTATAGGGATACGCTTCATACCCTATTGGCTTTATTGTTATCTCTGCTAACTTTATTTCGCTTTAAAGCCAATTCTAAATCCTCCCCAATGCTTACCGTTAACAACTATTGGCGCAGAAACATCGTGCATAACTTCCCCGGTATCACGCTTATACGTTTGTAATAAAAATTTATCCGTGTGTTTACCACAGCGAATTCCTGTTGGGTCATCAAATATTCTTTTGGTTCTATTTTGTAGCACGTCAACGTCATGATTTCCGGTTAAGGCTTTAGTAAAGCACTTATTGTGTGTCGGGAAGTAACCGTTTATATCAACAGCACCGGCATAAATAATTTCGTTATGTTTTTCTAATATTGGTTCTTGAATGCTAGGAAGGTGTTTATCGGTAAACTTATCGAAACTCGTTGTATATTTAAGTGGAGAAGTGTTTTTAATTTCTTCATACGAAAAATGAAATAAATCATGCTGACTTATTTCATTTAATGCTATTTTTTTCTCAAATAATGAAACGACTTGTTGTGCCGATTTTTGAACGACTGTACACATATTATCTATCAATGAATCAGTATTAAAATGAGATAACTCAACAAAAATTGATTCAGTTCCTTGTGAAAGTTTATCGGCTTTTGAAGAAACATGCTGGGTGTCTTTTCCTTTACTGATTAAAAAATTATGTAAATTAGCAATAGCTCTGGATATTTCATCGGCAGTGCAATTATGCTCTTGTAATGCGACACTAATTTGATCGCTTGCACCTGATGATTCAGACATTAATTGATTAATATTTATTAATAAATCAGAAAGATTTTCCATACTACCAACAACACTTTCAGTTTGACCAACAATTTTATTCATCACTATAGTGGTATTTTCTGTTTCTGAATTAACCTGACCTAACATGGTACCAATTTGATCCGTTGCCTCTGCCGTTTTTGATGCTAAAGCACGTACTTCGTCAGCAACCACAGCAAACCCTCGCCCTTGTTCACCTGCCCTTGCAGCTTCAATAGCCGCATTAAGCGCTAATAAATTAGTTTGTGCTGATATGCCATCAATAACATTGGTAATATCTTGTATTTCATGGGTTTTTTGAGATAACGATTTGATTCTTTCAGAAGCACTTATCACATCATCATTTAGTTGCGTAATAATGTTCATGTTACTACTAACAGACTCTGATCCTGCTTGCGTTGCATCCATCGCTTTGTTCGACTGCTGAGAAGCGACTGTTGCGTTTTCCTTTATTTCTTTACTATTTGATGACAACAGCTCAGCTGCAGAAACAAGACTATCAACATCTTCTCCTGATTTATTAATATCATGATTCAGTTTATCTAAGAAAAAACTCACTTCTGCTGAATTAATCGCAAGCTCACTTGCTTTGTCATCAATATTTTTCCCTGTACTGGCAATACCTTCAAGCTGCTGTTGTAAAAAATCTTCCAACATTAAATTAGCATTTTCAATACCCAATGATTTTAATTGAGCTGTTTGTTGTTGCTTAAAAGGTAAAGAATGCAGCGTATGAAAAAGTAAATAATGACCAACAGAAATTAAAATAAAAACAAGCAGCAGCTGAATAATAGTATTAGACACCACCGCAAAACTTAAATAGACAATAAGCACACTAAGTAATGCGGAAAACAAAGATATTATCGGAATTAATACCGGCTTTTTAAACATAGAAAACACCATCCATTGAACTAATATTTTAACAAAATCAGCCAAAGCAGCCAAAGATCATCATTTTATTATTTTTATTTATAACTTAAAAAATAATTATAGTACGACAATTCTATTTTTGTCTAAGTCATTTCATCCTTTATAAACAATTAATTAATAAATATTAGTTCCGCTAAATAACGGCGACCTGCTTGATAGTTATGGAAAATTCGCACCAATGTAGTGAATAAATATTTTTTTAGGTGGCAACCTTTACTGAAAGATTCAAAACCACCATTTAAACACTTTATCAAACATACTTAAAAACAGTTTACTTTCAATGCCCTACAATTAGTATGGGTTTGTTTTTAATAATTGGTCTAAAAATTGATTGGTAAACATTCAGTGTGATAGCTAAAGGGCATGAATAATGATTACAGATTTTATTAAAAGAAATAAATTATCTGACGATTTCAACAAATTGGCTGTCGATCATTATTTACCGCTAACACAACGTATTTTCAAGCAGTATAAAGCTGAACAGTCTCCGTATTTTGTCGGCGTTAACGGTTGTCAAGGTAGTGGAAAATCAACACTTTCAGCATTTATGGCTGAATATTTATCAACCTCGTTGGCATTAAATGTTGTTGTTATGTCGCTAGATGATTTTTATCTGTCTAGCGGTGAACGAAATAAAGTGGCTAAAAACATTCATCCACTCTTTAACACCCGTGGTGTGCCGGGAACCCACAATATTACCAAACTAAAACAAGTATTAGGTCAATTAAAAGATCAATGCCCAGCGATTGCAATCCCAACATTTAACAAGGCAACCGATGAGCCGAATGACAAAAATGAATGGCAACATATAAACGCTCCTGTTGATATTATCATTGTAGAAGGTTGGTGTTGGGGAGTTTCTGCGCAAGAACAAAGCCAATTGAGTACACCAATAAATGCGCTTGAACAGCATAAAGATCAACAAGGTATTTGGCGAAACTATGTAAACCAACAATTAATTGAATATTATCAACCACTATATTCATTCATCAACTATTGGGTAGTTTTGCAAGCCCCTTCATTTGACTGTGTTTATCGCTGGCGTTTAGAGCAAGAACAAAAGCTTGCTCAATCATTGCCGATTACTGAGCAATGTAAAATAATGAATGATACACAAGTGTTAGATTTTATTCGGTATTTTCAACGACTAACTGAGCATGGTTTAAAAACTTTAGCGCAAACGGCTGATTCCCTTTTTTTATTAGATCAAAACCGTCAAGTTAACCGCGCCATTGAAGGCAAGAAAAATGACTGAACCACGCACCTTAATTTTTTCTGATCTCGATGGTACTTTACTTGATCATAACACCTATCAATTTGATGATGCATTGCCGACTATCAAGCAACTAAAGTCAGCAAATATTCCTATTATACTGACAACGAGCAAAACCTTAGCCGAAGTAGTCAAGCTACAACAGGCGCTTACCATTGATACACCGATGATTATTGAAAATGGTGCTGCTGTTTATATTCCTTATGGTTTATTTAAAAAACAACCACAAGATACTGAAAACAAAAAAGGAAATAAAGAAGAAAGCAACCAAAATTATTGGCTTAAATCGTTTTGTTTACCCAGACAGCATTGGTTGAACATTATTGAACAAACGCCACCAGAATTTCGCCACCTTTACCAAGGTTTTTCGTCAATGACAGTTAAGCAACTAGTACAACTGACTAATCTAAACCAAGCTGACGCTAAATTAGCTAAAAATAGAGCCTATGGCGAGCCAATTCATTGGTTTGGCTCTCAAGCAACTAAACAAGTATTTATCAAACACCTCCAAACTTTAGGAGCAACAATACTGCAAGGCGGACGCTTTTTTCACGTCAGCGGTAAAACTGATAAAGGCTTAGCGCTAAAGTGGTTAACCCAATGCTATAGAGATCATTATAAAGAAGAAAACATTTGTACTATTGCCCTAGGAGATGGGGAAAATGACATAGCTATGTTAGAAGCAGCAAGTATTGCAGTACAAGTTCGCTCTCCTGTGCACGGTTTTCCAAAACTTATAAATCAAACGCAAATTTATCAAACAACCAATTTTGGCCCTGCCGGTTGGGCTGAAGCTCTGCAGCACTTAATGCCAAAACAAATGATAACCGTACCAAAACAAGTTAGACCTAATTCAATTTAATTTAATGGGAGATAAACCATGACTGATTTTTATCAAAATGGTGTGGTGACAACATTACATAATCTAGCGCAACGAGATCCAGCAGATATGGAAGCTGAGCTATTAACATTCTCAAAAACGCGTCCCTTGGGGTTAATATTACCGTCTTTATTCTCTGAATTAGAAGGCGCAGCGCTGCCTGATATTATCAATAAAATAAAAGATGTTAAGTATTTATCACAAATTGTTATTGGTTTAGACAGAGCTGATTTAGCACAATACAAACATGCTTTATCGTTTTTTTCGACGCTAAAACAACACCATAGAGTGCTTTGGAATGATGGACCTCGATTAAAGGAGCTTGACGCTAAACTACAAACATTAGGGTTAGCGCCAAAAGAGTTAGGAAAAGGCAGAAATGTTTGGTATTGCATGGGCTATATTTTGGCGTCGAACAAAGTTGAGTCTATCGCTTTACATGATTGTGATATTTTAACTTATCAACGTGATTTATTGACCAAATTACTCTATCCCGTTGCCAACCCACTTTTTCAATATGATTTTTCTAAAGGCTATTATGCACGTATTGCAGATGGAAAAATTAACGGCAGAGTGTCGCGCTTATTAGTGACACCATTAATAAAAGCATTAAAGAAAACCGTTGGTCATTGCGATTATTTAGAATACATGGACAGCTTTTTGTACCCACTGGCAGGCGAGTTTTCTTTTAGAAAAGATGTTTTAAAAGATATTCGCATTCCCAGTGATTGGGGGCTAGAAATTGGCGTGCTTTCAGAAATGTACCGTAATTATTCATCAAACCATATTTGTCAGGTTGATATTGCCAATAATTACGATCATAAACATCAAGATTTATCCTTAGAAAATACCGAAGCTGGGTTATCAAAAATGTCGATTGATATCAGCAAAGCCTTTATTCGAAAATTAGCAACTCAAGGTGAAACGTTTACCGCTGAAAAGTTTAGAACGCTTAAAGCAACCTATTATCGTATTGCTTTAGACTACGTTGAAACTTATCGTAATGACGCCATTATGAATGGCTTATCATTAGATTTACACACCGAAGAAAAGTCAGTAGAAATGTTTGCCCAAAATATTTTAACCGCGGGTAACATATTTTTAGAGCAACCGATGGAAACCCCTTTTATGCCCTCTTGGAATCGTGTTATTAGTGCCGTTCCTGATATTTTATCGCAATTAAAAGAAGCGGTAGAATTAGATAACCAAGAGTTTAGTAACGAGCTTTAGAAGGATGATGTCAATGGCAAATAATAACTCGCCCCTTAAACAAAAAATAACACAGCAACTTGATTTTATTTATCAATATATTACCTTAGCACAAGAGACTTCAAGCCTTGCTCAAGACCTGCTTGAATTGATGGAAATTACGGATAAGCACGAACTCCCCATTCCTCATAAAAACAACTGGTCAGAGCGTGATATCTGTTTAATTACCTACGGTGACAGTATTATTAAAGAGGATGAACAGCCTTTACAAACACTCAAACGTTTTCTTGATAATACCATTAGTCAGCAGGTAAATAGTGTCCATATTTTACCCTTTTTTCCTTATAGCTCAGATGATGGCTTTTCAGTTATTGACTACTCATCGGTGAATGAATCACTGGGTTCATGGACTGATATAACGGCAATAGCAAAAGACTATAACGTTATGTCAGACATTGTTATCAATCACTGCTCAAGCCGTAGTCAATGGTTTGCTAATTTTATAAAAGGCGAAGGCGTAGGATGTGATTTTTTCTATACTGCTTTACCAGAAAATAACTTATCTGAGGTGATCAGACCAAGAACATCACCGTTACTCAAAGAAGTTGAAACAAATAACGGGAAAAAATTTGTTTGGTGTACCTTTAGCCATGACCAAGTCGATTTTGATTTTAGAAATCCTGCGGTATTAAAAGCCTTTGTTGCCATCGTAAAACAATACCTTGATAGCGGCATCACAATTTTTCGCTTTGATGCTATCGCCTTTTTATGGAAAGTGGTTGGTACCAAATGCATAAATTTACCGCAAACACATGAAATTGTTAGATTATTAAGAACGCTCATTGAAATAAAAACACCCGATGCAATTATTATTACTGAAACGAATATTCCCAATACGCAAAATCTTACTTACTTTGGTAATGCCAACGAAGCTCATGGAATTTATAATTTTTCATTACCGCCGTTATTGATAAACACGCTATTAACCGGTAACTGTTTATATCTAAAACGCTGGTTAATGAGTATGCCACCAGCTCAAAATGGCACGATGTATTTTAACTTTATCGCCTCACACGATGGTATTGGTTTAAGACCTGCAGAGGGATTGCTAAACGATCAAGAATTGAATGAATTAGTTGCCGCCATTGAAAATTTTGGTGGAAGAATATCTTGGCGAGCGACAGAGAGCGGTCAACAAAAAGCCTATGAATTAAACATTTCTCTTTATGACGCAATGCAAGGCACCGTAAAAGGGAAAGACCATTGGAATTTTGAACGTTTTATTTGTGCTCATACCATAATGTTCGCCCTCGAAGGTGTTCCCGGCTTATATATTCATAGTTTATTAGGCACGAAAAATGACTATGATAAATTAGCGGATACTCATCAAAATCGCTCTATTAATCGTCATCGTTGGCAAGAACATTTGTTAAATGAAGCATTAGCTGATCAAACATTGCATCACAAAAAAGTGCTAGAAAAACTAACATCACTACTTGATATAAGAATTAACCAACCGGCTTTTCATCCAAACGCCACACAATTTACCTTACATTTAGGTTTACAGCTTTTTGGCTTTTGGCGACAAAGTTTAGATAGAAAACAAAGCATTTTTTGTATTAGTAATGTCACTGATAAACCCATAACATTGTTGTTAAGTGAGCTTAACCTCATTGTCACAGAAACCTGGCTTGAACTTATTTCAGCGACTGAAATCACCAACATAACACAAAGCATAGCGCTTACGCCTTATCAAACAGTTTGGATCACCAATAGGGTTTATTAAACAACAAAAGAACCCTAAACATCACAATGATTTCATGCTGTTACTTAACTGATTTTCTAAAGTAATAAATACCGTGCCTATGCACTTCACTCAGATTCGTCATTCCCGTGGTGTCTTAAACGGGAATCTAAGTATAAAAACACCTAGATCGTCGATTCAGTTTTGTAGTTCCAAAGCAAAGTACCTACGTCCTATAGGCAAAAGCACCTCGAAGATGATGATTACAACGGATGCCTGAGTTATCTACATAGGCATGAAATAATATATAGTGTTAGTAATTAAAAAGCCTCCTTAGTTGGTAATTAAGGAGACTTTATTTAATTTTAATGACTACGCACTTGGCCCAGGTTCGTCATCCCCGTGGTTTTTTAATCGGGGATCCGGTGCCTAAAAAACAATACATCGATCAGAGACTTCGAAGATGACGTTTACAATAAACTCCTGAGTTATCTACATAGGCACTTTAATTATTGTTTACCTTCAAAACTAAAATGAATAAGTAACTGACGCACCAATATTTCTTGGGTCAACAATTGACGAATAGCCTCTAGGGTATGATCTACCAACTGGTTCGTTAGAAACAAGCTCTTGCTCGTCAAGTGCATTATTAACAAATACAGCAACTAGCCAGTTTTCTGTTTCATAGTTTACATTAAGTCGTGTGAGCATATAACCGCCAGCAACGCGTTCTTCGGTATTAGCAAAGTCACCAAAGTATTCATCAACATAATTTACTGAAATGCCGAAATTTAATTCTTCAGTTAGCCAATACTTACCGCCAACATTAGCGGTAATTTCAGGTGCTGAGTTTAACTCATTACCTGTGGCATCAGCATAATTTTCGCCAGCATCTTTTATTTCAGTTTTTAATAAACCTAAACCGGCATTCACTTGAAAATTATCAGTAAGCATGGCTGACATTTCAAACTCTACACCGTAAGTTTGTGCGTCATCCATGTTAACAATTGAACGTGATGAACTTAATGCTTGGTAGCCATCAAAATTGTTGAAAAAGACATTTGCACTTAAGTTAATATCATCAGATAAACTACTACGCACTGTAAATTCATAAGTATTTACGGTTTCTTCACCATAGTAATAGTACTCTAGGGTAGAAAAGTTTAGTGCGCCACCGGCAGAATTATAACCACGACGACCACTCAGTGATAAAGTGGTTTCATCTGAAATTTTATACTGTAAAACTAACTTAGGTAAGTT
Organism: Colwellia sp.; assembly: GCA_051531915.1. Classification (GTDB taxonomy): domain Bacteria; phylum Pseudomonadota; class Gammaproteobacteria; order Enterobacterales; family Alteromonadaceae; genus Colwellia. Next base: position 92,035 of record JAOPTQ010000046.1, on the reverse strand, counting down.
AATGGTATTACTTTCATTCAACTTAGCATTATTGATACCACTGCCCGGCATTGAAAAATCACGTTCTTGTGTTTCCTTTTCAATTCTTCCGCCGGCAATAACGGTCCAATCATCGGCAAATACGTAACTCACTTCGCCATAAATAGCGGTTGAATCACTGGTGTCATCGCCATTGTATGGGTAAGCACCTAAACTAAAGAAATCTTGCTCTCGTTCAAAATAGGCCAAACCAACAAATCCATTCAAAGTTGGATTATTGTTGCCAAAATTAATTTTGGCATCAAGCATAATGTTGTCTTCATCCATTTTAACATATTGCTCTGCGGCTTCAGTTTCAGCATAAGTATCCATTGCCCATTGGAAATCCATTACTGACGCAAGAAAGTCAATGGAAATAGAGTCATTGATAACATAGTCAAGTTTTACGCTAACAGTTTCTGATTCTGTATCCATATAGGTAGGGTTGATAGGTTGATAAGAATAAGGATCATCACCAACATAATATTTACGCCCCGCATTACCTTTTTCATCATTCGTTGAGTAAGTCAATAGTGCAGAAAAATCTTCAATAGCTGCAGGTTTCCATAACAACTTTGCTTTTAAACGATTGGTTTCTACTGCGTTAAGATCATGCTCAGGTAAATTAGTATCAAAAATAACGGGGTTATCTATAGTATCGCCATCTAAACGTTGAAATGATGCTCTAAAAGCGAGTTCATTAGCTATTATTGGTCCTGAAATAACAGCAGAGGTATCAATATAGCTGTCTTGATTTCTATAACCTAAACGAGCAGCACCTTCCCAATCAAATGAAGGATCTTTCGTTTTAATATAAACTGCACCACCAATACTATTGCGACCATTACTGGTAGATTGTGGGCCACGAAACACTTCTATTTGTTCAATATCCCAAATACCTGAATCACCGGTTACAAAAGCAACAAAGGGCTCTACTACACCGTCAATTAAAGTAGAAACACGAGTTTTAGCGCCGCCGCTAAAGGCATTAAAACCTGATGCGCCACCATTGCCTGACACACCACGAATATCGGGTGCAGCACCTGATAAAACCACAACGTTAGGAATATCAGCAATAGCTTCGCTCATGCTTAAATTTTGCATCGTTTTTAAGACTTCTTCAGTAATAACAGAAACTGAAGAGCTAGTATCTTTGAGTGAACGCTCAGTTTTTTCACCCATTACGGTAATGCGTTCAATTGATTGTAACTGCTGAGCATCATCTGCAAACGCTACAGATAGTGCGCTTGTACAAAAAACCGCCGCAACAATTGCGTTTAATTTAAATAGTTTATGTTTCATGAAATTCCTACTTTATATACATAATGTTAAGTGTTTTTTAACTAAGTCTTTTTAATATTATTATTATTATTTTTATTGACGGGAAAAATACAACAACAGCAATCTAAATGCAAACCATTTCCATTAGTAACTAGCTATTACTTATAACAAAAGTGATATATAACAAGCTATAATTAAAAAATATAAACACTTAATTGCTAATCATTTTTATTTGAATTAAAATTTTGGTTTTTCAATCTCTGGTCTCTATTTAAGGGTAAATACCAAAATGTGGATAATAGTTGCGATAATTCTTTCATTCTTAGGTGGTGTATTCCTTTACCTGTCAAATAAACATCAACGATTCCTCAGTAAACCGCTTACCAAATATTGGCGAATAGTTGGTTATCTGATGATGGCTTTTGCTTTTATTGCCTGGTGGCAAACGCATGCGGTATCTGCTTCAATATTTCTTTGGCTTTTCACGCTTTCGGTTGTATTAATGTGTATTCCATTACTGAGTCTATTGATTGGCTTCAATAAACATAAAGGAGATTCAAAGTGGCAAGGCTAACAGCAGAGCAAAAAATTCAACCGCATTGGTGGCTTAAAACTTTTGCAGGAACAATTTTAGGGTTAACATTAGCTTACGCCATAGTTGCTATTTTCGCATGGTACGGGCCAGGCGGCATCGATGCACCCGCAAAAGTTCAATTTAACATGTGGATGATATCCCCTATTTGGCTGCTTATTTTAACTTTCAGTTATTTATTTAAAACCGGTACTAAAGCCATTATTTATTTAGCCGCTGCAAATATCATCAGTTATGGCTTATTCTTTTTATTAAGGGGGTTAGCATGAGAATTCGTGCCGATATTCTTCGCACATATCAATCAATTCATACTTGGACAGGAATAGTTGCTGGCCTCGTGTTATTTATTGGTTTTTATGCCGGTTCGCTTTCTATGTTTGAAGATGACATAAGCCTATGGGCTACACCGTCAAGCCACCATTTAGCGCAAATACCCAGTGAGAAATTCGATGAATTAATAGTTAAGACATTAACTAACAACGAAAAAGCTCAACAAGGATTTACCGTTAATTTTGATGAGCATTCATCGCCAATCACTTGGGTTGAGCAAGGAGGTGGTCGAGGGCTTCAGTTAAATAAAGTGGTAAAACACGCTAGCCTAACCGAGCAAGGTGAGCTAATTACTCAAACCCAAAGCAGCAATGAGTTAGGTGAACTCATTGACATGTTACACCGTACGGCAGGTATCGCGGGAAAAGTAGGCCATGAAGACATAGGTGTAATTGTTTTAGGTATTGCTGCTGTATTATATTTTTTAGCGTTAGTGTCAGGCATCATCTTTTTGTTACCTACATTAGTAAAAAGTTTTTTTGCTTTAAGAAAAAATAAAGGCGCTAATCGCTTTTGGTTAGACAGCCATAACCTTATCGGTATTGTTAGCTTACCCTTTCATTTGATTATTGCATGGACAGTGGTCGTCTTTGCTTTTCATGATGTATTCTATGGAGGATTAAGCTTAGCGTACGGAGATAAACCATTATTTGAACCTCCTCAAAAATCTCAAGTTGAATTTTCTGTCGATAAATTACCGGTTATTTCAACTTACCTTGAAAAAGTTAATGAGCTAACAGATGGCTATGAAGTTATAGCCCTAGAATTTAGCCGTTTATCGTCTCCAATGCCTAGCGTAGGCATAAGATTAATGAATAGCCAAGAAATGATGCGCAGTAATACCGGTGATTTTATTTATATGGATCCTTATTCATTTAAGGTGAGCTTTAGTAGTTTAGCAATGAATAATAACGAATATTATGTTCCTTATGTTGCAAGCTTTTTCTCCTTGCATTTTGGCGGTATGGGCGGAGAGTTTGGTCGATGGCTATACTTTGTTATGGGCTTATTAGGTGCCTTTTTATTTTATAGTGGTAATTTGATATGGCTTGAAAAGCGCAGAAAAAAACAAGCGACCCAAAGTAAATCAAGCCGATTTATGGCCTCGCTAACTATCGGTATCTGTTTAGGTTCAATATTGGCCGTGGTATGCACAATACTTGTCAGTAAATGGCTCTATATTATGGGAGCCCAAATTAATCAAAGCTATCTAACTTGTTATTACACGGTATTTTTTGCTGCACTGCTTTATAGTTTTGTTAGAGGCGCGGCAAGAAGTGCCATTCATCTACAGCAAGCCTTGTTTGTTGTTTGCTTAGGCATTCCAATAACAACAATATTAACTAGTGTAATGCCAAGTCTAGCATTATGGTCAGTCAATTATTACTCGGCTTATCTTGTTGAATTAATAGCGTTAATTTTTTCAGGTGTTTTTTATTATGGTGCTTTGAAAACTAAGCGACGTGCTTTACAGGGTGAACGCGATAGTATTTGGGCGCTATCTCCTTCTACATCAACACAAGCGATTAGCAATAAGGTGACTATCTAAAGCTGATAAGCTTCAAAGATTATTTGTGTAATCTATGTAAAAGGCGGAATAAAAAGCGTTAAAAACGGCTCGATGACAAACAATAATGATTTTGAATTGTCATCGACTTTTTTTTGTTTTTTTATTCTAAATTTAGATTAGTTCACAAAATTATTTACTTTACTCTAGTGATACCAATTAACACACAAACAACACCGCCAACCAAACCTGCCCATGCTTCAATAGGTGTATCACCACTTAAGGCTCGGCTAACTTGAGAGCTAGCGGCATCATAAATATTGTAACCCCACATAGCTAAAACAACACCGACAATGATAAGTACTATTCCAATAATTTTATTATTCATTTTTATTCCTAATTAATATAATACTAAAGTAACACCAATACCTTGCTGAGTGGCGTAAAACTAGCAAGACACGAGCTGGAAGTTAACTTATTTTGTCCTTATTTAACAGCCAATTGTACGCACTTTATTTATTTTCTCGATGTCCGTAACTTAGTACTCGGGTAATTTGCCATTTGTCATTTACATTACGCCAAACCATCACAAAATCTGCTTTGCCTTCACATTTTTTAGTTTTATTTTGGCAAAAAATATGGACTCCTTCTGTGATTGCACCAAACCCTTTAATTGGATAGGCTTTAAAAGACCCATTAACAAGTTTTCGAGTGAAATTACCGCATGCATTTTTTTTAGTATTTGAAATCATTGTGTCACGATCCCAAGTTACACCGCCATTATCATGGTAAAACTCTACATCAAGAGAAAAATAATTAGCATGTTTATCCAGTTCTTTAGCGTTTTGACAACGGTTAAAAGATGTAAAAAGCTCTCTATCAAGAACCTTCATCCTATCTTCTAAAGATATTTCATTCGCCAATGATGGCAAAGATAATAATGCGAATAAAACCAAACATGAATTTTTCATATAACCTCAACGATTGCTGTGTACCAACGCCCCAATAAGAGGCAAATGATAGTTGGTTAAAATAAGCCTCAAAGGAGCAAAAACTAACTGTTATTTGTCCCAGTTAAATGGCTTGTATTTTTTTGTCCTTTTAAATGACTTGTATGACTAACTTTACACAAACCGGCACATACCATTACCTAAAGAGTTACTTGGTCGCATGATATAGCTATAGCGAGTATAAAATGCTTCTTTTCCTTTTGCAGCGAGTAATCCAATAGTAGAGCCTTTTTTGGCTGTAACTGACAAATAACGTTCTATTTGCTCCATTAAAGCGGAGCCAACACCAGAATTTTGATAACTTGGATCGACGATTACATCTTGAATATAAAAGTACATAGCACCATCGCCAACAATACGACCCATACCAATAAGTTGATATTTATCACGGATGATGACGTGAAATAAAGAATTATTTAAGCTAGTTTTAGCGAGATTAAAACCTAATTCTCCCCAACCAATTTTATTTCTTAAGTTCAAAAACTCCTCAATCGAAGGACTTTCTAGCTTGATAGAATATCTATTAGAATTCACTACTACCTCCATTTAACAGTTCTTGTAACAGGAAAAATCCTCGTTAAATCGTGAATTTTTCCTTATTTAATTTTTACACTTTATAACCATACGATACAAAATTAACTTTTTCAATGGGTGAAATTTCATCTGTGTAAAAAGATAAATTAAGCGTTATAATCCATTTTGAATCATTTCTTTAATTATATAAGCTTTCACAAAATGATCTAATTGGTGAGTTTGAATCCACCAAGTGGCAACTTCCATAAGTAACTCAGGCTTGTCATTTTTATTGGCGAAAAAGGCATAAAATGACAAGCCAACATTAGCCCCTTTACTCGATATTTTTTTATCACAAACTTCAATAATTTTAACTCTTAGCTCTTCTCTCATTTTTTACTCATCACTACAAATAATCATTAGTAATACTTTCTATTTTGGTAGGGTCTTTCTCCACTTTTAACCAAAGAATATTAATACTAGCATTTTCTGTTAAAACCTCTTGAATTATAGCCATTTGATGAAAGCATGGCGCACACCATGAAGCCCAATACTCGATAAAAATATAATCATATTTACTTGGATCTACTTGATAAGATATTTCACTATTTTTTTGTGAAATAATCTTAAGAGAGTCTTGGAGTTTTTTCCCATTCTCTATGGGGTTTAGCATTGCGTTTACAAGCATGATTTTGAATTTTTTACTCAATGACCTTCGATGAAAAACACTGTTTCCCTTAGAATTGAAAACCTCAAATTCAGGTAAAACAGAGGTTGTTTGACCATTAGAAACCATTTTTAAAAGTAAAGAGGGTGAAATTTTTAATTCAACAGGAACTTGTTCAGCATAAACAATTTCTGAAAATATCAAAACATATAAACTTATAATTCTGTACATAATTGACTTCCGTGTTGTAATTAATCATTGCGCTTTATTGAAAGGACAATGATAGTTAAAATAAGCGAATAATAAGAAAAACCATCTACTTTGTCTTTGAGTAACGTCTTACATGCTCATTTAATTACATGCCTATGCAGTTAGCTCAGGTAAGGTTGTAAAGTCATAGAATTTACTTGTAGGTTGTCCTTTAGGGCATCAAGAAAAACGGGCTGAAGCCCGACCTACATTAGTTCCTGAGCAATCTACATAGGCATATTTAATTATTTAGAAACTTCTTTACATGTGCGCGTAATTTTTTGATAGCCCAATCATAATGGCTAGGCATGGCAGATACACAATAACTACCAAGCGAAGTAGTGCCAGTCCAGTCAAAATACTTTTTGATAAAAAGCTGTTCATCAGAGAAGGTTTTCACTAATGCCAATACTGCTTTGTGGCTAGCTTTAAATTGTATTTTCGCATCTTCAAGTTGTGTGTTTTGGTGTTTTTTCCAAAACGCTATGTTCATTTCACCGTATGTTTTAAAGTTATATGGCTTGGGAATAAACGCAGATTTATTTCCTGCCTGATTAGAGAGAATCCACCTTAAAAGTAATTGGTGCCATTCGTACAAGTGAATCAACACGTCTCTAAGGTCTTTATCTCGCCTCCAGTGTGCTTCCTTTTTTTTCAGATCACTTGAAAAGTCGAATTGTGTATTCAATGCATTTTCTGGCATTGAGTTAATTATTTGCCACAACACTTCATAATTAGTACCCGCAGCCTCAAATAACTCGTCCTTAGTTTTAGGTCTTGCCATTTCATCCCCTCATTTGCCGCAACTAATGTGCATTAACGCTCCATTAGCAGGCAAGAAATTGTTGGCTAAAATATGACACTAAGAAGAACCACGCCAACCGTTAAAGGTTCTACTTTAATAACTAGTTATCTATACAAAGCACTTAACTGATTAATTACTTTAACATTACCCAGAACAAATTGGGTACTGTTTTTTGTAAGCCAAAACGGTTGAATGCCAACAGTAATTGCAGGCTTAATATCTTTTTCGAAATTATCACCAACCATAGCTATATTTACCGCAGGTATTTTTAACTTTTCTAAAATCGACTTGAGAAACTCAGGAGTTCCTTTTGATAATCCTAAGTTAGCTTTACAAAAATAGCCTGATATAAATTGATTTAAACCTACTCGTTCAAAAGCGAGTTTAATTTCTAACTCTGTTGAATCGGCTGCACCAGTAGCAATGTATATTTTAGAATTTTGGGATAAATTTTCTAACGTTTCTTTGGCCCCAGAAACTGCTTCAACAACTTCCCAGTCGCACATTTTGCCACTCTCGTTAGGGAAGTCGATCATTAGGGTATCACCCCAATCAAAAAGATAAACGTTTATCATCATGCCTCCATGTATATATAATGCCTTATTAAGAGGCAAATAATAGTTGATTAAAATAAGAGACGAAGAAGAAAAAATCAATGGTTATTTAGTAAACACCTCTTTACAACTAGCTAGCGTTGGAATGAAAATCTGACCAGACCACATAGGTGAAAAATAAAGATTAGCGCTTAATTATCAACGGCAAGTGATTGCTTAAAGTTGAATGACAAGCCCTTTCAGACTATTCTTAACGGACACTGCCATGTGCGATTGTAAACAACCTAAAATGTTGCCAATTAAAGTAGAATAACCTCAATGCAAAAAATCATATACTGTTATTATCGCTTTGGTCGCATAAAAAACTCACCAACTTTCAAAGGAATTAAGTCCCATATATGGATACTAGTAGTTTTATTAGTCTACTCTACAATGCAGCATTTCTAATATCTTTAGGCGTTATTTATGATGCATTAAATATTGAGTCCATCAAGAATAAGGCGGTACGCGAATTAATATCTGGCTTCTTTGTCGGTATGCTCGGCCTTGTCGTTATGAACACTTCATGGGAAATGGCCCCAGGCGTAGTATTTGACACACGCTGGGTGCTGATCAGCCTTTGTGGTTTGTTTTTTGGTTTGGTGCCAACACTAATAGCCGCTGTCATGATGGTAAGTTTAAGAATTTACATAGGAGGTGCTGGGGCGTTTGTAGGTTCCTTAGTCGTCATTATTCCCGGTTGTTTGGGCTATTTATTCGCTTACATTTTAAAATATAAAAATCTCCCTCTTGACTGGTTCAAGCTATATGCATTTGGCATGTTAATTCAAATCAGTGTGTTGGCTTGTATGTTACTAATGCCTGAGAATTTTCGATTCAAAATAATTAATGCAATTATATTACCATTAATATTAATATTTCCCATTTGTACTGTGTTAGTCGGTCTGATACTAAAACGACAAAGTGATCGGCGTCAGGCAGAACGTGACTTGACTGAAAATCAAAAACTGTTAAGTAGAGAACAAAGCCTAATGCGGGGCTTAATTGGTTCATTGCCTGATTTAATATCCTTTAAAGATACACGTGGCCGTTACCTTGGCTGCAACCAGGCGTTTGAACGATATGTAGATATGAAGGAGCAAGAACTTAAAGGAAAAACAGACCAAGAACTCACAGGGAACTTTAAATTTTCAAATACCGCTAAGCTGGATGAGCAGAAAATTATTGCCAGCGGTAAAATTTATAGCCAAAATGAATGGGTGGTTTATCCTGACGGTAGTAAAGTACTACATGAAACCATTAAAAAAACATTTGATGGTTTAGATGGCACTCGCTATGGCTTGATGTGCGTCAGTAGAGACATCACTGAACGAAAAAATCATGAAGATTTGATTCAACAACTTGCCTTTTATGATCCGCTAACACGATTACCTAATCGTAGAATGTTACAAGACAGACTACAACTGATGATGACTGCTCATTCTCGTGACGAGCACTTAAATGCACTGTTTTTTATCGACCTTGATCACTTTAAAAGCCTTAACGATACTCAAGGGCACAGTATGGGTGACCAACTACTTATTACGGTCGCCAAAAGAATACAAGAAAGCCTTAGAGAGGAAGATCTTGTCGCTCGATTAGGAGGTGATGAGTTTGTTACTATCATTGCTAACCTTGGTAATGATGAAGTGAATGCTAGTTATGTTGCAGAAAAATTAGCAGAAAAAATACAACGTTCCCTTGGTAAGCCTTATCAATTGTCGGTCACAAAAAATGGCGGAGTCAAGAATGAAGTTGTTTTTCATTGTACGCCCAGCATTGGCATCAGCCTATTTAAATCAAACTTAATTAGCCACGATGAAATACTAAAACAGGCTGATGTAGCTATGTATCAGGCGAAAGCCGCGGGTAGAAATACCATTCGCTTTTTTGATCCTACAATGCAAGCTACCTTAGAAAAAAACACGGCTATTTTATCAGACCTACACCAAGCAATAGATAACAATGAATTGGAATTGTATTATCAAGTACAAGTAGATGAAACCGAAGGCATTCAAGGTGCCGAGGTTTTATTACGTTGGAGCCATCCAAAACGAGGAATGATTTCACCATTAGATTTTATTCCTTTAGCAGAAGAGAGTGGCTTAATCATCCCGATAGGAAAATGGGTATTAGAATCAGCATGTCAGCAACTTAAAATATGGGAAAGCATCCCCAACAGAAAAACTTGGCAAATATCCGTTAATGTTAGCGCCTTACAATTTAAACAAGAAAATTTTGTTAAGCAGATACAAGATATCATCACCTCAATGGACATAAATCCACATTGCTTAAAATTGGAACTCACTGAAAGTATGGTATTAGAAAATGTCGACATAACCATTAAGAAAATGAGACTATTGAATCAACTCGGTATTGATTTTTCAATGGATGACTTCGGTACAGGGTATTCTTCACTCTCCTGTTTAAAGCGCTTGCCACTGAAACAATTAAAAATAGACCAGTCATTTGTACGTGATATTACAACCGATCCTGATGATGCCGCGATTGTACAAGCTATAATCAACCTATCTAGTAGCCTACACTACGATATTATTGCCGAGGGCGTTGAAACCGATGAGCAACGCCAATTCTTATTTAATAATGGTTGCAGCCAATATCAAGGTTTCTTGTTTAGCCGCCCGGTACCTATTGCTGAATTTGAGGAATTAATAAGTTCCATGTCACTTAATTTTTTAAGTAAGTAACAAATTGGATTGTCACTATTTATTCACTTCCCATAAGGAAACTATACCTTGTAAAATTGAATCATCGAAAATGATTCAACCCAAGGAAAATCACCGTAAACTTTTATACTTAACTGTTGATAATTTTTATTTTTTACATCAAAAGTATGCAAATATCCATTTTGTTCAAAGGCTAACAATGTCCCGTTTGAAGCTAGCTGTTTAATATCATTCTTTTTAAAATGAGTAATTTGTTTAAGGTTTTTATGTTTCGGTGAATATGACCAAATATTTGAAATCCAATCTCGATCTGATAAAAAATATACCGTATCACCTACCCATACAGGTTCAATATCAATGGTCGATTCACTCGGTATTTTTACTTCTGTTAACGTTGTTAAATCAAGTAAAATAAAAGGTGTGTTCATGCCACGGGGACTAATACCAAAACTAATATAGCTTAATTATTTATCAAAGTGAAAAAGGGAACGAGATTCCGTTTATAAAATTACGGCTAATCAAAAATAATACCAAATTGATTAAGTTTTTTCCCACTCAGCGAGAATTAAAAGGCTTAGAAGCCTTTACCTTTTATTAGGTNNAATTTAATCAAATTAATGGTATAACAAAGGAAGTACGTTTATTGCTTTATCGACAATGCTAACCTAGGCTGAGAGTTACTTTGTGAATTTTAGCCATAATCAACACAATAAAAATTAGGTCAATAGATGAAAACAAACTTTGGAAAGGCTTTTTCGCTGTTAATCATTTCAGTTTGCGTTTTTTCATGTGCTAACGTCTCCAAAAACAATATAGAGTCTGTTGCTGGCGGTCAGTCTGGTTACGACAAAAACTTAAAGGCAATAGAACCTAGCAGTGAGGCTATATCGGTTAGTCTTGCTGGAGAAAATCCCGCAGATATTTCAAGATTTTATGTGGTTGCCAATCAAGCTGCACAAAACGCGTCACTATCTCCTGACGGTAAATTAATAGCATTTACTTGGTCTATAACCGGTAAACGCCAGCTTTGGCTTATGCCTAGTACAGGAGGACAACCTAAACAATTAACTTTCGGCAATGGTATTCGCTTTTATCGATGGGCAAAAAAACAAAACAATATACTTTACGGTGCCGATAATAATGGCGATGAACAAGAAGCTTATTACCTTATTAATGCTGTTGGTCACCAAGAATCTCTCGTATTACCGTCAGTCTCTGGTGGCTTCCGAATGTTCGGCGATTATCTGAATGATGACACCATTATTTATGCTTCAACAGAAAGAAATCAACTAGACTTTGATATCTATCAAGCCAATCTTGTCAGTGGTGAGAATAAACAACTATTACAAGGAAAAATGGGGTTGTTTGCTCGTTCCGTATCACCCGATGGAAAGCATATTGTTGTAAGCGAAGGTGTAGGAGAAGATTCTGATAATCTTTATTTAGTGACATTAGGCTTGAATAAATTAGAGCCTCTTTCAGTACCAAAAAGAAGAGCAGCACATGCAAGGGGTGGCATCAGTTGGACAAACGACAGCAAAGGCTTTTATCTGTCCTCTAATCTTAATTCAAATTTTTCATCACTACGTTACTATGATTTAGGAACTGGTTTTAAAGAATTAGTTAAAGCAGAAGGTGATATTGAAAATGTTAGGTTATGCGGTTCAAATGACAGATTTTTAATGTGGAGTGTCAACAGAGGAGGTTATAGTCAACTTTTTATGAAAGATGCTGAGTCAAAAAAAACAACAGCGTTAGCTGAACATGTTAAAGGGATTATTCGCGCTTCTTGTAATAACAACGTAAACAAGGTTGTGTTGTCTATAAATGGTTGGAAAAATCCTGGAGAGATCCTAGTTATAGATTTAGAAAATCAAAATGAAACAACCGTATTTCAAACCAATATGGCAGGCATAAATCCAGAAAGTTTAATTCAACCAGAAAGCATTACAATGATTGCTAGGGACGGGGTTCAATTACAAGGGCTTTTATATCTGCCCAAGCCAGAGACAGTTACCGGTGATGGTAGTCCACCAGTCGTATTCTCTGTGCATGGAGGACCAACAGCGCAATCTCGCCCCAAATTTAGCCCAACGGCACAATATTTACTAGGACGAGGCATAGCCGTTTTTTACCCAAATGTTAGAGGCTCAACCGGCTTTGGTCATGAATATGTCACTTTAGATGATCAAAAAAATAGACTAAATAGCATACGTGACCTTGTGGATATGCTCGAATATTTGAGAAAAGATGGGCGTATTGATGCTAACCGAGCAGTCATTCGAGGCGGTTCGTACGGTGGATATGCTGTTAACGCTGTATTAGCTAATTTTCCCAGAAATTTTATCGCTGGCATCTCACTATATGGCGTATCCGATTGGGTAACAGCCTTGCAAGTTGCTTCACCAGACCTTAAAGCCACTGATCGCATCGAATATGGCGATATTAATAATGAAAAATGGATTAATTTTTACACCCAGAACTCTCCTATTGTACAAGCAAAAAAAATTAATGTACCCGTTCTTTATTCTCATGGTGTGCGAGATCCTAGGGTTGATGTATCCGAAACTGAAACCATGGTTAAAATACTCAGAAAGAATAATGTTAGCGCTGAGTACATCCGTTTTTTAGATGAAGGACACGGTTGGCGTAAATTTAAAAACCAACTGTTTTATGCTAGAGAAGAAGCCGAGTTTTTAAACGATATTTTCGGACATTAACACAAAACACTTTGTGGAATTGAACCATCAAGAATAATCGTCTGTCAATTTTACTTAATCATGTAATCGTTAGCACTGTCAATTTCGTCCAAATAGATTATTTCGAACGATTCGACTATACTGTTAGTATTAATAATTATGAGTAACATACAATGCAAGCACTTACAGCAAACGATGCTAAAACACAATTTGGGGATATGTTATTAAAGGCTCAACGTGAGCCTGTTCAGATCAATAAAAACGGTAAGCCTGTTGCTGTTGTGATATCAATTGATGAATACCAACAAATGGAAAAAGTTAAATTCACTTTATTACAGGAACGAGCTGCCAGAGCTAAACTTGATATAGAAAATGGTAATTTAACAGAAGGTGAACAATTTATGTCAGATTTAATCGTTGGAAAATTAGATTAAATGCTTTCATATAAGTTTACACAAGATGCTCGTATCGATTTGCTCAACATCAGAAAATATACATTAAAAACATGGGGAAAAGAGCAATCAGCAAAGTATCTACAAGAACTGAACAAAACATTACAGTTATTATCTGACAGCCCTTCTATAGGAATTCAAAGAACCGATATTTCATTGACAACATTTAGTTTTCCTTATGCTAGCCATCTTATTTATTACACGTTAGATAAAAAATTTTTAATCGTATTTGCTATTTTGCATAAAAATATGGTGCCAGAAAAGCATATAGCCAACCGGAAACAACAATAACAAAATCTATAATTTACTAGTTACATATGAATAGAAATCGACTGCAGATCTTTCTTAGTCATTTTACTCACCACCAATTAAAACTAATTATCTATCATGCGTTCAACCTCTCCTTTTGGAATCGAGCCATCTAAAATTATAGTATTCCAAAGTTTTTTATTCATATAAACGTTAGCGCCACTATTTCACTTAAAAAACACGTTAATGGCAAACATTGCCAATATATGCCATAATTCTTTATACTTTAGCGAGAAAACTACAAATTTATTAGGCATGATTATGGCAACACTAAATATTTCTATCCCAAACGAGATGCGACACTGGATTGACTTACAAGTTACTAGTGGACACTTTGCTAATGCGAGTGATTATATCAGAGATCTTATTCGCCATAATCAGAGCGAAAAAGAAGTTATACGAATGGCTTTAATTGAAGGTGAAATGAGCGGTGAAAGTTCATTATCTGTTGCTGATATTATCAATGAACAGAAGAAAATAATAGCAAATGGCTAAATACATTCTCTCTCAAGAATCTTCAAGAGATCTCGCTAACATTTTTCAATACACTTATAAAAATTTCGCTATAAGTCGAGCTGAGGCTTATCTATCAGAACTTGAAGAATGCTTTGTCATGTTATCAAACCAGCCTGATTTAGCGCATAAAGTTGAAGATATTAGAAAAGAGTATTTTCGCTATTTATTTAGAAAGCACGCCGTTTATTTTAAAGTCCGTAAAAATGTTATTTTCATTATTCGTGTCTTACACCAACAAATGAAATACGAACTCCATTTAACAAGTTAAATAACTCTTATATATACATTAAAATCGACACCTGATCTTTCTTAGTCATTTTACTCACTACCAGCATATAAGAATTATTCATCATACGTTCAACCTCTCCTTTTGGAATTGAGCCATCTAAAATTATCGTATTCCAAAGTTTTTTAATCATTAGCACTACTATTTGAATTACCCTAACTGTCCTTTAAGACTATTTTTATATCGTCGAGATAGGTTCAATACTTTGCCGGTATCAAGTTTTACTTCACTGTCACCACTACTGAGTGGTGTAATAGAGTCGATATTGTCTAAATTAATTGCGTGTGATCTATGTATACGACAAAAACCTTTACCTGAAATTTGTTCAATAAGTTTACTTAATGTCGCTCTAGTTGGGTAAATACGACCTTTAATGTGTAAGTTCACATAATTTCCAGAGGCTTCTAGCCACTCAACATCTTCAACTTTGATAATAAATTCTTTACCTAACTTTTTAACTAACAACCGATCAAAACTTTGGCTGGTATTCTCACCTTCACCTTGAGCAACAGGATTTGCTTCTCCTTGTAAGCGGCTGAGAATAAATTGATAAGCATTAATTAATACGATAAAAAAGATAAAGCTCCATAAGTCTTTTCTGTATTCGTAAAATAGTTCAAACCAAACATCGCCAAAGTTATAATTTTCATTCATAAAGAAATAAATAACTTCTCTAATACCAATCATAATTGATACATGGCTGAGTGAAAATACAATAGAAACTAAAAAATATTTAAACAAAGAGCGTTTGATTAATAGCCAATTAAACGATATGCGTTGTAAGCAAATCACCAATATTGGAAATAAAACTAAAACGCTTATCGCGCTAGAATATTCCCAAGCAAAAGGTTCCCATAATTGAAACGGTAATAGTTCTTCTTTTCGTTTTGCCTCCATAATAACCGAGGTGGCTAATAAGGTACTATTAATAAAAAAAAAGCAAGATAATATCGCCATTTCATAAGGAAGTTTGTACTTTTGAAAGTGCGCGAGTTTAGTCATTTCGCTGTATTATCCAATTGTTGATTTTGTTCATCCCTATATTCCACCACTTACCCCTGTCAGCTGTAGACACGACCTTTGCGACGATTATTTTTTCAGTTTCTCTGTAATGCTATAACAATAATAAGTTAACAGGATTTACAATACAATGATTACTAAAAGCAGAATTAATTGGACGAGTTTCGCCAATGCATTTGTACCAAGTAATAAAGATATGCCCACACGCCGCCATGATCTAGATTGGCTTAGAATATTGGTTTTTGGCTTACTGATTTTATTTCATACTGGCATGTTCTATGTTGAAAACTGGGGTTATCACGCAAAAAGCCTTTATCAATCACAATTTATCGAAAATTTAATGCTGATTGTTGAGCCATGGCGAATGCCAGTATTATGGATAATATCAGGGATTGCCATTCGTTTTATTATGGCAAAAGTATCGCTATGGCGATTTATCACCATTCGCTCATTTAAGTTATTGTTACCGTTATTGTTTGGTATTTTGGTTGTTGTACCGCCACAACTTTATGTAGAGATGAGTTATAACGGCGATCTTAATATGAATTATTGGCAATTTTTAAATGAATTTTTCTCCTCTGATACTGACATTTTTAGCAAATATCAAGCGGGGATTTGGCCACATATTAATGTAAACCACTTGTGGTTTATTCGCGCCTTGTGGCAATACTCACTTATCCTACTTTTCCTGATACCTCTATTGAATACTCAGACGGTTAATCGTGCCACAACATGGTTATTTAACCAACATGGTGTGTTAGCAATATTATTAGCCGTATTACCATTATTTATCATTCAAATAAATTGGGATATGGAAACTGTCAGATATCCATTAGGTTTTGCATTAATGGTGTATGGCTATCTTATTGGCTGGAATATTATATTTTGGCAACGCATTAGCCAACAGGTTAAACCGTTGATCATTGCATCTATCATCTGCTATTGCTGCTTTATCGCCTTCTACAATCTAGTATGGTTGGACCTACTTCATGGTAAACCACCAAAAAACGAAGCAATATTGATGTTGGGAATGTTTAACTACAGCATGATGAGGATACTTGGCTTACTCACTGTTTTTGCTCTTGCCCATAAATTTTTAAATGTACGTTCAACAAAGCTCAGCTACTTTAACGACGCTGTTTATCCTTTTTACATTCTTCATCAAACATTCATTTTGGTGATAGGTTACAACTTAAGTAAGTTAAATTTAGGGCCTATAATAGAACCAATATTACTTATTATTTTCACCATATTAACTTGCTTTATCGGCTATGAGTTAATTCGTAAAACTGATCTATTAAGGCCATTTTTTGGACTAAAGGTGAATGGGGATTATGGAAAAAGAGTACAAGAAATTGGTTATATCACAACAATGATACTTATCTGCCCGTTAGGTATAAGAATTATAATGTAATAGGTAAATGTTCAATTAGTTATAAATGGGCCAAGATAGACTGCTGATCTTTCTTGGTCATTTTACTGACCACTAACAAATAAGAGTTATCTATCATGCGTTCAACCTCTCCTTTTGGAATCGAGCCATCTAAAATTATAGTGTTCCAAAGTTTTTTAGACATATGATATCCCGGAATAACCGAGGGGAAAATATCTCGAAGCATCACGGCTTCATCGGGATCACATTTTAAATTCATCCACCAATAATTATTACCTGAAGAAATCTTTTCAGCTTCGCCCTTGCCCATTTTCCCGAGAGATAAAGTGGCAAACATTTTATTTTTTACTTTAAAAACTTTAACTTCATCACCAAAAGGGTAATCTAATGTCGCTTCAGGTTTCGATAATAGATATTTCTCTGCTTGCCGTTCATTTATACTAGCAACCATGCTGCGTTCTTCACTTTTTATTAGTTTGGGTTAATAGAAACTTATTACCTTGAGCAGTAACTTCAAACACATATTTACCCTCTTGAGTTGGTAAAAATTCTGCTTCCATTTTAGTGCCATAAATATAAAATTTGTTTTCAGATTCAGCTAACCAGTTTGCTTCTTGACCGTCTTGCTGACGTGTTTTCAAGACATTATTTTCAACTGATACTTCAACAGAGTAACCATCTTGCATAACATAGGTTCCAGCATACTTTTTAAGAACACTATCACTTACTGCAAAAAAAGGTCGTTTAAATGCGTCTTGTAAACCGTAGGTATATGCTATTGCCTCTACACCTGCATGCCCTACTCCTTCTATTGGTTTATAAGTAACCGATAAGTTAGATAATTTTAATGCTGATAATTGCCCGACAAAGTTTTTAGATCGCTCACCGCATATATCAAACTCACCACAAACAATAAGAATACGAGTATTTTCAGATAACTTTTTATCCGCTAGTTTAGCTATTTTTTCATCGAAAAATTTTTGTGGTACCGTATGATAGGCAGGCGCCGAGGCAACATATTTATTAAATAGTGCTGGCTTTTCAAGTAAAGCATAACTCACAAACATACCACTTAGTGAACTACCCGTTATAATTCTTTGCTCATTGTTTCGATAGTTTTTTTCAATAAAAGGAATTAACTCTTTTTCTAACGCGGTTAAAAACTTTTTACCACCACCAGAATTAGGTATATGCGCAAAAGGCGTAGGAGTAAAATCTCGACCTCTTAAAACGTTTGCATCAGCGCCTTCTCCACCCCAAGTTATGCCAACTACAATGGCTTCAGAAACAGTACCATCATAATTTAGTTTGCCCATAATGCTGCTGATCATGGCGAAATTCCATTGTGCATCCAACACATAGACAACAGGGTAAGTTTTCTCAGGTTTTTGCCCATAACTACCAGGAAAAGCTATAGCAAGTTCATATGTTTGACCTACAATTTCCGAGTCAACTTCATGAACAACTGAACCCGGTATTTGATAACTTTTTAGTGGCTTAACAGTATCACTTGGTGACTCTGCTGATACATTACTGAGATAAAAAACGAATGACATTAATACTATTTTTAAATATTTTTGCATGTTAATTCCCTGCTAATTTTTGCTTTTCAGTTTATCTAATGATTTATACCATTAATATCACTAACTGGTATTAAATAAAATACTACCGTGAATTAAAGACGATACAATGCCCTAGATATATTTTTGCTATTACTATTTTTCATTTTAACTGGAAGTACGAAAAATCACTCGCGTAAAGGTGAAAACTTTAATTGTAATATTTTATGAAAGTAGCATTTTTATACAGCCCCCTACCCATTTTAGTAGAGGCTTCTCTCAATTTATCTAACTCAATTTATCGCTAGCTTAAAAACTATAAGTCACTTCTGCCCAAGCACTAGCACCTTCGCTAGGTAGTCGAGACATTAGCGGAATATTTGTACCTTTTACACGGTTATAGCCACCTAAATGGTTTTTATAGTTTTTATCTAAAATATTATCAACACCTAAACGTAAAGTTAAGTCGTTATTAACATGGTATTGCGCATCAATATTCACTATGCCATAGCCTGATGTTGTTTGCTCGCCATTAGTCGCAGAAACATCATCTTGTTTGGCAGACATAACAAGGCTTGTTTTTACCTGCCAATGTTCAGCGCTATAACTTAAGTTAACTTGACCATTAAGTGGTGCAATACGGTATAAATTGTCATCAATATCACGGCGTTCACCTTGTACATAACTAATAATTGTCGATAATTTTAAATGCTCATTGATAAGATAATAACCATTAACATCAAACCCATAAAGTTTAGCGTCAACATTAGTGAATTTAAGTGGGTTAGTATCACCTGACATCATCGTTGCTATCATTTTTGCTGACATATCCATCATGCCCATAGGTGTACCTTGAATATAGTCATCTATAGATTGATAAAAAATATGTGGTGCAATCATTAGTTTTTCGTCTTGATAATTTAGGCCTAAATCAAGTTGATAAGCGGTTTCTGATTTAAGGTTAATGTCACCAATATAAGTATGACCGTCGGCTAAACCAGCCGTTGCCTCCATGGGCATCCACAAATATCGTTCTTGATAAGATGGCGCTCGGTTTTTCAAGCCCAAACCGGCAGAAAAAGAGAGGTTTTCCGATAGTTTAGTTTGGCTATTTAAGGCAATATCAACATTGTTATCTGACACTTCACGATCAGCATTATTAAAGTCATCTTGTAAATTTCCCGCATACACCCCCATCATGCTAGACATTCTAATCATTGACGAGCTAACATCACCAGCATTGGCTTCGGCGCGTTTTAGTCTTAATCCTAGATGAACATTGGTGTCACCAAATTTGTTTTTCAATTCACTGTAAATTGCGTAGCGGTTATCTTCAACGTCATTAAAGTTAACCACTTTGAACATAGCATTGTTTTCGTTGGTAACTATAGAGTCGTGTACGGAAAAATAACCATCAACACCAAAAACAAGCTCACCAAAACTAAAGGCTTTACTCAATTCAATTTTGAAATCAGTGGTTTCGGCGGTGGCATTATTGCGGCGATATTTAGTAAGATCGTTGTTCTGACGCATTAAATAATTGGTCATGCCATGATCGGCGTCTAAGTAACCTAACTGCCACTTTGTTTGCCAATCACTTAACTGAAAAGCGCCATCCAAGGTTAATCTATGGCTTTCTATATATTCAATATCCATTGGTAACGCGGGCGTGCCTGAGTCGCCCGTATCTGTATAATGATAACTTAAGCCGATTTCATGCTTATCCTTGCTATAGCGAATGTCGCCACCAAGTTGTACTTTATCAAAATCTGTTGGGCTAATTTCAATACCGTCACCACTTTCCATGCTGTCGCCTGTTTGGCTATTTCCATATAACAATAGTGCAATATCGCCAGTAGCAATATTGGTCACAGCGGATAGTGTTTTCGCACTATTATTACTACGATAACCGGCTTGTACATCACCATTTACCTGTGTATTTTGGTTATTCATCGTTTCAGCTTTGCGCATGTTCACTGCAATGGCACCACCTAAGGTATTTATACCGGCGGAAACAGGTGCTACTCCACGATATACAGTCATTGAATCGACAATTAAAGGGGTTGAGTAACTTAATGGTGTGTCCATCGCATTTGGTCCTGCACCAATAACCGGATGACCGTCAAGCGAGGCGGCGACTCTATCACCATATAAACCGCGGTATTGAGCAATACCAGTAATAGGCCCATTACTATTAATATTGGCTCCTGGTACTGAGGTTAACCAATCGGCTAAATCAGGTGCACTGGTATAGCCTTGGGCATGATCTTTTATGCTTTCTACACCATGGTGGCGCTGATTAGTAATAGTAATAACTTCTAAATCACTAATTGCATCTGGCGCTTCATCAGCTAGCACTTGTCCTGAAAAAATCATTGATGAAGTGCTAATGGCTGAGAATAAAACTATTTTTACCGCGATAGCTGAGGGGGTAAGAAAGGTGCGCATAGTATTCCACTGTATGTTTATTATAATTATTCGTATTCTCACGGCTTAATTAATTTAAAACAAAAGAAAATGTTTAATACGCGACAATATGTCACAGGTAAATAGCAATTGGCGTGTATTTGCCAAAGCCAAGTAATTCTCGTTACTCATCGTATTAATATTACAAATACAATCTTTCTTATCGGAGTCCAAATATAGTAGAAATAATAATACACAAAATAGTATGTGACTAATAAGCTAACAATGGCACAATAGCCTTGTAATTTTTTATTAGGAATATCAATGAAAGTATTTTTGATCGCAGTATTCATTTTGCTCAGCAATAGTAGCTTTGCTGTTGAACAGGCCGAACAGTTATTTGAACAATTGACCCCCTCTTTATATCAAATACGCTTAATAGATAAAGCCAGTGGCGAGAAATCGTCTATTGGCTCTGGCTTTCAAATTAATGCTGAGGGGCTAATAGCCACTAACTACCACGTTATTTCTAGTTTTGCTCGTCACCCTAAAAAATACCGTATTGAATATTTAGATCATCAAGGCAATAAAGACACATTAACTTTGCAAAGTGTTGATGTAATTAATGATCTTGCTTTGGTGAAGCGTGAAGTTAAACAACCAATGCCTTTTTTTACCTTGTCACAATCATCGCCTCATAAAGGTGAAAAATTATTTTCTTTAGGGAATCCTCATGATTTAGGCATGATTGTTGTGCCCGGTACTTATAATGGCTTGAAAAAAGAATCGTTTAATGAGCGTATTCATTTTACCGGTTCCATTAATTCAGGCATGAGTGGTGGTCCTGTGGTAAACAATAACGCTGAAGTGGTTGGTATAAATGTAGCAACCTCTGGTAATCAAATTGGTTTTTTAGTGCCTCATGACAAACTCGTCAGCTTATACCAAGCCTTTCAACAGTCACCGCCACAAAGCATTGAATTACAAATGTCTGAGCAATTAGAAGCTAACCAAAACAAATTAATGTCTACTTTATTAAATAGCCCATGGCAAATTAAACCCTTGGGGAGTGAAAGCATGATCCCTATTATTGACGTGCCTTTTATTCGTTGTTGGGGCGAGTCGAATGCAGACAAAACTGATGCACTTATTTTAACCGCCGTTGCTAGCTGTTCGTTAGATGAAAATACTTATATTTCATCACGATTCTTTACCGGAAGTGTTGAAATAGAATTTCGCAGCATGCAAGCCAAAGACATTGGCGAACTCAAATTTTATCATCTTTATGAAAAACAAATTTCTCGTGCGGGTGCGGGTAATAGAGCCGGAAAAGATGATGTCAGTGAATATCAATGTCATCATGATTTAGTGATGCCTGAGCATCAAAAAATGAATAACAAAAGTATTTTTTGCACTCGCGCCTATAAAAAGTTTCCACAATTATTTGATGTGCTTTATTTAGGCGCTTCAATTGATAAAAAACAGCAAGCATTAGTTAGTCACTTTACTATTGCCGGTGTAACGCAAGAAAATGCTTTAGCCTTTACGGGTAAATTTATGGAGGCTGTCTCATGGAAGTAAATGTAGCAGAGAATAGAGAAGATAATTTAGACGTGAATGTAGAAAAGAATAGCGAGATAATTATTGAAGAAGTTAGCCGCAATCATAAACTGTTGCATCGTCATAAGTTAACCTCTCCTGTAATTACTATTGGCCGAGGTTATCAAAACGATATTATTCTATCTGACCCCCATGTTTGTGCTGAACATGTAAAAATTAGCTTTGATGAAGATCATTGGCAAGTGAGTGATAAGCAAAGTATTAATGGCACTTTTTTAGAAGACGGAAA
The DNA here is from genome assembly GCA_051531915.1 of Colwellia sp. GTDB lineage: Bacteria > Pseudomonadota > Gammaproteobacteria > Enterobacterales > Alteromonadaceae > Colwellia. The sequence goes on along the minus strand of JAOPTQ010000046.1, from coordinate 69,294 downwards.
ACAAAATGCTGATCAACATGTGATTAAAAATGGTGACGTGATTTGTTTAGGAAAAAGCCAGCTCAGGCTCATTTTTACTGACCAACCTGTCGCACCAACGGTAGCTTTTAGCCCTTTTGAGAGCTTTATTAACTTAATGCGTCAACCTTTCGCCTTATTGCTAACCGTTGCTGTATTTACCCTTATTGCGGGGGGCGTCATTTACCTAAGTAAACCTGCGGTTGTTAATTTTAGCCAATTATTTGTACCCGCCATAGGAATGACATTACTCTTTGCTTTATGGCCAAGTGGCGTGGCATTAATTTCTCATTTAACCAAGCATGATGCACGAATAATGGCACAGCTTGGTATCAGTTTTACTTTCTTTAATTTGATGTGGTTTAGTGATATTTTTGAAAGCATCATCGTATTTAATTCATCAAGTAATATTGCTCTCACTATTTTAGCGTCAATGATTCCTATTGCACTCGCCTTCTGCTTATTTTGGTTAAATGGTTATATCGGTTTTCACATGACCGCTAAACGTAGAATAACGGTTGCCTTAAGTATTACCGCTATTTTGTTTGGCGGCTCTTATTTGGTGGAATATAGCAACAAACCAGAATTTAGCGCTCGACCCCATTACAATGCAACCCTTATGGCACCAAGCTTTTTAATTGCTTCAAGTAGCACAGTAGATGAATTTATAAAAGATAGTAGTAAATTATTTGCGAAGGCAACAAAAGAAGTAGAAAAAGCAAAAGAAGAATAGTGTCTAACTACAAGTGACGAGTTACGAAACTAGCTTTTCGTAACTCGCGACATTTAATTTATATGCTTATGTAGCTGATTCAGGATAACTTTGTAGGTCGATGCTTGCCTCGACAAAAGGCACGAAGCTAGCTTAAGCGTGGAAAATGTCGAGCCTCGCTACGCTCGTGTCAACCTACAAAGTAATAAATTGGTCTATTTTATGATTTTCCTGAGTAAAGTGCATAAGCACGTTAATTTATAACTATGGACGAGGAATAAAACCTACAGCGTCATAAACAGACGTTAACACCTTATTGGCTCGCTCTGATGCTTTATTCGCGCCATTTCGCATCACTTCTTCTAAAAATGCTTGGTCTTGACGGTATTGATGATATTTTGTTTGAATAGGCTCTAACAAAGCTACCACCGCTTGTGCAACATCGCCTTTTAAATGCCCATACATTTTATCTTCATATTCCGGCACTAAACTTTCTACTGATTTTCCTGTAGCGCATGAAAGCAAAGATAATAAATTAGAAACGCCGGGCTTTTCATCAATATCAAAATAAATACGTGCTTGTTCGTCAGAGTCTGTTACCGCACGTTTAATCTTTTTGGCAATTTTTTTAGGATCTTCTAACAAGCCAATAAAATTACCGGGATTTGTGTCTGACTTTGACATTTTTTTAGTCGGCTCAAGTAAACTCATTACTCGGGCGCCGTGCTGAGGAATAAAAGGATCGGGCACCGTAAAAATATCACCATAAAGATTGTTAAAACGCGTAGCAATATCACGTGCTAACTCTAAGTGTTGTTTTTGATCATCACCAACAGGCACGCGATCAGCGTTGTATAATAAAATATCTGCCGCCATTAATACCGGATAAGTAAACAACCCTGAATTCATATTAGCTTCAGATTTTTGTGACTTATCTTTGTACTGAGTCATACGGTTTAATTCACCCATTTGGGTATAACAATTTAACACCCAGCTAAGTTGTGCATGCTCAGGCACATGAGATTGAATAAATATAGTGCTTTGCTGTGGGTCAACACCACAAGCTAAATAAAGCGCTAAACCATCTAACGTAGCATTACGTAAATATTGTGCTTTAGGGCGAACGGTTATCGCATGTTGATCAACCAACATATAATAACATTCGTGCGTAGGTTGCATATTAACCCACTGCTTTAATGCGCCTAAATAATTTCCAATGGTTAATTCGCCTGATGGCTGACAGCCACTTAATACAATAGGTTTACTCATGATCTCTTTCTTTACCTTAAACAATTATTTGTTTCAACTCATTTAAACGTTGGCTAATTCTGCTCGCATTTCATCAATAGCCGCTTTATAGTCATTTTTTGAAAATATTGCATTACCGGCAACAAACATATCAGCACCGGCAGCTGCTATTTCTGCGATATTATCAGCTTTAACGCCACCGTCTACCTGTAAACGAATATCTCGACCACTTTGACGTATTTTTTCTTTAACTAAACGTAATTTATCTAACGTGGTAGGAATAAAAGATTGTCCGCCAAAACCAGGATTAACAGACATCAATAAAATCACATCCAGTTTATCCATGACAAAATCTAAACAATGTAATGGTGTTGCCGGATTTAAAACCAAGCCAGCTTTACAGCCGTGATCTTTAATCAACTGTAAAGTGCGATCAACATGGTCACTACCTTCAGGATGAAAGGTAATAATATCTGCACCTGCTTTAGCAAAATCGGGAATAAGTCGATCTACGGGCTTCACCATTAAATGCACATCAATTGGCGCTGTAATACCGTAATCTCTTAATGACTGACAAATCATCGGACCAAAAGTTAAATTAGGGACAAAATGATTATCCATTACATCAAAATGTACAACATCTGCTCCCGCAGATAATACTTTAGCAACATCATCACCCAAACGGGCAAAATCAGCAGATAAAATAGAAGGGGCAATTAAAAAAGAAGACATAATATTAGCTCATCAAAAAAATATGCCGCTATTATATACCCAAGTGCTATTAAAATGCATGCTGCAAAATAAGTCACTTTTGTTAATGCCCTTTTTTTGTTCGTTTACTTAATAAGCGCACCAAAATAGCGCAAAACAACGAAACCTTCAACGCGATTTATGACAAAAAAATAATTGTTAATCACTTGTTTTTAATATAAATAACTAGACTTTACCATTGTGTTTTCACTCAGGCATTCTTTTTGCATTACCCTTATAAGATTAAACTTACATAAACCACAATAAAGAGATTAACATGAAAAAAACACTATTAAGCATTACTCTTAGTACACTTTTAGCCTCTACTGCTTTCATTTCAACTCAAGCTTCTGCCGTTGAAGGTCTTTCTGCCAATGCTGCTGTTACAAGCAACTACTTATGGCGTGGTATTTCACAATCTGGCGATGACGCAGCGGTTTCAGGCGGAATAGATTATGAAAGCAAGTCAGGTGCATATGCTGGTACTTGGGTTTCAAGTTTAGGTGGAGCTTCTGAGTTTGACCTATATGCTGGCTATGCAGGTGATGCAGGTTCATTTACTTATGACGTTGGTTACATTTTTTACGGCTACCCTAGCACACAGGGCAGTACCGGCGATTCTGATTTTTCTGAAGTATACTTAAATATTGGTTTTGACGCCTTAACTCTAGGTGTTGCTGTTTTAGCTGATGCAGAATGGGATGCTAGCTTTGCTGATGACATCTATTTTTCAGCTGACTATACACTTGAAGTTGAAGGTTTAGAAATTGGTTTACACGCTGGCCTATTCGATACTGATAAATCATTTGCAGAAGGTAATGTATATGACGGTTATGATATTGGTGTTAGTGTATCAAAAAATGGTTTCACTTTTGGCGTAAGTGACCATGAAAACACTAGTTCAACAGTGTATGTTTCTTACGCTGTAGATTTTGATCTATAAGTTAGCATCACGGTAAAAAAATATTAACTGACACTAAAGTGTTAATTGGCTACCCTGTAGCCGATTAACACTTTTTTTAACTTATAATAGATGAAAATAAAGTTTAATATTTAGCTCATCCGCTTTGTTTTTACAATATTTCTCGTTGAGCACTTTGGTTTGCTCATTGTTTGAATACCCTTCAGAGCCGCCACTATTTATTGTTAATTTTTCACTTGTTAAATAATCATCAATATATCGATCAACACTGTTTTCATGTCTGAGTAATGCATGATCATTCATGGGTGTTGACCAATTTTCACTACGCAGCAAAACTACTTTAATACGATCACTTTCACCTTTACCACCTGATTTTTTATGGCTAACTTCTAATGCTTCTTTTTGTTCTTCAGCGAGTTCGGTTTTTGCATACTACTATCATGATTTAGTTTTCAATAAAATTTAACCTTTGCAATGGTCACCAGTATATAACGGATAAAGGTTGGTCGGTTATTAGTGAAAAAATTCATACTCGATAAAGTACTTTAAAAACATTGAGAAATTAAGAAAATGATGATTGAAATCAATTAATATTTCGTTAATTTTCATTAACATTTAATAACACGCTTGACGGAAATAAAGCCTTATCGAATGAATATACCGTCATTTTTGTAGTATTAAAAGCGAACTTTTTATAATCATTTTTTTATGAAAGTTTAACTTGCAATATTTAATCTAAAAACAATGAATTTTCAAACTAATAGAAGGATTTTTTATGTATTCATTAAACCAACTAAAATTTAAAACCTTAGCCTTAGGCATCGCCCTTAACTTCGCAGTGACATCAGTCTCTTTTGCTGACGATACGCCAGCAGACACCTGTGCGAGCGCAGCTTCTTTGTTTGAAGAAGGTGATATTGAAGGCGCCCTAGAGGAAGCTCGCTGGTGTGTAACTCAATTAGAACAACTTAAGCAGGGAAAAGTATCTTCTTTTTTTAAAGACGAAATAAATGGCTTCAAAGGTGGAAAACTCGATCAGCAACAAGCGATGGGTATTTCCATCATTGAAAGAAATTATAGTAAAGATGGGAAAGTTATCAAAGTTTCGCTGTCTGGTGGTACTTCGGGTGCAGCGAGTAACGCTTTTTCTGCACTAGCATCTTTTGGTTTGCAGTCTGCAAGTGGTAAAAAAGTAAGGATACAACGCAGAACGGCAATGGTCAGCGACGATGGTGGAAATGTTCAAATTGTCGTTACGTTAAAAAGTGGCGGCATACTCACATTTGAATCAAATGACTTGAATAGTAATGATGCAACTGCTTTTGCAAAAGCTTTTCCAATTGCAGATTTAGATGACTCAAGAAGATAAGTCATTTCACTGCTTTGAGTAAATAAAAGATAAATAAAAATAATATTCAGTGGAAAGCTAATCTATTCCTTTAATAATAAAGGTATTACTAAATATACTGGTCTCAATTGTTGCATTGAGCCGGTAGGTAGAAAAATGGCAACCAAAAATAAGGAGATAGCATGTCAACAGAAAATATGGTGTTTACAGCAATAGGGCTTATTGCTTTGGCAGTAGTAGTTTATTTTATTCTACGTTATATGAAAGGCTCGATCAAAATACAGCTCGACAAAACTAGCTTTGCTGCAGGGGAGACAATTAAAGGTAATTTTCGTTTAATTGCTCGCCAAGCAATTGAAGCCAATAAACTTACTATTGCTCTGATTGCAGATGAAGTCATTAAGCGTAAAGACAATGATGGCAAAGACATAACGGATACTAATGAAGTGTATCGAGATGAACAAGTAATAGAAGGCAAGTACTTATATGAAAAAGGTTTTGATAACACCCATAGCTTTGAGCTATTAGTTCCTGCATCGGGTGAATCGAGTATGGACAGTTCAAAATTGGGTCAAGCGTTAAACACACTGGGTTCAATGATGGATATGAACCGTCGGTACCTTGAATGGTCAATTGAAGTGTGCTTAGATGCCAAAGGTATTGATTTAATTGATTCTGAAGACGTATATGTAAAATAGTTATGCTTATCATTTTAGCGACCTTGCCATAAATTATTGTGCAAGGTCGTTTTTATTTTTAAAAAACAATTAAACAATTCAAACAAAGAAAAAACCTACAACAAGAAACGCCATATTTAACTTATTGAGTCATAAGCACCTTTGTTAAAAAACGTTTCTGTTTCAGACGACAATAACGATTCAATATTCTTAAAGAACATTAAAACAAATTGTTTTGATATTTTGCGCGAAAATTTATAAATAAGCCGATTTACTTTACTATTGAACTAAGCTGATTATTTTTAATAAAATTAAAAATGCAGCAATTTTTCTCTAGTTCGCTGATAGATATCGCGGTTTACTGACGGTAAAATCAGCATGGCTTATAAAAAATCTTGCTATCTTGATCGATGACTGAATAGTCACGTATTACAATTGTAAAAACACAAATTGACGACCACTTCTAAAAGAAGTGTCCGGCATTTGGTCTTACCCCCGAATGCCAGAGTCGATTGTTATATTTGCAGGTGTGGAAGTAAGCGAGTTAACGCTTACTTATGGTAAAGCCTGCTAGGTTAGTGACCTACACGACTCTCGTCGCACTACATCATACCATTCGTGTAGTAGATATATGTTTGTTTTTATTGAGTAAGTTATATGGGAATTAGTGGTGACACCCCAGCTTATACCCCTAGAATTAAATACTTAAAGTAACTAACTAAATTTTATATAAATAATTGTGGTGGTATCGAAAATCTACTTGCTAAGGCTTTTATATGTTCAAGTGATAGATTTCTCTTATTATTTAAGATCATTGAAACCATGCTCTTTCCACCAATTTCATCTTTAAAGTCTGTAGTATTAAGTTTGTGCTGATCCATTAAAACTCTTAAAACAGAAATCCCGCTGTCTAAAGATTTAATTTGAGCATTAAATTCAGAAAACTCTTCCGATTCTTCTTCCCACTTTTCAATAGAAATAGAAAGAATTTCAATTAATGGTTTTTGCTCATCGTAGTCATCAATCAAGTCATCCATTAATGCTAGAGCTGACTCATAATCTTGTTCATTACAAATTTTTGTAATGAAGCTTGCACTTGAAAACAATGTTTTTGCTTGCTCTTTTAACATAGCTACATTCATAATTAAGTCCTCTACGAATACTTTTACAAATTTTATCGTAATCGGCATGAGAACATATATGTTTCACATACATCCGATTATCTTGAAATTCAATAAAAGCAATTAACCTTAAATTATTACCACCAATATCAATAACCCACCATTTATCTTTGTACTTAAAGTTATCTAATGTTCCAAAAACTTTTTTCAATTCTTCAGGTGTATGATAAATCCCATTTTTTAATAGTTTAAACATGTCTTCAATAGCACTTGCATCGTTCGGATATTTACGCGTAGCATCATTAAATGGTTTTCTTGATATTACGTGCATCTTTAAACTACTTTAGTTCACAATATGTAAACTATAACACCTCAGCAGCCAGTTTACAAATAGTGAACTTTAAGAATATTTCTAATTAAGAATAGATTCCCTCTATTAAACAGCAAAGCCCGATCATTACTGATCACCCCTCCCCTAAGAACCGTACGTGCAAGTTTCCCCGCATACGGCTCAAGCCTTTATAAATCTATACCTAAGTACAGACCAACGACTTCTGATCAATCATTCAAAAGTAGTAAAACCATATGACTCGATATATCCGTTACGCTTCATATTAGCTATACAATCACTTTTGTTCACATATCCTTCTGTAGATGCGCCAACTGTATTTCCATTAGAGGCTTTACGGTTCCATCGCCACTCGCCTGACTTGTCTTTATTTAATGTCCATTTATCCAAAACTTAACCCTCATATTAATGATTAAACTTAGTTTGTACTTCAAAATCAAATTAAGCATTAAGACCATTAAATCAAGCTACTTTTGGAAGAACAAGTTCGATAACACAACATATAGCCAACCACTACAACACAAACACTATATACACCATGTAAATAAATACATGCTATCTATTTGTACATGCTATGTATTTGCCGATGGCAATATAGGATGCAACAACACCAAGTTACTCATTTCATCACTATCACCTTTTACTTTTTCAACAATATGGTGAATATTCCATCCTGTTGTTTTGGTAATTCGATGGCAGCACATGGCACAGCATTGCTGCTGTCTGAGCCAAAGCATTAAAAAAATTCGTTCATTTATCTCCTAAACACTTCTTCATAGACATAAAAAATCTGCTGAAGCAGGTTTTAAAAACGAAACAGTAGCTGCTATTTATGCGCAGGATAAATTGTTCAGTTCAAGGCGCTTTATGGTGACGTTTAGTGCTTCTTAAACGAACTATAAAGCAACGATGAAATTAATAATTTAGACTAGCATAAATTGTTACATCATGCCGCCATGTGGCATCCATCTATTTGTTTTAATTAGATAAATTGCATGGGAATTAGTGATGATACCCCACTTTATACCCTTCACTCCAAATACTTTCTCTAACTTGTTGAATAATAATGAAACATCGTTGTTTAAGGGAGTTTATAAAGCGAAGGATTCTCTTTTCATAATTTAAAAATGTTTACCATTATATATTACGCATGTTTACGGCTTATTATCCGCGTTTCTATTGGTGCCAACAATCGCTAGTTTTTTACGGTAAAGGCTTATCGAATGATCAGCAAGGGGCTTACTCCAAGGTAAGGCGTTAACATAAAGCATTTTTATGCGATAGAAGAAGCTAACTGAATAAAGGAGATGAACCGCATCATAGTTACCACCACTGCAGTTGGTGAGATAACGCATATTGCCCCCGTGTAAGTACCCTCCAAACTTAGATAAAATGAAGCTTCTTATGCTTTTTCCCACTTGGGGAATAAACCCTAATAACCAACTTAGCGATGAAATCATCACTGAACTAGGTGGCATCATAGTTACGCAATCAGCAGCATTCACTACACGATAGAATGGTACTTTAATATTCGATATCCACTCTTCATCACCCACTCGTGGAGAACCAAAAGTATAGCATGATGCAATACCACCAGCATGTATTAACTTTTTCGCGGCAATAGTAGCTAATGCACCGCCTAAGCTATGGCCTGTGATAAATAATGGTTTATTAGCTAACTCTTCTTCGTTAAGGGTATTTTGAATTTTTAGTGCAACTTCTTCAAATGCTTCTTTAAAACCACTATGTATATTGCCACCACTATCGCATTTAGTGGTGATAGCTTTAGCATCAGACTTAATATCTTTAATACTTGTTGCTTCAGTGCCCCTAAAAGCTAACGTAATAAACTTATCAGTCGAAACTAAAATAGCTTGAGTCCCATTAGAATCAAATGTCCTAAGCAACTTGGCATTCAATGAGCCTAGTTCTGCAATTAATATCTCCATCTCAGCTTCATGGTCATAATCGACAATATCTAATAACTTGAATAAGCTAGATTTCTTAGCCTTTTTAGAAAAGTCCTCTAAATATTTAGTTATTAACTCCTTCTGTTGATTGTTCTTAAATATAGGATTAAACCTCAAGTAGGCTAACTCTGAAAAGCAGGCCATAAGCCATGACGTTCTATCACTATACGCTTGGCGATAATTCGGTACTTCTTTGATTAATAACTTGTTCACCATTTCTACTTCTGCAGAACTTTGCGCTATTACATGTTTCATTTTCACTACCTTAAATTGAATTTTAGGTATCACTCATATCAATTACTTATTTTTTATAGTCGATTCTAGACAGAAATATTGTTTATTATTTTTATATCATAATCGGCCAGAGCTAGAGTAAAGGGCTTATTCTCAAGGGGTTGGTTCATGGTTAAGTTTTCTGAGTGCTATTTATATTTGGTATTTCACTTGTATCTGCTACAACTTTTGTTTTTGGAAAAATAATCGTAATTAGCGCACAAGAGCTATGAACAATAGCTAATACTCTAAATGGAGCAATTATAGGATCGATTACTACAAACAAAATAAGTACCGCATCTAAGGGCACGCCTAATGGACCTGACACAATACCCAACATTGTTAATAATGAAACGCCTGAAGAGCCTGCTGTTGCAGTGCCCGCCAATACCGAACCAAAAACCACAACTATATAATCCCAACCAGTCATTTCTACACCATAAAGCTGCACAACAAACATGGTTGCTAACGAAAAATACAATGTTGGCCCTATTCTGCATAAGGTAAAGGTTAGTGGAATTAACAGATCAATTTTTTTCTTTTCATAACCTAGTTTAGTGTGCATAGCTTCAAGTGCCGCCGGCAAACTAGCCATCGTATTTGATGTTGATAACGAAATAACGATGGGCTCTTTTAATGCTTTTAAAGGAACTGAAAAAGAACCAGTTCTGACTTTCATTACAATACACATAATCAAAAACCAAATAATGAAAGTGAGTATCACTAAAGGAACAAACTCCACCATTGCAGACAATGCTGTAGTGTCAATTTTTGATAATGATGACGCAATTAACCCACAAATACCTAATGGAAATATATACATTAGCCATTGGACTAATTTTGAAAAAGAATTGTATATCGCATCAAAGGTGAGAAAAATATGCTCTGACGTTTGTTTTTTTAATGAGCCGATGGCAATGCCAAATAAAATAGCAAAAAATAAAATCTTAATGGTATAACCATTATTCAAGGCACTAAAGATATTTGAAGGAACTAAAGTATTAAATAATCCTCTCATGAAGGAGCTATTTTCTGGCGCTTTATACACTTCAAATAAATCAACTTCGATATCGGCCTTAGATGCATCTATGATAATGCTGCCAATGGCGTTCATTAAATCATCTTCAAGACCATTACCAGGACCAACAAGATAACCAATAGTTGCACCTAGAGTACTCGCAAAAAGCAAACTTAAAACAAAGGTTATAACCAACCTCGATAGAAACTGCTTATTATCTGTTTGTTTAATTAAGCGACCAATACTTAACGAAATTGCCGTTAATAAAATAGGTAAAATACACATTTGTAAAATACTAAGATAGAGTTCACCTAAAGGTTCCACAACACTGACATATTGAACCTGCACATGACCAATATAAGCACCGACTCCAGCTCCTATCAAAACAGCCCAACCGCTTTTTAACCATTTAAAATATTGCATAACTTAAAGTCCTTTCATTTATCTTTGTTATTCATTGTTGTTGTAGCGATTTAATTTGTTTATTACTGAGTCATAATCGAAAAGTAATGAACTTGCGGTTAACTCTAATCCTAGAGAATCTATATGAAGATCTAATAATGCTTTAAGGTGATTTGCATTTAACGGTAACGCGATCCCTTTAGGATCATAATCACCCACTAAATCTACCGTAAGTAGATGTATTGCATGTCTTTCGTTATCAGAAATAACTTTTTTAATTTCAGCTTCATCTCTGAATGCAGCAATGTATTTTCCGTCTAATACCTTCTGCACAATTTCATCCCAGGAAGCCAAAGCCATTTTTTCCAAACTCTTTTGTTTAAATCGTTGATTAGCAAAAGTTACATAAGACGAATCTTCGATCACACCTAATTTCCCTGCTAATTGCTGAATAGCTTCTTCTCTAGTAATGTTTCCCAGATCTTCTTGCAATGCCTTTAACTCTATCCTATTAACTAACAATCCTTTACGTAACTTTATATATGGCTTGGTAAACAACACCTTATTCGCTCTAGAAAAAGTGATACTAAGTTTACAAATCGCTAAATCGGCTTTTCTTGCTACAACCATATCTACAGCGCCATCCAAAGTGTCACTTCTGATAAACTTAACGCTAAGATCAAGTTTCTTTGCAAAACCTTTGATTATTTCTACATCAATACCTTGTAGTTCACCTATTATGCCGTCAGTAGTTTCTTGAAAATAAAATGGACGAGTGTTCCCTTTGTACATTGCAACTCTTAAAACCTTACTATCAAGTAACCTCTTAAGCTCATTTCCATGGGTATAGGTAATATTCCCTTTTTCTTTTACCTCACTTTGTAAAGCGTATGAGTGAAATGAACATGGTAAAATAGTGATAACTAACGAATATATAACCTGTTTAAATGCGTTCATTGTGCTATTTCCTTATTGCATATCTAGAAGTGGTACTTGGTTGATAATTGTAGACGTTTAATGGTTTCCCTATCACCTGCAACAGTTTTAGTTCCGCTATTGAATGCTCAAAACCAATATCAAAATTGGGCATTACAGACCAAATGATATTGCCGTGAATGGAAATGAGATTTTTAGTTCGAGCAGCAACCAAAGCATGATCACTCATCGATGAATAATCGATATCAATAAAGCCTGTATTTATGTTCATGCGTATGCTTTTAATAAAACTAAAGAAGCTATTTCATTTTCAGAATCTGAAGAGGTTTGAATAACTAATCCTGAAGATCCTGCGGCCTCTTGAATATAACGACCAATACCATCGTCTTGGCTATAATGAAACTTCAAAATATCTTGAGGAGTAAGGTGAATTTATCCAGAAGTACCTAATCCATAGCCGGTTTCACTAATGCTCTCCGAATCAATATGAACTTTCAGTTTTCTAGCGACTACCTGAAATGATAAATGCCCCCATGAAGATTGACATTTAGCTTTAGCAGTAACATCAAAAGTAGGGTCAATTGTTTGAAAATCAGTATCTGCTTTGAACATATCTTCAAGTATATAAACGTCAGTTTCAGGGTTTTCTAATGAATAACTGAATATAAAATCATCTAGTTTATGTTGATATCTAACTTGTCTTTGCCTGATAAAAGCCTGTCCGGTTTCATTTGAAAAATCTAACGTTTCAGGGAAAGATTTAACATCCACATAGTTTGACCATGTTTTCCCAACTATCCATTCGTCATATGAGATATATGCATGGCGTAATCTAAAGTTAACAGAATTTGATATTTTCTCTGAACCACTCGGACTATTAGTACCGCCACCATAAAAGTCCCCTTCAATAATGGCCGTTAACTCTTTTCCGTTTATATCCTGTATATACCTCGCACCAATTCAGCTTTCTCGGGCGTGAATTCTAGACTGACCATGAACGTTAGAATCATCAGTAGAAATAGTGGTGTAGTTTATTCGGTCACCGCTAGGCTCATTTAGGTCGTAAATGAAATCAACTTTGACCATACCGCTTATACTTAGATTTGAAAAACTTTGACTAATACCTGTAAAGTCTGGTACTGAAGTATCATTTTTGACTGAAATATTTTCTGTTTTATCATTGGCAGATAATACTCCTGCAAACATAGATGAAATAAACAGTACTAAAGCGAAGATACTTAAACATCGCTTTCGAAATATTTTCATGAGAAATAATTTCTTTTAAAGGTTGTTTAAAACAGGATCCAGCGGTCAATAATCTGTAATTATGACCTATCCTTCATAAACGAGATAGATGAATAACAAATCATTTCCGACTTATTTAAGTGATGTTAAATAGCTCGCTCTGGATCAATAAGTTCATCGATAATCTGCCAACAAGAGATCCAATCGGAGTTAAAAATTTAATAGTTGAAACTTAACAACGGGATAAAATTTAGAGTGAGCTAAGAAAATCAAGGCAATAACCACTAACCATGACTAGTAAGATGTGAGAAAGTAATAACTTTCTTTTCTCGAATTCCTCCCTCACCTTAACTAAATAATTATTATTAAACAGTTTACCAGCGAGGATTAGGAATACCTGTGGCATCTCCCCATGCTCTCAGTAATTGTGCAGTCTCCCATTTATTACTAGACATAGGTTTTCCTATATTCCTGGATAATAATCCATTACGTATATTATAATTTCCATTAGTTAATTTTTCTAAAGTTCCACCTTGGCTTTGAACATAATCTTCTAAATCTTTCATTTTTATTTTTGACATTTTTTTAGTCCTTTATTTTCGGTTAAGAGTATGTGGCAACACCATCGGCATAAGTAATAGTGCCAGTATCACCAAAATCTTTGCCATGGTTTTTCGCGTAACCGCCATGGTCATCTTCAACATTTATGGTAATAACTCTGCCAGCCGATTGTTTAATAAACAATGCATGACAGTCGTGATGACGTTCACCGGTACAGGGCCAGCCTGTCATTTCTGCGGTAAAATTACCTTCACTATATTTTCCTGAGTCAAACATCACTTCTTCTGAATGTTTTGAATTTGTACTCTCATACGTCTTTTTTCCAACACTTATTTCGATAGGCATAATGATTCCTTTTCATTTGGTTTTGGTTTTGGTTTTGGTTTTGGTTTTGGTTTTGGTTTTGGTTTTGGTTTTGGTTTTAAGTAGAATTTGAAAACTAACGATTTAATCAACTAGAATCCCATCGTTTACATTAAATATGATTTACGGCCATCCCATCACAGCTTTAATTTTGGCGTCACTATCACACCAAGTAAAAAATACATTACCTTTTTCGACAGCAACTCTAATTTCATCATCACTTAGGCCTGGGTTCTGTACTAAAACAAGTTGAATATTTGGAAAAGCCGTGGCAATACCATCCGTTGTTACTAATTCAGCTGAGGTAAAGTCATGATCCCAATCCCCCACCAAGTCACCATGGTACCCAGCATAAACAACTAAGCCTTCTACAGCGGCGATATCCGCTTGCATCGCCATAATTTCTTCACCAAAGCCAGCAACCGAAGTTTGTCCCCCATGGGTGAATACATTGTTTTCATATTTGTGAATCATAACATTCTCTCTTTTTGTATAATTAATTGAAGTTTTTTATTTACTTATGATGCTGCGAAAATTCACGGAATTATTTTAAAGGTGGTTTTGCTTCAGCTGCTCAAATTCCTTCATCGCATTATTGGCCACCTGGTGGCTAGAATTACTTAATGAAACTGAAGCATCACAACGCTGATTCGAGCAACTAAAACTGCCGCCGCGTATTAAAAGTTTGCCATCAATAAATATTTTCCCGCCACAATTGGGGCATTGTATTTCGCTGTAATCTTTCATTTTGTTCCTTCCTCAAAGAATGGCTCGGCTTTTAAAGCCGAGCGTATTATACTTTGTATTCAAAAGATTTTATTCAGAATGAATACTTCTATTACTACCTAAAACCATTAAGTTGTAGCGGCTTCTTCTTTTAATTGAATAGGCGCAATACACTGAGAAAAGGCTTGTATGATAGTTGTTACACCTTCAGGCAAAGGTAACTGCCCTGCATGTGCATTAATTTCATAACGAGCAGAATTCGATTTCTCATAATGTGACTTTTCAGATGACGCTGATTTACTTGATGAAGAAACAGAACCGCTCACTTCAGCAGAGAAACACCCGAATCCAACTTTTGCACTAAAACTGCCGGAAGCAGCTGCTTCAGACTCTGTTGATGACTCTTTATCATTTGAAAAGGTACTTTTTACTTCCATTTCAAATTTCACACTTACATCATCAACCGCTAATGAATTAAGCGGCATAATCGTCATTAAAGGTAAATCAAACCTTGTTTTCACTGGCTCACCGGCAGAGCCGTCGGCTTTGACCACTGAGCGTGTTAAGGTCATGTTTATCATGATCGGATCATAGTTTGCTGCAGCGCCTTCTCCTGTAACATTAAAACAGGTACTCAATAAAAACTGGGTTTGAGTTATCGCCATTTTACTGTTTGCTTCTGCGCCAGCTAATAAAGGCGCACTTATTAATGTTTTAATAGGTAAGCCACTGAATTGTTGTGCCATCGAGACTAAAGCTCTATTTTGATCAGGCATTTTTATTTCCTCATTTAAAGTAAAATTAATTTATGTCAGGATGGTTAATAACTGATTTAAGCGTCCTTTCTATAAATAGTTTCCCTTCTTATTTAGTAGAATCTGTACACTATCCAATAAAATAAATCAGGGTTTTAGCAGGCACATTCTTCCTGAACGATTGCTACTGCTTAATCGCTGACACCTCAAAGCCTCTTCAAAATATTTTGAAGATTTTCTAAAGAGCCAGATTAAGTTCCATCTTAATTTCTTGAGAAACAACTAATGAAGACGGCATAAATCGACATTGCTTGTTAATATTATTTAGGTACTCTAGAGTGATAGCATCGGTGTAAAGTGCCATCATATTGATATATTAATTATCGAGATTAACGCTATTTACATTGTATGAACGGCGTTATTTATTGAGTAACTCTGTACAATTTCTAAACGTTATAAAAGCAGTAAATTAAGTAAAAACCTTATGTTTCAGATTGCTTTTTTTCATCACCAGCTTTCAACTGAATAGGGACAATTGACTGACTAAATGCTTCAATAATAGTAGTAACTCCAACTGGTAGAGGGATTTGGCCTGCGTGAGCATTTATTTCATATTTTGCTGAGTTTGATTTTTTAAATGAGGAAGAATCATCAGAGCTCGACTTGTCTGAAGCCGCGACTACTCCGTTTAATTCTGCTGAGATATTATCGCTATTAATTTTTCGACTAATAGAATCTTTATCAATATTTTCTTTTACAGAATTAGCCAATTTATCCGTTGAAAAAGAGCTCTTCACTTCCATTTCAAAATTAACTTTTACTTCATCTACCGCCAACGAATTCAACGGAATAATGGTTAATAAGGGCAAGTTAAAATCGCTCTCTATTGGCTCCGCTTCTGTACCATCCGCATTTATCACCAACCTAGTCAGTGTCATGTTAATCATGATGGGTTTATATATTTCTTTTTCGCCTTGAGTTTTCAGCGAAAAACACGTTTCTAGCAAAAATTTCGTTTGCGTAAGCGCCATCATGTTATTCGCTTGCGCAGCGGCTACTAGAGGCGCACCAATAAGCTCTTTCATTGGTAAGCCACTAAATTGCTTAGCCATCGACACCAGCTTTTTATTTTGTCCAGCCATTATATTTCTCCTTTATTGCCAAATTCGTCAAAGGTAAATTAACCTGGAATTTGAGCTCTTAAGGCTTTTTCATAGCCTTCAATTATTTTTTGTAAACCTTCCGGTGGCTCATGCCCCACTAGGCATATTTCAATGTGGGTATTGGTAGAATCTTTTGTCACTATGTTTTCGCCCCCCGAAACTTGTGGCGCTCTAAATGCAACTTTAAGTTCTTCATGACCTTCTTTACCGTCATTTTCTTCCGTTGTTACTTCCAAATCAGCGGTAAATTTCACGTCTTTAATTCTTGGACTACTTATAGGTGAAAGCGTAATTTTTGGTACATTAACAATTGTTGACTCCACACCATTAACACCTTGACTAGGGAAGGCCATCGCTACCATTTTAGGTCGATAAATAAATACGCCTTCTGTGCTGTCATCTTCACCAGTTGGCAGGTTTACCATTTCCTTTCTTAACTCTTTAACTCTTTCATTATCGCCTTCTTTTTTTGCTTCTTTTATCTCATCTACCTTGTCTTGGTAGTGTTCATTAAGAATTTTGTCAAAGAACTTCTTTAGGTGTTTATCTCCAGCTGATTCCACAGCTTCCGCTGCGCTATGAATGCTTTCTTGTATAGAGTGCATTAATGCTTGAAAACGGATCATGGTATTTCCTTCCTATTAATTTTGCGATGTTTGTCTATGTTTTAATGTGAGCGTAATACTTGCTCATAATGCGTTATGACATCATTTAACGTTGAACAACTTTGCTCAGGGTTAATTGAAATTTTTAGCTCTGTCACATTTTCATTGGTTATTGTTTTACTTTTACGCCATTTTGAAGCTGGTTGATCACGCATAAAGCGCACATAAACATCATCACCTTCATGTTGAACATTTTGTACTTTCGAGGTAAACGTTAATTCTTTAATTTTAGGTATCTGTATTGGTGATAAAGTAAATGAAGGGACCATAATTTCTTCAGTTAGCCACGCACCATTTTTTAAAACTGGAATTTCAAATAAGTCCATTTTAGGCCGGTAACTAATCACGTCACCTTTTGTAGGATTACTTAATTGTGTTACGTCATCTTTTAAGTCGATAATCAATTTTTTAGCGACTTCTACATCACCAGCATCTAACTGTTTTTCTATGGCATCTAATTTATGGTTAATGTCTTCAACTTTATTGATTTCAGCTGTTTTCTCAAAATACTTTTCGATGTATTTTCTGCCTACACATTCAAGTGATTCGTTCGCTTCAATAACATCCTTCTGAATATTTTGAATTAACGCCGAAAACTTAATATCATTTTTAAGCAGTACCTTCTTTTGTACAGGTTTACTCTTAAAAATTTGAAATATTTGGCTCAGTAAGTTCATTTTGGATCCTTTTCAATAAAGGGTATAAATCATTCAACTTTGCTGTTTTATAAGCACATCACATCATCAGCTGGCATTTGTACATTGAGACATAGCTTCAAACTTTTTATCTCAAGAGCTACGGTGTGATTATTTGAATTTTCAAGTAAAATGCCTTCAAATCCCGCTAAAGTGCCACGACAAATTTTAACTTTTTTGCCTTTCACAAACTGACTTGTTGAACAGTTTTTTCCTGCTTGAAATTCAGCGACTTTTTTAATCATTTCCATTTGCTGAAGGGGGATGGTTGATGGCGTTAAACCAAAACGAACATAGTCACAAAAACCTTTCATGGTTTTAATTTTATGAAACGCATTATCGTCATGCTTAACAAATAAGTAATTACTAAATAACGGCAGCTTTTTCACTTTCGTTCTGTCTCGCCATTGCTTAATTTCGTGTCGAAACGGTAAAAAGGTTTCATAAGATAAAGCATTCAATTGGCTATAATGTGCAATACATTCTCGCAAGGTTTTTTCAGCATTATGCTTGGTGTAAATAGCGTACCAATGTTGTTCCATGTGTTTGTTCTCCATGCTCTAGGTAAGCTCCGCCATTTCAGTACATCGTTTACTGAAATCATGCTGCTCAAACCTGTGTTGTTCATTTACCAATGTCGGTATTGCGTTTTGCTATTGCTTAACCGTATCAGTCATATCAATGTAGAAGATTAAAAAAATTAATTCTTTTGATTACGTATTAAAAACTTTTGAAAGCGTAACTATTTCAACTTTGGCTAAATTTCTTTGTTGACGAGGAGAAATTTTAAACTGCTTTTTATACGCACTTGAAAAATTGGCACTGTTTTCATGACCTACTTCAAAGCCTATTTCTTGAATAGAAAGTTCCGAATGAATGAGTAGTGACTTCGCCTTTAACATTCGTTGTTTTCTTAACCATTCAAATACCCCAACACCTAACACGCGCTTAAACGTGGCCGCCAGTTTGCTTCTGTTAGAACCCATCGTTGCAGCAATATCGTCTAATACAAATTTGTTACAAAGTTTTGTTTTTAAGTAGCGACACGTCTTTTGAATCAAGACGTTGTCTTTGCTCTTTATCGACGTAGGCATATTCAGATCAAGCTCGACAACGTTATTGTATTTATCTGCTATGGTCTCATTCGATGGCGTGCTGGTAAGTGCGTGAGTAAATGTATCAGTGGCACTTACAAGATTCTCCTTAATTTCAACTTGATAGCCATTATCTTGAAGGAGTTTCGTGAATTGAATGGCGTTTTCATTCCCTAACTCAAGTATCACGACCTTTTTGGTTGTATTACGCATATCTCTTCCTTGGTATATAGACATATTTTCTGAATCGTTTTATTAAACACACACATTTTTAGGTGGTAGATTCAGTTCGTGAGAAGAGCATAAAAAAGATGAACCAAAGAGTCCTAACGTAAGGCTTACAGTTTCTTACCAAAACCTTACCAACAATAAAAACCATTAAAAAATCAACATATAATAAAATAACTTCAAGGGTTTTATTTTTCGAAATCATCTTGCTAAACTAAAATGGCTAAGTTAAATAAACGCAAATAAAATTGTTTTTTCCTATGATTAAAAGAGAAAAATAAGTTGCCTGATGCAACACATAAAAATAACAAAGGTTTTAGCCTTGAAAAATTCGAATATAAAGTCGATCAGCACGTCAAATAACGTCATTAACAATCCTTATTATATTGAAGGGATTTATGTTGACCCCTCGCAAAATATCATTGTAGAAAACAATGAAACCCGAAACGTTCAACCTAAAGTGATGGAAGTTTTAACGTTTCTTTGCAGTAAAGCCGAACAACTGGTTTCTAGCGACGAGTTAATTCAAGCCTGTTGGCCCAACCAATATATTAGTGACAGTCCGGTACATAAATGTATTGCTCAAATACGTAAAACACTTGCCGACGATCCTAAAAGTCCACGTTTTATTAAAACCGTACCGAAAAAGGGCTATATCTTTATAGCTAAAGTAAAAGGCTTGCATACAAGGTTGCATACACAGCGAGGGCCGTGGTCGGGAGAGTCTCCTTATCCAGGGTTACAACCTTACACATTTACACAAAGTGAGTTGTTTTTTGGTCGTGAGCAAGTCATTACTGAAATTAACCAATGGCTCGCTCAAATTAATGAACACGATGCTGCTTGGCTATCGTTAACTGCTCCGGTTGGCGCAGGGAAAAGCTCATTGGTGCATGCAGGTATACTACCGGTATTAATTCCTTATAGTTTTATCTACACCAATCAAACAGACTTTTGCTCTGTTTTAGATCTTGCATTAATGCCAAGGTCACAAAAACCTCATTTACATTTATTAGCCTTATTAGTCGCTAAAGAAAAACTCTCAACCACACAGACAGTTAAAAATTACGCAGACTTATTGGTTGAGCAAAGAAAAAATCCCACTGAAGAAGAACCAAAAAACCTTTTTCAATCTCTGTTATTAGCTGAGGAAAACAGTGCTAGGTTTGTTCTTTTTATTGATCACGTAGAACAGCTCTTTGATAACTACTCAACTCTTAAACCCAAGGGAGGTGACCACGCAAGTTTCTTTTTATTATTACAACTATTAGTAACTTCCAAAAAGTGCTTATTAATTACCGCGACTCGTGAGCAATTTCAACCGAATTTAACACAAACCTCACTTGATGATGCCCTAGCGTTTCATTATAAAATTCCTGCCTTTAGTCATACTGAATTAACAGACATTATTCAAAAGCCGGCCGAAATAACGGGGGTTGGTTTTGAATACAATAAAGAAAGTAGAGAACGTTTAAGTAGCGAAATGATTCAACAATTACAAAATCAATCAGTGCCAATCAGTAGTGCGCAGTATTTGCTGTCGCAGTTATATGCGAAAAAATTTGATCAACAAATGACATATAACGCTTATAAAAAAATTGGCGGCATTGCTGGGAGTATTGCTGCAATTGCAGAACAAACCTACCAAGGATTAACTGAACAAGAACAGATAAGTTTTGCACTGATTTTATTTCGCATCATCACGCTAAATACTAACGGTCAAATAGCGACAAGTGAACATCCGTGCCCCATTAATCACTTTGTTGATAAAAATAAACTCTCGGTAATTAATAAATTTATCAATGTAGGTATTTTTCAATTAACCTCAAAAAATGAACAAACTTGCGTATACCTTGCTCATCACAGTTTATTAACGGTATGGCCGCGTATTAAAGCGTGGATTAAAACAAATATTTCAACCTTGTATCTTCGTCACGACTTACACGTTGCGACTCAGCGCTGGTTATATCATGAAAAAAGTGATGATTTATTTATTCGTTCGAATAAAAAAATCAAACACCTCAATGACATTATTCGCTGTAATGACTTTGATATTAGCGACGAAGAAAAAACGCTTATTGCCCTTTCGACGAGTAAACTCAGTCGCACTAATCGCATAAAAAATGCCGTGATCACGACGTTTTTTATCAGCTTTATCAGCTTAGCGTGGTTGTCGGTAACGCTGGTTGAAAAAAACAATCAAATCGCTACCACCCGTGATAATGCTGAAGATTTAATTTCATTTATTTTATATGACCTAAAAGACAAGTTAGAACCACTAGGAAAAATAGAATTACTCAATATTGTTGCTGACAAAACCGTCGACTACTTTACCTTGGCAGGAACCGATCATTTATCAGGTAAATCACTTATTCAATGGGTGGAAGCGCTACATATTTTAGGTGACGTTAACATCAGTAAAAATAACTATACGGAAGCCGAAGCCTATTTTACCCAAAGCTTAAGCGCCTTAGAACAATATGACCCTAATGAAAGCAATGCTAAGAGCCTTCAAAATGAAGAACACGAAAAATTATTAGAGCTAAACATGCTTGCCAATTATTGGTTAGGCTATTCCGCCTATTTACAGCTTGATTACCAAACTACCGAACCTTATTGGCGTAATTATTTAACCTATGCCGATACATTAGCGTTACGTTACCCTAAAGAGGGATGGAAGTTAGAGCAATCGTATGCGCTGAATAATTTAGGCGCTTTGGCGGAAAAAACAGAGGATTTAACAAACGCCAGTGATTACTTTGAACGTTCTGCACAAATCAAACTAAGTTTACTTGCTGAGCAACCCGGTAACTTAACAATAAGGGCAGATTTAGCCGATACTCGTTCGTGGCAAAGTAATATTCACGCTAAAGCAGGCAAACTTGTTTTTGCCATTGATAGTTTACAACGCTCTATTGCTCAAATAGAAAAAATTTATACCATCAAAATTAGCTTTAAACTCACCGAACGTATGGCTAATTTAGAGCATAAAATAGCCTTGCTGTATTACGATAACGGTGATTTAACCAAAGCTTTAACATATACCAATAAAGCTAAGAATAATATCGGACAGTTAATCAATAATGATGATAAAAACTATCGTTTTAAAGAATACTTAGTTTGGAATCATTTACTCTCAGTGCAAATATTAATTAACCAACATCAACTTGATCAAGCGTTAATCTATCTCAATAACGCCAGAGAGTTAATTGATCAGCTTAAAAGCTCTACTACTTTGGCTAACAAAATAATTCGAGCCAATATCTATTTATTACACTATCAAGCACGCACTTTCGCATTACTTAATCAACCAAAAAGTGCACTTGTTTCCATTACCGCAGCCAATAATTTGTTCAAAAAGCACTTGACGACTAAAACAGACATCGCACTTTATGCCTGTACTGTGCTAACAAAATTAAATATTTTACATAGCACAAATAATATCGACAAAACGATCATTGAGAATGAGTTAAGCGCTCTCATCATCTTAATGGAAACGCAATTTAGCTCCACCTATCCTGATTTCAAAGCACTAGCCGCCTACTTCAACACAGTCAAGTTAATTCAACAATTACAAGGTTATCCCCCCCAGCTAAACAATCCGTGGTTGCAGCTTTATCAAGAATCTGACTATAATATTCCCTATTATTCAATAATAAGCAGTATGGATAGTCAGTAAAATAATAAATCATTCAAACGTCTAAAGGAAATGACCATGAGTAATAAAGCAATTAAAAATCACATCAATCTATTTTTAACCATCAATAAAAATAACAACAATTCCTATAGCTATCAATATTTATGTCGACTAGATAATGGCGTGGAAGTGAATTTACAAGGGCTAGTGATTTCAGAGCCTACACAAATGACGTTGCAATTAACTAATTTAACGCATGCCGGTTATAAAATCACTGAATGTTTAATTCCGTGCGACCAAAATACCGTTACCGCCCAAATAGAGGAATGTAGCGATAGACAACTAGTGACCATTATTGATCTCAATAATGAGCGAGAACCTAAAGATTATAACTTTATCATTATTGCCCAAAATCGTCACAGCCATCAACAAATAGTTTGTGACCCTCAAGTTCAAAATACGGGAACACTTTAACTATAAAAAACATATAACTTAAGTACATTTAAATTTATAGATAAACAGAAAAGTAATAAGCCTGAAAAGAATGTTTTTCAGGCTTATTGAAACATTCTGGCACGTTATGAATAAACAATCGGTTGTCGGGTAAGGAATAGCTATTACTAGCCACCCCTCCCCTAAGAACCGTACGTGCGAATTTCCCCGCATACGGCTCAAGTCTTTATAAGTCAGTAGAGTAACTAACACTCAGTTTATTGGTGTAAGTTATTTCAATGAAGCGTCCGATGAACCTGCTGTCTATGTGGTTAGAAACCTAAAAATAGGCTGTTACTCTAAAAGATTTTCTTGTGAGTGGGAGGCTGCAGAATTAAGAGATAATGCTATTGCTAAACACTTTTTTTGTGAAGATGATAACGGTGAATGGCCGACAATGAACTTTATACTTTGGAATACTGACACAAGGGATAATGAATTAATTGTTCATGACTCAAAGTTATATAATGAGTATATGGAACGTAATAGAGAAGACACACTAGAACTAGGTGTTGAATAGTTAAGCCAGCAAGATTGGGCTAAGCCGTTTTATAATTCGTAATAACACTCACATTGAAGATTAGGTTCATTTAACAAGGCTTTAAAAGTTGCCCACCATACCTTTCTCTATAAGTGTGTATATGTTTCACTTATAAAGTGTTGCAATGTAGCAATAATCTCTACAGCCCCTATTTCAATTGACAATTTCTTGTAACTTTTCTGGTATTTTCCTGCAACTTTGTAACTTTTATATTTTCATCCATAAAAAAAGAGTGCCGTTGTCTCCAACTAAGCACTCTTTACTGTCTACGATACTTTATAACCCATTGATATACAAGGACTACTAGTAGGCTGGTCGGATTACATCATACCGCCCATTCCACCCATACCACCGCCCATGCCGCCCATATCAGGCATAGCAGGCGCTGCATCTTGTGGTGCATCAGTAATCATCGCTTCTGTGGTTAGCATTAAGCCAGCAACTGACGCGGCAAACTGTAGTGCGCTACGTGTTACTTTAGTTGGGTCTAAAATCCCCATTGCTAACATATCACCGTATGTACTGTTACCTGCGTTGTAACCAAAGTTACCTTTGCCATTGCGTACTTCATTTAATACTACTGATGATTCATCACCACAGTTAGCAACAATTTGACGAAGTGGCGCTTCCATAGCACGAATAGCTACGTTAATACCGTGTGTTTGATCTTCGTTAATACCTTCAAGATCTTTAATTGTTTCCGCCGCGCGAACTAAAGCGACACCGCCACCGGCAACAACACCTTCTTCAACTGCTGCACGTGTTGCATGTAATGCATCTTCAACGCGGGCTTTTTTCTCTTTCATTTCAATTTCTGTTGCTGCACCAATTTTAATTACCGCAACACCGCCAGCTAATTTAGCTAAACGCTCTTGTAATTTTTCTTTATCGTAATCTGAAGAAGAGTCTTCAATTTGACCACGAATTTGAGCGACACGCGCTTTAATGTCAGCATCATCACCAATGCCATCAATAATGATAGTGGTGTCTTTAGAAATAACCACGCGTTTTGCTTGGCCTAAATCTTCTAGTGTGGCTTTCTCAAGCTCCATACCAATTTCTTCAGAAATTACCGTACCTGCGGTTAATGTAGCAACATCTTGTAGCATCGCTTTACGACGATCACCAAAACCTGGCGCTTTAACAGCGGCAACTTTAACAATGCCGCGCATATTGTTAACCACTAATGTTGCTAAGGCTTCACCTTCAACATCTTCGGCAATAATGAGTAATGGCTTGCCTGCTTTAGCAACACCTTCTAATGTGGTTAATAATTCACGAATATTAGACACTTTTTTGTCGACTAATAAAATGAATGGATTTTCTAATTCAACACTACCATTTTCTTGGCTGTTGATGAAATAAGGCGATAAGTAACCACGGTCAAACTGCATACCTTCAACAACATCTAATTCGTCCGTTAATGCTTGACCTTCTTCAACCGTAATAACACCTTCAGCGCCAACTTTATCCATTGCTGTTGCAATGATTTGGCCTACAGTTTCATCAGAGTTAGCAGAAATAGTACCCACTTGTTCAATCGCTTTATTGTCAGTACAAGCTTGTGATAAGTTTTTAAGCTCTGCAACCGCAGCAATAACGGCTTTGTCGATACCACGTTTAAGATCCATTGGGTTCATACCCGCAGCAATTGATTTTAAACCTTCATTGACAATGGCTTGCGCTAAAACAGTTGCCGTTGTTGTACCATCACCGGCTTCATCATTGGCTTTTGACGCAACTTCTTTCACCATTTGCGCGCCCATATTTTCAAACTTGTCTTCTAGTTCAATTTCTTTGGCAACTGTCACACCATCTTTAGTGATAGTTGGACCACCGAAAGATTTGTCTAATACAACATTACGACCTTTAGGGCCTAACGTTACTTTTACCGCGTCAGCTAACACATTAACACCACGTAGCATTTTTGCTCGTGCGTCATTACCAAATAATACGTCTTTTGAAGCCATGTTATTTATTCCTATAATTTTGTTTATTTACTTGTAGGTTGGAGCTTGCATCAACAATTGTCGTAGCAAGCGACAACCTACATTATTAATTACTCTACAATTGCTAAAATATCTGATTCTGAAAGGATCAGTACTTCTTCACCGTCAATTTTTTCAGTTTTAACGCCGTAACCTTCATTAAAGATCACTTGGTCGCCAACTTTCACGTCTAAGGCGCGTACTTCACCACTTTCTAAAATACGACCATTGCCTACTGCGATAATTTCACCGCGAGTAGATTTTTCAGCCGCGCTACCTGTTAAAACAATGCCACCGGCAGATTTTGATTCAACTTCTTTACGCTTTACAATTACGCGATCGTGTAATGGACGAATGCTCATTTATGTTCTCCTGAGAGTGTTCAATTAATAGATTAAAAAATATTTTTTATTTATTGCTAGTAGAAATGGGGATAAAAATATTATTCACAAGCCTACACACCTTTTTTTTACTCTTTACGCTCAAAGTCACCTTCAATGGTTTCCCCTTGATGGTGAGAAATGGGTTTCTTATCAACAAACTGACTTGCTTCATTTTCATAAACATTATGTTGATCAACATTTGCCTCAAAAGGATTTTGCTGTTGAAAGCCTGCATTCGCAGAAAATTGATTCACCTTTATATGTTGCTGCGCCGTTTTTGCTAAGGCATGTCGTACACTGGGCACCAACAATGACAAACCGAAAATATCCGTTACAAAACCAGGCGTTACTAACAACACGCCTGCCACTAATAGCATTAGCCCAGTAACAATTTCTTCAGACGGCATTTCTCCTTGCGCCATTTTAGTTTGCACAGACTGCAATGTCGCTAAACCTTGTTGGCGCACATATTTAGCGCCAAGCCATGCACTTACAATAACAATGGCAATAGTTGGCCAAACACCAAGTAGTTCACCAACCTGCATCAATACAGTAATTTCAATAATAGGAATGATGATAAAAAGTACAAATAATAGTCGAAACATAATGATTCCTTAATTTTTATGCAATATATATTGGGGTTAACAGGTCTTTTTCAAGCAAGCGCTTTGTGTTGTTTACTAATTAATAGTTAAATTAATAGCTGAGTTAGCGATTGAATGAATAAACGAGCGTTAAGTCTTTTTTAAGACAATTGCAATACTATTGTTGTTCATACCTAGCTTTACGGGTATATAATGTTGTTGAAATTATCACCTTGAACATCCAGCAAGGTAATAATTAATATTTACACTGGATAACAGAGTATTTGAAGTAATATTGATGAATAAATTAATCTCAACTTTTATCTTTTCATTAACGGTATTTGTTTTAACAACAATTGCTGTTACACCAACCAGTGCCTATGCGCAAAAATCAATTTTTGATATTTCTAGCGTATCTTTATTTGATAATAAATTTGATGATAAAAACCTGAGTAACGATGATGAATTTTTAAAAGTAGACCAAGCGTTTTCATTTAACTTTGATCAGCAAAATAATAAGCTTAATATTAATTTCATTATTGCACCCGGTTATTACCTTTACCGCCATCAATTTAAGTTTAGCCAAGAAAATTCCAGCCTTTCCCCAGTAGATTTACCACAAGGTATTGATCATGAGGATGAGTTTTTTGGTATTCAACAAATTTATACCGGTGAATTAAATTTCACTATTGATATAACACAAGCCAGTGAAAATAGCCGCGTAACTATTCGCTACCAAGGTTGTGCAGAAAAAGGCTTATGTTATCCGCCAACAAGTAAAACCATAGACATTGGCATTTTACCGAGTGTAGAAAACAATAACTCACAAGCCATATTATCAGCGCTAAATATTAGCAATGAGACTGTTGATACTTCATCAAAACCATTTTCAGCCTCCGCAACGAATGCCAACGCCCAAAGCAGCGAACAACATCAATTAGCCGACATGCTAAAACAAGACAGTTTGCTACTGACGCTTATTGCCTTTTTTGTTGGAGGCTTATTATTGTCATTCACGCCTTGTGTGTTCCCAATGTATCCTATTTTAACCGGTATCATTGTGGGTCAAGGAAAAGATTTAAGCACTAAAAAAGCTTTTACCCTGTCATTTTTTTACGTACAAGGCATGGCGGTAACCTACACAATACTAGGTATTGTCGTTGCATTAGCTGGCGCTCAATTTCAAGCGATATTTCAACATCCGTCCGTACTTGTTGCCTTGAGTATTTTATTTATATTTTTAGCGCTTTCAATGTTTGGTGTATTCAACCTAGCTTTACCAGCGAGTTGGCAAAATAAACTCAACAACATAAGTAATAAACAAAAAGGTGGCTCTATCGCAGGTGTTGTTATGATGGGGGTTATTTCAGGTTTAGTTGCCTCTCCTTGTACAACGGCACCATTGACTGGTGCACTACTTTATATATCTCAAACAGGCGACGTGTTATTAGGCGCTTCTGCCCTATACGCGCTAAGTTTAGGTATGGGTTTACCGTTATTAATATTAGGTAGCTCTGGCGGAAAATTATTACCGAAAGCAGGGGCATGGATGAACATCATCAAAAATATTTTTGGATTATTATTACTCGCTGTCCCCATATTTTTACTTGAACGTTTTATTCCTGCCATTGCGAGCCAAGCACTATGGGCGTTATTAGTGTTAGCTGCTGCGGGGTATTTTTATGTCGCCAATAAAAATCATGCTTCAAGCCAGCCAGTAGGTACAGCAAAAGGGTTAGGTTATGGTTTGCGTTCTGTCCTTATATTTTTAATGTTGTTCTTCGGTGCTAATTCACTTTATCAATTAATAATGTCCACCGCTCAAATAAGCACAAATAATACGGAACAACACAGTGCGAGTTTTACTAAAGTTGCCACCTTGTCTGAGCTTCAATCGGCTGTGACTCAAGCAAATAAGCAAGGTAAAACGGTTATGGTAGATTTATATGCTGACTGGTGCGTAGCTTGTAAAGAGTTTGAACAATACACTTTTATTGATGAAAACGTTCAACAGGTATTAAAAAATACAGTTTGGTTACAAGTAGATTTAACCGACACAGGAACAGATAAAAACATTGAGTTAATGGAAAATTTTAATGTTTTTGGTTTACCGTCAATTTTGTTCTTTGATATTAATGGTAAAGAATTAAGCCAACAACGAGTAACTGGTTTTATGGCTGCAGATGAATTTACCCTGCATGTAAAAGCGATATTTTAATAAATAAAAGCCAACTGGCTATTTTTCTACTTGAGTTTTCCAGTAACCGTCTTGTATGTGATCATTAATAAATTCCATCAAATTTACCTCCGGCACTGGTTTAGAAAAATAGTAACCTTGAATTAAGTCACAGTCATTTTCAGTTAAACTACGCAACTGCGCTTGTGTTTCTACACCTTCAGCGATGACGGTTAATCCCAAATTTTTCACCATAGCAATAGTTGACATAATAATTTGATAATCAGAATGATTTTCTAACATGCCAAAAATAAAACTTTTATCTATTTTGATAACATCAACAGGCATTTTTTTCAAGTAAGACAAGGAAGAATAGCCGGTACCAAAATCATCAATAGCAAAACTAAAACCGATAGCTTTAAGCTTATTCATCATTGCCGTAGTATGGTCAATATCTTTCACTAACGTTTGTTCTGTTAGCTCTAATTCAAAGGCATTTGCCGGTAAAGAAAACTCATCGAGCAAACCTTGTAAAAAGTCAGGTAAATTAACATCTACAAACTGCCCTGCCGATAAATTAATGGCGATGCAAATATCAGCAAGTTCATTTTGTCGAATTTTTTTCGCTATTTCAAAGCAACGTCTGATAATCCAATAACCCAATTCAATCATGTGTTGGGAGTTTTCTAATATAGGTATAAAGTCTTCAGGAGATATCATGCCTCTTTCTGGGTGCTGCCAACGCAATAAAGCTTCAAAACCATAAATCTTTTTACTTTTAGTACAAAGCTGAGGCTGCAAACTTAAACTAAATTGTTGTTTCGCTAACGCTTGTCTTACCTCTGTTTCAAGCATAACTCGATGGGCAACACGCTGATACATTTCATCATGATAAATACGATATTGACTGCCGCCATTATTTTTAGCTTCATACATGGCAATATCAGCATAACTAATTAAATTTTCGGCTTTTTCCGAGGTAGATTCCGTATAGGCAATACCAATACTCGTTGATACATAAAAAATGCTCGAACCGAGTGTTATTGGTTCTTTAAATTGTGCTAACACCTGATCTGCTATATTTATAGCCTCTTCAACACAAGTTAAATGGCTAAGTACGATAACAAATTCATCGCCACCAAACCGGCAAGCTAAATCAACTTTACCTACACTTAAACGCACACGATTGGCCGCTTGAATCAATAATTTGTCACCTTCGCTGTGGCCATTACTATCATTAACTTTTTTAAAATCATCTAAATCTAAAAATAAAACCGCAACCGCTTCTTTATAGCGCCCCATGTTATTGATAGATTTACGTAGCTGATAATTCAGCATATTACGATTAGGCAAACCAGTTAATAAATCGTACATAGCGATATTTTCAAGTTCTTTGGTTTTTTGCTCTACCTCAATATTCAATTGTTCTAATTCATAACTTAGTTCTAAAGCAGAGTTAACCACGATATCTAGCTCATCCGAAATCACTCCAGATTTATCAATTTCAACTTGACGAAATTGATCAAATTTTTTCTTGGCAAGTAAAGGTAAAGCATTCGACAATAACAACAACCTTTTGGTAAAAGGACTCGAAATATAATAAACAAGACAAGCAAGAATGATAAACATAACACTAATAGAAAAGATAAATTGTTGCAGGTAAAGGGCATTTTTTTCAATAAAAGGGGTGACGTCGTCGATTAATGATAAGTAAAAAACATGTTGTTTATTTTGCGACAACGGTAACACATTAATAAGATAACTGTGGTCACTCAACTCAATTTGTATACCTTTCTCAAGTACACTATCAATATTAACGCTCCGTTCAACCTCAAGCAATGCTTGCGATAATTGCATATTAGAGGAAGAAATAACATGTCCTTGCTGAGAAGAAGCGGCAGCCTTTAAATCAAAGCTGATGATCGCTACGTCACTCTTTAACGAGGTGTTAATTGCGTAAAGCATATCAACTAAAGACGCACTCATTGCCACAATGGCAACATCACCTTGCTGATTTAACATAGGCACGCTTAATAATACTTGGCAGCTTTGCTGACAATAAATTTGATATTGTGGTTGTTGTTGTTTTAGCGCGTTAACAATACTTTGATTAACTTCTTTTGTCATAGCGCTAGTTATATATAAAGCATTTTGTTGTTCATCAACAAGCCAGATATTTTCAACATTAAGGTGTAATTGCAAAACATCAAATTGCTTTGCAAGTTGTTTGGCTAATATTGTAAAGTCATCTTGTTGTGAAAGTTGAATTAAGCCCGTAAAAGATTCCATCCAAACACTCAGTTTTGAACGGAAAATACTATTATGCAACTCAAATTGTGATTGACCTTGATCTAATCTCAACTGCTGAAATTCTTGATGTTCTGCTTTTAATCGCCATATTGACAACCCAGAAAAGCCAACGGAAAAAATAAGTAGGGTAGAGATAATGATAATCAATAATTTAGTGGGTACACTAATGAAAATTTTACTCATAGTTAATGCTCCTCACTAAAACCAATACATTAATTGCACTGCCCACATTTGCCAATATTCACTGTTATTAGCTTCAGGGTTTGGAATAACAACGGGGGTTAAACGCCCTCCACCTTTAACCCAGTGATATTCAACTCGAGCACGAAAATTACTCGAAAAATCATAAGACGCACCTAGCGTTAAATCTTTATGAAAAGCAAAGTGGTGTGGAATAAGGCCGTGAGTATTCTCTTCTAATGCTTTGCCTTTTTTGTCCTCTTTATTCGCATAAAAGTTTTCAGCTCTAGCGAGCAAGGTTAACTCGGGCGATACTTTATAACGCGTTTGAAAATAATAGCCTTGGCCAATGTCATCCATTTGATATTCATCGGTATAAAAACCACCTATAATAAAATGTTCTTGATATATTTCACCACTAAACTCCCATTGCTCCCCTTCATAAAGTGCATTTACTGTATAAAATTGAAAGGTAAAGTCACCATCTACAAAACCACTAAAGCGCGCTAAACTAGGCTCTTTAGTGTAACTAAAATCAGACTCAAGTAACGATAAGCCAAAGCGCCAAGAAGAAAAAACGGGCTGCCAATACAAACTAGCCTGCATGTCTGCATCTTGTTTTGCACTACCCGTGGCATATTCACCTAAAATAATTGTTTGTTGCTCATCTGAAATAGGTGAGGTGCCGACACTAAAGTTAAAATCAAAATCGCCACTTTCATCATCGCTATAACTCATTTTTATCGCAGCGCCATCACTGCCAACCGCAATATCTCTAAAACCATCAAAATAAACAGACTGAGGCAAAATTATACTGGGTCTAGCAAAAGGAATATCTCTAGAACTAGAATACAACCAATGATTATTTTTAAATCGTCCTAAATACAAATTAGTTTGCCAATTTTCATTACTAAAAACCGACCAATCTAACAGGGCATAATCAACTCTTGCGGCTTTTTCATATCGATTACCACCATTTAAATAAACCACTTGCCCTGCCAGTCTCAAGGTAGAATTTAATTGATATGAGGCATTAAGACCTAGTTCAGTTAATTCCGTTGAAGGTGACTCGTCATCATTAACAAAGTTACTACCATTAACATCAATAACGCCTTGCGCTATAAAACCATGTAGTTGAAAGTCTCGCTCAGAAGCCTTAAGCATTGGCGACATAAAAATAGATAAGGTGATTAATATTAATACTTCTCTCATTGGCATGCTCACTTCATTAACCTTGAATTTTAATAACATGTACACCACCTTTATACTCAACCACTAACTCTGATTCCGCATAGCCAACTGCTCCTGGCGTTTTTATGACAGCTTCAACTAATGCTTTAGGAGACCTCACAATAATTGGCGCAATACCTAAACCTGAATAAGTTAACTTATTCCAAATTCTGTCAAGTTGATAAGGAAAAATATGTAAACGCTCTTTACTAAAGCGTTGATGTATAGGGTGCAAACTAGGCAAAACAAAAACGGTAATTACGCTACCATCTACCCATTGATGCTGTCGCATAGTATATATTCGGCGTAATTGTGAGGTTGTTAATATAGATTCATTAACTAAGGCGTGCGTAATAATCTCAACAGCTAAAACCGTTGAACTCAATAGGCAACTCACTATAAATAAACATAAAAAATAACAGTTTTTAATAGCACAATCCTTGTAAAGACAAGAAGATAAAATGAATATCCGAATTAATATTATAGGCAAAAGCACAATATATTATCAACACTAAGTGTAATTAAATAATCGATAACCACCAGACAAATTACTATCCCTTTTCCTTATTAACAGATAAGACCAGTATTTTGCTGCTATATTCTTCGAAAAAGCTATAATATGCACACATATACAAAGATAATAAAAAAAGCACTACTTTTTATTCACAAACAAATAAAAATATGCAATTATAATCTTCAACGTTATTTTACCGGTGTGTTT
The DNA here is from genome assembly GCA_051531915.1 of Colwellia sp. Taxonomy (GTDB): domain Bacteria; phylum Pseudomonadota; class Gammaproteobacteria; order Enterobacterales; family Alteromonadaceae; genus Colwellia. Next base: position 35,813 of record JAOPTQ010000046.1, on the reverse strand, counting down.
ACAACAAATGTCTGCAAAGTTTACAATTTTAGTACTAAATGGCCCTAATTTAAATATGCTTGGTAAGCGTGAGCCTACCATTTATGGCAACGAGAGCTTAACCGACATAATTAAACAACTTGAAATAGAAGCCCATGATAAAGGCATAGAGCTAAGCCATTTACAGTCTAACGCTGAACATCAGCTGATTGATGCTATTCATCAAGCACATCATAATACTGACTTCATTATTATCAACCCTGCCGCCTTTACACATACCAGTGTTGCTTTGCGTGATGCATTATTGTCGGTTGATATTCCCTTTATTGAAGTGCACTTATCTAATGTTCATGCCAGAGAAGCATTTAGACAACATTCGTATTTATCTGATATTGCAACCGGCGTAATTTGCGGGTTAGGCGCTAAAGGATACAGTTACGCACTAGATTTTGCTTATTGCTTACTAAAAAACAAATAATAAGTGATTAAACGTACAAATATTTACAACTAGCCATATTGGGTTAGTTTATTATTAATTAAAGTTATAGAGAGAATAAGGTGTTCCGATGGATATTCGTAAAATAAAAAAACTTATCGAACTTGTAGAAGAATCAGGTATCAATGAATTAGAAATTTCTGAAGGTGAAGAATCTGTACGCATTAGTCGCGGAGTTCCTATTGCAGCAGCAATGGCTGCACCGGTAATGCAAGCAGCACCGGTAATGCAAAGTGCCCCAATAGCGGCACCTGTAGTAGCTGAAGCCGCAGCACCAGTAGTATCTGGCCATATCGTTCGTTCACCGATGGTAGGCACTTTTTATGCTTCTGCCTCTCCTGATTCTCCGGTATTTGCTGAAGTAGGTCAACATGTCAATGCCGGCGATACCTTATGTATTGTTGAAGCAATGAAAATGATGAACCAAATTGAAGC
>JAOPTQ010000046.1:0-34851 GCA_051531915.1 Colwellia sp. | reverse complement strand
AAGGGTCATTCCATGTTAGATAAAGTTGTTATCGCCAACCGTGGCGAAATTGCCTTAAGAATACTGCGCTCTTGTAAAGAGCTCGGTATTAAAACCGTAGCTGTTCATTCCACTGCTGATAAAAATTTGAAGCATGTATTACTTGCTGATGAAACTATTTGTATTGGCAAGCCTTCAGCACTCGATAGCTATCTGAATATTCCGGCCATTATTACTGCTGCAGAAGTGACCAATGCTGTTGCTATTCATCCCGGTTATGGATTTTTAGCTGAAAATGCTGACTTTGCTGAACAAGTAGAACAATCGGGTTTTGCTTTTATTGGCCCTACTGCTGAAAGCATACGAATAATGGGTGACAAAGTTGCCGCTATTCGTGCTATGAAGGCAGCCGGAGTTCCTTGTGTACCGGGTTCAGATGGTCCATTAACAGATGATGAAGAAAGCAATAAAGCTCACGCGAAACGCATTGGTTACCCTGTGATCGTTAAAGCGGCTGGCGGTGGTGGCGGTCGAGGTATGCGCGTGGTTCGTAGTGAAGACGAATTAGTTGACTCCATTGCTCTTACAAAGAAAGAAGCAGGTACAATTTTCAAAAACGACATGGTTTACATGGAAAAATTCCTTGAAAATCCTCGTCATGTTGAAATTCAAATTATTGCCGATGGTCAAGGTAGCGCTATTCACTTAGGTGAACGAGATTGCTCAATGCAACGTCGTCATCAAAAAGTTGTTGAAGAAGCTCCTGCTCCCGGAATTACGCCTCAAATGCGCGCTAAAATTGGTGAGCGCTGTTGTAATGCTTGTATTGAAATTAACTATCGCGGTGCCGGTACTTTTGAATTTCTTTATGAAAACGGTGAATTTTACTTCATTGAAATGAATACCCGTATTCAAGTTGAACACCCTGTTACTGAAATGATCACCGGTGTTGATTTAATTAAAGAACAACTACGCGTTGCTGCAGGGCAACCATTATCTTACACGCAAGATGATATTAAAATAGCAGGACACTCTATTGAATGTAGAATTAATGCTGAAGATCCACGTAGCTTTATTCCTTCACCAGGAAAAATCACCCGTTTTCATCCTCCTGGTGGATTAGGTGTACGTTGGGATTCTCATATTTACGCGGATTATTCTGTGCCTCCACATTATGACTCGATGATCGGTAAATTGATCACTTGGGGAGACAATCGTGATGTTGCTATTGCTCGTATGCGTAATGCGTTATCTGAATTAGTTATTGATGGTATTAAAACCAACATTACCTTACATCAAGATATTTTAGCGGATCAAGGCTTTGTTAGTGGTGGTGCTAATATTCACTATTTAGAAAGTAAATTAGCTGAAGAAGAATAAGTACACTCGTTCCATTATTGAAATTATATTATTATTGGAATTAGTGATTAAAACCTGCCTTTTCGCAGGTTTTTTTATTTGCGTTATAATAAAACAAATCAAAATATTCTAAAAAACGATGACTCAACAACTAAAAAAACCGACTCTCCCTGCCGATGATGATTGCTGCGGTGGTGGCGCATGCAACCCTTGCGTTTGGGATGATTATTACGCAAAACTACAGCAATGGCGCATTGAGCAGGCTAAATTTAAAACACTAGCAGAGCAAAATAAAAATACGATGCAATTAAAAAGTTAACCCTACCATTGAGTTAAAGCGAGTTTAAATCTAAGTTAAAACTCGCCAACCACTGAGCAATATTTTTACTAGGAACGTTAAGTTTACGATAGGTTGTTGGGTAATTAGGATAACCACCCACCTCGTTTTGGCTATCAATAATGCTCCCCGTACGATTACGAACCGAGTCTATAATACGCTGATCAATCTTGTCTCTATGCCAAGGCCTTGCACCCACATTATTAAGTACACTCTTTTCAACTTTCGATATTGCTAGCGCCTCTAACCCCTTTGGCCATAATGGAGCCACTTTTAAAAGGTTAATAACACCTTGGGTTTGTGGCATATTGGCATTCACTAAATTAATAACTTGATTATCCTTATGATAGACATCGCCTTGATAACCAATAAGCGGTAAATCTGAATAACTACTTTTGCCATAAATAAGACGATTACCAACCACGGCCACTTGAGGATTTTTTGGCACTAAGCCAGATTTTTTATATTCATCCTCAATATAGCCTAACTGAACCGCAGTGTTTCCTAAGTTATACATTAAATTATTCACAACAACACCTGAGGTATGACCTTTAAAATAAGGATTTCTTCGGTCATTATGCGCAAATAAATTACCTATTATCGCAACATTTTGCACGTAATCATGAATGAGTAAACCTTTCGAGTGTTTACCTTTTTTATGGGTAGCATAGTCTAATGCTTCGCCAATAATTGAGTTACTAAAAGTAATGCGTTTTGAAGTGTAATCGTGCCCCTTATCTCTAGGACCTGAAGCTGACAAGTTTTCATCAATTGCCCATGTTAATGAACAATGATCAATATGAACATCGTAAGCATTTTTACCCGAAACAGATATGCCGTCAGATTCCCAACCAGAAAGTGGCGCTTCGTTATTATCGCCTGGACGAACCATTAAATGACTGATTCGCACATTATTAGTACGAACGGTAATACCACCACGAATCAATGTAATACCTGGTGGTGGCGCAGTTTCTCCTGCAATAGTTAAAAAAGGTTCGGTGATCAGCAGTTTTTTCTTGGCTAAATCAATAACACCACCTACTTCAAAAACAACTAAGCGCTTACCGGCTTGTTTTAAAGCCCAACGAAGTGAGCCTTCACCGCTATTATTAGTATTAGTGACCTTAATAACTTTACCCTGAGTACCCGCTAAAGTATCCATACCAAAGCCTTCAACCCCGACAAGTGAAATAGCGTACGTTTCAACGGCATAGCTAGCGGGTAATAGTGCAATACAACAACTACATAAAATACGGATTATTAAGAGAAATTGACTAAATATTCTACTTATACAAAGCATGATACAACTCCGTTATTATTGTTTTAAAAGGGCTAAACTAGCCAATATTTAATTAAGCATCGGTGTTCCACGCTTACATAATTGAATAGCGAATCCCCAAGGATCTTTAAGAATTTTTAAGTGCGAGCCATCATTTAACTTCACAACATCAACCACTTTAGCGCCTGCTGCTACTAACTTTTCAGCATCTGCATCGGGATCTTCCGAAACAAAGGCTAAGTGAACAATTAAGGGATCCATACTATGATAGTCAGGCACTTGATCGGTTGGGTTGTTATATATTTCAATCATAACTTGCCCCGTACAATCAGCTAAAAAATGCGTATGAGGTGCTTGAGTAAATTTATGTTTAACCGTAAAACTTAAATGTTCACAATACCATGCTGAAATGGCAATGGGATCAGATACGTTAAATGCAAAATGTTCTATTTTCATAATATTTCTCTATCTTCTTCTAACAAGAGTCACTAAAGCCAATTGCCACCGGTGGCAACACCATGCTATAATAATCCCATAAAATATGTCAAGTTATTATATAATCTTCTGCCATACCGCATAAATTTATCTGCAAATTATATTCTGAGGAAAAATGTTTTTCGACAACCCCACCTATTTATTCGCTCAAGCCTTAGGCTTTGTTAGCTACGGTTTAGGTATTTTCTGTTTCTATCAACGTAATGATAAAAATCTCAAAATTATCATGCTGATAATGAACTTAAATAACACCATACACTTTGCTTTATTAGGTGCAGCTACTGCCAGTTTAGGCTCGTTGTTATCTGTTTTTCGCACCGGACTTGCCTTAAAAACCTCGAATAAATTGGTGGCTATAATTTTTATTATAATCTCTATATTATTTGGTTACTTTATTTCTGATAGTTATCAAGATTTTTTTCCTATTTTAGCCACTTGTATTGGTACTTATGCTTTATTTTTTTTAAATGGCATTAAAATGAGAATAGCGTTTATTTTAGGGGCGCTATGTTGGTTAACAAATAATATATTAGTGGGTTCTATTGGTGGCACTTTGCTTGAAATAACCTTATTGATTGTCAATGGTAATACAATTCGCCGATTATATTTTTCCGATAAAACACCTGTTAGCGTCTAATACCATTAATCAGAAAAAATTTTGCTCTTACTCAAAAGGTTAAAAATAATAACAACCCATAAAGAGCTGAGTGATATATTTATCATTTGGCTTATTCTTATTATTCTCTGTAACACCCCCATACTCCTCATCTAAAATCGTTATTTGATTGTTTATTTTCTCTTGAAAGAAACAACCTGCTGTCCCTCTTCTTTTTCCACTTTGTTTTGTCATTTCAGTCTAAAAAAGCAAAACACCATGATTGATATTGATTGCAATAATTTACGAGTGAGTGTAATTGACTTAAAAGGATTGACTATCTAAAAACATCTGGCTATTATTACTTTTGCACTCTACTAAGAATAAACAATAATAATTAATTATTAGGAAGAACAAATGAAAAAGTACAGTCCTAAAACAACAGGTCGGGAACCTGACTCAGTATTTCAATTACCTTTAGTACAAAACATTTTAGCCAAGCATATAAAAGCAATACTTTTCTCTAGTGTATCACTAGCTATATTAGCCAGTCCTAGTGTTTTTGCTGCTCAAGCCATTGAAGAAAAACAAACCCCAGTAGTTAAAAATATTGCAGCCGAAGATGACGAAGATGAAATAGAAGTTATTGAAGTTACGGGAATGCGGTATAGCCAAGCAAGCGCCATTGCTCGTAAAAAAGATGGTGGCACTATGATGGACTCTATAGTTGCTGAAGATATTGGCGTATTTCCAGATAAAAATATTGGTGAAGCATTACAACGTATTCCAGGAATTCAGTTAGACCGTAAGTTTGGTGAAGGGGCTGGTATCAGTATACGGGGAGTGGATTCAAGTCTATTACGCATTGAAGTAAATAATATTTCACAATTAGGCATCGGTGATACCCGTGCGGTAGATTTTACCGGTTTGGCCTCTGAATTAGTAAGTTCACTTGATGTCATTAAAGGTACAGAAGCACGCTTAACCGAAGGTGGCATTGGTGGCACAGTACAAGTTAATACGCGTAAACCCGCCGAATTTGAAGACCATTTTTTCTCCGTTAATATGGAAGGTCAATATAATGATCTTACCGGCAATGTCAGCCCTAAACTTAATCTCATAGGGGTGGCTAAAATAACCGATGATTTTGGTATTTTATTAAATACCACCTTTTCAGATAAACATACCATGATCCATGCATTACGAAATACAGAATGGAAATCTATTGCTGATTATGACCATGTTGCTGAGAAAACGACTGTCAATAGTGATTATGCCGATATTACCGATAGCGCTTATTGTGCAGGTGCTAATATAGAAGACCAAATAGCCTGTGAAAGTCAATGGTATGATTATTCACCTCACCTACCACGTGTTGGTATTTGGGAGCGCAATGATGAACGTATTAGCGCTAACCTCATGATGCAGTATAAATTTACCGATAACTTTTCTAGCCATATCGGTTATACCTACAGTGGTCGAGATAAAGTAGCCGAAGACTTTAACCTACATGCCGAAGGAACAGGGGTTGACAATCTAAACTCAGATACTGTTATTGTTGATGAATATCATAATGTAACTCATTATGACACAGTACTAGGTGGTGCAACTATTCAAGGTTATAAGTTTGACTGGACACAAAATACTTCGATGATTGATGCCGGTTTTGAATATGAGTTAGACCAATTAAAAATTGTAGGTATTGCATCAAGGTCAACAGCAGAAGAAGATATTGACTCATTAAGAACGGCTATTTGGAGCAAGTCTGTTTCAGGTATCAGTGTTGATCTTGATGGCAGCGGCGCTCCTGAATGGGACTTTAGTCAAGGCCATATTGTTGATATTACGAATCCAGATGACACTTCTAATCAATTAAATGTCAATGATCCCGCTAACTTTAATGGCGGTATTTCACTTGCTTATCTACCTTCTTTAGTCGAAGCAACACAAGATATGGCGCAAATTGATGTTACTTATACCTTTGACAACAGCTTCTTTAAAATGGTTAGAACGGGTGCTCGTTGGACCTCTAACGAGCGAGAAACATGGAGTTGGCGTGAAGATATTTCTCGTTCTGTGGCCTCTGAATATGGTGACGATCTTGATAACCAGATTGAATTCACTCAAGAAGATCTCACTGAATTGATTTACGGCAATACAACGATGACGCCAGTACTATTTGACGGTTATGATTTAGGCACTAAAACTATTGGTCAATTTTTAGCACTTGATGCGATAACCCTAGGCACAGATATTCGTGACTATGTTGGTCAAAATGCAACACGTTCAGATTTAGATGTGCAATCAGGTAATTTCCTTATTACCGAGAAAACCTTAGGCGGTTATGTGCAGCTTGATTTTGAAACAGAGCTAGCAGGTATGGAATTTTGGGGTAATTTCGGGGTCAGAGTAACGACCACTGAAACGGAAACCTATGGTGATATTAATATTAAAGTGATGGTCGACCAAACTGAAGATGGCGTTATTTTAGTTGATGAACTTACCGGCTATGATAAGGGAGGGGTGGAACATTTAGCGGCAAACTTTAACGACATCCCCCATCCAGATACTTTTAGTGGTAGAAAAAGTGTTTTTGAAAAATATACCGATGTGTTACCTAGTATTAACTTGAGTTTAGGCCTTATCCCAGATGAGCTAGTGTTATTTTTTGGTGCTGGTAAAGTAATGTCTCGCCCTAAAATGTCAGATTTAAACACTAATGCCAGTTGTACACACTGGGACACTCGTGCCTCAAAAGAAGATGGTTACTCTGAATTTGGTAAAGATTATTTTAGGGATAAGTGTAGTGCCGGTAACCCCGATCTTTCTCCTTATCGCGCTAATCAAATGGATTTAGCGTTAAGTTGGTACCCTGATGAATACAGTATTATTTCTGGTGCTGTATTTACTAAAGAATTAACCAGTTGGATTATTGGCTCAACCACTCGTTATGACATTGATTTTTTCAATGATGGTCGCTTGTGGGATGTAACACAAAAAACTAACGGCGCAGGGGCAACCACCACAGGTGTAGAACTACAAGCGTCAACAATATTTGATACTTGGCCTGCGCCATTTAACAATTTAGGTGGCAGCATTAACTATACCTATATGACTGCTGATGATGTTGGTTTATACAATCAATTAACCGGTGAAGAGCTGCCATTCCCGAGTCAATCTGAAAACAGTTATAACATCGTTGGTTTCTATGAGGATGAAAATATTAGTTTTCGGGTTGCCTATAATTATCGAGATGAATACTTAGCGAGTGAAGCTGAACGTTCAGGAAACCCTGTTTATATTGATGATGTTGGCTACTTAGATGCAAAATTCACCTATACAGTTAATGAACACTTTAAAATATTTATTGATGGTAGAAACTTGTTGAGTGAAGTTCGTTTAGCAAATTCAGGTGTAGGTCGATTGTCTGATTTACAGTGGTCTGGTCGTGAATATGCAATTGGCTTCTCTTACACAATGTAATTATTAAATACGAATAGTAAGTGACTCTTATTGAGCGCAAGAACATTAATTTGGTAAGAACTTGTTCTTAATAATATTTAAAAACAAAGTTTTAAACAACGCTTTAAAAAGTAAAGAATAAAAAAAGGCTACTTATATGAATATGTTAAGTAATAAAAAAACTCTTAAAAAGTCGTTAAGATGCGGGATATTAGCGATGGTATGTGCAGGATTATCTGGGCATGCATTTGCAGCTAAGCAAATGGAATATATTGACCGCTCCGTGATTGCTGTTAAAGCAAACAATGGTGTGTATCTTGGTTGGCGTATGTTTGGTGATGATGATGCTACCGTTGGTTTTAACGTGTATAAAGATGGTAAAAAACTAAATTCAGAAGTGCTAACTAGTAGTACAAACTATTTTGATAGTACCGGCACTGAGTACTCCATTTATTCCATTAAACCAGTTGTTAATGAAGTTGAGCAAGTTGAAATGTTTGCTAAAAATGTTTGGGATAATCAATACAAAACAATTTCATTAAGCCGACCAGATGGCGGCACCTTACCGGGTATGCCTGCTCCACATGACGAAAATGGTGAAGATGTTACATATACCTATAGCCCTAACGATGTGAGTGTTGGTGATTTAAACGGCGACGGTCAGTATGAATACATAGTAAAATGGGATCCATCAAATTCCCATGACAACGCTCATGAAGGTTATACCGGTAACGTTTATATTGATGCCTATAAATTAGATGGCACACAATTATGGCGTATTGATTTAGGACAAAACATTCGTGCTGGCGCTCATTACACGCAATTTATGGTGTATGACCTAGATGGTGATGGTAAAGCAGAAATCGCGATGAAAACGGCTGATGGTACTATTGATGGTGCCGGTACGGTGCTTGGCGATGCCGATGCCGATTACCGTGGCGCTGATGGTCGAGTATTAGCTGGCCCTGAGTTTTTAACCGTGTTTAATGGTGAAACTGGCGCTGAAATGGCCAGTACGGCTTATATTCCTGAGCGTGGTGATATTCGTTTATGGAGAGCAGATGGTACAGGCTATGGAAATCGTGTTGACCGTTTCTTAGCGGGTATTGCCTACTTAGATGGTGACAAACCAAGCTTAGTGTTTAGCCGAGGTTATTATGATCGCTCAGTTATTGCTGCTTGGGATTGGCGTGATAACAAGTTAACCAGTCGTTGGGTATTTGACTCTGATGACAGTGGTAATGAAGCTTATGCAGGTCAAGGCGCTCATAGTTTAACCATTGGTGATGTTGATGCTGACGGTAAAGATGAAATTATTTTTGGTGCTGCCACAATAGATGATGACGGAACTGGGCTTTACTCTACAGGCTTAGGTCATGGTGATGCCTTGCACATGTCTGATTTACTACCAAACCGTGATGGCATGGAAATATACATGGTGCATGAAGAACAAGGTGCTTATGGTGTAAATGGCATGGAAATGCATGATGCAAAAACCGGTGAAATAGTTTGGGGTATTGATGGTCATGGTTGGGGTAAATTTGATGAGGGAAAAGGTACGTGGAATGGTGATATAGGCCGAGGCATGAGTGCAGATATTGATCCTGATCATGTTGGCTCTGAAAGTTGGAGTGGTATCGGCGTTGGTAGTACTACAGATGACGGTACGGTAAGAGTGACCGGTGGTTTACGCGCTGCAGATGGCACCTTAATTTCTGAAAAAGTACCTACCTCAACAAATTTTGGTATCTTCTGGGACGCTGATTTATCACGTGAATTACTCGATAATGTTGGTATAGATAAATGGGATCCAGCAACCGGTACAAATAGCCGCATTTATAATGGTACAAATGCTGCCAGTAATAATGGCACTAAAGCTACCCCTAACTTAACGGCTGATTTGTTTGGCGATTGGCGTGAAGAGGTCATCTGGCGTAACGGTGTTACAAACGATGAATTAATTATTGCCACTACCACAGATGTTACCGATCACCGTTTATATACCTTAATGCATAACCCACAATATCGTGTTGCTGTAGCATGGCAAAATGTTGCTTATAATCAACCACCTCACACCGACTACTTCTTAGGTAATGGTATGACAACACCAGATCAGCCTGATATTTATATGGTGGGTACTAATCCTAACTTGGTTTCTAATACGCCTGACCCTGTTGAAGACGCACCCGAAGAAGAAGAAGTTTCAGGTGTTCTTATTGAGGGGATTGAGTATAACGAAGATGACGAGAAAATAGGTTTCTGTGCTGTTGACGGTAATATCGAGGCAAATAATGCTGGCTTTGAAGGCCTTAACTTTTTAAATACTGACAATGAATTGGGTAAAGGAGCATATTTTGCTATTTCTCATACTGCCGGCGCTGACTTAACCTTCAATTTCCGCTCAGCGGCATCAAGCGACCGTCCGGGTAATTTATTTATCAACGATGAACTTGTAACAACGGTGAATTTTACCTCAAGTGGTTCATGGACCGATTGGGTTGAACACACAGTAACGGTTACGGGTATTGAAGCTCAACACCTAAGTATTAGTTTAATTGCGACTACCGGAAGTGGTTTACCTAACATTGATCATGCTCATATTGATGGCGAGGGTGTAAAAACAAAAGGTTGTGCTGCGTTAGGTGGTCAAGTGACACCTGATATAGTTGGTCATCAAGTTGTCTTTAATACTGAAATGTCAGGCGCTGTTGGTGATATAGCCTATACCTGGGATTTTGGTGACAACACCGATACATCAACGGAAGCATCTCCTACCCATTTATATGAATCGGTGGGTGAATATACTGTGTCTTTGATAGCAATAGATGCCAGTGAGCAAATGTTTACGCTTGAAACAATTATTAATACTACCGCTGACGATGTTGCTTTAGTTAGACAAGTAACCAAAGTGGCTACGTATCTAGACGTAGATTATAAAGTGCTAGTTTTTGGTGGTGATGGTGTTTATAGCTACGCATGGGATCTTGGTGACGGTACCACAAGTACCGAGCAAAATATTATGCACTCATACGCTGAAACAGGTCGTTATGATATAAGTTTGACCGTTACTGATGGCGCTGGTGAAAAATTGGATTATGAAAGTAAAGTTTTTGTCTCTGAATATGTTGAAGCAACGACTGTTTCAGAGTCAGGATCCTTTGGCAGCACGCTGTTGTTAATGTCAGCACTACTCTTTATAAGAAATCGTAAATTATTGTTAGTAAAAAAATAATTTTAATCCCATTTATTTGATAGAGCCAACCTAAGAAAGGTTGGTTCTTATCAGCTCAATGTTTTTATAGCAGCCGAGCTAACGGGAATATAAAAATTAAAAATAAAAAAGGAAAATAAAGTGAAATTTTTTATTAAAAACAAGATTACCTATATTGCTTGCTGTTTTGCAATATTTTTAACGGCATGTGGCGGCAGTGACACATCTGGAACAACAAGTTGTAAAGTTGATGATAGCTGTGATATTGCATTATTTGCGATTCAAGATAATTTAGAAACAGCCAATAAAGAAGTACTTAAAACAGATAGTTATTCAACTTATCGACTTGATATATTAACTACGGTTATCGCTGAAGCCGATGTGGTTTTAGCTAATTTTATTGATAACCAGTTAGATGTTACTACCAGTGAAAATCAAGTTATTATCGTCGAAACTGTTGCATTACTAGAAAATGCATTGAATACGTTAACTGATATGAAACCGCGCGGTGATTGTGGTCTGTATAGTTGTGAAAATGATTATATTGTCTATTTTGTTAATGCTGGTGATGATAGCGTTGATTCTTTAGAGGAAGACAATAAATTAGGCGTATATCAAACATTTACTGATCAAATTTATGGTGAAGACCCTATAACACGTATGTATTGGGGGCTAGCTACTGATGCTGTATCGGCATCCGTTCGCGATAATACTACCATTTTAGGAACCCTTAATTATTATTCAGGTGATCAAATAGACGGTAAAGCGATTGCTTATGACTTTGAACTACCTGAAGGACATTACGAACTTAAATTGGGATTTTTAAACCCATGGGATGAACGAGCGATTAACGTTTATGCTGAAGGGATGCTTATTTCTCAAGAGAACTTGGTTTTAACTAAAAATAAAGAAATAATACTCTCTTATTTAAATATTGAAGTTTTAGACGGTACTTTAAATATAGTTATTCAAGGACCAACAGGGGTTGATTTAACCCAGCAAAATGATCCTTTAATTAATACAATAGTCATTAAAGATTATATGCCTGTAGAGGTTGACGATTTATCGACTAGTATTACTGAAGCGACCACTGAGGCGGCAAAAACTGATGTTTATCATGCCTATCGTATAAGCCAATTAGAAGCAGCGATTACTGAAGCAACGGTTGTACTTAATGACTTTATCGATAATAGTTTAGATGCGTCAACTTCTGAAAATCAAGTTCGCCTTATTGCAGCAATTGCTTCCCTTGGAAAAGTGGTTGATACCTTATTAGATCCAATAAAAGCCATTGAAGATTTAACCGCGGTAAGTACTGAAGCTCCCGTTGTATTGAACTGGGTAACACCCGGGTTTGTTAGCACTAGTGCTAAAGTATTTCGTGCTGAAGCAGTATCGGAAGGTGATACCCCTGATGTTGATAACCGCGTAGAAATCACTAGCCTTGTTAATGGTGAAACTACCTGGACTGACGATACCAGTGTTCCTGGCCATACCTATCATTATTGGGTAGATGTTGTCGATACTGAAGGCAATAGCGTACAATCTAATGCAGTTTTTGCCGAATATGTATTGGTTGAAGTGCTTGAACTTGATGCTATTTATGTAAATAACACTATTGAAATTACTTGGAAGCTTGCCTTTAAAGATATGACTACGATAGAAATTTATCGTAATACCATTGATGGCGATACCGGCCGTACACGTGTGTTTGCCAGTGCTCCCGCTGAAGGTACCTTTATTGATAATGCACCTGCATTTTCATCTACAGCCCCAGGACCTGCACTTCCGGGTGTTGATTATTGGTATACTATTAAATTAGTACTTGCCGATGGCACAAGACCAACAATGCCACGTATACCTGCGACTATCCCTGTTGGCGGCGGTGACCCTATCTTAGGTACCTACAGTGAACTAAACGCTGAGCAAACTGAGATTAATGTCGGTTGGAGCGTTTCTAGTGTTGATATTGCTAGTATTGAAATTTTCCGTGATGAAAATGAAGAGGGTTTAACTCGTACTTCAGTGGCAACACCTGCTGCTACAGATATTTCTTGGGTAGACGATACTGCTGTAGATGGTGTGTTTTATACTTACTGGGTAGAAATTACTGATACTGATGGCACACTTTATACGCCAACACAAACATCAGCAATCGAGGTTCCACTCATAGTATTAGAGCCTGAAACTAATTTAGTCGCTTCATCAAATGGTACTAAAGTTACCGTTACTTGGGATTTAAAAAACTTTAGTTTTGATATCGGTAATGCATATATCGAGTTATATCGTAACAATACAAATGGAACTGGCGGGCGTACACGCGTTGTAAAAGCAGCTACTCCAACGGGCACTTTTATTGATGAAGGTACTGTTGATCGACCTATTGAGATTGGTGCAACCTATTGGTATATGTTTAAAATTATACCTGCAGCGGGTGATGGTGATAGAGTTGATACGACTCCTGAAGCTGAAATCACAATATCGGATCTTCCTGATGGTACTAATCTTACCGCAGTATGGAATGGTACGAGTGTTGATGTGACTTGGGAATTAAGAGGTTTTAGTTTTGATGTTGAAAATGCATATATCGAACTCTATCGTAACAATACAAATGGAACTGGCGGTCGTACACGCGTTGTAAAAACTGCTACTCCAAGTGGCACTTTTACCGATGAAGGTACCGTAGAGAGACCTATTGAATCTGGCGGAACTTATTGGTATATGTTTAAAATTATACCTGCAGCGGGTGATGGCGACAGAGTTGATACCGTTCCAGAAGCTGAAATCACGATACCGGAGATTCCTGATGGTACTAACCTTACCGCAGTATGGAATGGTACTAGTGTTGATGTGACTTGGAATTTAAAAGGTTTTAGTTTTGATATAGAAAATGCATATATTGAGCTCTATCGTAACAATAAAAATGAAACTGGCGGTCGTACACGCATTGTAAAAGAAGCTACTCCAAGTGGCACTTTTACCGATGAAGGTACCGTAGAGAGACCTATTGAATCTGGCGGAACTTATTGGTATATGTTTAAAATTATACCTGCAGCGGGTGATGGTGATAGAGTAGATACTGATCCTGAAATGGAAATTACTATTCCTTAATATATTTTTCATTTATTAGTTTTGTAAACTAAGTATAAATAAAGCAGCAACTTTTATGATTTGCTGCTTTTTTTTGCGCTGCAATGGAGTAAATTTGCGACTATTGCTCTTTTTATGTGTTTTGAAACAGCTACTGTAAGTTGATTTCAATCGTGCAAAACAAGTACTTTTGATTGATTTTGAGTGTAAAACCCCGTATATTTATCTTCATCGCTAAAATGAAGTAATCATTATTTTTAGCTACTTACCTTATTTAGCTATTGACCATTATTAGGACGCTGTTAAACATGTTGGAAAAACAACGACAACATTCAATTCTCGACATATTAGAGAAGCACACTTATGCCAGTGTTACAACTTTATGCAAACAACTAAAGTCATCTGAAGCAACTATTCGTAGAGATCTACTTAAGCTTGCAAAAGCTAAAAAAATAAAAAAAATACGAGGTGGTGCAGAAGCTTTATCGCAACAGAAAAAACCTACGTCGAATAAAATTTTTGGTACTGATTTTTTAATTGACGTTGAAAAACACTCCAAAACTAAAAGATTAATAGCACAAAAAGCGGTAGAACTTTGTTCTGATAATGAATCAATTATAATCAATGGTGGTAGCTCAACCTTTATGATGGCTGAGTTTTTGCAAGACCGAAAATTGAATATTTTAACCAATTCTTTCTTTTTATCTCGACTATTGGTAGAAAATAGTGAAAATCAAATAACGCTACCTGGCGGTGAAATATACCGTAAACAAGGCATTATTTTAAGCTCATTTGAAAATGACACTATTGATCACTATTACGGTACAAAAATGTTTATGGGCACTCCCGGCATCAGTGAATATGGTGTTATGGAAACAGATCCGTTATTGGTTAGAGCTGAACAAAAGCTGAAAAAACGTGCTGAAAAATTAATTGTTTTAGCGGATAGTTCTAAAGTTGGTGTAAAAGGTAATTTAGTGCTAAGCACACTGAAAGATGTGGATATTGTTATTACTGATAGCGGCGCAGATCCTAAAATTCTGGCTCACTTTGAAAAAGAAGGGATTGAAGTTATTGTCGTAGAAAAATGTGATTAACCGTAAAAACAGTATGTAAAAAAAAGTAATGATTAGGCAATATTGCGTTTTTACGATTAAATTATAGAATCTACTCAGTTATCGACACTCCCGAAGTATATTAATCGGGAGCCTTAAAGATTGTCATACCATGTTTGTTTATAAGCTAACAAATTTTCTATTTTGCTTGGCTTAACTTGCTCAAACTGACAAAGTTCACTATCAGGCTCTTCATTCCAACGCGTTAAACACCAAGCCCCTTTTACGGTGCTAGCATCATCACCGGAAAATAAAACGCGTTGTGTAGGCCTTAATTGCGCGATCATTTGACACATCAGTAAATTTTTTTTCGCAGAGCTACCAAAAACAATGGCATTAGTTGATGACGTTAGCCCTAATAAGTGATCAATCATGAGTACTAAATAGAGGCTTGCTAATGCTTTACCATTTTTCTGTTTAGATTTTGTGTCGGTGTTATCTTCGTGCCAATTAAGCAGTTTACCAACACCCTGCGTAAATGGTCCCCCTGTTTGGGAAAACGGTGGCATTGCATAAATATCGTGCGCAATAAGATAGTTAACATCGTCAGTAGAATAGTCTTTTGATATATCCGCTTGGGTTAATTGGCATAACTGTTCAAATTCTCTTCCGCCCATAAAACGAGCACAAGGTAACATATCACCTAAAACGCTGACATTAACTAAAGTATCTTTCTCTTCTTTTAAGTTAACGAGCTGGTTTGTTTTCATTTTACTTGACGCTGCCATAGCAATGATCCAAGTACCTGTAGAAATAACAGTAAACTCTTGGTCTTTTATTGAATATAAATAACGAGCAAAACTGGCATTAGAGTCATGTACTCCTGAGAATACTTGGCACTCTTTTGTCAGCCCAGTAATTTCACAAATATCTGCTGATGGAGAGCCGATAACTTTTATTGCTGATACGATAGGCGGTAACATTTCGGTTATACCTAAGCTGCTCACTAATGAGGAGTAACATTTTTTTTCCGGTAGCCATAAATCTGTATGACAGCCTAATGATGTTAATTCTGTAATTGCAATATTGGTTAAGCGCCAAATCCAATATTGCGGGTACATTAATAGCATTGTGGTTTTGTTAAATTGAGTGGAAAATGCTGTTTTAAGATAATGTAATTGACGACCTAAATTTAACCCTAAAGGTAAACTGGGTGAAAAAGTTTGCAGGAAGTTAGGTCTGATCTTCTCGTAATCAGCATAAAAGCTTTGGTTAATTTCTTGCTCATAATCTAAAACAGGTAGCGTAAGCTCCCCTTCTTTATCAAGTAACACCGCACAAGCACCATGAGTACTGACATTTATTGTCGTGATATTATAGAGAGGAGTAACTTGTTTGATACTTTCAACTAGCCATTTCCAAACAGCATCAAGGTCAAAGTGTAAGTAATACTCTCCTTGTATGCTCAAATTTGACATACTCTTAGACCAAATTGTCTGTCCCGCTTGATCAAGCGCTAAACATTTAACATTGGTTTTGCCAATATCAATTATTAAACAACAATTGCTCTTCATTCTTTATCCTTTGAGTTTATTATTATGTAAAGGTTGTCACCAACCCTACCCACTCATTATAAAGCTATTTTAATCTTTATCAATCACATTATTTCCAGTTCAAGTAAGATTGAGAATTAAAGCCGTTAAACACAGTATAAACCCATTGATAATTCACGGGGATAAACACAATTAAAATAGACAATAGCGCTAAACTCTATCAAAACAAATCCCAAAAAAATACAACACCTCCAAAATGATTGAATTTGACTTGTAATTGTTATTCTATTAGATTAAAGCTTAATTATTACAATACATATTATAAAAAGAGTGTCTTATGCAAAATGATTTTTTTAATCCTCGCTTTCCTGATTCTCATTATTTAAGGCAAGGGGCGCAAAAGCGTATGCCTAAATTTGCCTTTGATTATTTAGAAGGTGGCTGTATAGATGAAGTGAGCCTAAAAAATAATCGCTTAGATATTGAGCAAGTGAAGTTACGTAGTGATCTTTTAAAGCCTTTTGATAAAAGTGATTTAAGTACTGAGCTTTTTGGTCACAAATATGATTTACCTTTTGGCATAGCTCCCGTCGGTCTACAAGGATTGATGTGGCCTAAAGCGCCGGAAATACTCGCTAAAGCCGCTAACGATTTTAATATTCCTTATGTATTGAGTACAGTATCTTCAAGCAGCTTAGAGCGAATTGCCGATGTTTCGGAAGGTAAAGCGTGGTTTCAATTATATAACCCCTCTAAGGCTGATGTACGAAAAGATTTAATGGTGCGTATTAAAGCAGTACAAGTACCAGTATTAGTGGTTACCGTTGATGTACCAACCTTTGGCTACCGTATTAAAGATATCCGCAATGGTTTATCTATGCCGCCAAAAATGTCACTGAGCAATATTATTCAAATGGCAAAAAGTCCCGCTTGGCTTTTAAAAACAGCGTTAGCCGGTCAACCAGAAATGCAAACATTAAAGCCTTATATGCCTAAAAACATGCCAGTTTCAGAATTAGTTCGATTTATGAATGACACGGTTATGGGTAAAGTGGATATTGAAAGTTTAAAACCAATAAGAGATGAATGGCAAGGTGTTCTCGTTGTTAAAGGCTTAGTTAGTGAAAAAGATGTTGAAATGGCTATTGCTTTAGGTGCCGATGGCGTGATTTTATCAAACCATGGAGGTCGTCAATTAGACGCGGGTGAATCACCAATAACGGCAATAGCAGGTATTAAAGAGAAGTACGGCGGTAAAATAAAAATACTGATGGATAGTGGTTTACAAAGCGGCTCTAACATTGCCTGTGCATTAGCCCAAGGCGCAGAGTTTACTTTTTTAGGAAGGTCTTTTGTTTATGGTGTTGGTGCCTTAGGGGATAAAGGTGGTGAACATACTATCAATATGCTTAAAAAACAGTTAGAACAAACGATGAATCAATTAAAGTGTGCAACCGTCAGCGATTTACCAAATCACCTCATAAATAGATAGTACTTATCCTCTGTTTTTAAGGGAAGAACCCTTAATAAAAATAGGCGCCTTGATCATGAATTTCTCAGTAGTCCTGAAACTAGCATCTTCAAGTGGAACGGGTATAAGTGGAACGGGATATATCTATGGCGTTGCTGCTTTACGAACACTACGCGTCTATTCTGGTCTTTATCAATCATAATAAGTCGTTTTATGCTATTCTATGTTTGTTTATTATGATAGGATACTCATAAGTTCCCTCGTTAACTGCTGAAATATTAAGCTGTTAACGAGAAAAGATTGATAGTGAAGAAATATAAGTGAATTATATTAAAAATTATTACTCTATTATTTAATGGGGTATTGGAGAAAAGATGAGTAACGAAAGTAACGACTACAAGTTTAAATACATACACCCAGCAGATCAACTCGTGATGTTTATGGAGCGTATATATTCTTATGAGATGACGACAACATCTGGCGGTAATATCTCAGTTAAAGATGAATCTGGTGATATTTGGGTGACCCCTGGCGGCGTTGATAAAGGTAAGCTAACAAGAGACGACATGGTTTGTGTTAAAACTGATGGTACTATTGTTGGAAAACATAAACCATCATCCGAGTACCCCTTTCACTTAGCGATTTATAATGCTCGCCCTGATTTAACCGCAGTACTTCACGCCCACCCGCCAGCACTCGTTTCTTTTTCGGCTTCTGGCGTAGTGCCACGCAGTGATTTATTACCCGATTTAAATAAAATTTGCGGTGACATAGACTTCGTACCATATGCATTACCTGGCAGTGAATTACTTGGGAAAAAAATAGCAGACTCCTTTAAGAAAGGCTTTGATAGTGTCTTACTGGAAAACCATGGCACCGTGACTGCGGCAGACAATTTATTTAAAGCGTATAAGCTATTCGAATCCTTAGACTACGCTGCGCGCATTGAGATTAAAGCCACCATTTTAGGCGAACCGGCACCTATCTCAGCTGAAGATCTCGTTATTCATGGTCAAAAGCATAACGATTTACCAACTTTTGTGCCGATATTGCCTAAAAGCAAAAACAAAGAAATGCGAACCGCTATGTGTGATTTTATACACCGTAGCTATCGTCAGCGTTTGTTTACCAGCACTGAAGGTACTTTTGCCGTTAGATTAACAGACAATACCTTTCTAATTACGCCTTTTGACTATGATCGTCAATATGTACGCCCTGAAGATATTGTATTGATTCGTGATGGTCAGCGTGAAGAAGGTAAATTACCAAGCCGCTCAGTATTGTTACATCAGAAAATTTTTGCCGATAATCCTAATATCAATGCCTCTATTATTGCTTATCCACCAAACTTAATGGCTTTTAATATCACTAAGAAAACCTTAGATTCTCGTGTTATTCCTGAAGCTTACATCCTTCTTCGTGATATTCAATGCTTACCATTTGCGTCACCAATCAATGATCATGAATTAGTATCTCAAACAGTCTCTGAAGTTCAGCCAATCACCATGTTCCAAAATAACGGAATTTTAGTAACAGGTAGCTCTTTATTAGAAACATTTGATCGACTAGAAGTTGCAGAATTCACAGCGAAAGCTGTACTGGGTTCATTCCAACTTGGCAGAGTAAATAGTATGGATCAACCGGTTATTGATGAGCTGAAAGTGGCTTTTGGCTTAAAAGGATAACTGAGGCGGTTGGAATTATTGCTAACTTTATTTTCTGTTATATGTTTAGCCAACCTTATCGGTTGGCTTTTTAATAGGTTAGCATTAATAGAAGCTACATAGCCTTTTTATAAATAGCAATAATATCTTCTTTTGTCGGTATTTTAGGGTTGCCACCGGTACAAGCATCTGCAAGTGCTTGATCTGCCAGCTTATCAAAATCTTCTTCTTTAACACCAAACTCAACTAAACTAGCAGGAATACCTACCTTTTTAGATAAATTTTTAATGGCGGTAATGGCGGCAATATTTGCTTCTTCTGTTGGCATACCATGGGTATCAACACCTAAAGCTTCGGCAATATCCCTAAATTTTTCACCACAAGCATCCATATTAAATTCTTCAACATGAGGTAATAAAATTGCGTTGGCTACACCATGAGGCATGTCATACTCTGAGCCTAACTGATGCGCCATAGAATGAACAATACCTAAGCCTGCATTTGAAAAAGATAGGCCTGCAGTGTATGACGCCCACGCCATTTTCGAGCGCGCTTCAATATTTTTTCCATCGCTAACTGCGGTTTCAAGCGATTCACCAATCATTTTTATCGCTTCAAGTGATAGCGTATCCGAAAGCCGGAATGCACCTGCAGTAATATATGACTCCACTGCGTGCGTTAGTGCATCCATTCCGGTTGCGGCGGTTAAGTCCGCAGGCTTATTAACCATCAACTCTGGATCATTAACAGATATTGACGCCAAGGAGTTTGGATCAACCATCACCATTTTAATATGACGTTCTTCATCAGTAATCACATAGTTAATGGTGACTTCTGAGGCGGTACCTGCAGTGGTATTGATGGCAATAATAGGAACCGATTTATGTTTAGAAATGAAAATCCCTTCATAATCAGAAATTTTACCTCCATTGGTTTTGAGAATACCCACAGCTTTAGCGCAATCTTGTGGCGAGCCACCACCAATAGAGACAATAGCATCGCAATCATTTTCCTCAAATGCTGTTATACCATCATGACAATTTTTCATTGTTGGATTAGGTTTAACTTCATCAAAAATGGCGTAGCTTAATCCTTCAGCCTCTAAAACATCAGTAACCTGTTTAACAACGCCTAGTTTGTTAAGCACTTTATCTGTCACTATAAGTACTTTGGTTAGATTTAACGCTTTAATTTCTGTTCCTAACTCTTTAACTGCACCAGGGCCAACTAAATTTAGCGCAGGCCAATACATTCTTCTAACTGTTTGCATGAATTTATCCTTTCTTTTTGAGTTTAAGTTTAAGTTTAAGTTTAAGTTTAAGTTTAAGTTTAAGTTTAGTAAGTGGAAATATATGGATTCAGAAAGAAACTACTTTGCAAAATACTGGCTGCCATTGTTTGCATTTGATGCCTTTTGAAAGAGTTTGCTTGATACAGGTAATATAAACGTCTCATTAACTATAATCAAGCCATAATGAGTACAGAAAAGTAGCTGATACTATATTTAGTAAGTAATATCCCGTACTACTTGAAGATATCTGAAACGAGCATCTTCAAGTAGCACGGGCATAGATTAAGGTTAGCGTAAAAAAGCTTCGTGTAATCCACCATCGACACTGATCACTTGCCCTGTGGTTTTACTCAATTGCCCAGAAATTAATAAATAAGCAACCTCTGCTTGATCCGCCGGTGTAATAGTTTGCTTAGTCAGTGTGCGTTGCGCGTAAAAATCAGCTAGTTTGGCTCTTAATTCCTCACTACTCTCAGCTTCACTATGCTTAATATTATATTTAGTTAAAGAAGAGACAACCCGATCTCTTGGAAACATAGTACTACCTTGCACTACTGTCGCAGGAGCCAAAGCATTAACATTGATTAATGGCGATAAAGTTACTGCCAACTCGCGAACTAAATGATTCGCTGCCGCTTTACTGGTGTCGTAAGCTAAAGATCCTTTTTTCGATACAGCAGCATTAACACTGGTTGTTAACACCATCGAGCCTTTAGTCTGTTGCTTTTGCCATACTTTATTTGCTTCTGTAGCGACGATGTAACCCCCTTTAACATTAACATTAAAGCTAATATCAAAAATTTCATCATTGCGCAGTGCATCATTACCTTCAGCAAGAAAAACACCCGCGGTTACAATAACGTTATCAATACCACCGTAAGCAATGACTACTTGTTCAAATAATGTTCTAACACTTGCTCTATCGGTAATATTCACTTCAAGGGCTATCGCCGAACCACAGCTTGAAATACCTGATCCTGAAACACCAACACCTTTACCATAAATATTAGTAAGTTCAGTTGCTGTATTTTCTGCCGCTTTAATACGTAAATCAGCACAAACCACATGCGCACCTTCTTTCGCAACACGATGAGCAGTTTCTTTGCCAATACCATCACCAGCACCAACAATAACTACAACATTCCGGGCAAGCGGTTGCTCTGCAGGCATACGTTGTAATTTAGCTTCTTCTAACGCCCAGTATTCAATGTCAAATGCCTCTTGTACTGGCAAGGCGGTATATTCACTAATGGCTTCCGCACCGCGCATAACTTCAATAGCGCAGTTATAAAATTCAGCTGTAACGCGTGATTCACTTTTGTTTTTACCCCAAGAAATTAAACCTACGCCAGGAATTAATACCACTGTTGGGCTAGGGTCACGCATTGCTGGGGAGTTTTCATTTTTACATTGGTTATAATAAGCAGCGTAATCTTCACGATACTTAGCTAGGCCTTCAGTGAACTTAGTCATTAGAATGTCGAAATTGTCTGATTGAGGATTAAAGTCAATCAGTAATGGTTTTATTTTGGTACGTAAAAAGTGATCCGGACAAGACGTACCTAACTCAGCCAACCTAATAGCATCATTACTATTTACAAAACGCAAAGTGTTTTCGTCTGATTGCACTGTGCCAATAAATTTAACTTTATTCGACAGTAAACCGCGAGCAACCGGTAAAAATTGGTGTAATAAAGCATTACGGTCTTGCGCTGATAAACTTTGGTATTTTTGACCACCAAAAGTATCTTCACCTTTATCATGCTCTTCAATATAACGCGCAGCCGTTTCAATGACAGACAGTGAAATTTCATAACAGCTTTTACTTTCTGTTGCCCAGTTAGTATGACCATGTTGACCTAATAAAATACCATCAATATCGGGGTTTGCTTTATATACGTCTTCACAAATTTTCCCTGCTTCCCAGCCTGGACGCATCCAAGGCACATAGGCTAGCTTACCATCCCAAATTTTTTCAGTTAGCGCCTCTTGATCTTTACATGAGGCAATGGCAATAACGGCATTGGGGTGAAGATGATCAATATGCTTCTCTGAAATCATTGAATGTAATGGCGTATCGATAGACGAAGCCCTTGGATTTAAACAAAAATTACAATGCTTAAACATACCGACCATGGCATCTTCACCAGCAGATTTGTAACCTTTTTCAGGTAAGTCTTGATATATATTGTCTAACGCTTTTAATTTATCTTCATAAAGAGATGAAAAGTTTTCATTTTTAGCGGTACGTAGATCGCCACCCGAGCCTTTTACCCAAAGAACCTCAACTTCTTCACCTGTTAAGGGATCTTTTTCCATTAATTTAGCGGAAGTGTTACCGCCACCAGTATTGGTAATTCTTTGATCTTCACCTAATTTATTAGACCGATATACTAAGTTGTCAACAGGCGCTAATTCATCTGCTTCTTCATCTTTCCATAGGTAGTTTACATGTTGGTATTCGTTTGGTTGATATGCCATAGGTTGTCCTTTTTTCAAAGTTAATTAGCGAACGAAATTGTTGTTTTATTTTTATAGATTGTTATTTTTATTTTATTTTATATCTTTATAGTGAAGCCTATATTTTAATAGAATGGGTATAAACATTGGCAGATAATACACAGTCAAGATGTCACCTGTCAATAACAAGCAACTATTATCATTTGCGTTCATTTCAAAAATAAATCATCTAACTGTATTTATCAGATAAAAAAACTTTTCATTGCCACATTCAATAAAAACCAGTCTCGAATTTTGTCTTTTTATTGTTGAGGTAAACAGAGTAAACAGAAAAAACAGATAACCTTGACACTCTTTATTAACGGCATATTTGTTATGATTGTAATTATTTTTAGTTTCTCGTATCAATAAAGATTTAGATGAAAAATAAATTTTAATAACCGTGCCCAATATGATTTTTCATTTGATTAGTTGAACCTTTTCTCATTTACCCACCTTGACTATAGCTGATTGCATTTGAATTAGTATGATGTATTATGGTTTATTAAGCCTTACTGATTTAAGATAGTAGTAAGGATAGTTCATTCGCATATTGCTCACATGTAAAGATATGTGATAGCTGATTAAAACAATTAAAAAATATCAGGTGACAAGTATGACTAAATATCTCGTATTAATTTTATTAATTTTTTCTCTTGGTGGTTGTGGTGGAGATAGTGAACCTATAGCCCCTAATGATGATATAACAAACCCCACCGGTGATGACGGTACTGGTGATGATGACGGTACTGGTGATGATGACGGTACTGGTGATGATGACGGTACTGGTGATGACGACGGCGCTGGTGATGACGACGGCGCTGGCGCTGGCGATGACGACGGCGCTGGCGATGATGACGGCACTGGTGATGACGACGGCACTGGCGATGATGATACCGACGTAGATGCCGGTGAAATTACCATACAAGAAATGGCACAGGGTTATTGCACTTTAACAGGGGTTGTTGAAAGCATCCATACTGGCTTTACCGGTGAAGGTTATTCTAATACTGATAATGAAATTGATGCAAAAATAAAATGGCAAGTGAATGCTACCACCGCAGGTGATTATGCGGTTGAATTTGCTTATACCGGCACTTCAGATCGCCCTGCAACACTTACCACGAGTAGTGTTACAACGGTTGATTTTGTTAGCTCTACTGCATGGGATGTTTGGGCTACTAACACCGCGGTAATTTCGTTAATAACAGGCGAAAATGACATTATCTTAAAAGCCACCACAGAAGCAGGTGCGCCAAATATTGATTACATTAAAATAACGGGACTTGGGCTAACGGCTGGTGCTTGCACATTTACAGAGACTGTAGCAGACGCTATAGATACTCAAGTTTTTGTTATTGGTGATTCAACAGTAGCTAATTATGGCACGTCATATTACCCACAAACAGGTTGGGGGCAAGTCTTTCAAAACTACTTTGATGAAACTGAAATAGAAGTACTAAACCGCGCAAGAGGTGGTCGCAGCTCGCGTAGTTATTACACTGAAGTAGGTCTTTGGGATGAAGTAATTCAAGAAATAGATACCGGTGATTATCTCTTTATTCAATTTGGTCATAATGACCGTGATTGGAGCAAAGAAGAGCGCTATACATCACCAGAAGATTTCAAAACATATTTAACCAATTATGTTAATGAAGCACGTGCTAAAGGGGCAATTCCAATACTCGTTAGCCCAATGATAATGAACGCCTATAGCAACGATATTTTACGCAATGTTTTTACTGAAGACGGTAATGACTATCGTGGTTCAATGGCTACCGTTGCCAGTGAATTAGACGTGGCATTCATTGATTTAAATATGAAGTCTTACGACTTAGTCAATGCATTAGGCATAGAGCAAGCTTCTCATTACTTATATTTGATTTTGGATGCAGGCGAATATGATAACTACCCAGAAGGTAAAACAGACGGTACGCATTTTCAAGAATCCGGTGCTGTTGAAATGTCACGATTGGTTGTCGAAGGTTTAGAAGAATTAACTAGTCGAACTAATTTACAGCCGTTATTAGCGCAGGTTAAACACCGCTATATGCTTGATGTAGAAAACTTAGGCGCAACTGAAAGTATTATTACTCAAGGCAACGCTTATCCCAAAGATACACCGTTAACGGTAAAAACTCGTGCCGGAGATGATGATACTTTTAATGCTTGGTATCAGTTTGGGCAAAACGTTAGTGATGACAATATTTATCAATTCACTATGCCGGCCAATAATACCACTTTAGTCGCTGCGTTTAATGGTGCTGTGCCGGTAGTCAATTTTGATGCCGCCACAGTATTTTTAATTGGCGATTCAACTGTAGCAGATTACGCATCAGGCTATTACCCACAAACAGGTTGGGGACAAGTATTACAACCTTTCTTTGATGAAAAAAAAGTTACTATTGATAACCGTGCTTTAGGTGGTCGTAGTTCTAAAAGCTTTTATAACGATCATTGGGCTGATGTTAAAGCAAGTATTAGTGCCGGTGACTTTGTTTTTATTCAATTTGGTATAAATGATCGTAGTAGTGATGAAGACAGAACAGCACCAACTGGTGGTGTTTTTGAAGGTTACATGACTAGTTTTGTTACTGAAACTGAAGCGCTAGGTGCAACACCTGTGTTTGTTACCACAGTAAGACGTAATCAATGGGCTGACGGTGTACCATATGATGCTTATCATGATCATCCTGTTGTTACCCGTGAGTTAGCCGTTACGCTTGATGTCGCGCTAATAGATTTAAACAGTAAAAATGAAGCCTTACTAGTAAGTGTTGGTGAAGCATACGCCAATAACTTCTTGTATATGGGTTTTAGTACTGGCGAATATGCAAACTTTGCCAGTGGCTCAAGCGATACTGTGCATTTTCAAGAAGCAGGTGCTGTTGAAATGGCACGTTTGGTAAGGGAAGGAGTCCGCGAATTAAGTAGCAATGAAGATATTGCCCCATTAATTGATGCACTAACTACGCTGTACCCGCTAACTATTACTAGCCCTACCCCCGAAGTTGGCATATTTACTCAAGCGTTTGAATATCCGCAAGGCGCACCATTAACGTTAAAAGCATTACCAAATGACGGCAATGTATTTACCCAATGGCTAGATACTAACAGTGCTCAAGTATCAGATGAATCAATATATCAATTTGAAGCAAGCAATAGCGCAGAGCAATACTCAGCCGTATTTAATAACAGCGAAGGTCTTGGCATTGCAAGCACTAATTTAACTTCAACCTTGAATGATTTTTCTGTTAATTTGACATGGAGTCTGCAAAATTATGATCCTGCCATCACTTCATTAGATTTATATAGAAATGATGAAAATAGTACTACAGGAAGTTCACTTATTGCTACTGATGTTGCCACCAGTGATAGCTATACAGATGATACCGTTGAAGAAGGAAAAAGCTATTGGTATATGTTTAAAGTGACTCAGGACAGCGTAGTTACTAATACTGCACCTGAAGCGGAAATAGCCATTCCATTAGTTTCTGATGTACCTGTAACTAATTTAACTGCAGTTGCTGATGGTACTAGTATTAACTTAACATGGGATCTACAAAACTTCTCTCCAGATATCACCTATTTAGCGCTTTATCGTAATGACATCAATGGTACAGCGAATAGAACTCGTGTTGCTATTATTGTTGGTGCAGCACTAACAGGTACCATTGTTGATGATAATGATGGGGAAGGACTAGAGCCAGGAAAAACCTATTGGTATATGTTTAAGATGGTACAAGACGGGGTAACTTCAAGTACCGATCCTGAAGCTGAGACAACTATTCCTTAACAGTAAGTGGTAACCTATTTAGTAGACTATTCGATATAGCTTAGGCTATAAAAATAGAAAAATTATAGATAACCAATCACCTCAATTTGCACAGCTACATTTTTAGCAACTCGTATATTGAGGGGGATTGATTATAGAAGTCATAACTCAGATAACTAATATAAACAAAAAATCAGAAAAGGTTGAATATTAATGGATAGACGTGAGTTTTTTAAAAAAGGTGCCGCTGTGGCATCTTTGCCTTTAGGTATTTCTGCTTTAACTGCACCCGTATCTGCATTTGCAAATACTGTGCTCAATGAAAACACCAAACCTAAGGTAATACGAACAGCAGGTTCTTTAAGTTGGTTAGAGGGTCAAGAGCCCAAAGAAAAAGTCGGTACTACTTGGGGGAAATCATGGCAAAAAGGAGAGTTAGCGGCCAAAAAACCTTTACGCCTTATTAATGAACAAGGTAAAAATATCCCCTTACAATCATGGCCAACCGCTTATTGGCCAGATGGTAGTGTTAAATGGACAGCACATGCAGTACCCGCCAAGGTTTCTTTAGGAGAGCAATTTAAAATTGAACAAGGCCAACCTAAGGCGCCAGTAAAACCAGTGCGAGTAACAAAGCACAACAATAATATTGAAGTAGATACCGGCGTGTTTAGCTGTATTATTCCAACGTCTGGATCTCATATTATTAGTGAATTAAAACGTTCAGGAAAAATAATAGCTAAAAATGCCCGCTTAATTGGTTTACGACAAGATAAAGCTGAAAGTGAACCAGAATCTCCCGCTAACATTGAATATTTTCAAGCTAAGCTTGAGCAAGTTAGTGTTGAACAGCAAGGTCCAGTACGTGCGGTAATAAAAATTAGCGGTATACACCAAACCGAAAATCAACGTCAATGGCTACCGTTTACCTTAAGAGTTTATTTTTATGCTGGTGGTGAATCACTGCGTATTAGTCATAATTTTATTTTTGATGGCGATGATCAAAAAGATTTTATCAAAGGCTTAGGTCTGCGCTTTGATGTTATTCAATCAGATCAACAATATAATCGCCATGTTCGCTTTGTTGGTGAAAATGGTGGTTTGTGGGCTGAATCTCCCAAAGGGCTTACGGGATTACGACGCGATCCCGGTCAAGCAATTAAAGACGCGCAAATTTCGGGTATTGCTACACCACCGTTGAATGAATGGGATAAAAGAGTTACCGATCGTTTACATTGGATCCCCGTATGGAATGACTACACCTTATCGCAATTAAATGCCAATGGCTTTGCTATTAAAAAACGTACCAAGGCAGGTCATGCATGGATTGATGCCGACCAAGGACAACGCGCTAATGGCACTGCCTATTTAGGTGGCGTTACCGGCGGTATTTTATTTGGCATGCGCGATTTTTGGCAAATGCATCCAGTACAAATTGATATTCGTAATGCCGGCCAAGATGTTGGTGAAGCAACCCTATGGTTCTGGTCACCACAAGCGCCAGCAATGGATGTTCGTTTTTACCATGATGGCATGGGACAAGACACTTATGAAAAACAACTTGATGCGTTAAACATCACTTATGAAGATTATGAACCCGGTTTTGGTAGCGCTCATGGTGTTGCTAAAACTACCGAGTTCACATTATGTGTACTTGACTCAACGCCGTCACGAGATAAAACCGTTGCATTAAGTGAGACCATAGCTCATCCGGCACAAGTTGTTGCCGCGCCAGAAGATTATTTACGCTCAGGCGTATTTGGCTCTTTATGGAGTTTACCAGATAGCTCAAGTGTGAAAAAACAAGCCATCGAAAATCGCTTAGCGTGGTCGGTAAAATATTACAAAAACCAAGTAGATCAACGTCATTGGTATGGTTTTTGGAATTACGGCGACATTATGCATACTTATGATGCAGATCGTCATGTATGGCGTTACGATGTTGGCGGCTATGCTTGGGATAATTCTGAGCTTTCTCCTGATTTATGGTTGTGGTATTCCTTTTTACGAACCGGTGATGCTGAAACTTTCCGCCTTGCTGAAGCGATGACCCGCCATAATCGTGATGTTGACATGTATCATTTAGGACGCTTTAAAGGTTTAGGTACTCGTCACAATGTTCAACATTGGGGCTGTAGCGCTAAACAGATGCGTATTAGCACTGCTGCTTATCGACGTTTTCATTACTACTTAACCGGTGATGAGCGCACCGGCGATGTGTTAAATGAGGTGATTGATTCTGATCAACGCTTAGCCACCCTAAATGCTACCCGAAAAGTAGCTAGTCAAAAACCTGTTGAAGGCAAAAGTGTTATTGGTGTTGGCACTGATTTTGGATCCGCCGCTGCTAACTGGCTTACTGCTTGGGAACGCACTGGTGATGAAAAGTACCGAACTTGGTTAGTCAATGCGATGCAAGTTATAGGTAGTCATCCGCAAGGATTTTTTGCAGGATCTTTCGGTTATGACGCTAAAAACAGAACCTTAATATCACCGCCTGATAGAGGGCCAAGTCTTTCACATTTAAGTAGTGTTTTTGGTCTTATTGAAATGTGTACTGAACTTAACCAATTAATTGATATACCAGAATTCAAAGACGCATGGCTACGTTACGGTCGTTTTTATAGCGCCAGTAAAGCGGAGCAAAAAGCTGAGTTTGGACAATCATTTAGAGGTAATAGTTTAACCGTTGCACATTCTCGATTAACCGCCTACGTTGCCGTTCATACTAAAGATGACAAATTAGCCCAACGCGCTTGGCATGAGTTTAGCCGCGAATGGGGCGGTAAAAAACGAATAGGAACCACAGCGGTTACTGGAGCAGACGTATTAAACCCTGTTGATGAAGCTGCATGGGTGTCAACCAATGATGCTGCTCAATGGGGCTTGGCTGCCATTCAAAACTTAGCCTTAATTTCAAAAGCACTTGATTAATAACTGCGGTTAAAATTATAAATGGTGAATAAGCATAAAGCCGTTAATTGTTACTGAACTATTAACGGCTTTACTATTTTATACCCGCCAATTTTTCTTTAGTTTTTAACAGTAATAGGGCTTCAGTTTTAAATATTTCACTTTAAACGGCACAGCTGCTTTGATTTGATTGACATCGACCGTAATAGATGTATATTGACTGTATTGGTGGCTTTATAAATTTAGTATTAAATTAACCTTAATAGAAAAGGAAAAAATGACTTACTAACCAAATGCATATCAGCGCATGAATTGCCTATAGAAATAACAACAAGCTAAAACTGTTTGGTTATGGTTCTTTAGCAAACAATTGGACAAGTTAATAGTGTTAGACCGCTTATATCTGGCTTTTTGACATTAATTATTTTGTCGTTAATCATTAAAAATAAGTAGAGTATCGAATGAACAGAATTGAAAAAAGTTTTATTGAAGAGCAAAACCAAGGCTCATTAGCTGATTTACAACAAGACTATGATCATTTAGGCAGTAAATTAGCAAGAACAGGTATTGATATTGAAACCATTACCAGTGCTGCTGAAACCTTTCAAATAGCGGTACCTTCATGGGGTACAGGTACCGGTGGAACACGTTTCGCCCGTTTTCCCGGTGAAGGCGAGCCGCGTAATATTTATGAAAAATTAGAAGACAGCGCGGTTATTAATGATTTATCACAATGTACAGAGCGTGTATCACCACATTTTCCTTGGGATAAAGTCGATGATTTCACTGAGCTTAAGCAATGCTCAGATAGCTTAAATTTGAAATGGGATTCAATTAACTCAAATACCTTTCAAGACCAAACTGACCAAGCGCATTCTTACAAATACGGCAGCTTAAGTAATACCTCTGAAGCGGCTCGCGAGCAAGCCATTGAGCACAATATTGAATGTATTAAATGGGGTCAAGCGTTAGGCTCTAAAACGTTAACCGTTTGGGTAGGTGATGGTTCAAATCATCCCGGACAACAACATTTTCAAAGTGCATTTGAGCGTTATTTAGCAAGTATGAAGAAAATTTATAGTCATTTACCGAGTGACTGGGAAATGCATATTGAACATAAAATATTCGAACCTGCTTTTTACTCAACCATTATTCAAGATTGGGGCAGTAATATTCTTGCCGCAATGGAATTAGGTGACCAAGCAAAATCCCTGGTAGATTTAGGTCATCATGCGCCCAATGTAAACATTGAAATGATTGTTTCTCGCTTAATTCAGTTTAAAAAATTAGGTGGTTTCCACTTTAATGACAGTAAATACGGTGATGATGATTTAGACAGTGGTAGTTTGCATCCTTATCAACAATTCTTAATATTTAACGAATTGGTTGATGCTGAGTATCGCCAGCAAGAAGGATTCAATCCTAATTACATGCTAGATCAATCTCACAATGTGACTGATCCTATTGAAAGCTTGATGAACTCAGCAGCAAGTGTACAACGCTCATACGTTGCGGCATTACTGGTTAACCGTGAAACATTAAGCGAATATCAATTCAATAATGATGCAATTATGGCAAGCAATACGCTAAAAAATGCCTTTAATCTTGATGTATCGCCAATACTTGCCATGGCTCGTTTTCGTAAGGGTGGCGCAATTGATCCTATTGCTACTTATCGCGGCGCAAATTATCGTGGCATAGTAGCTAAAGCTAGACCTTCAACTGGTGGTAATGGCTCGGGTATTGTTTAACGCTAGTTATTATTAGCTAACGTTGCGGTGCTTGCGTTAAAATAATTACCTCACATTGACAAGCACCGTTTTTCTTTTTTATTTCTCTGATTAATAAATATGTAGTTTCTGCTGCATTATGGTCAATTAAAAATTTCAATTAATAAGTTTTCGAATGAGTAGGTAATTACCCAATGAAAAATCAATTATGTCAACTAACCTGTTTACTGTTTACTGTGATGACACTCTTTTCTTGTGCCAGTGTCGCTAAAGAGCATAAACAACTACTCTCTCCAAAAACTATATTTATTGCCGGTGACTCTACTGCAGCAACTTATAACAAGGAAGATCAACAAGGTTGGGCGGGTGTTTTGGGTCAATACTTTTCATCCTCAGTAACGATTGACAATCGTGCTCGTGGTGGTCGTAGTAGCCGAACCTTTATCCGTGAAGGTTTATGGCAAAAACTTATTGATGACGTGCAAGCAGGCGATATTGTCTTTATTCAATTTGGACATAATGATGCAGGATTAATTAATGACGATAAACGCGCCAGAGGTTCATTGGCGAGTATTGATTTTGCCGATAAAGAAAACTCAAGTAATAGCATCAATATTAATCAAATAACCATAGATAATTTACAAACAAATCAAGCAGAAACGGTATATAGTTTTGGTCATTATATTCGCCAAATGGTAAACGATGTTAGAGCAAAACAAGCAACGCCAATTTTATTATCGTTAACGGCGAGAAATGTTTGGCACGGTGATCGCATTGAGCGAGGCTCAGGGCAATATGGTTATTGGAGCTACCAGTTGGCTTGGCAATTAAATACGTCTTTTATTGATGTTACCAATCCGGTAGCGGATCTGTTAGAGGCAATGGGAAAAGTTAAAACAGCTTTGCTTTACCCTAAAGATCATACTCATTTTAATCCTGAAGGTGCGCACTTACACGCTAAAACTATTGTTGCTGGCTTAAAAGGCTTAAGGCCAACGGTTGACCCAACTATCTATTCACCACAAGGAACTGAAGTTGAGAAAAATGATCGTTCATGGCTGCGCTTACCGTTTGTAGCTAATACTAAATTACCTAGCTTATTTGTTGTTGGCGATTCAACCGTGCGTAATGGCGCTGGTGATGGCGGCAATGGTGAATGGGGTTGGGGTGATTTTATTAGTGAAAATATTGCTAGTAATAAATTTAATACGGTTAACCGTGCTGTAGGAGGCTTAAGTAGCCGAACTTTTATTACCGGTGGTCATTGGCAGCGTGCACTTAATATGATGAAACCGGGTGATTATGTGTTAATGCAGTTTGGACATAATGATGCCGCCCCGTTAAATGATAATAAGCGTGCGCGTGGCACCATTAAAGGCACTAGCGAAGCGCTTGCTGTTATTGACAATCAAATAACTAAGCAACAAGAAACGGTACATAGTTACGGTTGGTATTTACGCAAAATGATTGGCGAAGCAAAAGCGAAAGGCATAACGCCAATTATCTGTTCACCTGTACCAAGAAAAATTTGGCAAAACGAAAAAATAAAACGTCATCAAGACAGCTATCAACAATGGGCACAACAGGTGGCAAGACAAAGTGGCAGCATGTTTATTGATTTACACACTTTAGTTGCCCATCAATATGACAACTTATTTGACAACCAAGGACCAGAGGCGGTTGATGCTTTATTTGCCGATAAACACACGCATACTTCAAAAGAAGGCGCGAAATTAACAGCAAAAATTGTTGGCCAAGAATTAAAATACCTTTTAGGTCTGTAAACCTGAGTACCCTATATAGGGTTGAGTACATTAAAGAGAAGCAAAGAGAAAATAACATGATAAATATTGGTTTGAGAGCACATGATTTTGGTCAAGGAACACCGATAGAAATAGCCCAATTGTTGGGACAATATGACATAACGGGTATACAGCTTGCCTTGGCAAAATCTTTCCCTCGTATTAAAGAAGTTCCTGGGCAATTAAGCCCCGGTTTTGCAAATCATGTGCGTGATGTTTTTAACGCTCAGGGCATTAACATTTCAGTATTGGGTTGTTACATCAACCCTATTCATCCAGATCCTGAACTTAAAGAACAAGGTATTTTACGCTTTGAAGAACACCTGCGTTTTGCTCGTGATTTTGGCTGCGCTATTGTCGGCACTGAAACCGGTTCACGAAATGCTGATTGCACCTACCACAAAGAGAGTAATAGCGAAGCTGCATTTTTAGAGCTAGTAGCTGTGATCAAACGCTTAGCCAAAACCGCAGAAAAATACGGTAGTATTGTTGGTATCGAGGGCGTTGCTCATCACCATGTTATAAACACCGTTGATAAAATGGCGCGTATGTTGGAATTAGTTGATTCGCCAAATGTGCAAGTTATCTATGATCCAGTGAATTTTTTCCCATTAGATCAATGCCAACATCAAAGACAATTAATGGATCAAGCCTTTGAGCTATTTGGCGATAAAATCGTTGCTATTCACAGTAAAGATTATATGCTGAATAACGGCATTAAAGAAGGCGATTTACCCACAGGTACTGGTGTGATGGATCATCATTATTTAACCCAATTATTAGTGGATAAAAAACCTTATATTCAAGTGATTTTAGAAAATACCAACACTAAAAATGTTAAGCAAGTGCTCACATATCTGCGTGATACCGATGTTGATGACTAATCACGTTAGCGTGATTAGTCCAATGAACTCTGATTTAGCGTTACTGACCTGTTAACAGACTAAATATTATTGGCTAAAATAGTGAGGAACAAGCAAAAGCCAACTGTTTTTTGTCCTTGTTGAACAGTTTTTTATGTACGACTATCTTCAGAAACTATAACTGGTAAATCCATACAGCCATAGTCTAAGCCAAACTGACTTAACACACATGTTAATTGACCTCTATGGTGTGTTTGGTGATTAAAAAGATGCTGTGTAACATCCGCTACCGCTTTAGTTAATGAGTCACCTTCCGTTGTTTTGTAGCTAATAAATTTTTCACAATCTTCTTCTGTTAAATTTAGGCAATAATAAATGATTAATTCATCTACCTGCCGCCTCAAAGGTAAGCGTATGGGGATCGGCAC
>JAOPTQ010000045.1:0-62712 GCA_051531915.1 Colwellia sp. | reverse complement strand
GTGTTTTGTTCTGGGGTCAAGTGTTTTTTCTTAAATAGTTAACTTAATTGCTTGTTTGCTTATTATTCACTCAGACCTTAGTTGTTCTGGTGTTTTAACATACAAGCTGCGTAATTTTAACCGGTATTCGTTAATAACATTTATCCTAAAAATTTTTATTCGCATCGATTAATTACGCACTTTTTTGATAATTCATGCTAACTTTATAGGTAAGCTTTTCATTTTTCACTTCACTCTTTAGTAAGGTCACGCAATGACACAGAGTAACTTACGTTCGTACCAAGGAATTTTCCCGCGTCTTAATATAACTAACTATATTGATAAAACCGCTGTTATTGTTGGCGATATCACGTTATTTGAAGATGCAAGTATATGGCCTTTAGTTGCAGCAAGAGGCGATGTAAATTCTATTACCATTGGTGCTCGCACTAATATTCAAGATGGCTCGGTGTTACATGTTACGCGCAAAAGTGAAGAAAAACCTGTTGGAAACCCCTTAATTATTGGTGACGATGTAACCGTTGGTCATAAATGCATGTTGCATGGCTGTACCTTGGGCAACCGTATTTTGGTAGGTATGGGCGCAATCATTATGGATGGTGCCGTTGTTGAAGACGATGTATTTATTGCTGCCGGTAGTTTAGTACCCCCCAACAAAACGCTGATCAGTGGTTATTTATATGTTGGTAATCCCGTAAAACAAGCGAGAAAACTAAAAGAGAGTGAATCTGATTTTCTCAAACAATCTGCTCAAAATTATGTTGAATTAAAAAATGATTATTTGGCAGAGTCATAAACAACAATTAATACGTAATTTTCAATAAATACTGTATCTAGGTATAAATATGAATTTCATCTCCCTCTGGCTCATTATTTTCGAGCCAGAGTTCAATGGTTTCTTCTAAATCAAACTTAGTACACTGATCAATTTTTTCAAGTCGTTTTAATTGTTGACAATGAAAGTAAATAGTAACGTGCTGCCCTGAATATAATGCAGTAAAACGCCAAGAATCTTGCTGCTCATCAAAGTTACAGTCATCATTAAACAAGATGGCTTGGTTCATTTTATGATGCTTTACCC
This sequence comes from Colwellia sp., assembly GCA_051531915.1. Lineage (GTDB taxonomy): Bacteria > Pseudomonadota > Gammaproteobacteria > Enterobacterales > Alteromonadaceae > Colwellia. Next base: position 61,631 of record JAOPTQ010000045.1, on the reverse strand, counting down.
TGTAAGATTTTCAATTCTGTGATCACGGCTTCAACTTGAGGTTTTACACCTCTCCATAGGTAAAAACTTACCGCAGCTTGCCCGACTAACATCCCTAAACCATCTATCACTCGCTTTGCTCCTTGCTGCTTAGCCCACAACAGAAAAGGAGTTAATCCTTTTGCATAAACCATGTCATAACAAATTGTTTTGTTATTGATCAATTGTGCTGATATTGCCGGTAAATTTCCCGATAAACTGGCTGAGGTTGCATTAATGATAAGGTCATAAGATTGATTTTCTGTTTCAGCAAAGCCACAAGCGCTTAATTTATTATCATTAAATTGCTGACAAAGTTGCTCTGCCTTGCTTACTGTTCTATTTGCAATGGTAATGCTTAATGGCTGCTGTGCTAATAACGGTAAAACGACACCTTTTGCTGCGCCACCTGCCCCTAAAAGTAGGATACGCGCATCTTTAAGTAATACTTTATGACGCAGTAAATCCTGCACTAACCCTTCACCGTCAGTATTGTCTCCATAAATTTTACCGTCGTTAAAACTTAGTGTATTTACAGCGCCTGCTAAACGAGCTCTGTCGGTTAAGTGATCGGCCAAGGCTAAAGCTTGTTCTTTAAAGGGGGCGGTAACATTAGCGCCTTTTCCTCCTTGCGCTATAAATTTTTTTACTGAAGCGACAAAATCATCTAATTCAATAAATTGAGATTGATAGTCTAACGTTTGTTGAGTGCTACTAGCAAAGCTCTGGTGTATAAAAGGAGAGCGAGATTGTTTTATGGGGTTACCAAAAACACGATATTGATCCATGACTTATTTACTATGATGAAAGCGTGGCTACAGACTACCTGATGATAAGCGAGATGAAAATAGAAAATTTAGACTTTATGCTTGCATATACCCCTTAAGATCAAACCTCGATTAATTATAAATCTAAGGGCGAACAATCTCACCAGTTAAGCCATTAATGATAGAAGAAGGCTTAGATAAGCCTAAAGTTTGGCCTTGAATAATATAGTCAAGTTGGTTGGGAAATTGTTGTTTTACTTGCTGCCAAGTTGCCGCGGCTGGCTGACCTGACAAATTAGCACTGGTAGAAATAATCGCTTTATTGATTTGATCACATAAAGCGACAACAACAGGATGGTTCGTTATACGTACAGCAATCGTATTAAAATTGCCACACAGTAAGGATGAAATGTTTTTATTTATCGGTAAAAGCTGTGTTACGGCACCCGGCCATCGAGAAAGAATAGTAAGGCGTTGGTTTTCATTCATAGCGCCGTCATCAATATAGGGTAATAACTGGCTATAATTAGCCGCCAGTATAATTAAACCTTTTGCTGCTGAACGTTGTTTTACTGCCAACAGCTTTTGTATTGCGACATTATTATCTGGATCACAACCTAAACCAAATACCGCTTCAGTTGGATAGGATAAAATACCCCCTTGCCTAAAAACTTTTGCAGCAGTGTTTATTTCATTGAGGGCTATAGTCTTAATGTTTTTAGCCTAGTTTTGCTTGCATTGCTTGATCTTTTGCTAACAATGCTATGGCATTTTCTTCACGCTCGGCTTTTACTTTATCAGCCATACTTTGATCAGCAACACCTAAAATTTGTGCGGCTAAATAGCCCGCATTTTTAGCGCCTGCTTTGCCAATAGCAACCGTTGCGACAGGAATTCCGCCCGGCATCATGACCGTTGAGAGTAACGCATCATGTCCTTGCAATGGACCACAATCAACAGGAACGCCAATAACCGGTCGTGTTGTCATTCCAGCAACGGCTCCCGCTAAGTGAGCCGCTAAGCCAGCAGCACAGATAAAAACTTTACAACCGCGTATTTCGGCATCTTTTACGTACGCTTTAGCGGCATCAGGAGTTCTATGAGCTGAACGCACACGTACTTCATGAGTAATATCAAATTTCTTTAAAATATCAATAGTCGCTTGCATTACAGGTAAATCAGAATCAGATCCCATTAAAATGGCAACAAAAGGTGATGTCATAGTATTTCTCTCAAAAGTGGTAAATCAAAAAGGTTAAAATTAATTTGGCTATTCAACTTGGCTATTATAAAGGTTTGCTTTTATAAGTGCATTTTTTTTGTGGGCAACTTAATATTTCACCGCTAGCCATGGTGCGTTTAATAAGTACAGACCATAAACATTGAGGACATGTTTTTTCAACTGGCTGATAATTCAATACATATTTACACTTAGGGTATTGATCACAGGAATAAAAAGTTTTACCGAAGCGATTGGTTTTTTCTTTCAACTTTCCTTGTTTATCTTTACTTTTACAAGCCGGACAGGTAATACCAACATCTTCTTGGTGTTGATTTTCTTCAATATGATGACAGTCTGGATAATTAGTACAACCAATAAACATACCGTAACGACCTTGCTTAACCGCTAAATTATACCCACATAAAGGGCATTCACTGCCCGCAAGTACATTATCTTCAACACGCTCATGTTCAACAACCGAACGAGTGTATTGACAATTGGGGTAGTTAGAACAACTTAAAAAAGCCCCTGCTTTACCTCGTTTCATGGCTAACTCTGAGCCACAGTCAGGGCAAACTTCATAGGCTTTTTCAAGCGCATGTTCATGGCGTGTAAATAAGGGTTTGTCTTGCTTAGTCATAAGTAAAATAACAGAAAGGTTAAATTGGGCACAATATGAATGATATTATGCCACAACTTGCCAATAAAGATGAGTAATTCCCGGTGAAGAAATGCAGTGATTTCTTAGCGAGAGTTAATGCAATTGATATAACTAATCGTTCAAAAAATTAATGCAATGGTCCTTCTTGCTCATCGAAGATAAGATCTTCCATTTGGGAGTAAGCATTTTCTTGGCCCGGCACATTAAATAGCACCATCAAGATAACCCATTTTAAATCATCCATACTAAAATGCTTGGTGTCTAGCTCCATGACTCGATCAATAACCATTTCACGCGTAGCAAAATCAAGCACATTAACTTGTTCTAAAAACAATAAAAAGCCTCGGCTTTCTGTATCAAGAAATTGCATTTCATCTGTAGTATAGATACGAAAAGATTTACTGGCAACACGCGTTAAATACGGATAAGCATCCGCGTCTTGTAATGCAGCTAATTTTTCTAACCACTTTAATGCTTTATAAATTTCATCCTGATGAAATCCTGCGCGCGTTAGTTCATCAGTGATAATATCATGATCCACCATAACTTCAGCTTCACTATGAATATAATTTTCAAACAGATACATCAATATATCAAACATAACTAGCCCCTTTAATTATTCAGCGTGTTCTTATATAGCCTCCTGGTATTGCAGATACCAAGCCACTAAGCTCTAACATTGTTAACCGAGTTAATACTTCTTTTATGGGCAATTTACTCCGAGAAACCACTTTATCTATCGGAGTAATGTCAAAGTCCACACTAGCCAACAATGCATCGTTACACAAGTCTTTAATTCGTTTTTTTTCATCTGTTTCTTTATTTTTAAGCTCTGATTGCCGGTCTTTATTTTGGCTAATAGTTGATTTCTCTATAAATGTTAGCTCATCTACTATATCGGCATATTCATCAACAAGTTTAGCGCCTTGTTTAATTAACCAATGGCACCCTTTTGATAAGGGGTTATTAATAGCTCCCGGTACGGCAAAAACATCTCTATTTTGTTCTAATGCACAACGAGCAGTAATAAGCGAGCCACTTTTTAAAGCGGCTTCGACCACTAAAACGCCTGAACTTAAGCCACTAATTAAACGGTTTCTTCTTGGGAAATGACCTGCTTTAGGAGAAGTTCCCGGTAAGAACTCACTCACTATTGCACCATTTTTAAGAATAATTTGTTTTGCTAATGCTTTGTGCCTTGCCGGATAAACTTTATCTACGCCGGTGGCAACAACAGCAATAGTGCCGGTATTGGTTGCCAATGCGCCTTTATGCGCGGCAGCATCAATACCTAACGCCATGCCGCTGGTGATAATTATATGCTGTTCCGCTAATTCCTTCGCCAACTCAAATGCTGTTTCTCTGCCGCCAACACTGGCAAAACGACTGCCCACCATAGCTAATTGATTGCCCTTTAACAATGTTGAATTGCCTTGAACGAATAAAACTAACGGTGGATCATAAATTTGTTTGAGTAGCTCCGGATATAAAGGATCATCAAAGGCGATAATATCACTTTGACAAGCAAGACTTTTATTAATAATGTCTTCTACCCGAGACCAATCTGGATGGTTAAATGCCTCGAGCTGCTTTGTCGTTAAGGCATTTGCTGAAGTCAGCGGTGTTTGCTTATTTGTTGGATTTGTTGGATTTGTTGGATTTGTTGGATTTGTTGACAAGCATTCTATGTCTGATGTTGTATTAATAGTAAAAAGCGTTGCTAACCCATAAGTATTAACCAAGGCTATTTTTTTATGTACCGCTAACCGAGGCACAAGCTTTAATGCCAACCAATAATGTAAGCTACTTTTTTTCACTTGTCTTCTCCCTAAGAGCAAGTTGAATATTAATTCAGAACATTATCATTCCGCCAAACACTATTCTGGCGCTGTAACCGAATCATGTAGCCTTGCTGGCTTATCTGTCTGTAATATTAACGCCATACTTGCTTGTTGATAAACCTTAAAAACCATAAGTTCACCTAGTGATTCTTCTGGCATATCATAATCTGAGTTTTCAGCACTAAAACCACGACTCCAACGTGGTGCTTCTGTGCTATAAACAGGGCCATCACTTGTTTCAACAACAGCAGGGCTTTTACGTTTAATAGCCATCACATCACCCACTTGCACTTGATGTTCTTTACCACGGTTAATCATCACAACTTCAAATCGACCAAACTCACGCGCATTACTCGTCGCTTTAATAATGAAGCCAGTTAAAGACTCCTCTGCTGCCCGCATTTTAAAAAGAGACGGTAATAATTGACCTTCGTGAACAGGCACTACATAATGACCCGAGCGAATTTCTCGTTTAGCATTATTTACATGCAAGGTTGCCGGCTTATTATTAGCCATATCACCCACACGCAACGTTTGTGCTGTGCCAACTAAATTAACATAAAACCCTAAAGATTCTTCTGTTTCAGGATCAAAAACCTCTTTTCCTTGGTCATAAATTGCATACGTTTTCGCTAAGTCTAAGTCACTGTTTACATAAACTTTAAATCCACCGACCCCTGACTTATAACCTTCATCATTACCAACAATATAAGGTAGCTTCTCCAACTGCTCAGTACTAAACAAATGATCATATCGAATAAAAGGGGCTATTATTTCCAACGGTAGTAATTTTATTGCGGAATCATCTTTCACCTGTTTTCGAATTTTAGGTGACCACTTATAGCTAGGCTTAACTTGAGCCGTTTCGACGATGAGCATTGCCTCACCATTTTCATCAAAAACAAGCTTTAATATATCGCCAGGATAAATTAAATGAGGATTTTCTATGTCAGGATTAATACGCCATAATTTTGGCCACAACCACGGTTGTTTAAGAAAAACAGCTGAAATATCCCACAAGGTATCACCTTTTTCCACCACATAGGTTGTGGGCGCATCATTATTAATTTGTAGCTGTTCTGCCAGCGAAAACAACGGTATTGCTAAGAATACTAGCGAGACAATTATTTTTTTTAGCATGAGGATTATTCCTTTTTTATGCTTTTACTATAAAGCACTATGATTAATAAGCTATAATTAAAACATAACACTCTAGATGAATTATCGCTAACTCTATTTACTAAATTATGACTATTTTAACCGTATTGCGCTTTCCTGATGAGCGCTTAAGAACAAAAGCTACGCCTGTTGTAGAGATCAATGAATCAACCAACACTATTATAGATAACATGCTAGCAACTATGTATGACGAAAAAGGTGTTGGTTTAGCCGCTACTCAAGTTGACATCCATCAACGCATTGTTGTTATGGATGTCTCTGAAAATAGTGACCAACCACTTGTTTTTATTAACCCTGAAATTATTGCTAAAAGCGAAGAGGTTAGTATTAATGAAGAAGGCTGCTTATCTGTTCCCGGCACTTACGCTAAAGTTAACCGCCACAATACTTGTACGGTTAAAGCGCTTGATCGCCATGGTAAAGAATTTACCCTTAATGCCCAAGAATTACTTTGCATTTGTATTCAACATGAACTTGATCACTTAAACGGTGTTTTGTTTGTTGATTATTTATCGCCGTTAAAACGTCAACGAATTAAAACAAAACTCGAAAAAGAAGCTCGTTTAGCTAAAAATGACGAGTAATCACTAATTTTTTAATCTTGTAGGATCTTCTTTTGTCAAAACCATTAAACATTATTTTTGCTGGTACCCCGGATTTTGCCGCTCAGCATTTAGCGGCATTAATTCATTCAAACCATAATATTGTTGCCGTTTATTGCCCGCCAGATAAACCCGCAGGACGCGGAAAAAAATTAACCGCTTGCGCAACCAAATTACTCGCATTAGCGCATAACATTGTGGTTGAGCAACCCGTTAACTTCAAAGAGACATTAGCTCAAAAACAACTTGCTCAATATAAAGCCGATGTAATGGTGGTAGTTGCTTATGGTTTATTACTACCAGAAGTAATACTAACAACACCGCGATTAGGCTGTATTAATGTTCATGGTTCGTTATTGCCTAAATGGCGTGGCGCTGCGCCTATTCAAAGAGCCTTAGAAGCTGGCGATGCTCAAACGGGTGTAACCATTATGCAAATGGATAAAGGTTTAGACACTGGCGCAATGATATTAACCGCGCAATGCGACATAACGGCTATTGACACAAGCGCTACGTTATATGAAAAATTGGCGAAATTAGGTCCTGTGGCTTTAATTGATACCTTAACCATGATGGCGCAAGAACAATATCAAGCTACAGAGCACAATATCGCACAAGATGATAACCAAGCAACCTATGCACATAAGCTTGATAAAGCAGAAGCAGAGTTAAATTGGCAATTAACCGCTTTGCAGCTCAACCTTAAAATTCGCGCTTATATTCCATGGCCTGTTGCGCAATTTACCTTCACTGAAACGAATAAAAACAAACAACACCGCATCCGCGTTTGGCAAGCCTCACATGAAACCTACCAAGGAACTCAAGCAGCAGGCACTATTATATCAACTGATAAAACCGGTATTTTAGTAGCCACTAGCAAAGGTGCATTAAAATTAGAAATTTTGCAATTACCGGGAAAAAAAGCATTACCGGTGAGCGAACTTTTAAATGGTCGCGCTGAGTGGTTTGTTGCGGGTCAAAAAATCAATGGATTAATTGTTAGTGATGAATAATAAAACCTCTCAAATAAAAAGCCAAAATATCAGAGCACTAGCCGCTAAATGTTGTTTTTCGGTTATCGATAAAGGCCGAAGTCTTAGTGATGAATTACCCAAACAACAAGAAAAATTAGCCGGTAAAGACAAAGGTCTTTTACAAGAAATTTGCTATGGCGTACTACGTTATTTGCCAGAATTAGAGCATGACGTAAGACAATTAATGCAAAAACCCCTCACTGGCAAACAGCGTGTTTTTCATTTTTTACTGTTAGTTGGTGTCTATCAACTAAAATATATGCGCACACCCGACCATGCAGCGGTTAGTGAAACCGTTGCCGCAACAAGCGCATTAAAAAACCGCCATATGAAGGCATTAATTAATGGTGTATTACGTAACTTTATGCGTGCTACAGAAAAAAACCAATTAAATGAAGCTTGTGTCGATGCTGTAAAGTATAACCACCCCGGTTGGTTTATCAAAAAATTACAGCAAGGTTACCCTGAGCAATGGCAACAAATACTGATAGCCAATCAAAATAAACCGCCAATGTGGCTAAGAGTTAATCAACAACACCACAGTAATAATGAATACCAACAATTATTATCGGATTCAACCATAGCAATAGCCTCTGTCGAGTCTCGCTCACAAGCGATTGAATTAACTAAGCCTACCGATATAAATAAATTACCGGGCTTTGAGCAAGGTTGGGTTTCCATACAAGATGGCGCGGCACAACAAGCGGCTCGATTACTTGACTGCCAAGACGGTGATATTGTTTTAGATTGCTGCGCTGCACCCGGTGGAAAAACCTGCCATTTATTAGAACAAAGCCCGAATATTGCTTCAATGACCGCCCTTGATATTGAAGAAACCCGTTTAGTAAGAGTAGAAGAGAATCTCGCTCGCTTAAACCTTTCAGCAACGGTTATTAGCGGTGATGCCGCAAATCCTGAAACATGGTGGCAAGGACAATTGTTTGATCGTATATTACTTGATGTCCCCTGCTCTGCTACTGGCGTAATTCGCCGTCACCCTGATATAAAATGGCTACGTAAAGCAAATGACATTGACACCCTTGTTAAACTTCAACAGAAAATACTAAAAAAAACATGGTCTTTACTGAAACCCGGTGGTACTTTGCTTTATGCAACCTGTAGTATTTTACCTGAAGAAAACAGTGAACAAATTAAACACTTTATTGAAAATACTAATAATGCCAAATTAATTGATATTTCTAGCAATAACTTATCAACTAGTCACGCGATAAATAACAACAATATGGGTTGGCAATTATTGCCTGGCGAACAAAATATGGATGGTTTTTATTATGCTAAGCTAATAAAAACACAAGCCTAAATGTTTTAAAGTACAACGCAAAGAGAATAAAAATAACAAATGAAAATTATCATAGTTGGTGCAGGACAAGTTGGCGGTACATTAGCTGAAAACCTTGTTGGTGAAAATAATGAAATTTCTGTTGTTGATATTAACGGCGAAACGTTACGTGAACTGCAAGACAAAATGGACTTACAAGTTGTTACGGGGCAAGGCTGTCACCCTGACGTATTGAGAAATGCTGGCGCTGAAGATGCTGACATGATTATTGCGGTAACAAATGATGACGCTACTAATATGGTCTCTTGCCAAGTGTGTTCTTCGTTATTTAATACCCATAAAAAAATAGCGCGTATTCGCTCTAGTCAAATACTCAAACACTCACAAAAATTATTTCATAAAAATCATATCCCTATTGATCATGTTATTGCTCCTGAAGAATTAGTAACTCGTGATATTTCTCGTTTAATTGACTACCCTGGTGCATTACAAGTACTTGAGTTTGCCGGAGGTAAGGTCAGTTTAGTTGCCGTTAAAGCATACTATGGTGGGCTACTTGTTGGACACGCTTTATCGACTCTAAAGGATCACATACCCAACATTGACTCTCGCGTTGCTGCCATTTACCGAAATGGCAAACCCATTAGACCCTTAGGCACAACGGTAATAGAAGCCGATGATGAAGTTTTTTTCATCGCGGCGAGCATTCATATTAGAGCGGTAATGAATGAGTTACAAAAGCTTGAGCCGGCTTATAAAAAAGTGATGATTGCTGGCGGCGGCAACATTGGTGCCGGTTTAGCACGTATTTTAGAGGTTAATCATCAAGTTAAATTAATTGAGCGCTCTGCAAAACGTGCTGAACAACTCACCTCTGAATTAAATAATACGCTAGTCTTTAACTGCGACTCTTCTGATCAAGAGTTATTAACTGAAGAAGGTATTGATCAGTTTGACGTTTTTATTGCGGTCACCAATGATGATGAAGCTAACATTATGTCTTCACTGTTAGCAAAAAAGTTAGGTGTTCGTAAAACCATGGTACTTATACAGCGTGATGCCTACATTGATTTAGTACAAGGCAGTACTATTGATATTGCCATTTCACCACAACAAGCAACGATATCCGCGCTATTAACACATGTAAGGCGTGGTGCAATTGACAATGTTTATAGTTTGCGTGGTGGTGCTGCTGAAGCCATTGAAATAGTCGCTAAAGGCGATGAAAAAACCTCAAAGGTTGTTGGTAAAAAAATTAAAACCATTAAATTACCTCCAGGAACCACTATTGGCGCAATAGCTAGAGGCGACGATGTGTTAATCGCTCACTCTAACACCTTAATACAGGAAGAAGATCATGTTATTTTGTTTTTAGTAAACAAACGTTACATTGTTGATGTTGAAAGATTATTTCAAGTTAGTGCCATTTATTTTTAATAATAACCCTTCAAAACTCAAGGGATAAATCATGCAAATTTTAATGGGGGTTATCGGTATAGCTGTATTACTTTTTATTGCTATACTTTTTTCCAGTAATAGAAAGGCAATAAATTTACGTACTGTTGGTGGTGCTTTTGCACTACAAGCCGCAATTCCTGCCTTTGTAATTTTCACCTCTTCTGGCGCATCTGTTTTAAAAGCTATATCGTCCGGTGTACAAGCGGTTATTAATAGTGCGAATGCTGGTATTTCTTTTCTTTTCGGGCCGCTTGTTTCAGATAAAATGTTTACCCTCTTTGAAGGTAATGGCTTTGTTTTTGCGCTACAAGTATTACCTATTATTATCTTTTTCGCTTCTTTAATGGCCACATTATATTATTTAGGTATTATGCAGTGGATTATTAAAATATTTGGTGGTGGTTTACAAAAACTGCTTGGCACAAGCCGAACTGAGTCAATGTCTGCCGCTGCTAATGTTTTTGTTGGGCAAACTGAAGCGCCTCTTGTCGTAAAACCTTATATTAAATCAATGACTACTTCTGAACTTTTTGCCGTTATGTCTGGCGGTTTAGCGTCTGTTGCTGGCGCTGTATTAGCGGGTTATGCCTCGTTAGGTGTAAGCCTTAATTATTTAATTGCTGCCTCTTTTATGGCTGCTCCCGGCGGCTTATTAATGGCTAAGCTGTTAGTGCCTGAAACAGAGAAAGTGAGAGATAATATATCAAGTAATAACAATGATTCTTCTGAAGAGGAAAGCAAACCTGTTAATGTAATTGACGCTGCAGCAATGGGCGCGTCTTCAGGACTGAAATTGGCCGCTAACGTTGGTGGCATGTTGATAGCATTTATTGCCTTAATTGCCCTAATTAATATTATGTTAGGATCTATTGGTGGCGTATTTGGTCTTGAAGCCTTAACACTACAACAAATATTAGGTTACCTCTTTGCACCAATAGCTTTTGTTATGGGTATTCCTTGGGGTGAAGCGGTGCAAGCCGGTAGCTTTCTTGGACAAAAATTAGTGGTCAATGAATTTGTCGCCTATATTGATTTTGTTGGCGTAAAAGACACTATGAGTACTCACTCACAAGCAATTATTACGGTTGCATTATGTGGATTTGCAAATTTATCTTCAATGGCTATTTTGTTAGGTGGCTTGGGTGTAATGGCTCCCTCAAGAAGACCAGATATTGCTCGCTTAGGGTTAAAAGCCGTAATGGCCGGTACTTTATCTAACTTTATGAGTGCTACGTTAGTTGGAATATTTATTAGTCTGGTTTAAGTCTTTATATGGTCATTATAAACAAATAAACTTATACCGCTAAATATTGAAATGAAAGTTAAGGAAATAGTATGACTAATATCAAAGAAGTGGCAAAACTAGGGATTGAGTTAATGGATCTAACCACTTTAAATGACAACGACACCGATCAGGTTGTCATTGATTTATGCAAAGCTGCACACACAACAGCAGGAAATACCGCTGCAATTTGCATCTATCCACGGTTTATTCCAATTGCTCGAAAAACCCTACAAGCACTGGGAAATGATAAAATTAAAATAGCTACCGTGACAAACTTTCCACACGGTGGTGATGATATCAATATTGCCACAGCGGAAACTAAAGCTGCGGTAGCCTATGGCGCAGATGAAGTTGACTTAGTATTTCCATACAAAGCATTAATTGCAGGCAACCCTGACATTGGTCACGACATAGTCTGTGCTTGTCGAGAAATATGCTCTGATAATATTAAATTGAAAGTTATCATTGAATCTGGTGAGTTAAAAACACCTGAATTAATACGTACTGCTAGCGAAATATGCCTTAATGCCGGAGTTGATTTTATTAAAACCTCAACGGGAAAAGCTCCTGTAAACGCCACGCTTGAAGCCGCCAAAATTATGTTAACGGTTATTAAAGACATTAATCCAGATGTTGGTTTTAAAGCTGCTGGTGGAGTGAAGTGTGCAGCTGACGTGAAAGATTACCTATCGTTAGCACAAAATATTTTAGGTGAAAATTGGGTGAATACAAAACACTTTCGCTTTGGCGCATCAAGTTTACTCGGGAACCTACTTGCTGAGTTAGACCTTGGTAATAACAATAACGCGACTGAAGCAGAAAATTACTAATGAAGCGCACTATTATTTTATTACTCGACTCCTTTGGGCTAGGTTCAACTGATGACGCGAGAAATTATTTCAATGTAGATGCCGCAGGAAAGAAACTTTCAGACTCAGGTGCAAACACCTTCGGCCACATCGCTCAATATTGCGCTGAAGGTAAAGCAAACGAAGGTCGCTCTGGTTTACTTTTTTTGCCTAACTTAAACAAACTAGGGCTTGGACATGCCTGTGAAGAAAGTTCAGGCTATTTTCCTCAAGGTTTAGATAACACAATTATACCCACATCAGCCTATGGTTACGCTAAAGAATTATCAACAGGTAAAGATACTTCAAGTGGTCATTGGGAAATTACCGGCGTACCTGTACTGTTTGATTGGGGCTATTTTAATCAACGTGAACATAGTTTTCCTGAAAAATTATTAGATGAATTAGTCTCAAGAGCTAACCTGCCCGGTTATTTAGGTAATTGTCATTCCTCTGGTACCATTATTCTTGAGCAGCTTGGTGATGAACATATTCGTACCGGAAAACCTATTTTTTACACGTCTGCAGATAGTGTTTTTCAAATAGCTTGTCATGAAGAAATTTTTGGTCTACAACGTCTTTATGACTTATGTGAAATAGCACGAGAATTAGTTAACGAATATAATATAGGTCGAGTGATTGCTCGCCCCTTTTTAGGGTTGAATAGTAATGGTTACCAACGCACTACTAATCGTCACGACTATTCAGTGACTCCGCCGGCCCCAACCTTATTAGATAATATGAAAGCATCTGGTGGTAACGTAGTAAGTATTGGTAAAATATCTGACATTTTTGCCGCTCAAGGCATCACCAAAGCAGTAAAAGCTCACGGACTTGACGGTTTGTTTGATGCTAGTTTGGAAGCATTAAAGCAGGCTGGTGATCAAAGTATTATTTTTACTAATTTTGTTAATTTTGACGCTGAGTTTGGTCATCGTCGCAATGTCTCTGGTTACGCTGCAGGCCTTGAATATTTTGACCAACGTTTACCTGAGATTTTATCCCTAATGCAAGACGATGATGTATTAGTCATTACCGCTGATCATGGTTGCGATCCCTCTTGGCCGGGTTCTGATCACACACGAGAGCATATACCAGTTGTTTTTTACGGTAAAAAAATTAAAGCGGGCTCCATTGGGTTGCGTGACACCTTTGCTGATATCGGTCAAACTATTTCAACTTATCATAATTTACCTGTATTAGGTTATGGGACTAGTTTTTTATAATCACAAACAATAAATAAAGAGGCTTCAAATGGCTACTCCACATATTAATGCTGAGTTGGGAGACTTTGCAGAAACTGTTCTTCTTCCGGGTGATCCGCTTCGTGCAAAACACATTGCAGAGACCTTTATGAATGATGTAAAAGAAGTAACAAACGTTCGTAACATGCTCGGTTTTACCGGCACCTATAAAGGAGAGCGGATCTCTGTTATGGGTAGTGGCATGGGTATTCCTTCTTGCTCTATTTATGCAACAGAGCTAATCACTGAATATGGTGTAAAAAACCTTATTCGTGTTGGTTCATGCGGCGCAGTAAGCACTAAAATAAAAGTGCGTGATATCATTATCGCAATGGGTGCTTGTACCGACTCTAAAGTGAATAGAACTCGCTTTAATGATCATGATTTTTCTGCCATTGCAGATTACGACTTACTGCATAACGCGGTGGTATCTGCAAAAAACAATGGTATTAAAGCACGTGTTGGCAATATCTTTTCTGCCGATCTTTTTTATTCACCCGAAAGCCACATGTTTGACTTAATGGAAAAATACAACATTCTAGGTGTTGAAATGGAAGCCGCTGGTTTATATGGTGTTGCCGCTGAATTCGGCGCTAATGCGCTTTGTATTTTAACTGTTTCAGATCATATTCGTACTGGTGAAAAAACAAGCTCTGATGAACGTCAAAGTAGTTTTGACCAAATGATACAAATAGCATTAGAGTCTATCGTAAAAAGCTAAAATTTAACCATAAGGAAAATGGCATGTTTCTTCCTCAAGAAATTATTAGAAAAAAACGTGATGGTAATGCGTTAACTAATGATGAAATTAATTTTTTTATTCATGGCATAACCCATAATACAGTTTCTGAAGGTCAAATCGCAGCATTTGCGATGGCGGTGTATTTTCAAGATATGACAATGGATGAACGTATTGCCCTCGCTTGTGCTATGCGCGACTCTGGCGCAGTGCTTGAATGGCAATCATTAAACCTAAATGGTCCCATTGTTGACAAACATTCTACTGGCGGTGTTGGTGATGTTATATCCTTAATGTTAGGCCCAATGGTTGCAGCATGCGGTGGCTATGTACCCATGATTTCGGGGCGAGGTTTAGGACATACAGGAGGAACATTAGATAAATTTGATGCCATTCCCGGCTATATCACTGCCCCCGACAACGCACTATTTCGTAAAGTTGTACAAGACGTTGGTGTTGCTATTATTGGTCAAACAGGTAATTTAGCCCCCGCCGATAAGCGTTTTTATGCTACCCGAGATATTACCGCAACGGTTGAATCCATTTCTCTCATTACCGCCTCTATATTATCTAAAAAACTTTCAGCAGGTCTTGACGCTTTAGTGATGGATGTTAAAGCCGGTAGTGGCGCTTTTATGCCTAGCTATGAAGAGTCTGTTGCTTTGGCTAAAAGTATTGTTAGCGTTGCTAATGGTGCTAATTGCAAAACATCTGCATTGATAACCAATATGGATCAAGTACTAGCAAGCTCAGCGGGTAATGCCGTTGAAGTGCGTGAAGCGGTACAATATTTAACAGGGGAATATATAAACCCTCGTCTTCATGAAGTTAACATTGCTTTATGTGCTGAAATGCTCGTTTTATCCGGTCTTGCGCCAAACTTAAAAGCAGCAAAATTAAAACTTAATACTGTGCTCAGTAATGGTCGAGCTGCAGAAGTATTTGGTCAAATGGTTTCAGCCTTGGGCGGTCCTATCGATTTTGTTGAAAATTATGATATTCACTTACCAAAAACTGAAATTATCCGACCCGTTTATTCCTCTTCTTCTGGCATTGTACAGTCAATGGATACCCGAGCAATAGGCATGGCGGTGGTCTGCTTGGGTGGTGGTCGACAAGTGGCAACCGATTCAATCGATTATGCGGTTGGTTTAAGTGATATTATTTCTCTTGGCAATGAAGCTAGCACTGACAAACCGTTAGCAATAATACATGCCAGAAATGAAGCGCAATTTTCTGAAGCCGCATTAAAAATACAACAAGCCATTAACCTTGGCGAAAATACAATAAATGCACAAGCTCAAATATTAGATAGAATTAGCTTAGAAAACATATAATACATTAATACAAATATTTGATCACTAACTTACTGGTATAACCAATTTTTAGCTGTGTGGCCTAGTAGCGCAGCTTTCTAACCCCAACTATGATATAAAAGAATTATTATGAATTATTTTAAACAGTTAACTGCGCTACTTGACGTATCATCTGCACCCTACTCTGGTTTCAATGTTGCTGCAATCGTTGTCGATGATAAAGAAAACACCTATAAAGGCGTCAATGTAGAATCTGCTGCTTATCCAACAACGATTTGTGCTGAAAGAAATGCTCTTCATACCGCAGTAACGGAAGGTGTTAAAAAAGGCGAAATAAAAGAAGTACACATCCTTGCTCGCAATGCTGAAAAAACCTTAGTGAAAGCTTTTCCATGTGGTGCTTGTCGACAAGTTATTGCTGAACAATCAACCAATAACGCAACAATATATATTTATGCTGCTGAGTATGATATTACAACGCATTCAATAGATTATTTATTACCTTACGCTTTTCTTGGTGAAGAGCTTTAAGAAATAGGCAACTTAAGAGCGCCAAAAAGCCGGAGTAAACAAGACTAACAAGGTAAACACTTCTAAACGACCAAATAACATCGCCATCACTAATATCCATTTAGCACTATCACTAATGGTTGAAAAATTAGCGGCAACCTCACCTAAACCAGGGCCTAAGTTATTAATACACGCGGCAACAGCGGTAAAAGCGGTAATATCATCCATACCCGTTGCTAATAGCAGCAGCATACAAATAACAAAAACAGCGGCATAAGCCGAAAAGAATCCCCAAATTGCCTCAACCACACGATCGGGTAAAACTTTTTTACCAAATTTAATACTAAAAACAGCCTTAGGGTGAACCAATTTATTTAATTCTCGTATACCTTGAAGATATAATAAAGCTACGCGTACCACTTTCATACCGCCACCGGTACTACCGGCACAACCACCAATAAAGCTAGAAAATATTAAAAGTATTGGCAACAATGTTGGCCAATCTGCAAATGAGGTGGTGGTAAAGCCCGCAGTAGTACTGATAGAAACTGACTGAAACAACGCTTGATCAAGCGCTTGATCTGCATTTTCATAGGTTCCTGATAACATTAAAACAATAAAACAAACCAGAGTTAACGCAAGTTGAATTGCTATAAACACTCTAAACTCAGGATCATGAATATAACTTCTAAGTGATCTACTTTGCACTACGGCATAATGAAGCGCAAAATTAACCCCTGCTATCACTAAGAAAAACACGCAAACTAAATTAATTTGTGGGCTGTTAAAGTAGCCCATACTGGCATCATGCGTTGAAAAACCACCGATGGCTATCGTAGAAAAGGAGTGACAAATGGCATCAAAACCTGACATACCCGCAAGCCAATAAGCTGAAGCACAAGCAATGGTTAATGTTAAATAAATATACCATAAATGTTTTGCGGTATCGGCTATTCGGGGTGTCATTTTTGACTCTTTTACTGGCCCCGGAGTTTCCGCGCGATACAATTGCATGCCACCAATACCCAACATAGGTAAAACAGCAACGGCTAAAACTATAATCCCCATCCCACCAAGCCATTGTAATTGTTGACGGTAAAATAATACGGCGTGAGGTAGCCCTTCAATTTTATTTAAAATGGTTGCGCCTGTTGTTGTTAGCCCCGAAAATGACTCAAAAAACGCATCGGCAACAGACAAGTGCGGTTGTTCTAAAAGCATTAAAGGCACCGCAGAAAAGCTCGCTAAAACTAGCCAAAATAACACAACAATAAGAAAACCTTCTCGTGCTCTCAGTTCGTTTTTTTCATTACGGTTTGGATACCAAGCCATTAAGCCGGTAATTAAACACCACAAAAATGACATTAAAAAAGAAACACCGCCGCCATCTCGGTAGATCATAGAGACTAATGCAGGTGGCAGCATGGTAACACTTAATAAAGCGACCAAAATCCCTAAAATTCGAATAATATTTTTATATTGCACTGTTCATTTTCTATTTTTTTGTGATTGTTTAAGTCAATTAGCACTGATTAATAATAATTTACCGGCAGACATCGTTTGCAATTTAGTTTGAAAATAAGATAGTTTTTCTTGCGGTATGGCGAAACTAAATGTTACTTGTTGCTGATATTCCTGTGAAATTACCTGTCCCTCTATTTGCGCTAGCATATGCAGTATGTCATCTACTTGGCTATATTGACACGCTAATGTTTTATGCACCATAGCTATTTTTATTTTAGCACGCAAAAAAGTTAAGGCTTGGCGAACACTTGCGCCATAAGCTCGCTGTAACCCACCGGTTCCTAATTTAGTTCCACCAAAATATCGAACAACAACCGCGCAAACTTGACCAATACCACCGCCTTGTAATACCGCCAACATTGGTTTACCCGCAGTACCGCTAGGCTCTCCATCATCAGAAAAACCATAACCAAGGCTATTATCGGTGGCACCGGTTAAAAAAGCATAACAATGATGACTCGCTTGCGGGTGTAATAGCGTTAATTCTTTAACAAAGGCTTTCGCCTGCGCTGTTGAGGTACAAGGTTTAAGGTAACAAATGAAGCGACTGCGATTAACCATCGTTTCATCTTCAACATGGTTAATCGCTATTTGAAAGGATTTTGACCTACTTTTACTGTTTATAATCCTAACTCTCTGGTGATATTTTCATTAGTCGACTGATGAATGATAATATTATCTTCAATTCGAATACCGCCATAAGCACGCATTTCATCAACCTGCTGCCAATTAACTTGATCAGCATTGCTAGACGCTTTTAATTCACTTAATAACGAGTCAATAAAATACAACCCAGGCTCAATAGTGAACACTTGCCCAACCTCTATAACCCTCGATGTTCTTAAAAAAGCATGCTCTGTTGGTGCATTAACATGGGTACCACGCTCATCGGCCATAAAGCCGCCAACATCATGTGTTTGCAAACCTAAGTGATGACCTAAACCATGAGGAAAAAAGGTGGAAATAATGCCTGACTCCACCGCTGTATCGGCATCAACGTTAATAAAGCCAAACTCTTTTAATACTTGCCCTATTTCTCGATAAGTCGCAATGTGTAAATCAACATAACTCACTCCGGGTTTTAAACCGGCAACAGCATTTAGCATTAATTGATCCATACGCGCAATTAACTCTGCAAATTTATTAAGCTTAAAAGAGTATGTGCGAGTAATATCCGCGGCATAACCATTAAAGTTAGCGCCCGCGTCAATTAAAAAAGCTTGATGCGCTTGTGGCGGTATTTTTTCTAATGCCATGTAATGCAAAATAGAGCAATTTTCATTTAAGGCAACAATATTTCCATAAGGCGTTTCATTCGCGGTATAACCACTAGCTTTAAGGTAAGCCTGTTGAATATCAAACTCTGTGTCGCCTTGTAAAAAGGCTGCTTTAGCTGCCTTGTGACCACAAACCGCAATGGCATTAGATTGTCGTATACACTCATGTTCATAATCTGTTTTATACGCACGGTGATAATGTAAATAATTAATTAGCCCTTCTGGATTTATGGCTTCAAAACCCAAAGCTTTTGCCACTTCAAAGTGACCACCTATATAAGCAAAGCCTTTTTTATCATAAGGCAATAGTTGCTCAACATCGCTCGCGTTATTTAAGACTTTAATGGTAAAAAAACTCCCCCAATAGCTTTCGACCAAGGGCTCAACTTTATGCCAAAAATCAACAGGTTGATAATAAATCAGTGTTGGCTTATCTTCACCATTGACTATCAGCCAACAATTAGGAATAGTGATTAACGGTAACCAGTGTTTGAAATGAGGATTAACCTTAAAAGGATAGCCGTAGTCATCAAGAAACACCTTAATTTCTTGCCCTGAGTGAATAACAAGCCCAGTTAGATTTTCTCGCATTAACGCTATTTTTGTTCTTTGTTGTAATTGAGTAATATGCGCTGGATATTCTTTTTCTAATATATTCATTACAGGTTTCCTTTACATTTTATAATTATCATTCGCCAATATTCATATTAATGACTTGATCAAATAGGCGACTTCTTTGACCCGGTTGGTGTTGGTAAATTTCTTGATAGGCTAATACGCTTTTTACATAGTTTCGTGTTTCTTTATAGGGAATTGTTTCTATCCAAATATCTGCTGGTAATGCTTTCATGTTTCTCACCCATCGTTTAACTCGATAAGGACCCGCATTATAAGATGCTGTTGCTAGCACAGGATTACCTTTACTTTGATCTAATAGCTCTCGTAAATATTGAGTACCTAGTTTGATATTGTTTTCCGCATTAAATAAATAGGTATTATTGACTTTACCGCGTGTTAAATTTTTTGCGGTATTCGGCATTATTTGCATTAAACCTTTTGCGCCTACAGAAGAATTGGCATCCGCCATAAACGAACTTTCTCTTCTTGCAATGGCAAATGCCCAAGCGGGATTTATCTTTTGTTTACTTGCGTGTTGATTAATTTTTTTATCAAATGCCTTAGGAAAGCGTAGAGAAACATCATCTAAATAGCCCACCTGAGCTAAGGTAAAAATAGCGCGATCAAACCAATTGTTTTCATTAGCCACTTTAGCCGCGACTAACTTTTCTCGATTAGTTAATTGCTTTAACCAGTAATTCCATTCAGAGCGCGCTTGTAAATACCGTTTTAAATAGAAAAACTCGAAAGCACGTTTTGCGGCTGGATGGCTCAATACCTTCCTTTTTTCTGCTGCACTAATGTATAGCGGTTTATCTTGTAAATTAACCGGTGTTTGCAAATAACTTGCAGCTAAAAAACCATAATAATGTCGCTCTTTTGCTAATTGTTGTAATAGAAAGTCTCCCCTTTCTTTTTTATTGGTGGCAATTAAGGCTCTGGCATACCAATATTTCCACTGCAAATCATTTTTATACTCACTTGGTAATGCCAATAAATCACTGATAAACCGTTGCCAGTCTTGTTGCTTTAAAACTTCCGTTAATCGTAACTGTACCATGCGTTTATTTAACGATGATGGTGCTAATTTATCTAACCATTGTTGTGCTGATTTATGGTTTTTACTGGCTAATGCTAGGGCAAATTTAGCGCTGATTTTTTGCTGCTGCTGTGCTGAAAACGCAAACTCTTTTTGTGCTTTTTTGTAAGTAGAAATAGCTCTGTTTGGATCCCGCCAAATTAGGCGATTTAAGCCATAAGTAAAAATTTCTGTTTCTTGCGCTGATTTTTTGGGAAAATATTTAAAACGCGAAACAATCGCCGGATCTCGACGAACTTTGTGCCAAAGCCTGCCTAAGTATTGCTGCTCTACTGGTAGTAATTTGGTTAAATACGGGATTAAAGTATGTTTTCCGCCATCCGCCGCTAAGGCAATACGCTGCCAAACAACCTTGTTTGTTCTGTATCCTGCTACTTGCCAACGCTTAAAGAGTGGATCGCATTTTTTATGTTGCGATTTCCCAACCAACCAAAGCTTAGTCACTTGTGGTAACACCACACTTTCAGGCAACCCTTTGGCTAATTGAAAACGTAAATTTTGACACGTTAACGCAGCATCACTTGTCGGTTTGAAAAATTCAATAAAAAGATGAGCTTTATTATATTTAGCTAAATAATTTAACCATTTTTTACGTAATGGCCAATCGAGTGGCGTGCCTTGGTATTTAGTTAAAAATGTGCTTATTTCTCCAACCGAACTGATCTTCATGGTTTGCATCAATCGCTGTTGATCTAAATAAGGTTGTAAAGGGTAATAATGCAATTGATTATAGAGGTTTTTATAACGCCTAGAGCTTGTTTGATAAAGTAGCGTTTCTGCCTTGATAAATAATTCTTGCTGATTTTTATCTACAGTTATTTTAATACTCTCATCAGCATAAGTAACAAAAGTAGCAACTGCGTATAGTGTAAAGCAAAGGAATGCCTTAACTAACTTTTTTATTAATTCTCCCATAAACACAACACAACCCACACCTTAATTAACTTTTCATCCAATATTGCTTTAGTATAGCGTAATTTAAATAGTCAAAGTTAATCTGTGCTTCATTTTCAACAATAAGGTAAACTACCTTTTTATAGTAATACGTAGTTATTACGTTACCATTACCTTAATATGTTGTTAATTCAAACTCGCTATGTCAACTAAGCCAACTACATTTTTCGAAAATCATGATCACACTCTTGACGCCATAGGCTTACGATGCCCAGAGCCTGTGATGATGGTACGCTTAAATATTCGAAAGATACGTATTGGCGAAACTATTTTAGTAAAATGTGATGACTCTTCAACAAAACGTGACATACCTAGCTTTTGTCGTTTTATGGAGCACGAACTTGTTGCTAGTCAACTTGATGAAAAACCTTTTTTATACCTAATCAGAAAGTGTTAATTATTGAGTGCTGCTTTATGTTGAGTCTTTTTAATCATGCCAAAGAGTAAATCTTTGTGTTGTAAGCGCTCTTTCTTCTTAGTATCAATATATTCATCGCTAGTGTTTTCAATACCTTGCTCTATACGATATATTTCTTGATCTAATTTATGATAATCATTAAATAGACGCAAAAAATGTGCATCATTCATTTTCAAATAATGAATTTCTTCATTAAACTCAGGGAATTCACGATGAAGGTCATGCTTTTCAATACTCATATAACACTCCTATTATTTTATAAGACTCTATACCCGTATATACCTTTATATACCCATATTATGCTTAAACTAGTTTTGATTTTTGATCCAGCACAAAAAAAAGGAATGTTTCCATTCCTTTTAATAAATTTTCTTTTTTTTTATAAACGCTCTTATTGTAGTACCGAAATATCCGCAATGGCAAAAAAGCTATTTCTTATTTGATTAAGTAGCGTTAAACGGTTAATTTTAACGGCTTCATCATCACTCATCACCATTACGCTATCAAAAAAAGTATCAATAGGTGCTTTCAATTTTGCTAATTCAGAAAGCGCTGCTTGATAGTTTTTATCTTGCATTAACGGCTTTACTATTAAATCAACTTCTTTAAAAATGATCGCTAGTTTTTGCTCTGCTGCTTCACAAGCAAGTTCTATTTTAAAGTTTTCAAACAACTGCCCCTCAAATTTAGCTAAAATATTTCCCACCCGCTTATTTGCTGAAGCAAGCGTTGCTGCTTCAGGTAAAGCACCAAAATAGCTCACCGCTTTAATACGTTTTTCAAAGTCTAACGGGGCACTTGGTTTTTTAGCTAATACTGCTTGTATCACATCAACCGCTATCCCTTGCTCTTGATAAAAAGCTCTAAAGCGTCCCATCATAAAATCAAGCACATGGCTTGCTGTTTGTTCATTAACAAGTTTATCGCCGAACAAGGCTACGCTTTTATCAATAAGCTCTACAAGGTCTAAATCAAGTTGTTTTTCAATAATGATACGGATACAGCCTATTGCAGCCCTTCTCAGTGCAAAAGGGTCTTTATCGCCTTTCGGTGGTTGATTTATACCAAAGAGGCCAACTAAACTGTCAATTTTATCTGCAATAGCCACTGCACAACCAATACTGGCTTCAGGTAAAGTATCACCGGCATAACGTGGGCGGTATTGATCTTCTAATGCTTGAGCAATGGTTTCACTTTCTCCATCGTGTAAAGCATAGTATTTACCCATAGTTCCTTGAATTTGTGGAAATTCTAAGACCATATCTGACATTAAGTCTGTTTTACTTAACAACCCAGCTCGGTGTGCTTCTTGTGCATTTTCATTTAAGTGCTCAGCAATGGTTTTACTTAATTTTGCAATGCGCTCAGACTTGTCTTTCATTGTGCCAAGTTGTTTTTGAAATAACACCGTTTCTAACGTCGTTAATCTTGATTCAAGCGTTTGCTTTTTATCTGTTTTAAAGAAAAACTCTGCATCGGCTAAACGTGGGCGAATAACTTTTTCATTACCAAAAACAACCTGCTTTGGATCTTTCGATTCAATATTAGTGACAAAAATAAACTTATTCACTAATTGCCCTTTTTCGTCGGTAACAGGAAAATACTTTTGGTGATCTTTCATTGAATAAATCAACGGCTCTGCGGGTACATTCAAAAAGTCTTCATCGAAAGTGCCCACTAACGTTACCGGCCATTCAACTAATGCGGTCACTTCATTCAGTAAATTTTCATCAATCAAGGCTACCGCTGATATATCTTTAGCTGCTTGCTTAATTTGTGCAACTATTTTTGCTTGTCGTTGCTCGTAATCAACCTCAACATAGGCTTTCGCTAGTGCCACTTGATAATCATTGGCATGATTAAGCGTAACTAAGCCTTGATGATGAAACCTATGGCCTTGTACTTGATTATTTGAACAAACACCCAACGCTTCACCGGCAATAATTTGTTCGCCATATAATAACGTTAAGGTATGTACCGGGCGAATAAACTGAATACGTTCCGCCCCCCAACGCATCGGTTTAGCGATGGGTAATTTATTTAATGCGGTGGTGACTATGATTGGAATAAGTTCATTGATTGATTTACCTGAAACGGTAGCGCGAAAAAGTAACCACTCACCTTTTGCTGTTGTTAACCTTTCTGCTTCATCAACCGAAATTCCATTAGATTTAGCCCAACCTTGCGCAGCTTTACTGGGCTGGCCTTGTTCATCAAAGGCAACACTAACCGCCGGGCCTCTCTTTTCAACCACTTTATCTTGTTGTTTATCTATTAAATCAAACACTTGAATAGCTAAACGACGAGGTGTCGCAAACCATTTAATATCGCTATACGTTAAATCATTACTGTCAAGTTGAGCTTTAACATTATCAAAAAATGATAGCGCTAATGTTTTTAAAGACTTTGGTGGAAGTTCTTCTGTTCCTAATTCAATAAGGAGAGTTTCAGTCGACATTATTTTTCTCCTTTTGCTATCGTAGTTTTTTTAGTGTTTTCATTTTTACACAATGGAAAACCTAACGCTTCACGTTTATCATAATAAGCCTGCGCACAGGCTTTAGATAAAGCTCTCACTCTTAATATATAGCGTTGACGCTCAGTTACTGATATTGCATGCCGGGCATCAAGTAGGTTAAAAGCATGAGAAGCTTTCATCACTTGTTCGTAGGCTGGCAAAGGTAAGTTTGCTGCTATTAATTTCTGACTGTCTACTTCACATTGATCAAATTGTTTAAATAATGCATCAACATCGGCATGCTCAAAATTATATGTAGACTGCTCTACTTCATTTTGATGGAATACATCACCATAATAAACAGTTCCCATTGGACCATTTGTCCAAACTAAATCATAAATACTATCAACATTTTGAATATACATCGCTAGCCGTTCAAGGCCGTAAGTAATTTCACCCGTAACCGGTGCACACTCTAAACCACCAACCTGTTGAAAATAAGTAAACTGGGTGATTTCCATACCGTTTAACCAAATTTCCCAACCTAAACCCCATGCGCCCAATGTTGGTGATTCCCAATTATCCTCAACAAAGCGTATATCATGAACTAACGGATCAATCCCTAATTCTTTCAAAGAGTTAAGATATAATTCTTGAATGTTTTTAGGTGATGGCTTCAGCATTACTTGAAATTGATAATAATGTTGTAAACGGTTAGGATTTTCACCATAGCGCCCATCAGTCGGGCGACGACAAGGTTGAACATAAGCGCTACTAATAGGCTCTGGCCCGATAGATCGCAAAAAAGTCATCGGATGGAATGTTCCTGCCCCTACTTCTAAATCTAAAGGCTGTACAATTAAGCAACCTTGGCGTGACCAATAATCTTGCAATTGCAGAATAAGGCCTTGAAACGTTTTACTGTCGAAGCTTGTCATGGTTTTCAAAATCACTTTTTAATTTAAAGTTACAGTAATAGTTATATTACTAAAAATGTAAATGCCCGATATGAAGACCGGGCATATAAAAATAGTTATTGGTTCAGATAACACTTGTTAAAAGTCTAAATTAGAGACTTTTAAGGCATTCTCTTCAATAAAGTTACGACGCGGTTCCACATGATCACCCATCAGCGTAGTGAATAACAGATCTGCAGCAATAGCATCTTCAATGGTTACTTGTAACATACGGCGCGTTTCTGGATCCATGGTTGTTTCCCATAACTGATCAGGGTTCATTTCTCCTAATCCTTTATAACGTTGTATATACTGTCCGCGTTTTGATTCTGCCATTAACCAATTAAGTGCTTCTTCGAAAGTTTCGGCCGGCTTAATTTTTTCACCACGTTTAACATATGCCCCTTCCTCCATTAGGCCATTAATTTCCTTATTCAGCGATAATAGTGCTGAGAATTCATTTGATTGAATAAATTCATAACTGCAGTTATATCTGTTATCTATGCCATGCTTACGAACATTAAAACGAGGATAGTAAATATTACGCTCATTATCATACTCCACCGTTACTGTATATATAGAACCGTTACCATCTTGGTTTTCAAGTTGATTTATAATGTCAGCAGTCCAAGATTCAACTTTATCTTTATCAGAGAATTCTTCTTTAGTAATGGTTTTGCTGTAAACCATTTTTTCTAAAATATCACTTGGTATTTGTCTAGAAATACGCTTAATGACTTCCATGGTATTACGGAATTGATTAACCAATTGTTCTAATGCAACACCTGAAATAGCTGGAGCACTTTCATTAACATGAATAGAAGCGTTATCAAGTGCTAATGTTGTTAAGTATTCAGTTAAGCCTTCATCGTCTTTAATATAACGTTCTTGTTTACCTTTTTTTACTTTATAAAGAGGCGGTTGAGCTATAAAAATATGGCCGCGCTCCATTATTTCAGGCATTTGACGATAAAAGAAAGTCAGTAATAACGTACGGATATGCGAGCCATCAACATCAGCATCGGTCATAATAATAATACTATGATAGCGTAATTTTTCTGGATCATATTCATCACGCCCAATACCACAACCCAGCGCGGTGATTAAAGTACCTACTTCTTGAGAAGATATCATTTTATCAAAGCGAGCTTTTTCTACATTAAGAATTTTACCTTTTAATGGTAAAATAGCTTGGTTTTTACGGTTACGTCCCTGCTTGGCTGATCCGCCAGCAGAGTCCCCTTCCACAATATATAATTCTGAAAGCGCAGGATCTTTTTCTTGGCAATCTGCTAGCTTACCAGGTAAGCCAGCAATATCTAAAGCACCTTTACGACGTGTCATTTCACGAGCTTTACGTGCCGCTTCTCGCGCTCTAGCTGCATCAACTATTTTCATAATAATGGTGCGAGCAATACTTGGGTTTTCTAATAAGTACTCACCTAGTTTTTCGCCCATGGCTTGTTCTACTGCAGTTTTAACTTCTGAAGAAACTAACTTATCTTTTGTTTGCGACGAAAATTTAGGATCAGGTACTTTCACTGAAATTACCGCGGTTAAACCTTCTCGTGCATCATCACCGGTAGCACTTGTTTCGGTATTACCCTTACCTTTCTTATTTAAGCCTTCTTTAACCATATAAGAATTAAGCGTACGCGTTAATGCGGTTCTAAAACCACTTAAATGAGTTCCTCCATCACGTTGTGGAATATTATTGGTAAAACAAAAAATGTTTTCTTGGAAACCATCGTTCCATTGCATTGCAACTTCAACAACAATGCCATCTTCTCTTTCTAAATCAAAATAAAATATTTCTTGGTTAACGGCAGTTTTGTTGGTATTTAAATAATCAACAAACGCTTGAATACCACCTTCATAACAAAAGTGCTCTTCTTTACCTTCTTCACGCTCATCAATTAAACGAATAGAAACTCCCGAATTTAAAAAAGACAATTCGCGAATACGCTTAACTAAAATATCATAATGAAATAAAACATCTGAAAACGTTTTTTCACTCGGCCAAAAACGAACCTCAGTACCGGTTTGGTCACTTTCGCCAATTTCAGCTAATGGTGCATCTGGTTCACCCATGGTATAAAACTGTTCATACAATTTGCCTTGGCGACGAACCGTTAACTGCAGTTTTTTACTTAAGGCATTAACAACTGAAATACCAACACCATGTAAACCACCAGAGACTTTATAACCGGAATCTTCACCGCCAAACTTACCACCGGCATGCAGCACTGTCATAATAACTTCTGCTGCTGAAATACCTTCTTCTGGATGTATTTCTGTTGGTATACCACGTCCATCATCCTTAACAGATACAGAGCCGTCTAAATGTATGGTGATGATTATATCTTTACAATGTCCTGCTAAAGCTTCATCAATGGAGTTATCTAAAACTTCAAAAACCATATGGTGTAAACCTGTGCCATCATCAGTGTCACCTATATACATACCTGGTCTTTTTCGTACTGCATCAAGTCCTTTTAGTACTTTAATACTGGACGAGTCATATTCATTTTCTACTGTCATAGTTTTAGCCTATTTACTCATTGTTTTACTTTAAATTAGTTATTCTCTTACTTTAAGTAATTGGTATAACTTCACCGTGTTTCACGTGAAACATTTTATAATCTTTTTTATTTTCACCTGTGCTATTTTCTAACAAAGGTTGCAAAACACTCTGCTCTATTGCAGTAATTACAACTTGGCAATCAAGTTCGTTTATTGCTTGTGACAAAAGGTGACGTGAAGAACTATCCAACTCAGCACCTACATCATCAATTAATAAAATTGGTTTTACTCGGTTAACTCGGGCAATTAGTTTTGCTTGAGCCAAAGTTAACGCCAGTAAAAACAACTTTTGTTGACCTCTAGAAAGTTTATTTTCTAAAGGTTCTTTATCTAATAAAAACTTAACATCGAATTTTTGAGCACCATATAAACTATAACCAAACGATATTTCACGTTCAATATTGCTTTGAAGTACCTCTTGTAATTCTCTTTTTCTAGGCCAACCTTGTAAATATTGTACACTAACAGCGTCTATTAAATCAGGTAATAAAATTTTCAACCAAACGTTTAATTCAGTGACAAAGTCATTTACATACGTTTGTCTGATTTGAGCAACATCAACTGATGCTAAACAAAACTGCTCCGTCCAATAACTAAATGTCTCGGGCGGAAGATTTTTTCTCATACAAGCATTTCGCTGCTTTAAAATCCTTGTAAATTCTTTCCACTGTTTAGAGAAGCTATGTTTCACGTGAAACATGCCTAAATCAAAAAATCGCCTTCGCTCTTTTGGTCCACCAAAAAAGAGTTTAAAGCTTTCAGGCGTTATTATCTGTACTGCTATATTTTTGGCTAACGTTGAAAGTTTATTATAACGTTGACCATCTATTTTTATTTTAGTCAGTCCCAAGTCAGTATCTCTACTTATACCGAACTGATTATTATTATCATTAATTACACTAACAACAAAAATAGATTCTTGATGTTTAGTCAAGTTGTCTATTTTACTTGTTCTAAATGACTTTCCGTGGCCAATAAAAAAAAGAGCCTCTAATAAGCTACTTTTACCGCTACCGTTATCACCTATAAAAAAATTTATTGTAGGATGAAGCTCAATCGCTGTACCGGTCAAATTTCTAAAGTTATGGGTGGTAAACTTAGTAACGCTCATTTTTTAACTAACTCAAAAATAACTAACAAGACGTTTTTACAAGCGCATTGGCATAACAACGTAGATAGCTTCTCCAGATTCACTACCCTCAATAACAACACTACTGTTAGAGTCTGCTAAGGTAAATTTAACTTGCTCATCTTTGATTGCATTTAATACATCTAAAACATAACTAACATTAAAACCAATTTCTAATTCTTCATAAGGAAAATCAATTTCTAATTCTTCTTCTGCTTGTTCTTGTTCTGGGTTGTTAGCTGTTATTTTCAGCAATGAGTTTAAAAAGTTTAATCTAACGCCTTTAAATTTTTCATTTGAAAGAATAGAAGCGCGTGATAAAACTTGACGTAACTGTTCTTTGTTGGTTTCAAAAACCTTATCACCGTTACGTGGTAATACACGGCGATAATCAGGAAAGCGTCCATCAACAAGTTTACTGGTGAAAGAAAATTCAGTGTCAATAATACGAATATGATTTGAACCTAAAAACACTTGAACTTCTTCTTCAACCGGACTTAATAAACGAATAATCTCAAGAATACCTTTT
Source organism: Colwellia sp. (assembly GCA_051531915.1). Classification (GTDB taxonomy): domain Bacteria; phylum Pseudomonadota; class Gammaproteobacteria; order Enterobacterales; family Alteromonadaceae; genus Colwellia. Next base: position 32,062 of record JAOPTQ010000045.1, on the reverse strand, counting down.
CTTGGCACAATAACTTGTCGAGCGGGAAGATTTAATGAATCATTGGCTATTTTACAAATGGCTAAGCGGTGGCCGTCAGTGGCTACTGATCGAATTTCATTATTTTCACTTTCAATAGACATACCATTGAGATAATACCTAACATCTTGATTTGCCATAGAAAAATGAGTACTTTCAATAAGGCGTAAAAATTGGCTTTTTAAGAGTTTAAATTCAACATCACCCTTCCATTCTTCAATATTTGGAAAATCAATGGCGGGCAAAGTCGATAAAGAATATTTACTACGACCTGAACTTAATTTAATAGTTTCAGCATCGGTTGAAAAACTTATCATTGAGTTTTCTGGCAAACTTTTACAAATATCTAATAATTTTCGAGCCGGAATGGTAATTTTGCTATCTTCACCATGGTTTTCAACCTCTGTATAGGCAACCATTTCAAGCTCTAAGTCAGTCGCGGTTAAGGTTAGTGATTGACCATTTATATCAAATAAAATATTACTTAGAATGGGCAAAGTACTTTTACGTTCAACTGCACCAGAAACCAATAATAATGGTTTTAATAGTAATTCCCTGTTAATTGAAAACTTCATTTTTGTAACCTATTCAATTGCTTAAGATGTTATTGTTGTTAGAACTACTCTATTACGACGAAAGTGTTCTTATTAAATTTGAATAATCTTCTTTTATATCATGTGTTTCTTCTCGTAAAGATTTAACTTTTCGACAAGCATGTAAAACGGTTGTGTGATCTCGACCACCAAAGGCATCTCCTATTTCAGGTAAACTATGGTTAGTTAATTCCTTAGATAATGCCATTGCAATTTGTCTTGGTCTAGCAATTGATCTATTTCTTCGTTTTGAAAGTAGATCGGCAATTTTAATTTTATAGTATTCAGCAACTGTACGTTGAATATTATCAATTGTAACTAATTTATCTTGAAGAGCCAGTAAATCTCGTAATGCTTCTCTAACAAAATCAATGGTAATAGCTCTACCGGTGAAGTTTGCGTTAGCAATAACTCTATTTAAAGCCCCTTCTAATTCTCGAACATTCGATCGTAAACGCTTAGCAATAAAAAAAGCAACTTCATCGGCTAATTTTATATGGCTTTCTTCTGCTTTACGCTTAAGAATAGCAACACGGGTTTCTAATTCGGGAGGCTCTATGGCGATAGTTAAGCCCCAACCAAAACGAGATTTTAACCTGTCTTCAACACCATCAATTTCTTTTGGATAACGATCACTAGTTAATATAATTTGCTGATTACCTTCAAGCAAGGCATTAAAGGTGTGAAAAAATTCTTCTTGTGTGCGTTCTTTATTCGCAAAAAACTGAATATCATCAATTAATAAGGCGTCAACAGAACGATAATATTGTTTGAATTTTTCAATAGAATTTGTTTGTAAAGCGCGAACCATGTCTTGAACAAATCGTTCTGAATGCATATAGGCTATTTTAGCATTGGGTTTATTTAATAAAATACCATTACCAACGGCATGTAATAAATGGGTTTTGCCTAAGCCTGTACCACCATAAATAAATAACGGATTATAAGCCGCACCTGGATTATCAGCAACTTGAGAAGCAGCCGCTCGAGCCAATTGATTAGATTTACCTTCAACGAAATTATCAAAAGTATATTTGACTCTGACATTGGTTTTTTTAGGTAAATTCGTTTCCGTTTCTCGAGTAGGCGCTATAGCATTAGGCATGGCAGAAAACGTATTACTTGTTGGCATAACTTGGCTAACATTATTGGCAATGTTGGTGATACTTTTTGCAGGCTTACTGCCAACATCAAATCTTAATAATAATGGATTTGCACTATTATTTAAGGTAATAAGTTCATTTATCCTATTAACATATTTATCTCTAACCCAATCTAAAACAAAACGATTAGGCGCATATAACGTCATTACGTTGTCATTAACAACGCATTGTAATGGTCTAATCCACATACTAAATTGCTGAGCAGGCAACTCATTTTGTAAAACAGAAAGGCATTGTTGCCAAAGAGAATGATCCAACCAAAAACTCCAAAAGGAAAGTGATCTTAAAATGAAATATTAGCTAAATTTAAGAATATTTTTTATTATCTTTCGCTATTATCTCTATAGTTATCCACAAGTGCAATATTGACTTTTAACTATTATCACTTTTTTTATAATCTTTTTAGTTAAAACGTTATAAATCAGTCTGTTTTTATTTTTTTTATATTTAAATAGTGCTAAAAAATAATTAATAGTTCATTTACTTATTTGAAAAAATGATCGAGTTATTAAGATTAACGCAGTACAATGTTATAAAACTGTGGATATTTATGGACTTTTTCGATAATTAGAGAAGATCTTATTGATCATTTTAAGATCATTGCTAAAATAGGTAACATAAATGATTGACAACAGGCGTTACAAGCTTTAGAATTTCGCCTCTTTTTTTAGACCAGTGTGCTCGTAATGGCTATTTTGTCAGGGCAACAACAACCGACGGATTAGCGTAATGAAAAGAACATTTCAACCTAGCGTACTAAAGCGTAAGCGTAACCACGGATTCCGTGCTCGTATGGCAACTAAGAATGGCCGTGCTGTAATTGCTCGTCGCCGTGCTAAAGGCCGCGCAAGTTTAAGTGCTTAATTAAAAGTGCTTAATATGTTTAAGAAAAAAGTCTTTATTTAAAGGCTTTTTTTTTGCTTTTTTATAAGCTCTAAATTAAGTTTACCTATTATGCTTACTTTTCCATTTACCCGAAAATCACGTTTGTTGACAGCAAATCAATTTCAAGCCGTATTTTCTAAACCTGTCCGCTTTGGCTCTCGTCATTTTACCCTACTTGTAATACCAACAGAATTACCTTCAAAAAGTGATAAAAAAAATAGATTAGGTTTAGCAATAGCAAAGAAAAGGGTAAAACTGGCTGTTCAACGTAATCGTATAAAAAGACAAATAAGAGAAAGCTTTCGTTTAAATCAACATAAATTACCTGCAATAGATATCGTTGTTATGGTAAAATCTGGTATAGATCAGCTAGAAAATAAAGAAATCAACCAACAATTAGAAAAAATATGGCGAAAAATAATTCAGCGCCACAAAAACTAGCCATAATATGTATTAAAGGTTATCAACGTTTTATTAGCCCGTTATTAGGATCAAATTGTCGATTTCACCCCACTTGCTCTTGTTATGCCAGTGAAGCAATAGAACGCTTTGGTGTAATTAAAGGTGGGTTTTTAGCAAGTAAACGTATTTTAAAATGTCACCCGCTTAATGAAGGCGGTGATGATCCAGTACCACCATTAAAAAAAAGTAACAAAAATAGTTAGCGAATAAACGTATAATAAAATAATATTTTATATTAATGCAAGGGAGTAAAAACCCATGCCAACATCAGAAGAAGAGAAGTAAATTATATGGAATCCCAACGCAGTATGCTTTTTGTTGCGCTTATGGTTGTCACCTATTTATTATATAGTCAATGGCAATTAGAAAATGCACCGGTTGTAGAGCAACCCGTAGCGAGTCAAACGCAAACAACCAATGAAAGTGTTAATAGTGAATTTGTGCCTGAATCTACAAGTTCAGTAGCACCTTTAGCGAAAGAAAATCTCTCAAGCGCTAAATTAATTAGTGTGACAACAGATACCTTTACACTGAAAATTGATACTCAGGGTGGAGATATTGTTGAAGCTAAATTACTTAAATTTGATACTGAACAGGGCAATGGTATTCCTTTTACCATAATGCAAAATGGCGCGAAAAAATATATTGCGCAAAGTGGTTTAACCGGTGCTAACGGCATTGATAGAGTGCTTTCTTTAAAAGGTCAAGGTCGTCCAATTTATAGTAGTGTAAGTAATAGTTATTCATTAGATAATAATGATACTTTAGCCGTTGATTTAACCTTTCAAGATGAAAATGGCTTAGTAGTAACTAAACGTTTTTCTTTTGCGGCTAATAGTTATAGCGTTGATGTTGAATATATTATTGATAACAATACAGCTAGTAGCATCTCTGTGCAAATGTATAGCCAATTGAAACAATCAACTATTGTTGATGACTCTTCTGGTATGTTACCAACTTATCGTGGCGCAGCATTTTCTACCGATGAAGATCGCTATGAAAAATATGATTTTGGCGATATTGAAGATGCTAATTTAAACAAAAGTACCGTTGGTGGTTGGGTTGCCATGCTTGAACATTACTTTGTTTCTGCTTGGGTACCTAATGCAAAAGAAACCAATCAAATTTACACCAGTTATAGTGCTAAACAAGAAGCTGTTATTGGTTATAAAGCGCCCGCTATTATTATTGAAGCCGGTCAGCAAGGTAAAGCTTCTGCAATATTTTATGTCGGTCCTAAAGATCAAGAAGTACTAAAGAAAATAGAACCTAATTTATATTTAACTATCGACTATGGTTTTTTGTGGATGATTAGTAAGTATTTGTTTTTATTACTACTTACTATTCAAAGTTTTGTCTCTAATTGGGGTTTAGCTATTATTGTTATTACCTTAATAGTTAAAGGTGGTATGTACCCATTAACTAAAGCGCAATATACCTCAATGGCTAAAATGCGTGAGCTAGCCCCTAAAATGGCAAAACTAAAAGAACGCTTTGGCGATGATAGACAAAAAATGTCGCAAGCTACTATGGAAATGTATCGCAAAGAAAAAGTTAACCCTGCTGGCGGTTGTTTACCACTACTTTTACAAATGCCAATATTCTTAGCGCTCTACTGGGTATTTTTAGAGAGTGTTGAATTACGTCATGCCCCCTTTATATTCTGGATACAAGATTTATCAGCCATGGATCCATATTTTGTATTACCGGTATTAATGGGTATTAGTATGTTCGTTATGCAAAAAATGCAACCGATGACGGTACAAGATCCAATGCAACAAAAAATAATGCAATATATGCCGGTAATGTTTTCTATCTTTATGGCTTGGTTCCCTTCTGGCTTAGTACTTTATTGGCTTGTCAGTAACTTAATTTCAATTACACAAATGAAAATAATTTTCAGTGGTATTGAAAAGAAAAAGTTAGCTAACGCAAAATAGTTGTTACAAACAACAAATTTTAAATTGTGAACAAGCAAATGAATAGAAAAGCGATCTCTTGAAAAAGACATCGCTTTTTTGTTAGTTGCCATTAAATAACGTAAAATATAAACAATTAAATGATCAAAACAAAATTATGACCTCAACATTATCTAAACAGACAACAATAGTCGCACAAGCAACAGCCCCCGGTAAAGGAGGCGTTGGTATAATTCGTGTTTCTGGTCCCGAAGCAAAAAGTGTTGCTAAAGCAATTTTAGGTAAAATTCCTAAGGTTAGAAAAGCAGAATATCTCCCCTTTTTCGATATTGGTTCTAATAAAAATAATCAACCAATAATAGATCAAGGTATTGCCTTATTCTTTCAAGCACCTAACTCATTCACTGGTGAAGATGTCATTGAATTTCAAGGCCATGGTGGCCCGGTTATATTAGATATGTTACTTAATGCTATATTATCACTACCTAAAATAACCATGGCAAAACCTGGCGAGTTTAGCGAACAAGCTTTTTTAAATGATAAACTTGATTTGACTCAAGCAGAAGCCATTGCTGATTTAATTAATTCTAGCTCTGAACAAGCTGCTCGCTCTGCCCTGCACTCTTTACAAGGTGATTTTTCTAAACTCGTTAATGAAATGGTAGAAAGTATTATTCATTTACGTATGTATGTTGAAGCGGCTATTGATTTTCCTGAAGAAGAAATTGATTTTCTTGCCGATAAAAAAGTGGTTACTGATCTAAAAAAGATCATTAAGCAAATAGAACAAGTACGTAAACAAGCACAACAAGGCTGTATTATTAGAGAAGGTATGCGGGTTGTTATTGCCGGACGTCCAAATGCCGGAAAATCAAGTTTACTTAACGTATTAAGCGGTAAAGAAAGTGCTATTGTGACTGATATTGCAGGTACAACCCGTGATGTATTGTCTGAGCAAATAAATATTGATGGCATGCCATTACATATTATTGATACCGCAGGTTTGCGCGAGAGTAATGATAAAGTTGAACAAATAGGTATAGAACGCGCTTGGAAAGAAATAAACCAAGCCGATAGAGTATTACTAATGGTTGATGCCAACCAAGCTCATTCTGTTATTGAAGATGAACAAACTATTAAAGCTTATTACCCTGAATTTTTTGATAAACTACCTGATAATATTGGCTTAACGTTAATCAGAAATAAAGCTGATCTTTGCAAAGCACCAACAGGATTTAGCCACTTTATTGATAAAAATAATGACAAACATGCCATTATAACCTTATCAGCAAAAACAGGAGAAGGTGTAGAAAGCTTAAAAGAGCATTTAAAATACATTATGGGTTACCAAGGTGGTACTGAAGGTGGTTTTATGGCTAGAAGGCGTCATTTAGTCGCTTTAGACAATACCTACCAACATTTATTAATTGGACTAGAGCAGTTAGAAGCTTATGTTGCCGGCGAAATACTGGCAGAAGAATTACGACTATGCCAACAAGAACTAGAGCAAATAACAGGTGAATTTACTAGCGATGATCTTTTAAGTAAAATATTTAGCTCTTTCTGCATAGGTAAATAATAAAAAAATTTAATTTTTAACTGAAACAACACCTCCTAAGTAATACAATAAAACAACTATTAATTACTTAAATCTTTATCATGAGTTCATTTCAAATAATTGTTGGCAGTATGCTCGGTGGAACAGAATATGTTGCCGAAGCTTGTGAAGAAAAATTACAAGCACTTAACCACCAAATAAATTTACATTTAACCCCTCAGTTTTCAACCATAATCCAACAAACATTTGCTGAAAAAACAACCAAAAAAAACACTTGGCTAATTTGTACCTCAACCCATGGTGCTGGTGACTACCCCGATAATATTCAAAGCTTTGTTAATGATCTTAAATATTGTGAACAAGATCTATCCTCAGTTAACTTTCTAACAATTGGTATAGGCGATTCAAGTTATGATACTTTTTGCCAAGCCGCTATAAATTTAAATAACATTTTATTATCAAAAGGTTGCATAGAATTGACTACCTTAAAAAAACTAGATATGAGTAAAGATATTGATCCTGAAGATCACGCTCAGCAATGGTTAACCTTAAATAAAGATCTTTTATAAAGGCTTACCCATAAGTTATTAACAAAAAAACAGGGTGATAATTATTATTGTGTATAAGTCTCTTAATAAACCGTTAATTTACTATTATTATTCAGTGTATAGAAAAATCACCTTTCATCCTTGTGGATAACTAGCTGTTTTGATCAAAGCTTATACGTAACTTGATCAATGTTTATTCACTGCTTTACACCTGTTATAAAGTCATAATAATTAAAGTAAAAAGTGACTTACCCACAGAAAACAACGATCCTAATAGTAATAATAATAAGATCTATTTAAAAAGATCTTATTCTTTATTAAGGATCTAGCCCTGATCTTTTTAGTGATTTGATCGTTTCCTTCCTGAGTAAAAAACGCTAAAATATGTCTCCTAAAAAAATATTTAGCTGTTTTTTGTTAACTACTTTTTATTGAATTTTTTAAATAATCGTGAGTTTTAAATTTATGTGGTATCAAGATTTTTATGATGTAATTGTTGTTGGTGGTGGTCATGCAGGCACTGAAGCATCACTCGCTGCTGCTCGTATGGGCTGTAAAACATTACTGTTAACTCACAATATTGATACTTTAGGTCAAATGTCTTGTAATCCGGCTATAGGCGGTATTGGCAAAGGACATTTGGTTAAAGAAATAGATGCACTTGGGGGATTAATGGCAACAGCCATTGACCACAGTGCTATTCAATTTAGAACATTAAATTCAAGTAAAGGACCTGCTGTTCGAGCAACTCGTGCACAAGCAGATAGAGCTTTATATCGATCATTTGTACGTAACACATTAGAAAACCAAGAAAATTTAACTATTTTCCAACAACCTTGTGATGACTTGATCTTAGAAAACGATGTTGTTGTTGGTGTATCAACTCAAATGGGCTTAAAGTTTAAAGGAAAAACAGTTGTTTTAACGGTAGGAACTTTTCTCGCAGGTCAGATTCATATTGGTTTAAATAATTATCAAGGTGGTAGAGCAGGCGATCCTGCAAGTATCAATTTAGCTGCTAAAATGCGAGATATGCCTTTTAGAATGGATCGTTTAAAAACGGGTACGCCGCCGCGTTTAGATGCAAGATCATTAGATTTTTCAGTGATGGAAGAACAACCGGGAGACACACCTAGTCCGGTATTTTCATTTATGGGATCAGTAAAAGATCATCCGCAACAAGTGTCTTGTTTTATTACTCACACTAACGAAAATACTCACCAACATATTCGTGATGGTTTAGATAGATCTCCTATGTACACTGGTGTTATTGAAGGAATAGGACCAAGATACTGCCCTTCTATTGAAGATAAAATAACACGATTTGCAGATAAAACTTCTCATCAAATATTTGTAGAGCCTGAAGGGTTAACAACCCATGAAGTCTACCCAAATGGTATTTCAACAAGCTTGCCATTTGATGTACAAATGAATTTAGTTCGTTCAATAAAAGGTTTTGAAAATGCATTTATTACTAGACCGGGCTATGCAATTGAATATGATTATTTTGATCCTCGAGATTTAAAACAAACCCTAGAAAGTAAATTTGTTCAAAATTTATATTTTGCAGGACAAATTAACGGTACTACAGGTTATGAAGAAGCGGGAGCACAAGGTTTAATTGCCGCGACTAATGCAGCCAATAGAGTTAAAGAACGCGATGATTTTATTCTAGGAAGAGATCAAGCCTATGTTGGTGTTCTCATTGATGATTTAGCAACATTAGGGACAAAAGAACCTTATAGAATGTTTACTTCTCGTGCTGAATATCGTTTATTGTTACGTGAAGATAATGCTGATATTCGTTTAACAGAAAAAGGTAGAGAAGTTGGTTTAGTTGATAATGCTCGTTGGCAGCGTTTTAATGAAAAAATGGAAAATATTGAGTTAGAGCGCCAACGCTTAAAAGATATTTGGGTACAAAAAGATCAACCTAATGTTGATCAAATTAATGCATTACTTAAAACTCCAATGAGTAAAGAAGCTAGCCTTGAAGATTTGATTCGTCGTCCTGAAGTACGCTATGAATCATTAATGAAAATAGAAGGCTTAGGTCCTGCTATTACTGATAAACAAGCCGCAGAACAAATAGAAATTCAAACTAAATATGCCGGTTATATTAATAGACAAATGGATGAAATAGCCAAGAAAAAACGTAATGAAGATACTTTGATCCCTATTGATTTTGATTACACACAATTGTCTGGTCTTTCCAATGAAGTTGTTGCAAAATTGCAAGATGCACGTCCTGAAACATTGGGTAAAGCGTCGCGTATTTCAGGTATTACGCCTGCAGCCATTTCTTTATTGCTTGTTTATTTAAAAAAACATGGTTTATTACGAAAAATAGCCTAAAAGACAGTGGTGAATTAATTACCCCTATTACAAATAAAAAAGCTATTACGGATAAAAAGTATCAATGAATTTAATTCAATCATTACAAAACCTAATAAGTAAAACAAATTTACAAGTAACTGAACATCAAATTCAGCAACTTATTCAATATATTGAATTACTGAATAAATGGAATAAGGCTTATAATTTAACCTCAGTTCGTGATCCTCAAGAAATGCTAATTAAACATATAATGGACAGTTTAATGGTAGGAGAAGTACTTAAAGGTAACCGTTTTATTGATGTAGGAACGGGGCCCGGCTTACCCGGTATTCCATTAGCAATATTATACCCAGAAAGAAATTTTGTTTTATTAGACAGTTTAGGAAAACGAATTACTTTTTTAAGACAAGTTGTATTTCAGTTAAAACTTGTTAATGTACAACCTATAAAATCTCGCATTGAACAATATCAGCCGGAAAAACCGTTTGATGGTGTGTTAAGTAGAGCATTTTCTTCATTAAATGATATGGTTAGTTGGTGTCAGCATTTAATTACGGTAGAGCAAGGGTGTTTTTTTGCGTTAAAAGGACAATATCCAACGGATGAATTAGCTAATTTACCCAAAAATATTAGTTTACTATCTAGTCATGAAATTTCAGTGCCTGAGCTTGTCGGCGAACGTCATGTTATAGTATTGAAAAAAATAGCATAATTGTAATAAGGCTTTAGGATAGTATGCGCTATGTATTATCAATTTAAATATTATTCTATAAAATAAAAACAGAGGTTTTCGTGGGAAAAATAATTGCAGTAGCAAATCAAAAAGGTGGTGTAGGCAAAACCACTACCGCGGTAAACTTAGCGGCTTCTTTAGCCGCAACTAAACGAAAAATATTATTAATAGATTTAGATCCACAAGGCAACGCAACAATGGCCAGTGGTGTTGATAAATATCAAGTAGCGTCAACCTGTTATGAACTATTGATAGAAGAAAAATCTGTTGAGCAAGTAGTAGAAAAAGAAACCTCAGGTCTTTATGATTTAATCTCTGCTAATTCAGATGTAACCGCTGCAGAAATTAAATTGATGGAAGTTTATGCCAGAGAGCAACGGCTTAAAAAGGCGTTAGCACCGGTGAAAGATAGTTACGATTTTATTATTATAGACTGCCCCCCTTCGTTAAATATGCTAACTGTTAATGCAATGACTGCCGCAGATTCTGTTTTAGTGCCAATGCAATGTGAATATTATGCTTTAGAAGGCTTAACAGCTTTAATGGATACTATTTCAAAGCTAACCTCGGTGGTTAACGATAACCTTCATATAGAAGGAATTTTACGTACCATGTACGACCCACGTAATCGTTTAGCAAATGATGTTTCAGAGCAATTAAAACGACATTTTGGTGATAAAGTATATCGAACTGTTATTCCTCGTAATGTTCGTTTAGCAGAAGCACCTAGTTTTGGCTCACCAGCCATGTATTATGATAAATCTTCAACAGGAGCTAAAGCTTATTTAGCCCTTGCCGGTGAAGTTTTACGTAAAAATAATTAAAATAAAACCGTCACAATATAAATTTATCAAGTAGGGATTGAATAGTATGAGTCCAGCAAAACGTAAAGGTGCTAGTCGGTTAGGTAGAGGTCTTGATGCTCTATTAGCGCCAGCCACTAAAAATATTGAGGGTGATAATTTTGTCAGTCAAGTTAATGATAGTGAGTTACAAAAATTACTTATTGAACAATTGTCACCAGGAAAATATCAACCTCGTAAAGATATGTCAGATAACGCGTTAGAAGAATTATCCCTCTCAATTCAATCGCAAGGTATTATTCAGCCAATAGTCGTTCGTTTAATTTCTGATAATGAAGAAGGTGAGAATAAAGCAAGTAATAACGAAGAAAGTAACAATAAATATGAAATTATTGCAGGAGAACGTCGTTGGCGAGCAGCAAAATTAGCACAACTTAGTGAGGTTCCCTGTTTAATCAAAAATGTACCTGATGAATCAGCTGTTGCTATTGCTTTAATTGAAAATATTCAACGTGAAGATCTTAACGCTATGGAAGAAGCCGTTGCGTTAGAGCGATTGTTAACAGAGTTTGACTTAACTCATCAAGAGGTTGCTATCGCCGTAGGTAAATCTCGCACAACAGTGACTAATTTATTACGTTTAAATAACCTCAATGAAGCCGTAAAAACATTATTAGAAAATGGTGATATTGATATGGGACATGCTCGTGCTTTATTAGCTTTAGCAGGTGAAGTTCAAACCACTACCGCTCAAACTGTTGCGGCAAAAGAACTTACGGTGAGAGAAACTGAAAATTTAATTAAAAAAGTTCAAAATCCAAACCAAGAAAAGATAAAAGAAGAAAAAGCAACAATAACGATAGATTTAGAAGAAAAACTAACTAAAAAGTTAGGGGCAAAAGTTGCCATTAATCATAATAAAAAAGGTAAAGGTAAGTTGGTTATTTCATACACTAACTTAAAAGAATTGGATAAAATATTAACGAAAATACAATAGATAATTTATGGGGTATTTATATTTAAGTTATTTTGTTGTTCAATTATACGGCATAACTCATGTTTTTAATAAAATGAGTATATCTTTTTCGGTGATATTTTTTTCTATTGTTGTTTTTATTATTTGGTCATTTGCTCCGTTAATGGGTTATTTACTGGCTAAAATAATTGTGGCTAATAATAATTTGAATAAACAAACATTATTATTCTATGGCTTTATAATAGGAATAATTGAAAAGAGTTTATTTTATTTTAATTTTTTAACAGCAAAGCAAACGGATATAGGAATGCTTATTGTTTTTTGTCTTTTTTTTCTTGTTGCATTTACCCCTTTAAAATTAAATATAAGATTAAAATAACGCCTGTTTAGGGTATTTATTTTGATTATTATCACAATTAAAAAAGTTAAGGGCTAATTTGTTGCAAAAAAGGCAATAATCAGTATACTTGCGAAACTTTTTACACTAAAGCTTTTACTTTAAATAAATTTAAATTTAGTAAAATAATACGATGCTTTTCGTACTTTATGTGCTAGATTAATAAAAAAAAATGTATCACTGAATTTTTTAATGTTATTTGTAACAAAATTATGACAAATATATTACCAAAATTAGGTAGGCAATTTGCTTATAAACAAATTGCGTTAATTACCTTTATTGTCATTATAGGTACATTTTTTATTTATTGTTTTTTTGGGGTGTATTACGCAAAATCAGCATTAGTTGGTGGTGTTATAGGAATAATCCCTAATTTGTTTTTTGCCTATAAAGCGTTTAAATATGCTGGGGCTAAGTCCTCTAAATTAGTGGTTGAATCCTTCTTTAGTGGCGTAAAACTTAAAATGGTTATAACGGCTTTATTATTTGCACTCGCTTTCAAATTTTTAGTGCTAATACCGCTACCCTTTTTTGGTATGTTTTGTTTAGTAATGGCACTACCGTTGGTAACGCCCTTTTTTATTAAATATTAACGAATAAAACATGAGTAAAAATTTTAATTTTAAACTTTAATTTTTGGGAATATTAATATGTCTGTCGATGCTGCTAACGCAACACTAACCAGCCAAGAATATATTAAACATCATTTAACCAATTTAACTGTCGGCGAAGGTTTCTGGACCTGGCATTTAGATACACTTGGTTGGTCGGTGTTTTTAGGATTCGTTTTTCTTTTCATCTTCCGCTCAGTTGCTAAAAAAGCAACCACTGGCGTTCCAGGTAAATTGCAATGTGCAGTTGAACTGATTGTTGAGTTTGTAGGTGATAGCGTTAAAAGTACTTTTCATGGTACTAACCCATTAATTGCACCATTAGCCTTGACGGTTTTTGTTTGGGTATTATTAATGAATGCAATGGACTGGGTTCCTGTTGATTTATTGCCTTGGTTAATCAGTATTGTTGGCGGTATTGAAATGTCTCATGTTTACATGAAGCCCGTACCAACAACCGATCCTAATATGACTTTTGCACTGGCATTAGGTGTATTTATTCTCACCATTTATTATTCAATTAAAGTTAAAGGTGTGGGTGGTTTTATTAAAGAACTTACCACACAACCTTTTGGTTGGTGGCCTTTATATCCAGTCAACTTTATTTTAGAAATGGTGACTTTATTGGCGCGTCCATTATCACTTGCTTTACGTTTGTTTGGTAATTTATATGCGGGTGAGTTGATATTTTTGCTTATCGCAACCATTGGTATTGCTCAATTACCAGTACACTTTTTATGGGCAGCGTTCCATTTGCTAATTATCCCATTACAAGCGTTTATCTTTATGATGTTAACTATTGTATATCTTAGCTTGGCACACGAAGATCACTAATTTATTCAACCGTAGGGTTGTTGGATAGGACGTCCTAAATACTAATTTACATTGATTATAATAATCGTGTTGTGATCAATATAATTTTTTAATTTTAACTTTAACATTAACTTTTATATAAAAATCGGAGATAAATATGTTATATATCGCTGTTGCGTTATTAATCGGTCTAGGTGCATTAGGTACTGCGATTGGTTTTGGTTTACTAGGTGGTAAATTTTTAGAATCTGCTGCTCGTCAACCTGAATTAGCACCACAACTTCAAGTAAAAATGTTCATCGTAGCGGGTCTTATCGATGCTATTGCAATGATCGGTGTTGCTATCGGTTTATACATGTTATTCGTACTTGCTTAATTATTATTAGTTAAAGTTTAAGTATTTTTTTACACGAATAACCCATAGGAGGTACACAAATGAATATTAATGCCACACTCATTGGTGAATTAATCGCATTTGTCGTATTTGTAATTTTTTGTATGAAGTTTGTATGGCCACCTATTATGGGTGCCATTGAAGCGCGTCAAGCAACTATTGCTGACGGTCTTGCTGCTTCAGACCGTGCTGCTAAAAATCTAGAGTTAGCTCAAGATAAAGCAACAGCTCAACTTAAAGAAGCGAAAGCTCAAGCGGCTTCTATTATAGACTCTGCCAAAAAGCATGAAACTAAAATAGTTGAAGAAGCTGCAGGCAAAGCTCAAGTTGAGAAAGAAAGAATCTTAGCTGCTGGTCATACAGAAATAGAAACAGAACGTAACCGTGCTAAAGAGGAATTGCGTCAACAAGTCGCACTTCTTGCTGTTGCCGGTGCCGAGAAAATTCTCGAACGTTCAATAGATGCTGCTGCACATAGCGACATCTTAGATAAACTCGTCGCTGAGCTTTAAGGGGATAATGCTATGTCTGAATTGACAACTATAGCTCGTCCTTATGCCAAAGCTGCGTTTGATTTTGCTGTTGAAGCGAATGCAATTGAAGATTGGCTTAGCCAATTAACCTTTGCTGCTCAAGTTTCACAAGATGAAACAGTTGAAAGCTACCTTAGTGGTGGTGTATCGGTTGAGCAAGCCACGCACTTATTTTTAAGTGTTTGTGGAGAGCAAATAAATAGTCAAGGCCAAAATTTTTTAAAGTTAATGGCTGAAAATCATCGTTTGCTGGCGTTGCCACAAGTTTTAACTCAGTTTTGCGATTTAAAAGCAGAACATGAAAAAACTGTTAATGTGGATGTTACCTCTGCAGTTGAAGTTACAGCTGAACAGGAAACAAAAATTAGCGCCGCGCTTGAAAAGCGTTTGGCACGTAAAGTAAAGCTCAATTGTAAAGTTGATTCGAGTATTGTTTCAGGTTTGATTATTCAAGCTGGAGACATGGTCATAGATGGTTCTATTCAAGGTAAACTGAACCGTTTAACAACAATTTTACAATCCTAGCACTGATTAAATAAGGGAACAGAGCATGCAACTGAATTCCACTGAAATCGCTGAACTGATCAAAAAACGTATTGAACAGTTTGACGTTGTCAGCGAAGCTCGTAACGAAGGTACTATCGTTTCTGTAACAGACGGTATCATTCGTATCCATGGCCTTGCCGATGTAATGCAAGGTGAAATGATCGAACTTCCTGGTAGCCGTTTTGCTATCGCATTAAACTTAGACCGTGATTCGGTCGGTGCGGTAGTTATGGGTCCGTACGCGGATCTTGCTGAAGGACAAAAAGTTAAAGGTACTGGTCGTATTTTAGAAGTACCAGTAGGTCGTGGTTTATTAGGCCGCGTAGTAAACACCTTAGGTGAACCAATTGATGGCAAAGGCCCAGTTGAACACGATGGCTTCTCTCCTGTAGAAGTTGTTGCACCGGGTGTTATTGACCGTAAATCAGTTGACCAACCCGTACAAACGGGTATTAAGTCAATTGACTCTATGATTCCAATTGGTCGTGGCCAACGTGAATTAATCATTGGTGACCGTCAAATCGGTAAATCAGCGATTGCACTTGACGCCATTATTAACCAAAAGAACACGGGTATTAAAAGTATTTATGTTGCCATCGGTCAGAAAGCTTCTACCGTTGCTAACGTTGTGCGTAGCTTAGAAGAGCATGGCGCATTATCAAATACTATTGTTGTGGTTGCTTCTGCTTCTGAAGCTGCAGCACTACAATACTTAGCGCCTTATGCGGGTTGTTCAATGGGTGAATACTTCCGTGATCGCGGTGAAGATGCGTTGATTGTATATGATGATTTGTCTAAGCAAGCCGTTGCTTATCGTCAAATTTCATTGCTACTTCGTCGTCCGCCAGGTCGTGAAGCATACCCAGGTGACGTTTTCTATCTTCATAGTCGTTTATTAGAACGTGCAGCGCGTGTTAACGAAGCCTATGTTGAAAAATTCACTAACGGTGAAGTAAAAGGTAAAACCGGTTCTTTAACCGCATTACCTATTATTGAAACCCAAGCCGGTGATGTATCTGCATTCGTACCAACCAACGTTATTTCAATTACTGATGGTCAAATATTCCTAGAGTCTGATTTATTCAACTCAGGTATACGTCCTGCAGTAAATGCTGGTTTATCAGTATCTCGTGTTGGTGGCGCTGCGCAAACGAAAATCATCAAAAAGTTAGGTGGTGGTATTCGTTTAGCATTAGCTCAATATCGTGAGTTAGCGGCTTTCGCTCAATTTGCCTCAGATTTAGATGATGCTACACGTGCTCAATTAGAGCATGGTCAACGTGTTACTGAATTAATGAAGCAAAAACAATACAGCCCGTTATCTGTTGCTGAAACCGCTGTCTCTTTATTTGCGGCAGAAAAAGGTTTCTTAAATGACGTTGAAATTAACAAAGTTAATGATTTTGAAGACGCATTACAAATATATATGAACGGTGAACAGGCTGAATTGATGGCTAATATCAATGAAACTGGTAATTACGATAAAGATATTGAAGCAAGCTTGACGTCAGCACTTGAATCATTCAAGTCGACACAAACTTGGTAAGCATCTTTAATTAAGCTTATTTTAATTAAGTAATGAGTTTCGGAGAGAAGAGTCATGGCCGTTGGTAAAGAAATAAAAACCAAGATTGCGAGTGTTAAAAACACTCAAAAGATCACAAAAGCTATGGAAATGGTTGCCTCGTCTAAAATGCGTAAAGCGCAGGATGGCATGGCAGCTTCTCGTCCATATGCAAACAATATACGAAATGTGATCGGTCATATCGCGCTTGGTAACTTAGAATATCGCCATCCTTATATGGAAGAGCGAGAAGTTAAGCGTGTTGGCTATATTGTTGTATCAACAGACCGAGGTTTGTGTGGTGGTTTAAATATTAATTTATTTAAAAAAGTACTGTCTGATGCTGCTAAATGGCAGAGTCAAGACGTTGAAGTTAATTTTGCGGTAGTAGGTTCTAAAGCAACATCTTTCTTTAACAGTATGGGTGCTAAAGTGACTGCTCAAATATCTGGCTTAGGTGATAGTCCTTCAATTACTGATTTAATTGGTAGTGTGCAGGTTATGCTTAAAGCTTATGATGACGGTGAAATTGATAGAATGTACGTTGTATATAACAAGTTTGTTAATACCATGATACAAGAAGCAACAATCGATCAATTGTTACCTTTGCCTAAGTCTGACGATGAAGCAATAAAACATCGTTGGGATTACATTTATGAACCTGATGCTAACGTATTGTTAGATCAATTATTGGTTCGTTATGTAGAATCTCAAGTATATCAAGGTGTTGTTGAAAACATTGCCTGTGAACAAGCTGCCCGTATGGTAGCGATGAAGTCAGCCACGGATAACGCAGGTGACTTGATTGATGATTTACAATTGATATACAACAAAGCGCGTCAAGCAGCAATCACTCAAGAATTGGGTGAGATTGTTGCCGGTGCGGCTGCGGTTGGTTAAGTCTTGCCTAAATTAGGTTGGCTTAAAGGCAAATAACGAATTTCGTAAATTAACGACAAGCTGACCAAACTACTGGTTTGGTTAGCTTAAATTAAGAGGAATGAACATGAGTGCAGGTAAAGTCGTCCAAATCATTGGCGCAGTTGTGGATGTTGAATTTCCACAAGATGCCGTACCTCAGGTCTACCATGCAGTTAAAATTACTGAAGGTGACTTAGAAGGTTTAGTACTAGAAGTACAACAACAGCTTGGTGGCGGCGTTATACGTGCCATTGCTATGGGTAGTTCAGACGGTTTACGTCGTGGCCTTAGCGTTGTTGATACCAAAGAAGCTATCCAAGTACCGGTTGGTGTTGAGACATTAGGTCGTATCATGAACGTATTGGGTGAGCCTATTGATGAAGCCGGTCCTATTGGTGAAAAAGAATGTTGGGGTATTCATCGCGAAGCCCCTGCTTACGCAGAACAAGCCATGTCTAACGAATTGTTAGAAACTGGTATCAAAGTAATCGATTTAGTTTGTCCATTCGCTAAGGGTGGTAAAGTTGGTCTTTTCGGTGGTGCTGGTGTTGGTAAAACTGTAAACATGATGGAACTTATCCGTAACATCGCTATTGAGCACAGTGGTTACTCAGTATTTGCTGGTGTTGGTGAGCGTACCCGTGAAGGTAATGATTTTTATCATGAAATGAACGATTCTAATGTACTTGATAAAGTATCACTTGTTTACGGTCAGATGAACGAGCCTCCAGGAAACCGTTTACGTGTTGCCTTTACTGGTTTAACAATGGCTGAAAAATTCCGTGACGAAGGTCGTGATGTTTTATTCTTCGTTGATAACATTTATCGTTATACGCTTGCGGGTACTGAAGTATCAGCGTTACTTGGTCGTATGCCATCAGCGGTTGGTTATCAACCAACATTGGCTGAAGAAATGGGTGTATTACAAGAGCGTATTACGTCAACAAATAAAGGTTCAATCACGTCAATCCAAGCGGTATACGTACCTGCGGATGATTTGACCGATCCAAGCCCTGCAACAACTTTTGCTCACTTAGATGCAACCGTTGTACTTTCACGTTCTATTGCTGAGCTAGGTATTTACCCAGCGATTGACCCATTAGATTCTACTTCACGTCAGTTAGATCCTTTAGTGGTTGGTGCTGAGCATTATGAAGTAGCTCGTGGCGTTCAAACAATATTACAACGTTACAAAGAACTTAAAGATATCATCGCTATTTTAGGTATGGACGAACTTTCTGAAGAAGACAAACAGACAGTTACCCGTGCTCGTAAAGTTCAGCGTTTCTTATCTCAACCGTTCTTCGTTGCAGAAGTATTTACAGGTTCACCAGGTAAATATGTATCATTAAAAGACACCATTTCTGGCTTTAAAGGTATTATTGCTGGTGAGTACGATGATATGCCTGAGCAAGCCTTCTACATGGTTGGTACTATTGAAGAAGCCGTAGAGAAAGCAAGTAAGATGTAATCATCTGGTAAGACTCTTTATTAAAAAATATAGAGTCTTACAGCAATTGAGGTAAAAATAATGTCATTTGTAAGTGTTAATCTTAACGTGGTAAGTGCCCATGAAAATTTATTTTCAGGTAGCATCAAATCATTACAAATTACAGGTAGTGAGGGTGAACTAGGTATTATGCCAGGACATTCCCCTTTACTAACCTCACTAAAACCAGGTATGGCACTTATTACTAAAAAAGATGGTAGCGAAGAAGTTATTTATCTTTCAGGTGGTATGTTAGAAGTTCAACCTAATCAAGTGACGGTATTAGCCGATGTGGCTATTCGTGCAAATGATTTAAATGAACAAGCCGCTTTAGAAGCGAAACAACGTGCAGAAGAGCAGATTAACGCTAATAATGGCGATGTTGAATACGCAATGGTTGCTGCAGAGTTAGCACGAGCTATAGCACAATTACGTGTTATTCAAGTGTCTAAGAAAAAAGTTTAGTTAGTTTATAATTAACTCAAGGCTAGTTTTAGTGACTTCTTTTTATAAGTATTATGTATAGAAGAAGTAAAAATAAAAAGCGATCTAATTGTTATTNNAATAACAATTAGATCGCTTTTTTTTGTCTTTCATTTACCAACTATTAAAAAAGCAAACAATTAACTAATTTCAATACTCGCTTCACTCATTAACACCGCATTGCCACCAACACGTATGGTTAAATCTTTGCTTTGCTTATTATCCATTTCTATATAAAAGAAGCTCTTACGGGCATCATTAGCACCACGTTGAATAGCAAAAATATGAGTACCGGCTTGAATATGTTCATGAGAACAAATGTGATTAGCAAAAGCCGCTATAGCCCCGCCAATAGGTGGATCTTCATGGTGAGCAATTGCCGGGCCTAATAAACGTGCATGAAAGTCAGCAGCGTTGTCATCGGTGTTATTGGCAAAAAGTAAAATTTCTTGTGCTAAAGAGCTTGGCGCAGAAGAGTTACTCCATGCAGATTCATTAAACTTTGCTTCACGAATGGCCGTATAAGACATTATAGGCACAATTAAATAAGGTACACCACAAGAAACAATTAAAGGACGATAATGATCAAAGCCTATATCTGCTGGCGTAAGCGATAGCATTGCTGCAAGCTCTTCTTTAGTGGGAGTATAATAATCTACAGCCGCGTGAGTATTATAGGTTTGTTGCACTAAACTCGCATTATTCTCACTGTTTTTACTGACATAAGTATCAATGGTTTGTGAGCTACCTTCAAAATCAGAGGTAAGTGATATAAGGGTATGGCGATCCTCTAAAGGTACGTTGTCCGTATTCGCCAAGACAAAACTCGCGGCTAGAATTGAATGGGTGCTGGTTGCTACTTCTTCGAGTTTAGCAAAAACCTTAATGATAAAAGCGTTGTCTTTTTCAGTTGGTAAAATAAATACGGTGTTACTAGCATTAAGCTCACCTGATATTTTTTGCATTTGAGCTTGAGAAAGACCGGTTGAATCAGTAAATACAGGTAAAGGCACGCCATGAAAAGGCTGATCGGTAAAAACATCTGCTGTGTAATAATTATAATTCATGTTTGGCCCTTAAGCTGCAAGTTGGATGGAATTACCATCAAGTCGTACAGAATAAATACTAACACTTACGGTACTATCTTCAATGCAAATACCTGTAGCTAGATCAAAGTGTTGCTTATAAAGTGGCGAAGCTACGACTATTTTTCCATCTAAGCTACCAACTAACCCTCTAGATAAAGTGTTTGACTTACTAAAAGGACAGAAATTATTGATCGCATAAAGCTGCTCGGTTCCTGTTTGGTCGGTAACTTTAAAAATAGCGACCTGTTGATCTTTAAATAAAGCGCAAACACCAATGCTTGGTAGTATGTCACTTGTTAGACAAATGTTTTGCCATTCTTTTTTATTGGACATGATTTTATTACTCTCTTATTTAACTTCTACAGCAAGGGTTTCTTCAGGGCTAAAAACAGGACGAATTTGCTCACGTTCCGTGGTGAATATAATATTATCGTCAGGCTTGTCACTATTAACAAAATGCGTAAAGCGTTTCATTTTTTCAGGATCATCAATCGTGGTTTTCCACTCACATTGGTAAGTATCAACTACGTGAGTCATTTCTTGCTCTAACTCATCAACTAAGCCTAATTTATTATCAATAATGACAGATTTTAAATACTCTAAACCGCCTTCCATATTATCCATCCATACAGAGGTGCGCTGTAAACGATCAGCTGTGCGGACATAGAACATACAAATACGGTCAATGTATTGAACCAGAGTGTTATCATCTAGGTCTGAAGCAAATAAGTCTGCGTGACGAGGCTTCATGCCACCATTACCACAAACATATAAGTTCCAACCATTTTCGGTGGCAATAATACCAAAATCTTTACTTTGGGCTTCAGCACATTCGCGAGTACAACCTGACACTGCAAATTTAATTTTGTGAGGAGATCGTAAGCCTTTATAGCGATTTTCAAGTTGTATCGCCATTGCCATCGAATCTTGCACACCATAGCGACACCAAGTTGAACCAACACATGATTTAACCGTTCGTAATGATTTACCATAGGCATGACCAGTTTCAAAACCAGCATCAACGAGTTTGCGCCAAATAGGGGGTAATTGTTCTGCACGAGCACCAAATAAATCGATGCGTTGACCACCGGTTATTTTGGTATATAAGTTGTACTCTTTGGCAATTTCACCGATAACAATTAATTTGTCAGGGGTGATTTCACCGCCGGCTATACGAGGAACTACAGAATAGGTGCCATCTTTTTGCATATTACCCATGTAATAATCATTAGTGTCTTGTAACCCTTGAAGGTTATTGTCAAAAACGTGATCATTCCAACAAGAAGCCAATATATTTGCCGCTGTAGGCTTACAAATATCACAACCTAGGCCTGTGCCGTATTTTTGTAGTAATTCAGCAAAAGATTTTATTTTTTCAATGCGGATAATGTTGTATAAATCTTGGCGAGTATAAGCAAAATGTTCACAAAGGTCGGTATTAACTTCAACACCTAGTTTTGCTAATTCGCAATTCATTACTTGTGTTACTAAGGCAGCACAACCACCACAACCGGTTGCGGCTTTCGTTTGATCTTTAATGGCGGCCATATCAGTAGCACCGGCTTCAACGGCGCAAATAATATCGGCTTTAGTTACGTTTAAGCATGAACAAAGTTGTGCTGAGTCTGGCAGGGCATCAACACCAATACCACTAGAACTACCATCTACACTAGGTAAAATTAACCCCTCAGGCTCAGGAGGTAATTCCATTTTATTAAGCATAAATTGTAATAACGAACCATATTCAGCAGCATCGCCAATAAGTACAGCGCCAAGCAAATACTTGTCATCTTCACTGACAACAATTTTTTTGTAGACTTCTTCACGATCATTAACGTAAGTATAACTGCGCGCGTTTGGCGTGTTGCCATGTGCATCACCAATAGAGGCAACATCTACGCCCATTAGTTTTAACTTGGTGCTCATATCTGCACCGGCAAATTCACTCTCGCCAGTACCAGTTAAATGATCAACTGCCGCATGCGCCATGGCATTGCCAGGGGCAATTAAGCCAAAAATATTGTTTTCCCAAAGCGCAACTTCACCAATAGCATAAATATCTTTATCTGAGGTTAGTGCGTTATTGTTAATAACAACGCCACCACGTTCACCCATTAGTAGCTCGGCATTACGTGCTAATTCATCACGAGGACGAATACCTGCGGAAAACACAATAATGTCTGTTTCTAACTCTGAACCATCAGCAAAACTCATTTTATGAACAGTGGTATCACCATCGCCAATATTTTGTGTGTTCTTTTGAGTATGAACATTTACCCCTAAATCTTGGATTTTTTTACTGAGCATGGCGCCGCCGCCATCATCAATTTGTACCGCCATTAAGCGAGGAGCAAACTCAACAACATGAGTTTGCAAGCCTAAATCCATAACCGCTTTAGCGGCTTCTAAGCCTAATAAACCGCCACCTATTACGGTGCCAATTTTGGCAGATTTTGATGCAGCTGTTATTTTTTCTAAATCATCTATGGTGCGATAAACAAAAATATTATCGCGTTGATGACCCGGAACCGGCGGGACAAAAGGAAATGAACCAGTTGCTAAAATAATTTTATCATAACTGACTTCAAGGCCTGACTCTGAAAGAACAACCTTTTTATTGCGATCAATATTGGTTGCTTTATCGCCGGTGTGCAGTGTGAAGTTATTTTTAGGATAAAAATTATCATGCACCATGTTGATATCATCAACAGATTTATTTTTAAACCAAGCTGTTAAATGTACTCTGTCGTATGCTGGAAGAGGTTCTTCACCAAATACAGTGACTTGGTAGTTATCAGCTTGACCTGATTCTACCAAATACTCCAAAAAGTTGTGACCAACAGGACCATTACCAATAACAACTAATTTTATTTTTTTGCTCATTTTTTTTCCGCTTAATGGCGTAATATTATTAACATTAGGGCAAGAATTGTACCAAACACAAGCTTGAGTTCCAACCCTATGAAAATCAAAAAAAAAGCATTTACTAGGTAGGCTAATTTATATGTAAATGCCTGTTAATAGGGCGGATATAAAAGATGTTGCACAATGATTGTGCAACAGCACTATTTATGAAATTAAGGTGATTTATTAAATAAATTGTGACTTTGAACTAACAAAACTAAATATCTGTGTCTATAGTTAAGCATACGTTTAATCACAAGGTTAAATAATTTTAAATGACTGATCATCCAAGCAATAATTTTGTTTCAGTCGCTGAAATAGCGGCAAAGTTAGATCAAGCTACCACAATAGCTCAACAATTATCTTTAACGGCAAGTAATGCTAGAGCGGTAGCATTACGTGCTGGAGAGAGAGCTGCGGGTTTTAGACCATTAACAGATTTTATTGATAAGTTGGCTGAGATAACCATTGCTTCATCAAAAAAAATAAACGCTTTAGCTTCTACTCTGAGTCAAACCACGGCTGAAAAAGTACGGGCGGATGATGCAATAAAGCACTTTAATGCGGTTTATAGTAGAGCGGCAGATTCACCGTTTATTCACAGTTTAGATGATGTTTTTGTTCGCTGTAAAGAAAATCAACAACAGTTAGAAACTAAATATAGGCGGCAAATATACCAACTTAACGATGAGTTATCTATGTTAAGTAGTGAATTACGTAACGCTATTATTTTAGCAACACTTTCTAGAGTTGAAGCTTCACAAGCGGGTGTTCAATATCAAGATGCATTAATTAATGTTGCCGATAATGTTGAAGGCGCAGCGGGTAAAATTAAAGATCATATAAAATATTCACAAAGAATGGTTACTTCATTAGAAGAATATTAATTGAACATGTCTATGTAGATAACTCAGGCATTAGGTGTAATCGTCATCTTCGAGGTGTATTAATTGAAGATCTAGGTTTTTTTATACTTAGATTCCCGTTTAAGACACCACGGGAATGACGGACCTGAGTGAAGTGCATAGGCACGTAATTGAAAGACAATTAGTCATTAGTAAATGGTATTAGTAATAGCAAAAACAAAGGATTAGGTAATAATGAAAACATATAAGCTTTTTGAAAATAGTTCCCATACATGGTTGATGTTTGGCCGAGATGATGAAAAGCCAGAGGAAATAATAGACACCAATCAATACATTGTGATTACTAAAAATAATTCATTGTTGATGGATCCTGGAGGAATAGAGCTTTTTTCAGCGATGTTGTCAGCCGTTATAAAACAGGTTCCAGCCAATAAAATAACGCACATATTTGCCTCACACCAAGATCCGGATATTATTTCCTCTTTAGGTTTGTGGGATCAAGCCTTACCCTCGGCAACGCTCCATTCTCCTTGGCTTTGGGAGAGCTTTCTTCGACATTTTGGTATGGAAAATATTACTTATGTACCTATTCCAGATGAAGGCAATACCATGAAGCTTGATAATATTACACTAGAATATATTCCAGCTCATTACTTACATTCATCGGGAAATTTTAATGTTTATGATGGAGAAGCAAAAATACTAATGTCAGGAGATATTGGGGCTGCGCTTGAAGGCCCAGACTCACCGTTATTTGTGGAAGATTTTGATGAGCATATTGATAAAATGAAAATGTTTCATCAACGTTGGATGCCGTCAAATTCAGCAAAAAATGATTGGGTTAAACGCGTGAGACAGTTAGATATAGAAATGATGTGCCCTCAGCATGGTCGAATATTTAAAGGAGATAATGTTAAACGCTTTCTTGACTGGTTTGAAGAATTAGAAGTAGGTATAACCGGTTAATCTTAATAAAGGCATTGGACTTAAAAGTAAACAAAGCTAGAATAGTCAAAAAATAACGTTATCTTTTAGGTTTATTATGTCTCTTTCTGTTGTTATTCTCGCTGCGGGTAAAGGTACTCGCATGCGTTCTGCTTTACCCAAAGTGCTTCACCCTATTGCTGAAAAACCGATGGTTGATCATGTTATTTATAGCGCCCGTCAA
Source organism: Colwellia sp. (assembly GCA_051531915.1). Classification (GTDB taxonomy): domain Bacteria; phylum Pseudomonadota; class Gammaproteobacteria; order Enterobacterales; family Alteromonadaceae; genus Colwellia. The sequence goes on along the minus strand of JAOPTQ010000045.1, from coordinate 6,290 downwards.
TTAGGCGCTACTAATATCTATGTGGTTTATGGTTTTGGCGGCAAGGTTTTAAAACAGCGAATTTTAGGCGAAGATCTAACTTTTGTTGAACAAAGCGAGCAATTAGGTACGGGGCATGCCGTTGATCAAGCCTCTCCTTTTTTAACGGATGACGAAAATGTTTTAGTACTTTATGGTGATGTGCCATTAACTAAAGTCTCTACCCTTGAAAATTTACTCAGTGTAAAGCCTGAGCATGGTATGGCTTTATTAACTGTTCATTTAGCTAACCCTACAGGTTATGGCCGAATTGTACGTTCAAATGAAAAACAAAGTGAAGATCAAATTGTTGCTCCCGTTGTTGGTATTGTCGAACAAAAAGATGCAACAGCTGAGCAATTAACTATTAATGAAGCCAACACTGGAATTTTGTTGGCCAATGGTGGCGATTTAAAACGTTGGCTTGGTGGGCTTTCTAATAAAAATGCGCAAGGCGAATATTATCTTACCGATATTATCGCGGCGGCATACCAAGAAGGAAAAACAATTGCTACCGCACACCCTGACACCGAAATTGAAGTTGAAGGTGCTAATAATAGAATGCAACTTGCTGCACTAGAGCGAGCCTATCAAGCACGTAAAGCAGAAGAATTAATGATTGCTGGCGCTAGTTTACGCGATCCCGCTCGACTTGATATTCGTGGTACTTTATCGGTAGGAGAAGAAGTTAATATTGACATTAACTGTATTTTTGAAGGGCAGGTTGAATTAGCTAATGGTGTTTCAGTTGGCGCTAATTGCATTCTCAAAAACTGTCAAATTGGTAAAAATGTGGAAATAAAGCCTAATTCTATTATTGAAGAGGCAAGCATTGGTGAAAATTGCTCGGTTGGTCCTTTTGCTCGTATAAGACCGGGAACGGTGATGAACAAAGATTCACATGTGGGTAATTTTGTTGAAATGAAAAAAACCACATTGGGCGAAGGCAGTAAAGCCGGACATTTAACGTACTTAGGTGATACAACCGTTGGTAAAAAAGCCAATATAGGCGCAGGAACTATTACGTGTAATTACGATGGAGTAAATAAATTTAAAACTATCATTGGAGATAATGCCTTTATTGGCTCCAATAGTTCATTAGTTGCGCCGGTTGTTATTGGTGATAAGGCAACGACGGGTGCTGGGTCGGTTATCAATAAAGATGTTGAAAATGAGGCTTTAGCAATAGCGCGTAGTAAGCAGCGCAATATTAAAAGTTGGCAAAGACCGAGCAAAAAGCATTAATTAACACTGTTCATATACACTACCATTTGAAAAGGGCGCTATTAAGCGCCTTTTTATTGGACGCCTTATGCTATTTATCAACAGAGAAAATAATTTTCTTTACAAATATAATTGTAATATCTTTCGATATGAAACATAATATCGTTCATATCGAAAGTTAAAATCAAATAAAGCGAAAGCTAATTAAGAAAAAACTGCTTATCATGTCAAAAAGAAATACCCAACAACGTCGTCACAGTATTATTGCAGATTTAAATTCAACCGGCGAAGTAAGCGTTGATAGTTTAGCCAAACAATTTGATACCTCAGAAGTTACCATTCGTAAAGATCTTGCTGCATTAGAAAGTAGTGGTTTACTCTTAAGGCGGTATGGCGGTGCCATTGCCTTGCCCCGTGAAATAACCGAAGCAAAAAATGAAAAACTTTCTAAGCAAAAGCGGTTCATTGCCAAACAAGCAGCCAAATTAATTCGAGATCATAATCGAATTATTATTGATAGCGGTCAAACAACTTCAGCATTAGTTAACGAATTATCAACCAAAAAAGGTTTAGTGGTCATGACTAATACCTTAAGCATTGCTAATGAAGTGCATGCGTTAGAAGGTGAAATAACATTATTAATGACCGGCGGTACATGGGATGCTAATTCAGAAGCCTTTCAAGGACAAGTTGCTGAACAAGTAATACGTTCATATGATTTTGATCAATTATTCATCGGCGCTGATGGTGTTGACATAAATCGTGGTACAACAACCTTTAATGAACTTATTGGCTTAAGCCGAGTTATGGCTGAAGTTTCACGAGAAGTTATTGTGATGGTTGAATCAGACAAAATAGCGAATAAAAAAATACCTAACTTAGAGCTAGCATGGCAACAAATACACACACTTATTACTGATGATGAGTTAAATGATTCAGTAAAAAAACAATTAATAGATCAAGGCGTGAAGGTAATATGCGCCAAAGCAACCTAAAAAAGGATAATAGAATATGTGCGGAATAGTAGGTGCAGTTGCACAACGTGATGTGGCAGACATTTTAGTTGAAGGCCTGAAAAGATTAGAATATAGAGGATATGACTCCGCAGGTGTTGCTATTATTGATCAAAATCAAACACTTGCTAGTGCAAAGCGTTTAGGGAAAGTGCAAGAATTAGCACAAGCATTACAACAAAAACATTTATCAGGCGGAACCGGAATTGCCCACACCAGATGGGCTACTCATGGTGTTCCAAGCGAAGTGAATGCTCACCCACATATTTCAAACAACACCATAGCCGTGGTTCATAATGGTATTATTGAAAATCATCAACAACTGCGTAACCAATTGCAAGATTTAGGTTATGAATTTGTTTCACAAACCGATACCGAAGTTATTACCCATTTAGTTCACCATGAATTAAAAACCAGTGATAATTTATTAGCAGCTGTGCAAAAAACAGTAAAACAGTTAGAAGGTGCATATGGCACAGTAGTCATGGATGCCAATGATAAAGATAGAATTATTGTTGCCCGCTCAGGTAGCCCATTGGTTATTGGTTATGGATTAGGTGAAAACTTTATAGCCTCTGACATGATGGCTTTATTACCCGTAACTCGTAAATTTTCTTTTCTAGAAGAAGGCGATGTTGCCGAAGTTACTCGGTTTGACGTTAATGTTTATGACATTAATGGCGAGGCAGTTCAACGAGAAGCTAAAGAGGCCTCTGTAAGTCATGATAGTGGCGATAAAGGCGAATACCGTCATTACATGCTAAAAGAAACTTATGAACAACCCACCGCTATTCGTAATACACTAGAAGGTCGCTTAGTGGGTAATATCTTAAGTGAAGACACTTTTGGTGCAGGCGCGGATGATATATTTAAAGAAATAGAACATGTACAAATTATAGCCTGTGGAACAAGCTACCACTCAGGCATGGTGGCACGTTATTGGTTAGAAGCCTTAGCGGGTGTTTCTTGTAATATAGAAATTGCTAGCGAGTTTAGGTATCGAAAATCACATGTGCCTAAAAATGCACTCATTGTTACCATTTCACAATCAGGTGAAACAGCCGATACGTTAGCCGCACTACGCCTAGCAAAAGAATTAGGCTACAAAGCAAGTTTGGTTATTTGTAATGTTGATGGATCATCTTTAGTACGAGAATCTGATCTCGCTTTTATGACTAAAGCCGGCGCAGAAATAGGCGTTGCCTCAACAAAAGCTTTTACTACGCAGTTAGTTGGCCTAATGATGATGACATTAGCTATTGGTCAACATCACGGTATGTCAGTTGAAAAACAAAATGAAATTTCACAATCGTTAATGACTTTACCAAGCAAGCTTGATGAAGTATTAGCATTAGCACCTTCAATTGAGGCGCTTGCAGAAGATTTTGCCGATAAACATCACGCACTCTTTTTAGGGCGCGGTGATCAATACCCCATTGCAATGGAAGGCGCGTTAAAGCTTAAAGAAATTTCTTATATTCATGCCGAAGCGTATGCTGCAGGCGAGTTAAAACATGGACCATTAGCACTGATTGATGCTGAAATGCCGGTTATTGTGGTTGCACCACAAAATGACTTGATAGAAAAACTAAAATCAAATGTTGAAGAAGTACGAGCACGTGGCGGTTTAATGTATGTATTTGCCGACTCGAATGCAAACTTTGCTAGTGATGAAACCATGAAAGTTATTGATGTACCGGTTTGTGATGACTTAATAGCGCCTATTGTTTACACCATTCCACTGCAACTACTTTCATACTATGTCGCCATTATTAAAGGTACGGATGTAGATCAACCTCGAAATTTAGCAAAAAGTGTTACGGTGGAATAGAGTCGTTATATTTAAAAAAACTTGTAGATTCTAAATAAAGATGGAAACATACGAATAAAGTTCGAAACTTTAAAGGCATTAAACTTAGTTTAGTGCCTTTTTTGTTATTAAATAATGAAACCGCTATTGTCTTTTAACTCCCTCTGTTATCGATGAATAGGTATGAGATCTAAACTCATTATTTTAACGACTTACTCTTTTGGCTGATTGCTTTTTATATTTACTTAATCAAACTTGACAAAACTTGACGGCCATCAAAAATAATATATACTTCACGGCATGAAAAAAAGATTGAATATTCAGAACGCCGCTAAAGCAATGGAAGCTGTTGGCTTAACACAAACTGCAGTTGCTGAGCAGTTAAGTGTATCTAAGGAAGCCGTATCTCAGTGGTTGAAGGAGAAATCCTTTCCACGTCCTAATAAACTTCTACAATTTGCAAAACTATTAAAGTTAGGTTTTGGTGAGCTTGTTATCAATGAAGAGCCAAATGCTCCAGTTATAGCTTTTAGAAAAAAAGCTGGTACTAAAACTAAAAATCATCATGTTGAAAAAGCTCAAGAGACTGGTCGTTTTCTTCGTCACTTAGTACCGTATCTACCGTTTGATACACTTGAGATGCCACCTATATTGAAGTCACCTAATTGTGATTATGAATATTTGTGCCAAGTGGCCTCTAAAGTAAGAAAAGAAATTAACTTAAACGAAATTGAAACAGTTGATTTTACCCACTTAATACGTCGTTTTAGTGAACTGCAAGCCGTAGTTGTTCCTGTTTTATGGGGAACAAAAAATAGACATGAAAACGCTATACATATTCACTTACCTGATTCGAAAACAACATGGGTATATTTAAACCTTGATGTTAATATTCACGACTTTAAGTTTTGGATGGCACATGAATTAGGGCACTGTTTATCACCTTCTCTTTCAGGCAATGAAGCAGAAGACTTTGCGGATGACTTTGCGGGCGCATTATTGTTCCCCAAAATACTTGCTGAGCAAGCTTTTCAGGATATTTATAGTAAACGGACTAGTGCTACTAAAATAAACAAAGTTATTGAAATAGCTAACAAACAAGTTATCTCCCCTATTACTGTTTTAGGGCAAGTGAACAAGTACGCTAAGCATATGGAGTTTCCTGAAATAAAACTAAGTCGTTCATTCTTTGGTGCAGTAACCAACTTCAATAAAAAGTTTGATAATTTAAGCGAAGCGCTATTAGGAGAAACAAAAGAGCTTGATGCTAGAGAGTTTATAAAGAAAACTGAATCTAGCTTCGAAACACCTTTTTTTGACTTATTAAGAAAGTATCTTAAAGAAAACAATAAGGGTGCAGGTTTTGTTCAAGTAGTAACAGATATGCCATTGTTAGATGCTCGAAGTATCCACTCTGAGTTGACTTAATGCCCCAATCCAAAATTTTAGTTGATACCAACTCATATCTTAGACTGGCGCAAACAATTAGGCCGTTACTATTTTTACCATTTGGTGACGGTGAATATTGCCTTTATATATTGCCTGAGCTTAATGATGAGTTATCTAATCGGCGCTTAAAATCAAAGTTTCCCTGGGTGGATGAAGACGAACATACAGAAAATCGTAAACACTTTCCTAATATAGGTCGAAAGCAAAAAAAGTCGATTGAAGATAATTTTGATTTCATTTGGGATTATGTTCATTCTGATTTACCTGGCCCATCAAGAGTAGATGCGTTATATATTGCATATGCTCTTGAGTTAGGAATACCTGTGGTTACTGACGATCAAGATATGATGGAACTTGCTATAGCATTTGACGCTAAAGTAATGCCAACATTAGAACTAATGAAAATAATGCATGATAGTAACCATACGGACCTTAAAACCATCAAAGGAATTGTTGATTATTGGCGCGCTATTGGTGACTGTCCTGCTAACTTACATCGCGATCTAAAACGCTTCTTTCCTGATTTATAGTCTAAATATTTTTATTAATACTTCCTTTTTATTGTTTCTAATTCATAATTGCTGTTGTTTAATAGATTTAGGTTGCAATATTTTTCAGGTAATAATACCAATTGAAAGAATGAATAGCTCAACTTAGAACTACAGTAGCGAGCTTAGAACAAACAAAATGAGTTAAACATATTCTATATTTCAGTTATTTTGTGAAGTTATTAGTTTGCTACTGAGTTCCCGAAGGGCTGAGGGCTCCCCAAAAGA
>JAOPTQ010000044.1:0-67149 GCA_051531915.1 Colwellia sp. | reverse complement strand
ATCAATAAAGTTACCCACTAAACCGGCGGGTTTATTGTTACTGTCTTTAAAGCCACTAACCCAATATAGAGTATCGTGCAATTTGCCATCAGCAAAAGGAATTATAATTTCTTTTTTAAGGGTTTTTTGTTGGGAAATTACTGCTTCATCTTCTGTTTGGTAGCTAAGGCGGTCTTCTTCTGGCAAGTATGTTAAATCAGTAACTTTTAAACCAATTAAGTCTTTAGAATCAACACCAAAGGTTTCTTCATAGGCTTTATTAAAACCTTGGAATTTTGTTTGGGCATCTTTATAAAATAATGGAATAGGCACACTATCCATTAATAACTGCTGAAGCTGTAGTTGTTCTGACAATCGATTTTGTGTCGCCATTGTTTCATCTTCGGCTAATTTTCTTAACGAAATTTCTTTTGCCATTTTAAAATTCCAAAAGACAACAAGAGCGATAATTAACAATAAGACGATAGTAACTTTAATAATGAGCGCATAATCAGTTCTGGCAGCAAATTTATTATTACCCCACTTATCCATTATTTGCTTTTTTTCTATCAGGCTAATCGCATTTAAAGCTTTATTCATAATAGGCACTAACGGCGAAAGCTCTTTTCTCACCCCAAAAGCCAATTTGGTATCAAAGCCTGTTTGACCAGCAATATGTACATTATTAATACCCAGTTCTGAAATTTGGTAACTTGCTTGTGCTAATGTTGCTAGAAAAGCATCAATTTTCCCTGTTGAAACACCTAGCAGCCCTTCTTTTGTCGTTGAAACCATTTGAAATTTTATATCCGGAAAGACTGTTATTAAATTGTCCACATAACCATAATTATTAACAATGGCTATTTTTTTATCGGCAATATGCCTCATATCTTCAACAAAGGTCATTTTTTTATTCGTTATGATCACGATAGGGCTAGCTAAGTATGACTTTGTGAAAGATAGACTATTTGTTAATGCTGAATCATTGGTTTCAGAAATAACATCAATTTCATTCTTATTGATTTTATCAACAGTTTCATCCCAAGTAGCAGTCACTATCATTTCAAATTCTATGCCTAGTTTCTCTTCAATGAGTTTAAGAAAGTCAGAGACCATGCCGATATATTGTCCTTGCTCATTGAAAGCTTCATAAGGTAACCAATCAGGATCACCACTAAAACGAATTTTTTTGTGCTCTTTCAACCAAAGTTTTTCGCTCGGCGTTAGCAATTTATTATATTGTTTCTTTTGTGATTTCCCATTAACCCAGCGGGAATGTATTGATGTTTTTTCTTCTTGAGTAATAGTTTTTAGGGCTTTTTGAATAACGGAAGCTAATAATGGTGAACTTTTTTGAGTGGCGAAATGTACTGGATTAACGCCCATGCTTCGAGAAGATTTAAAGGGTAATATCGTACTAATACCTTCTTTTGTTAAAACAAAGTTTAATACGGCATAAGCATCATATAAAATTTCTGCTCTGCCTTCTAATACAGCATCAATTGCCTTATCTAAATTATCTACCGACAAAATATTAATATTAGGGAAGTGATCCTTTAAATAACTATTTTGAGCATAACCTTTAGGGATAGCTACCGTTAAGCCGTTAAGGTCAACTAATTTTTCAGCGTTGACCTTATTACTGATAAAAAAGTAATTAAGTACATCAAAATAAGGAGAGGAAAGGTTCATATATTCTAGACGTTCAGGCGTTGAATATACCGTGCTTAACATCGCAATATTTTGATCTTTGAAGTCATCAAGCAAATTTTTCCACTTAGCTGTTTTTATTTTAAATTTTAAACCTGTACGTTGAGAAATTAACGTTAAAAAATCACTGGAAATACCGCTATGTTCACCGTTTGAGTTAATATAATCTAAAGGCGGCCAATCGAGAACACCAATTAAAACTTCAGGGTTATTCGCTAACCAAGTTAATTCTTCTTTAGTGAATATTGTTTCATTGTTTGTTACGAGAAGGTTTTTTACCGGAGTGTTAGTAACTTCTTGGGAATATCCAAAGTTTGGCTTTACTAGCATAAGCAAGCTAAAAAAAACTAAAAGCATTAACTTACGTATTAACTTGTGCATTAACTTAATAGCGATTCGAGCAGTAATAATGAATATCCTTTTATTTATTTGTGCCAAAATTATAAATAAACTCATAATCAGCTTAGCACGAAACACAGAATATAATACTTTATACTCATGATACTTCAAGATGTCTGTTTCAGGGCTTCAGAGCAATTCATGATCAAGGCGCCTCTTTTTATTAATTGTTGTCCCCCTTAAAAACAGAGGTAACGACGAGCATGATTTGCAATGGATAGTTAACTATTTTAATAAATAGACAAAAGTGGTGTTTTTTTTATCTTCAATTTCTTGCTAAAATAGCCGTAATATAAATTTTTATCATTCGAGTACTTTATCCATGCCAAATTACGTTGTTGGTCACAAAATTCCAGATTCAGATTCTATTTGTTCCGCTATTGCTCTTTCCTATTTAAAAACTGCTTTAGGTGAAGAAACCGTTCCTGCGCGTTTAGGTGAATTAACCCCTGAAACGCTTTTTATTCTCGACAAATTTGGCTTTGAACAGCCCGAGCTTAAAACAAGTTATGCTGGCGAAGGTGTCTATATTGTTGACCACAGTGATATTGAATTAGCACCCGATGATATTGATCAAGCCACTATTCTTGGCATTATTGATCATCATAAACTAGGTGATTTAACGACCGCAACACCGCTAGAAATTTGGGTTCGTCCGGTGGGTTGTACTAATACCATTATTAAAATGATGTATGATTTTCACGGTATTGATATTCCTAAGAATATTGCAGGCGCTATGATGTGCTCTATTTTAAGTGATACGGTTATTTTTAAATCACCAACCTGTACAACGGCTGATATAAAATGTGTTGAAGCCTTAGCTAAAATTGCTGACATTGAAGACTTCAAAGAACTTGGCATGGACATGTTTAAAGTAAAATCTGCTGTTGAAGGTACGCCAATACGTGAATTAGTAAAACGCGACTTTAAAGACTTCAATATGAACGGTAATAAAGTCGGCATAGGTCAATTAGAAGTTATCGACTTAAGTGTTTTTGATGATATTAAAGCGGAATTAGCGGCCGATATTGTTGCACTTAAAGCAGAAGGTGGTCGTCACAGCGTTTTATTATTACTGACTGATATTATGAAAGAAGGTTCGGAATTATTAGTGGTAAGTGATAATGATGAACTAACACTGCAAGCCTACGGTAAAACAACGACTGACGGAAAAGTTTGGTTAGACGGAGTACTTAGTCGTAAAAAACAAATAGTGCCTCAGTTACAAGCAGTATTTGCCTAATTTCTATTGAAATGATAAAAAACCAGCAATTGCTGGTTTTTTCATTCGAATATTAATACCTAAAAAATTTATTTATATTCTCAACGTTAATTGACTTTTATACAAGACGAAAGCACGGAGTTGACGTTAGTCATTACTCCGTACGTCCTGTACTTCGCCTTTCAGGCCATCCTTCGGATGTTCAAATTATTTCCCGAAGAATTTGTGAGTACTTTCAACGCCGTATAAATGTTTATTAACAAAGAGAATAAAATCAATTAGACTCTTTCAAAAACTGTTGCAATACCTTGGCCTAGCCCTATGCACATGGTAGCTAAGCCAAAGTTAACCTCTTGACCTTCCATTAAATTAATTAAAGTGCCTGAAATGCGAGAGCCTGAACAACCTAGCGGATGACCAAGCGCAATAGCGCCACCGTTTAAATTAATTTGATCCATTTTATCTTCTATTTTTAATGCCCGAACACAAGAAAGTGCTTGCGCAGCAAAAGCTTCGTTAAATTCAAACAATTCAATATCTTCAATAGATAAACCTGCACGTTTTAAAGCTTTATTGGTTGCCGGAACGGGTCCGTAGCCCATGGTTGAGGGATCGCAACCTGCAACAGCCATACCGCGAATTTTAACACGTGGCGTTAAGCCTAGCTCTTTGGCTTTATCTGCCGACATTACTAACATTGCCGAAGCGCCATCAGATAATGCTGAGGATGTGCCGGCGGTTACCGTGCCGTTAACCGGATCAAATACCGGTCTAAGCGCTGACAACCCTTCAACAGTAGTTTCAGGACGAATAACTTCATCATGCTCAACTAAAATTAATCCGCCATCAGCATCATGCCCTTCGGTAGCAACAATTTCATTGTCCCATCGACCAGACAATGTCGCCTCATGCGCTTTTTGATGAGAGCGAGCTCCAAAAGCATCTTGCATTTCTCGGGTAATTCCGTATTGCTTACCGAGTAATTCAGCCGTTAATCCCATACTGCCTGAAGCACGAGCAATGTGTTTACTCAACTCTGGCGCAAAATCAACATCATACATCATAGGAACATGACCCATATGCTCAACGCCACCAATGAGAAATACATCGCCTTGTCCGGCAATAATGCTGGTACTTGCATCATGTAATGCTTGCATTGATGAACCACATAAACGGTTTACCGTTACCCCGCCAATTGATTTTGGTAAGCCTGCTAACAAGGCCGCGTTACGAGCAATATTAAAGCCTTGTTCTTTGGTTTGCTTTACACAACCCCAAATAACATCTTCAATATCATTAGGATCTAATGCAGGGTTACGCTTTAAAATCTGCGTCATTAAATGTGCTGACAATTTTTCTGCGCGCACATTGCGAAAAACACCTGCTTTTGAGCGTCCCATCGGAGTTCGAATGCAATCAATAATAACAACTTCTTTCATAGTAATTCTCCTAAGGGCTTATTTAGTGGTGTTAATGTTGGTAAAACTTTTTATGTCAAAATAAGAGTTACCTGATTTTGCCATGTCGCGCATTCCATCCGTAACTTGATATATTTCACCTAAATCAGCATATTTATCAGCCATTTCGATAAAGTTATCAATACCAAGTGTTTCTAAATAACGAATTGCGCCTCCTCTAAAGGGGGGGAAGCCGATACCATAAATTAAGCCCATATCAGCTTCAGCTGCCGTATCAACAACGCCTTCTTCTAAGCAACGTACCACTTCATTGACCATGGGGATCATTAATCGAGTAATAATTTCGTCGCTTGAAAAATCTTTTTTATCTGCGCAATTATCGATAAGTAATTGATAAGCCATGTCACTAGGTATTTTTGTTGGGCGACCACGTTTATCTTTGCTGTGATCATAAAAACCTTTACCATTTTTCTGACCAAAACGATCATTGCTATATAAGGTGTTTACGGGATCATTTTCCAGTTTTTTCATCCGTGTTGGAAAACCTGCTGACATAACACCAGTACAGTGATCAGCCGTATCAATACCAACAACGTCAAGTAAGTATGCAGGTCCCATTGGCCAGCCAAATTGTTTTTCCATCACTTTATCAATCGAGGAAAAATCAGCACCTTCAAGTATTAACTGACTAAAGCCAGCAAAGTATGGAAATAAAACACGATTAACATAAAAACCAGGACAATCATTAACCACAATAGGTGATTTACCCATTTTAGCGGCATAAGCAACAACGGCCGCAACCGTTTCATCCGAGGTATATTTACCACGAATAACTTCTACTAAAGGCATTCTATGTACGGGATTAAAGAAATGCATGCCACAAAAATTTTCTGGCCGTTTCACACTTTGGGCGAGTAAATCAATAGAAATAGTTGAGGTGTTAGAGGTTAAAATAGCATCTTCACTAAGCGCACCTTCTACTTCAGCTAACACCATGCCTTTTACTTTCGGATTTTCAACCACTGCCTCTACAACAATATCAACATCTTTAACACTGTCATAACTTAAACTTGGAGTAATCTTATTTAAAACCTCGGCCATTTTTTTAACCTTCATACGACCGCGGTCAACTTGCTTAATGAGAATATCTGACGCCGTACTAAGCCCTAAGTCAAGCGCTTGATCATTAATATCTTTCATAATGATCGGCGTACCTTTATAAGCAGACTGGTAAGCAATACCGCCGCCCATAATACCTGCGCCTAGTACCGCCGCTTTGTTTACTGCTTTAGTTGCTTGTTTAGTTGCTTTTTTCGCTTTACCTTTAACCACTTGATCTGCCAAAAACAAACCAATTTGAGCCGTTGCAGCCTCTGTTTTCGCTAACTTTGCAAAACCTGAATTTTCTACCGCCATCGCACTTGCTCGATCTAAACAAGCAGCAGCTTCAACCGTTTTAACCATTACCATTGGTGCCGGATAATGCTTACCAGCTTTTGCAGCAATCATGCCTTTGCAAGTGCTAAAGGTCATCATGGCTTCAACAGTACTAAGCGTTAATGCGACTAACTTAGATTGACGTTTAGCGCGCCAGTCTAACTTACCTGAAATTGCTTGTTTAAGCATATTAATTGCCGCAGTTTTTAACTTTTCAGGGGCAACAACGGCATCTAACAAACCAACGGCTAAAGCCGAATCTGCGCGGTGTCCTTTACCTGTACTCATCCATTCAATAGCATTATCTGCGCCAATAATACGAGGCAAACGAACCGTACCACCAAAACCAGGCATAATGCCTAATTTAACTTCAGGTAAACCAATACTCACCGTAGTATCCGCTATACGATAATCACATGCTAAGGTAATTTCACAGCCGCCACCTAATGCAACACCATTAATTGCCGCAATAGTGGGTAATTGAAGATCTTCGAAAGCATCAAAAACATCGGTTGACTTTTTAACCCCAGAAATAAGCACTTCTTCAGGCTCTTTAAATGAAGCTAAAAACTCAGTAATGTCGGCACCCACAATAAAGGTGGATTTACCCGAAGTAATAATAACGCCCTTTGCTTCGCTACAGTTATTAATTGCAGCAACTACCGCGGTGTATTCTGCAAAAGTGGCTTGGTCAAATTTGTTAACAGAACCCTGAGCATCAAATTTTAATTCAACAATGCCGCCTTCAAGTAATTGGGCACTCAGGCTTTTACCTTGATATATCATATGTTGTCTCCTTCACGCTTATCTTAAAAAAGTGGTGTTGATGTATTAATATCTGAGTACCTACTTAATGGCATAGCCTAATAAGATTGGTACAACCAGATTAATAATAGACGACTGAGTGTGCCTTGAAAGAAAACGAATAGCAAATTTATTTAAACACTTGTTTAAATTGACTGTATTAATTTTGATTAATTAACATTCTTGTAGCTGAAAAACAAAGCTTATTAACAATAATAATATTGATGAGAATATTAGTGAGTAAGTGTTATTATTACTTTTTATTTTTTTGTTAATAAACTTATTTGAACATTGAACCATGAAAATATGCATTTATTCATCGCTCTCTTATCTTTTTCAGCTTTAATAACAACAATGCAATAATATACATAGTAGAGAACAATGAAATTAATTAATCCCTTTAATAAGCCTGAAAATTTACTACTCGCTATGGCTTTTACTATGCCATTAGTTTTTTCTGTTTGGATGGTTTTACTCAATAACTTTGTTATTGAAAAAGCAAACTTCACTGGTATAGAAATAGGTCAGCTACAAAGCTTACGCGAAATACCTGGATTTCTAGCATTCACCGTAATTTACGTATTACTCTTTATTAAAGAGCAACGCTTAGCATTAATTTCTCTTGCGATAACCAGTTTAGGCGTTTTATTAACCGGCTATTTCCCCAGTGTATTTGGTTTATATTTAACCACAATATTCATGTCTGTTGGTTTTCATTATTATGAAACGTTAAGCCAATCATTAACATTACAATGGATTGATAAAGACAAAACAGCACACTTTTTGGGTAAAGTGCTTTCAGTAAAAGCGATAGCCTCATTATTAGCTTTTTCAAGTATCTGGTTGTTAATGGAGCAGTTTTCATGGAGCTACCAACTGACTTATACGTTATTTGGTAGTATCGGTTTAGTGTTAACTTTATTACTAGCTTTGTCTTTTACCCATTTTAAAGAAAAAACACCACAAACAAAAAAACTCATCTTAAGAAAGCGCTATTGGTTATTTTATGCATTAACGTTTTTTAGCGGTGCTCGCCGGCAAATTTTTGTGGTATTTGCTGGGTTTTTAATGGTTGAAAAATTTCATTATAGCGTTGCAGATATTAGCGCTCTATTTCTTATTAACTATGTTTTCAATTGGTTATTTGCGGCAAAAATTGGCAAGATAATTGGAAAAATAGGCGAACGAGCAACGTTAAGATTTGAATATATTGGTCTTATTATTGTTTTTATTTGCTATGGCTTAGTTGAAAATGAAAATATTGCTGCCGTACTCTACGTCATAGATCATCTATTTTTTGCTTTAGCCATTGCCATTAAAACTTATTTTCAAAAAATAGCACAACCTGAAGATATTGCTGCCAGTGCAGGCGTTAGCTTTTCAATTAATCATATTGCCGCAGTGGTTATTCCTGCATTACTCGGTATGTTATGGATTATACAACCATCGTGGGTGTTTTATATTGGTGCTGTATTTGCGTTATGCTCGCTAGTGTTAGCGTTGTTGATCCCAACAAAACCGATGATTGGTGTTGAATTACGTTATCAAGAAAAAGCGTAACGAGTTGCGAGGAAATTATTCAGCTAATAGTGATTTTGACAAGCAAAAAAACTTAATCACGTTATATTCTAGGGAATTTAATCGAAGTTCTAGTCTTTAATGAGATAGATCCCCGATTAGAGACTTTGGGAGTGACAAAATAGAAGCCAAGGATTAATGCTAATGATTTTTTTAACTATTCTTTTTAAGAAAAGCTAAAAATTCATTGGCGGGCATCGGTTTCGCATAATAAAACCCTTGTACTTCATCACAACCTAACTCAAGTAATCGAGCTTGTTCTTCTATTGTTTCAATGCCTTCAGCAATGACTTTTAAATTCATTTTCTGACCAAGTTCAATGATGGTTTCAGCGATTATTGATTTACCTTCTTTATCGATATCGGTAACAAAAGAGCGATCTACTTTTAGTCGATCTAAAGGAAGTTTTTGTAAATAACTTAATGACGAGTAACCTGTGCCAAAATCGTCTAATGCAACGCTAATACCTTCTTTTTTAAGTTCAATTAAGGCATCTACAACCGCTTGAGGATCATCCATTAAAATATTTTCTGTGATTTCCAACTCAAGCTTACTCGGTTCTACTTGATGTGTTTGTATCGCTTTCAGTACAGTATCAACAAAATTTCCTCGTCTAAATTGAGGAATAGAAACATTCACAGAAATACTAATTTGATTAAAATTTTCCTGTTCAAGTAGCTTTATTTGTTGGCAAGCTTGGTTTACAACCCAATCTCCAATTTCAACTATTAAACCGGAATATTCGGCTAAAGGAATAAATATCGCAGGAGAAATAAATTTACCATCTGCTGTACGCCATCTTAATAACGCTTCAGCACCAATAACATTGCCAGATTCAAGACTTAATTGCGGTTGATACCACAGCTCAAGATGGTTGTTAGAAAAATCACTGCGCAATTGGCTGATCATATTTAAACGCCACTGCGTCTTGTCTTCCATGGCCAAATTATAAAAAGCAAAGTGTTCATTACCTTCTTTTTTCGCTAAATTTAAGGCGATGTTTATTTGATTTAATACTTTAACACCTGACGAATGCGCATGCTCTTTAGCACAAAAGCCAAAACACGCGTTAATTGGTAAATGTTGCTCTCCCGCAATAAATGGTTGCTCAAATAAAGTCATTAATTTTTCTGGCGTTAAACTGCCTTTAGGACCAATAATGCCAAAAACATCAGCGCCAACACGAGCAATTTTACAATGAGAGCCTACTTTACTTTTTATACGTTGCGCAACAGCTACAAGTAATGAATTTCCAAGGTCTTGACCTAAGCCATCATTAACATCACTAAAACGATTGAGATCAATTAATACGGCAATTTCATCATTAGAATCATTTTGAGCAAACGAATCTAATAAATGGACAAACTCAAGTCTATTAGGTAACCCTGTTAGCCAGTCTTTATAAGCTGCATTACTTAATTTTTGAAATAAATGAACATTTTCATAACCAATCGCCACACTTGATAGAAAAACATTTAATAATTGCTTTTGCGTTTCACTTAAAGGTTCGGCTAATGAAAAATTGATAACCGCACGATAACCACCACTAGCAAGATATAAACTCACATTATCATCGGTGTATTGATGTGATTTTTGAACAAAACATGTTTTTACTTGCTGGTCTATTTGTTTGTTGTTTAATGTTTCTAGTTTTTGGTTTTCTAATATTGCAGAAAACCCCTGCTGACCAATAATATAAAAACTTAAATCATCTGCATCATCAATTATTCCTTGCCCACGAGCACAAAACAATGCCGTTAATTTTGTCGAAAGTAGCTTTTCTAATTGAATTAAAACGCCTTGGCTGTAGGCAGATATTGAGTGAAGTTCCAGTAACTCTGCAGCACCTGATACTATTTTTTCTAAACCAGTACGGTTTTCGGTTACCGTTGCAATTTGTTGATAAGAGCGAATAGCCGCATAGACTGTTGTCACTAATTTACGACGCGTTAATTCAGTTTTCGTTTTATAGTCATTAATATCATATTCTTTAATTACACTTTCTTCAGGTGCGTAGCCGGGCTGACCGGTACGTAAAACAATACGAATATCTTGTTTATGTAATTTTTCTCGAATATGCTTAACGACATTTAAACCTGCATCGTCTGTTTCCATTACCACATCAAGTAGCACTAAAACGATATCTGGATTATCTTCAATTAACTGACAAGATTCTTTACCTGAATAGGCATGAAGGTATTCTAGGCGCCTGCCAAGAACGATAAGATCTGATAAGGCAAGTTGTGTTACAGAATGAATTTCAGGATCGTCATCAACAATAAGTACCTGCCAAGTACCCTCATGATCATTTTCTAAAATTTCATCCTCATCACTATCATCGATAAATAAAAAATCATCGTTTGAATTTTCTGATGCCTGCATACTGCCCTCAATTAACGAGTGATTTTTACTCATTAAATTTGTATTTTAAACATAATAGTTAACTATAACTCACAATATCATTTTTACATCATTTATGCGTATAATAAAAGCGACTTTGAATAATATTTAACAAAACCAACTAATAAAATACATTTTCAGGACTGGACTATCAACATGACAAAAGATAAAAACACCGTTGTTGTGATCAATGAACAAGATGAAATTAGTGCCAAACCTGCAGTAATCGACGCCGAAAAATCAAATGCACTTTCTCCTCCTCAAAATTTTTTAAAACTTGCCAAAAAATTTGCTTTAGAAGGCGCTATATTACCCATTGAAAAACAGATGCCTATTGAAGATCGTTCAATAAAGCGCGAACGGATGGCGGTTTTACGAAAACAACAAAATATTGAAGCCATTATTAAAAAAACATTAGGCTATTGCACTAATAATGATATTGACCAAAGAACTGATAATGATTGGTTTAGCCGTTACATTAATTTAGCAGAAAATGTTAGCAATAAAACAATGCAAGATTTATGGGCAAAAATTTTATCGGGAGAATTATCTCGCGCGGGTACTTTTTCTTTAAAAGCACTGAAAATATTCACAGAAATGAGTATTTTTGACGCTAAGCTTTTAGCAAAAGCCTGCTCTTTATCAGTTAAAGATCAAAGTAAAAAAAATATTCGTTTAATTTCGGGTGTATACCAACAACCTGGATTACTTAATTTTTTTGATAACAATAGACAACAAAAAATAAACCTAAGTCAATTTGGCTTAAACTATGCTGATTTACTAACGTTAGCCGAAAACCATTTGATTTTTATGCAAGAAAGCGAATCAAATTTAATGGATAGCAATGAAAAATTAAACTTTAATTACAATGGTCTACCGCTAAAACTCAACTGTATAAAAGCTAATTCTAGTATTCAGTTTTATAAATTCACGCCGGTCGGCGCTGAGTTAGCACAGTTAATTAGTGATAAACCAAATGACAACTTTTTTACCGTTTTAAAACAGCAATTAAGTCATCATTTTGACATAGAATAGGTTCAGTAACGAATAAGAAAAGTGCCGAGTGGCGAATAGATCCAGTGACGAGCAAGAGAAGTAGCAAGTCGCGAAAAGATTGACTGCGAAACTCGTAACTATCACTTCATAACGATCAACTCGCCACTAAAATTTAAATTCCATCGCCACCGGTATGTAGTCCACATTCTCTTTGCCCTGGACCAAAACGTGTTTCACTTTCTTCCATACCTAAGGTCAACGGTCGAGTACTGTGCACATCACCCACTGATACATAACCTTCATCCCATAATGGATGGTATGGTAAATTATGCTTGGTTAAATATTGGTGCACATCTTTATTTGTCCAATTAATAATAGGATGAACTTTAAATCGACCACGTAAAATACTCACAACAGACAAGGTTTCTCGGTGTTGTGATTGTTGACGACGAATGCCTGAAAACCAAGTGCCACAGTTTAATTCTGACAAGCCACGCTCTAAAGGTTCAACCTTATTCTTACGGTTATATTCCTTAAGAGATTCTTCATCTTTCGCCCATTGTTCACCATATTTTGCCATTTGCCATGCGGCACTTTCTTTCGCACTATAAACATGTAAATTAAGCTTTAACCGCTCAGTTAACTGCTCAATAAAATGATATGTTTCTGGAAATAAATGGCCAGTGTCAGTAATTAACACGGGGATATTATTATCAACTTGAGTCATCATATGCAACATCACAGCTGATTGAATACCAAAACTAGAAGATAAAACAAATTGACTAGGCAAATTTTCCATTGCCCATTCAACTCTTTTAATAGGCGATTGTTGCTCTAAGTCTTCGTTCCATTGCGCTAACCACGGCTTAGGTAGTGACGCTGGAAAACGATTATTAATAGCCATATTGCTTTGCGCATTATTTTTCGCATTACTCTGCGTTAGTGAACTAGTCATCATGAAAATCTCGCATACTAATTTCTACTTTATCAACAATGCCAACTCGTACCGTAAAATCACCAAAACCTTCACCTGTTTCACGTTCAGTTGCCCAACGAGCACTTAAACGATCTATTTCAGATAAGATATTGTCATTGCTCATATTTTCTTTATATAACTTCGGTACACGGCTTCCGGCTTGATCACTGCCTAAATACATATTATATCTATTTGGCCCCTTACCCACTAAGCCAACTTCAGCCAACATTGCTCGTCCACAACCATTAGGACAACCCGTTACTCGCAATATAATATGCTCATTAGGTAGTTTATTTTTCACTAATATTTTTTCTACATCAGTGACTAAGCTAGGTAAATAACGCTCTGCTTCTGCCATCGCTAAAGGACATGTTGGAAAAGCAACACACGCCATTGAGTTTTTACGTTGAATAGAAACGCCGTCATCAATCAAACCATATTGACGTGCTAATTGTTCTATTCTAGCTTTGTCTTGCTCAGCTACACCGGCAACAATTAAATTTTGGTTAGCAGTAATACGAAAATCACCTTGATGAATTTTAGCAATTTCAGCGACGCCTGTTTTCAAGGGCTTAGCTTGTTGCTCTGCTGTTTCAGGGAAATCTAATATACGACCATTTTCAACAAACAATGTTAAATGATGTTTGCCATCAATGCCCGCAACCCAACCAAAACTGTCGCCACGATGGGTAAACTCATAAGGACGAGACTCAGTAAAATCAACGCCTGCACGTCGTTCAACTTCCGCTTTAAAGGTATCTATACCCACTCTATCTAAAGTGTATTTTGTTTTAGCATTTTTACGATTTACTCGGTTACCCCAATCACGTTGCGTAGTAACCACCGCTTCAGCTACCGCTAAAGTGTGCGCCAAAGGAATAAAGCCAAAGTCATCAGCACAACGAGGATAAGTTGCTTTATCCCCGTGGGTCATTGCTAGGCCGCCACCAACAAGTACGTTAAAACCAATTAGTTTGCCATTATCACTGATCGCAACAAAATTTAAGTCGTTAGCGTGTAAATCGATATCATTGTTAGGGGGAATTACCACCGTAGTTTTGAATTTACGCGGTAAGTAAGTGCTTCCTAAAATTGGCTCAATAACTTTATCTTCTGTGGTTTCAACTTTTTCTTCATCTAACCAAATTTCAGCGTAAGCACGAGTTTGCGGTAATAAATGCTCGCTTAATTTAATAGCCCACTCATAGGCTTCTTGATGTAATGCTGACTCTACCGGGTTAGAAGTACAAAGCACATTACGGTTAACATCACCCGCTGTGGCAATTGAATCAAGACCAATACTGTTTAATGTTTGATGCATTAATTTGATATTTGGCTTTAATACGCCGTGAAACTGAAAAGTTTGACGCGTTGTTAAACGAATACTGCCATAAGAAGTATGAGTATCAGCAAATTTATCAATACCTAGCCATTGCGTTGGTGTAATAATACCACCGGGTAAACGTGCACGTAACATCACATTATGTAACGGCTCTAACTTTTGTTTTTGACGCTCACCACGAATATCTCTATCGTCTTGCTGATACATACCATGAGTACGAATCAACTGAAAGTTATCACTGGTGAAGCCACCCGTCATTCTATCTTTTAAATCGGTAGCAATAGTACCGCGCAAGTAATCACTTTCGGCTTTTAAACGTTCATTATCGGCTAATTTGCCTTTTACAATAAGTTCGGTTGTCATTAGTAAACATCCTTCTGGTAGCGTTTATTACTACGTAAATCTTTTAAATACTGCTCTGCTTGTTCGCTGCTTAAATTGCCTTGTTCAACAATAATATCAAGTAGCGTTTGGTGTACATCTTTTGCCATGCGATTGGCATCGCCACAAATATAAAGATGAGCGCCACGTTCAAGCCAAGCGAAAACGTCACTCGCCTGCTCCTTTAATCTATCTTGTACGTAAACTTTTTCTGCTTGATCACGCGAAAAAGCAACATCCATACGTGTTAACAAACCAGATTTTAAATAATTTTGCCATTCAACTTGATACAAGAAGTCTTGGGTGAAAGTTTGATCGCCAAAGAACATCCAGTTATCACCGTTAGCTTCATCAGCATCACGCTGCTGCATAAAAGCTCTAAAAGGTGCAACGCCCGTACCTGGGCCAATCATAATCACCGGCGTATTGTTATCGCTAGGTAAACGGAAGTTATCATTATGCTCAACAAAAATGCGAATACTCTGCCCTTCGTCAACCCCTTCGGCTAAAAAGTGAGAAGCACCACCAAAACGCTGCTTACCGTCTTTTTCATAAGAAACTAAGCCAACCGTTAAATGTACTTCTTCTTCAACTTCCGCTTGTGCTGAAGCGATAGAATATAAACGGGGGGTGATTTTACGTAAGGCATCAACAAAGGTTTGTGCTGCCAATTCAGCAGCAGCTAAATTAACCACATCAACTATTTGATGATTACCGGAAAATTCTCGCGCCGCATTTTTATCTGTCGCTAGCGCTAAAAGTTGTTCATCGCCACTTTGATTCGCCCAAAAATCAATAAAGGCGGGTGCCGTTTGAGTAATTTCTAATTGACTTGTTAACGCCTCTTTTAAGGTGAAATTTTGCTCGCTACCATTTACTTTTAAACTGACTTGTTCATCGCCACTAAAGCTAAGTGCGGCTAATAATTCAGCAACTAAGGCGCTGTTATTTTCAAAATAAATACCTAAGGCATCACCGGTTTGATAAGTTAAGCCTGACTCACCTAAATCAATTTCAATATGGCGAACATCTTTGGCTGAGTCACGACCGGTAATTTTTTGGCTTAAAACAAATTCAGCATTCAATGGATTTTGCTTACTGTATTGACTTGCGGCAACAACAGGTAAATCTACCACGGGCGCTAACGCCGCATCAGCTTGTGTTAATTCATCTTTAAGGTTTTCAACAATGCTTAACGTCCAGCTTTCACTTTCGCTGTCGTAATCAACGTCACAATCAACACGTGGTAATACTTGCTTAGCACCTAACTCTTTTAAGCGTTCATCAAAATCTTTACCGGTTTGACAGAAAAACTCATAACTACTATCGCCAAGCGCAAGTACGCTATAGCTAAGGTTAGGTAATTTAGGCGCTTTTTTGCCTAATAAAAACTCATGAAATTCAATCGCGTCATCAGGTGGCTCGCCTTCGCCATTAGTACTAGCAACAATAAGCACATGTGATTCATTTTTGATTGACTTAGCTTTGAAGTCACTAATGTTCACTAACTTGGCATTAATACCAGCCGCGCTAGCACTTTTTTCTAATTGACTAGCAACACCTTTCGCATTACCGGTTTGTGATGCGTATAAAATAGTAAGTGTTTTGGCTGGCGCAGAAGCGGTTGCAACAGTAGCTTGTACACTTTGCCCCTGTTCACTTTTTGCCGCTAAGTAACCACTTGCCCAAGCAAGTTGCAATGATGAATAGCTACCAATAGCTTGCTGCAATGCACTTAACTGACCAACATCTAAAGCGCTGGTTGTATTTGCAGTATTTTGCTTTACTTCTTGTTGTAGATGAAGTGATTCTGACAACATAATATTTTACCTATATTAATTAATGCGTAAATGATAGACAAAAATCAACAAAACAAAAAGGAATAGATAGATATTTTTTATATCAAAACAGAATAAGGGGTTTATTTAATTTTTAAAATGACAGGTTCAACTCATTGAGCAGATATAGCTTAACCTTATAGAAATAAAAATTAGTGACTTTCTACGTTAACACTTTCGCTTTTACTTCAGATGTTAACTCATTGAATACTTCAACAATGATTTTGCGTAACCAACGCAGTGGCTTGTTATGTTCCATTGTCCAATGCCAATTAACAAAAACATTGATCTCATTCGTTTTAAAAGGGGGTGTGAAGTAAATAAAGTCTTCAACATTTTTCATCGAGCGGAAAACAATTCCTGGCACAATACATAAGTAATCAGTAGCACCAACCACTTCTAAAATACTTTGTATATTTGTTGAAGTATATTTTATGATTCGATCGTTATTAAAATCAGTGATCATTTTTTTTAGTGGATAAACATTGTCTTTTCTCGGGGTCAAAACCGCATGTTTTTCCGCTAAATAGTCAGATAATAATAAGTTCTTTTTATCTGCTAATCTGGGGTGACTCTTATTGGCAACGACAAAAAGTTGATCTGTAATCAATATTTGGTGATGGCAACCTGTTTCTTTAATCGGTAAATAATCTATATGTAAATCATATTCTTTATTTCGTAAAGCTTGCTCTGGATCATCTAATACGTCTGAAGTTATGGTTAATGCTATATTAGGGGCTTCCTTAGCAACTCGCTGAACAATATTACTTAAAAACAATTGATTATCTAAACCAAGAATATTGATATGAAATTCTAATTCCGCTTTTTTTGCCTCAAATTGATGTGGATCTGGTAAGGTCGTCAGTATACTTTCTAGTGCTTTATTAACCGTTGGATAGATAGTTTCAGCCTGACGAGTAGGTTGCATTTTTCCGCCCTTACGCTCAAATAAAGGATCGTTGTATAAACTACGTAACCTTTTTAACGCTTGAGATACCGCTGGCTGAGTCATCCCTAAATTTTCAGCAGTATGGCTCAGGTTTTTATCGCGCATTAATCCGGCAAAAATAGTCAGTAAATTAAAATCAATACTTCTCAAGTTTCTATTCATATTTAGTGAATTATTTCTTTCAATATAAAAATTACACAACATATTACCATAGCAGTATAAGTTTTACTTATACTGCTATGGTAATAAATTATTGTTAATTGTCTATTAATTAAACTAACATTCACTGCAGTTATTCAATTGAACTAAACAAGTTATAAGCCCTTAATACTTAACTACTTCATTATGAAACACAAATTAGGCCGCTTATTCCAATTTTATAATGTTTTTTTTTAAGCTTACATTCATTAAAATTTTTTTAAACATTGAATTAACAAATGCTTTACACATATACTAACCTTGTATAAATGATAACCATTAGTAACTAGATGAAAACAATCTGATATAACAGATAAGCAGTATTTCAACACGTTGTTAGTTTATGTGATTTTTACATTAACCAACTGAATTAAAGAGGGAAAATATGCTCAAATTTAAAAAAGTAGTAATAGGGATTGGCTTGCTTGTCGCGTCAACATCGGTTCTTGCCACCACAGATACAGCTAAGCCTAATATTCTTGCTATCTGGGGTGATGATATTGGTCCCTTTAATATCAGTGCATACAATCGAGGCATGATGGGTTATAAAACGCCAAATATTGACAGAATAGCCAATGATGGAATTTTATTTACTGACTCCTATGGAGATCAAAGCTGTACCGCGGGTCGTTCAGGTTTTATTACCGGACAACACCCTATGCGTACGGGTTTAACCAAAGTAGGCTTGCCCGGCGCTAAAGAAGGCTTAAGTAAAAAAGATCCCACTATTGCTGAGCTATTGAAAGCAAAAGGCTATACAACGGGGCAATTTGGTAAAAATCACTTAGGCGATCAAGATGAACATTTACCAAGCAACCATGGTTTTGATGAGTTTTTTGGTAATTTATACCACTTAAATGCCGAAGACGAACCAGAGCATCCTGATTATCCAAAAGATCCGGCTTTTAAAAAACGCTTTGGCCCACGTGGTGTTATCCATTCATTTGCTGATGGTAAAATTGAAGACACTGGTCCATTAACGAAAAAACGTATGGAAACTATTGATGAAGAAGTATTAGCGAAAACGCTAAAATTTATTGATAAAGCCCATGCAGCTAAAAAACCATTTTTTGTTTGGTTTAACTCCACTCGCATGCATATATGGACGCGTTTAAAGCCAGAGTCTCAAGGCGTTACCGGTCAAGGGATCTATGCTGACGGCATGGTTGAACATGACGGTCATGTTGGTCAATTATTAGATAAAATTGATGATTTAGGCATTACTGATAATACTATTATTATGTACACCACCGATAATGGCGCAGAATTAATGTTATGGCCCGATGGCGGTTATACCTTATTTAGAGGTGAGAAAAACTCAAATTGGGAAGGTGGTTACCGTGTTCCTATGATGGTTAAATGGCAAGGTAAAATCAAACCAAATCAAGTATCGAATGAAATAATTTCAACGCAAGATTGGTTACCTACCATGCTAGCGGCTGCCGGTGATGATAGTATCAAAGCAGATCTTAAAAAAGGTAAAACTGTTTCAGGAACAAAATACAAAGTGCATTTAGACGGCTACAACTTTTTACCACACTTTTTAGACACTTCAAAAGCAGGACCACGTAAAGAATTCATCTATTCTTCTGATACTGGTGAAGTGGTTGCTATACGAGACGGCGATTACAAATTAGTTTTTCGTGAACAAACCGCTCATGGCTTAGAAACATGGCAAAAACCATGGAATGTTTTACGTGCACCTAAAATGTATAATTTGAGAATGGACCCCTTAGAGCGTATGGATCATGAAGCAGGCGGCTATGCTCAATGGTATGCTGAACATATGTTCTTAATGGCGCCAGCAATGTATAAAGTAGGTGCGTTTAAACAAACTTTTAAAGAATTTCCACAACGTCAAAAACCAGGAAGCTTTGTGCCTTAAACGTAAGTAAGCTAAACTTAAAATCTAAGCAAACTAAACTCACTCAATGAAGGTCATTATTTAAAAAATAATCGCCTTCATTTTTATTTAAAGTGGTTTTTTGATAAATTACTTCAAATAAAAATAAACACACCTCGCTTTACCCTTTGTAAACGCGTACCAAAGGAGTTAATGGTAACAATGATGTCTCTTTTAAAATCTATTTTCATTTTATTTTTTATAGTCTCTAGTCCTCAAGTGAATGCGAATAAACAAGATAATATCATTACAACATTTTTAGCGAGTATGGTTTATGTTGAAGGAGGTATTTTTTATATGGGCTCTGACTCTGAAGAAGCAATTAAGCGCGAACAACCCATACATCAAGTTGAATTAGACAACTTTTATATTAGCCGTACTGAAATTACCCAAGTATTGTTCGAAGAGGTAATGGGCTGGAATGTCAGTTATCATGCTTGTGATAACTGCCCGGTGAACAATATTAGTTGGATGAACATTCAAGCATTTATTAAAAAATTAAATAACCTCACCAGTAAAACTTTTCGCTTACCTTCAGAAGCTCAATGGGAATTTGCCGCTAAAGGGGGTAACAAATCAAAAGATTATTTATTTAGTGGCTCCAATAATATTGCCGATGTCGCTTGGTATGCTAAAAATGCTAAGCGAAAAAGCCATGAGGTTGCGCAGAAAAAGCCCAATGAACTTGGCATTTTTGATATGACTGGTAACTTATGGGAATTTTGCCATGACGATATGAATAAAGTGTATTACCAACATTCACCGAAAAAAAATCCACTCTTTTTGAACTCATCTGATTTAACTAAAACAACCATGAAAGTTATTCGTGGTGGCGGCTATGAATTTGATGCTCATGAATCGCAAGTATTTCGCCGTGATGGTGCTACCAGTAATGTAAGAATGCCAGATATCGGCTTTCGATTGGTATTAAATCAGCAGGAAATATTGTGATGCGAACATTTACTTTCCTCGTTGTTTTTTTACTAACATCACCACTGTATGCCAGTAACTTTGTTGGTTCAACGGTTTGCAAAAGTTGTCATGAAAACCAATATCAAACATGGCAAGGATCGCATCATGAAAGATCGATGCTACATGCCAACGAAGACAGTGTATTAGCTAATTTTAATAATGCCGTATTAAAATTTGATGGCAAAGACAATCGTTTTTACCGAAAAGGTCAGCAATTTTGGGTCAATATTGAAGGTGCTGATGGTAAATTTCATGATTATCAAATTAAATATACTTTTGCCTATGAACCATTACAACAATACATGGTTGAATTTGAAGACGGTCGTATTCAGCTTATTCCCTTTGCTTGGGATTCAAGGACTAAATCAGCCGGAGGTCAACGTTGGTTTAATTTATATCCCCAATTTACCGAGCATCATCAAGAATTTTTTTGGACAAATACCGGTCAAAATTGGAATTACATGTGTGCCGATTGTCACTCAACCGATGTAAAAAAGAACTTTGATTTAGAAACGAATAGCTTTAAAACCACTTTTAGTGAAGTTAATGTAGGTTGTGAAGGCTGTCATGGCCCAGCTAAAAGCCATATCGCGTGGAGTGAAGGTAAGTATAAACACAATAACGATAACGATACCGATAACAGTAACAGTAACAGTAACAGTAACAGTAACAGTAACGGTGATAACGACACTCAATTCAGTAAAAATAAAGGCTTTGAACGGCAACTGCAAAAGTCAGTAAAGTCTTGGGTAAAACAAGAAAATAACAACACCCTTCAACCTGAAGCGATTCATCAAAGTCAGCAAAGTTTAGTTTGTGCACAATGCCATAGCAGACACGTACAAATAAGTAACAATGATCATGTAAAAGGCAATGAATTTGGCGAACGTTATTTATTAGAGCTGATTAATAGTGATCTATACTACCCCGATGGCCAAGTTTATGATGAAGACTTTGTTTATGGCTCTTTTTTGCAAAGTAAAATGCATCAAAAAGGGGTAACTTGTACAAACTGTCATGATCCTCACTCTGCAAAATTAGTAATTCCTCAAGAGCAAGTTTGTTTACAGTGCCATATAGCAACGAGTTATGCCGTACCAGAACATCATCATCATCAACCTGAGTCAGCAGGAGCGCAGTGTGTTAATTGTCATATGCCTGAAACGACCTATATGCAAATTGATGCCCGACGAGATCATGGTTGGCATATTCCAAGACCTGATCTTGCTAAAAAATTAGGTACGCCAGATATATGTTTAAGCTGCCACGAAGATAAAACAAGCCAATGGAGTGAAGACAAAACCAAACAATGGTTTCCAAACTCTGCTATTACCCATGAAAATCATTTTGCGCCAGTATTTTCAGCCGCAGATCAAGGTTATCGTGAAACGGCAAATGCACTTTCTCATATCGCCCAAAATGTGCTCAATGCCGATATTATCCGCGCTTCCGCGCTTGAACGTATGACCACTTTTACCGACACCAATACCATGATTGCTATTGCCCGAGGTGTTAAAGATAACAGCAGCCATATTCGAGTTGGAGCCATCAGAGGTGCTATTGGCATTGCCGGAGCAGAGCGTTGGCGAATAGTATCTCCGTTATTAACTGATAAGGTGTTATCTGTGCGTGCAGAAGCCGCTTTAGCGCTAATTCCATTATGGCAGCAACTAAACCAAGCGCAAAAAAATCAATTACAACCGGCCTTAGATGATTATATTGGTATACAAAAATTTAATGCCGACAGAGGTTATGCTCATGTCAATTTAGGCAATGTTTATGCTCATATGGGCAATAACGCTGCCGCCGAAAAATCTTATAAACAAAGTATGCGCATTGAGCCTTATTTTGCTAATGCTTATATTAATTTAGCTGATTTATATCGCCAAGATCCCACTAAACAGTCGTTGGTGTATAACACGCTTCTCTCCGGCGAGAAAGAAAATCCTGATAACGCCGATATTTATTATAGTTTGGGCTTAGCTTATATTCGCTCAAAGCAAACGCCTTTAGCTATAGAACAGCTAAAGCAGGCAACAATAAAAGCACCTAATAATGCACAGTATTACTATGTTTATGGGCTAAGCTTAGCCGCTATAGATTTTCAACAAGCGCAACAAGCATTAAAAATGTCATATCAACTTAGTGGTAGTGGTCAATATTTATATGCGCTTTGTGAACTGCAAATTAAGCACAATAATTTTCAAGCTAAACAATGTATTAATGAGCTTAGTAAGATTGCACCTGAAAATATTATTAACCAATTACAACAACAGTTACTTCAGCAAGTAGAAAGTAAATAGGACAATATTATGAGCGAAAGCTACCAAGAAATTTTGCGTTTAAAAACACAAATTCAACAATCAGTTATCGGACAAGAACAGGTTGTTGACTCGTTGCTTTTGGCGTTATTAACCAATGGTAATGTCTTACTTGAAGGTTTACCGGGCACGGCTAAAACCCGCTCGATTAAAAGCTTAGCGAGTACCTTATCTGTAGATTTAGGGCGAGTACAGTTTACACCTGACTTATTACCTTCTGATGTTACGGGTACCGAAGTTTATCAAGAGGTTGAAGGCAAACCTCTGCTAACTTTTCAACCGGGTCCTATTTTTAATAACTTGTTGTTAGCAGATGAAATTAATCGTTCGCCTGCCAAAGTACAAGCGGCTTTATTAGAAGCCATGGAAGAAAGACAAATTACTGTCGCCGGAAAAACGCATAAATTACCGGATTTATTTATGGTGTTAGCAACGCAAAATCCGGTTGAACAAGAAGGCACCTATCCATTGCCTGAAGCTCAAATGGATAGGTTTATTATGAAGATAAACCTAGAATACCCTGATGATGCCGCTGAAGCGCAAATTATCAAACTTGTTCGAAGCGAAGAACTAGTTGTTAAACAAGACAATGTAAAAGTTGACCCAAAACATATTTTTACCGCCCGTGATGAAATTCATCATATTCACATGGAAGACAGTATTATTGATTATATGGTGGCAATTGTGATGGCTACTCGTAAGCCAGAACGCTATCCAGATTCACCATTACAACAATGGATCAGTGTTGGCTCTAGCCCTAGAGCTAGTATTTCTTTAGACAAAGCCGCTCGGGCTCACGCGTGGTTAAAAGGAAAAACATTTGTTGACCCAGACGATGTCAGAAGTATTGTTCATGCCGTATTACGTCATCGTTTAGTATTAAGTTATGACGCGATGGCTGACGATATTAGTGCTGATCACGTTATTGATGAAATTTTAAAGCAAGTTGTTGTGGCTTAGTTTAGACATGATAGCTTCTGATAAACATCAAAGCTCAGATCGTAGTGCCGGTCGAAGCTCAGACCGCAATATCTATACCGATATTGATGAATTAAGACGTCTACAACATTTAGCCAAAGGCTTTTCTTTTTCGCCACAACAACCCATAAACAGTGTGTTGTCAGGAAAATATGTTTCAAAATTACGGGGGCGAGGACTTAATTTTGAAGAACTACGTCATTATCAGCCCGGTGACGATATTCGCGCTATGGACTGGAAAGTAACTCAGCGCACAGGAAAACCCCATATAAAAGTGTATACCGAAGAGCGCGAACGAAATGTCTATTTATTAATAGATCAACGAGCAACGATGTTTTTTGGCAGTTCCTTGACAATGAAATCGGTTATTGCCGCCAAATTAAGTGCGTTAATCGCTTGGCGTATGGTTGATAGTGGCGATAGAATCGGTGCGGTCATCTACAATGATAAAAACATCAGTATTGTGCCGGCAAAACGTGGTCGGCAGCAGGTAATAAACGTATTAAAAAATATAGTTAACTATAATCAACAATTGCAAGTAGGCGCTGTAAATAATGTTGAAATAGATGCAAATCAATCACTTAATAAAGCATTAGCTAAATTAACACACGTTTGTGGAAACAATGCGTTAGTCATTTTAGTAGGCGACGGTCATGGTTGGAATGAACAAAGTGTGCAACACATAAAGCGCATTAGACAACATAATGAAGTGATCGCCTGTCATGTTTATGATCCGTTAGAGCAAACCCTTCCTCAAATGTCACAAATGGTGGTAAGTGACGGTAAGCAGCAAATACAGTTTTCATCGTCAGATAAAAAAATTCAACAAAAATATCAGTCGGTTATTGAAGAGCAGTTAACCCGTTATGCCAAAACAACGCGTAAATATCGCATTCCCTTAATATCAATTAATACGGTATCTCCGGTAGAACAGCAGCTAAGAGAAGCCTTAGGGCAGGTGATGAAATGAGCCAATTTGAAGCACCCTGGGGGAATTATATATTAAAAGATATTGTTGAAACTTCTGCCCCCGCACCTATTAGTTGGTGGCCTCAAACAATCGCTTGGCAAGTACTGCTTATTGCTCTACTTTGTGCCTTGTTCCTTAAAGGTTATCGGCACTATAAAAAATACCTCGCTAACGCTTATCGAAGAGATGCGCTTGTTTGGCTAAATGAATTACCTATTTATCAAGCCAATGAACCTGCCCCCATTTTTAGACAATTACCCGCTTTACTGAAAAAAACAGCAATAACTGCTTTTGACAGAACTCAAGTAAGCCAACTTTCTGATCAACGATGGGAGCTATGGCTAGACGCACAATGCCAAGACAGTCAATTTTCTAAACGCTGTTCATCGTTGCTACATAAATTGTCTTATCAAAGAGATCATCAAATTAGTGCCCAGCAAATGCAGGTTTTACAAAAGACAATATTACATTGGATAAAATTTCATCGAGGTCAACATGATTGAATTTGTTTATCCTTGGGCTTTTGTGCTTTTAATTTTACCGGTGTTTGTCACTTGGTTAGCACCAGTGTACAAAGAAAAAAAATCGTCAATACAGGTGCCTTATTTTGCCAAACTTATTGATGTTACCGGAGAGAAACCACAAAGTGGTGCGGTAGTATTAAATCGTCGAAATATTCAGCGATTGTTAGTAGTAGTAGCATGGCTTTGTTTAGTAATATCGATGGCAAAACCTGAAATTATTGGCGAGCCGATTGTGCAAAAAAAATCAGCAAGAGATTTAATGATTGCCGTTGATCTTTCGGGTTCAATGGCCGTAGAAGATTTTACAACTGCTGATAATCAAGTTGTTAATCGATTAATGGCAGTAAAGCAGGTGTTAACTGAATTTGTTCAAGGACGAAAGAATGATAGGTTAGGGCTGATTCTATTTGGCGATGCTCCGTATTTGCAAGCCCCCTTTACTGATGACTTAACTACTTGGCTTAGCCTGTTAAATGAATCAGAAATAGGCATGGCAGGACAAAGTACCGCGTTTGGTGATGCTATTGGTTTATCAATTAGTGTTTTTAAAAATACTGAGTCAAAAAATAGAGTGCTTATTGTACTAACCGATGGTAACGACACGGCTTCTAGAGTTCCCCCGGTAGATGCAGCAAAAGTTGCTGCCGCCGAAGATATCAAAATATACACCATAGCCATTGGCGATCCTGAAGCTGTCGGTGAAGAAAAAGTCGATGTAAAAGTACTTCGTGAAATTGCTCAGGTAACGGGTGGAAAAAGCTTCCAAGCATTAACCCGTAATGAATTAAAGCAAGTCTATGCTGAAATTAATGAACTTGAGCCTCAATTATTTGAGTCTCAGTCATTTCGGCCAAGAACTAGCGCCCATTTTTATCCCATAATAGCCTTTAGCCTTTTGTACTTAATATCATTGTTGATTGTTGTACTGCGCATAAAAAGAAATGAAATGAATGAAAGGAATAAAGCTTAATGTTGTCTTATCTTGCTGAATTTTTTTATTCGTTGAATAACTTAGCCTACTTTCATTTTTTAAGACCGCAATGGTTGCTGCTCGCTATTCCAATGGCACTCATCTTACGAACATTTACCCAACGAGATGATAGTTTAGCGATGTGGAGAAACATGATGTCTCCACAAATAATTAAGCACCTGACGGTTAAGGGCAATAGTAGTCATTGGTTCACTCCCAGAAATATAACTTGGCTAAATACTCTATTAGCCATCATTGTTTTAGCCGGACCAACATGGCAACAACAGCCTTCACCTTTTACCGAAGACAAATCGGCTTTGATTATTGCCTTAGATGTTTCTAAAACCATGGAGCAAAGTGATATTCAACCATCGCGCTTATTACGTGCTAAACAAAAAATCATCGAATTACTTGCCTTACGCGGTGATGCTAATACGGCATTAATTGCCTTTAGTGGCAGTGCCCACGTGGTTATGCCAATAACCAATGACAGTGAAATGATCCGCCATTTTTTAGATGCGCTTGAGGCTAAATTAATGCCTAACTCCGGTAAGCTACCCCAAAAAGTTTTGCCCTTAGCAGAGCAGTTATTAGCACCCACTAAAACGGTTGGCACTATTTTATTAGTTGGCGATGGTGCTAGCTCTGATAGCATAGATAAATTTTCAACCTATTTTAAACAGCAAAGCCACCAATTAATTGTGTGGGCTATTGGCGATAAAAACAACGTGGCGAATAGTGAGCAAGATTCAAGCATTATTC
Organism: Colwellia sp.; assembly: GCA_051531915.1. Classification (GTDB taxonomy): domain Bacteria; phylum Pseudomonadota; class Gammaproteobacteria; order Enterobacterales; family Alteromonadaceae; genus Colwellia. The sequence continues at coordinate 40,122 of JAOPTQ010000044.1, read as the reverse complement.
CCATGCAACTGCCTTTATTAGCACAACTGGCAGAGAAATCTAATGGGCAGTTAGTGGTGATGAGCCATAACAAACAAGATATTGAAAAGGTAAATAGCTACATTAATAATACATTGTCTATTGTTGATGATGAAAGCCGCCCTTGGCACGATTCAGGCTATCCATTGGTGTTTGTTATCGCGATATTGTTTCTTTTATGGTTTCGTAAAGGCTGGACAATACAATGGTAGTATTATCATCAAAAAAAACCAAGAGCCAAGTTATAGTAAGGTACTTAGCTGACTTAAAACAAAGCGCTATGAAAATATATATTTTCATAGCGATTGCCATTGCAGCTTTTGGGTATTTCTATCCGCAACAATTTACTGATTTATGGTTAACCCGTGATCAGCAAGGACAACTGCTTTTTAACATGCAACACTATGAACAAGCCGCAACACATTTCACCGATACTCGTTGGCAAGCGTTTAGTCTGTATGGCGCAGAAAACTATGACCAAGCAGCAACCTTGTATGGTCAATATAACAACACTGAAGCATTACTTGCCAGAGCCAATGCTTTAGCGCATGCCCGACGCTATATAGAAGCGCGAAATTTTTATCAAGCCATACTTGATAAGGATGCTAGTAATATTGCCGCAAAAACAAATATTCTAATTGTGCAAGCAATCATTGACAATGTGAACATGATGTCAGACAGCCAAAGGCAAGAGCAAGGTGATTCATCAAAAGAATTAGGTGATGAAGCACAAACCGGTGATGGTGCAGACAAAAAAGAAATGCAAAAACAGCAAGTTGAACAATTAAGTGCAGATCAGTTGCTGCTTGATCCTGAATTAAATGCTATATGGTTACGGCAAGTTCAAAAAGATCCTGCTCGATTCTTGTCGCAAAAATTTTATATGCAAAGTGAAAAACAAAGAACAAAAAATCAAAGCACAGAACATAAAAGTGTTGAAGCGGAAACGTCTAACAAAGAAGGCGTAAATGTTGAGCGGAAAAATAATGAATAATACCTTTTCTCTTATTAAGCGCTTATGTACTTTTATCCTATTGATGCTAATTATCAGCCCTAGTTTAGCGGTATCTGTTGCCGATTTAGTAGCAAACAATGCGTTAACCGTAAAAGCGAGATTAAGTCATCATGAAATAATCACGGCTAGAACACCGATCACCATTTCAGTTGAAGTGGCGACCAATCGATGGTTTGCTAAAGGCACACGTATTGTTGATTTTACTTTAGCGCAAACCATTGTTTTACCATTCAACGAATTAGCAATTAACGGCACAAAAAAAATCAAAGGCACTACATGGGCCACTCAAATACGTGAAATTACTCTCTACCCAATGAAAACAGGTGTTTATCATATTCCTGCGATTACTATATCGGTGTCTGTTAACACCGAAAAAAATGGGATAGTCAGTGGGATTATTTCTACAAAATCACTTGAGTTTGAAGTGAGTAAGCCTGATGAATTAACCGGTATTACCGATTATATTGTTTCAAGTGAAATGCGCTTAACCGAACAGAGTGATTTTGACCCAGATAAAAATTATCAAATTGGTGAAGCCCTAACCCAAACAATTATTTTTACCGCTCAAAATGTACCCGGTATGATGTTGCCCGTACTGCCTAAACCCAGTATAACGGGAATAAGTGTTTATCATAAACAAGGCGAAATTTCAGACAAATCTTCAAGAGGTGTCATCAAGGGAAGTAGAACAGAATCATTCACCTATATTTTTGAACAAGTGGGCAATTACTCTTTAGCAGAGCAAAAATTTTATTGGTGGAATAGTGCATCGTCGCAATTAGAAGTATTGGTGATCCCTAAAAAATCTTGGATCGTTGTCGCCGCAAAAAACAAAGCGCAGCGTTTGCTTAACAATAAAAACGGTAAATTGATTTCATTCACAACCGTGTTCAATGTTGTAAAATTAACACTTATTATCGCGTTAGTTTTATTTTTGTTTATATTTTTATTAAAGCACAGAAAAACACTGTATCAGTTATATAGTAATGTCAGCCATCAACAATACCGCAAAGCCAAAAAACAATATTTAACCGCAATTAACATAAAAGATTACCCTTCAGCCTGTCACTATTTATATGTGATGTTACTATTGTTGCCCGATAATAAAACGAAAAAAAACACCACCCCCCCCCCTAGTAATACCAATAGTAACAACTCTAGTAATACCTCGAGTAAAACCATAATTAAGTCATTAAGACATTTTTATATCGGTAACATTGAGCAATCTAACGTAATAGAAAGATTACTCGCTGCGGGTTTTAATCATAAAGAAAATAATGAAGAAAAAAGTATCGCTATTGCGGATGCAAAAAAACTCTTAATCATTAAAAACACTTTAAAAATCAACAAAACTGAGCTGGCAGGTAAAAAATCACAAGGTGTTATATTAAATCCAATGAACGATTAAAAATGGACAACAGCACCAACAAAAACGCCATTAAAGGTTAAGTCACTATACAGCCCATCTAGGTCATCAAGCTCTAACTTTACGTCTCGATACCCTAAGTTAATATCAAAATCTACCGCAATATTATCAAGTAAGGCATAACTAACACCCACTTGATAATCGTAAATAGTATGACCATCAAATGATAAAAAGTTAGCTTCTGCAAAAAAATTAAAGCCTGTAAATGGTAAACCAACAATAGTATTTACATAAACCATCGGTACAAATCCTGAAGCTGACAGGTCACTATTTTTACTGTTGTCTTCATCTAACATATCTATATAAGTGTCTAAATCTCGTGCCGTAAGACCAAAATCAAAAGTTAGTAGATCATTGTCAAACACTTCATAATAAAGTGTGTAATCAACATAACTGGTGTCAAACGTTGTGGCTAATTCTGAATTGGCGTCATACATTATACCGCCAAAATCAAAACTACCACTCACGGTTGCGCTACCAATAGTATCTAACGTTGTCGATGCTACTTTTATATTTGGAATGAGTGGAATGGGGTGCTCTATCGCAACAAAGAAACTTCCTTGTTGTTCATCATCAAAGTTAAAACTAACTTGATTACTTAACCCTTCACCAAACGTTCCCTCTGCTTGGGCATCCCAAACTTGCCCGCCAATATAAAGCCCTAACAAGGTATCGGCTTGCACACTAGTACAAGAAAACATTGCTAAACTGGCCGCTAGAAGTGCTTTTTTCATGTAATTATCCTTTTGTAAGTAAGTCATGTAAATCAATCAATGCTGCATTGGCACGTGATATATAATTTGCCATCACTAAAGAATGGTTCGCTAACATGCCAAAACCATCGCCGTTTAACACCATTGGGCTCCATAGCGATTGTTGGCTTGCTTCTAACTCTCTAATGATTTGTTGTAAACTAATTTTAGCATTTTTATCTTCTAATACGCGGTTAAAATCAATTTCAATGGCTTTTAAAAAATGAAGTAATGCCCAAGCAGCACCTCTGGATTCATAAAAAACATCATCAATTAACCACCAACTGGTTTTTAATTGTAAATGTGACGCTGACGAGCTTGACTGCTCAGCAACGTTATCGCCGGCCAAATCAGTATTTATTTGTTCTCGACCAACACTAGCACTTAAACGTTGAGAATAACTTCCTAAGCGTTTTTGTACTTTTTGTATATACGAACGTAAATTATCCGCACGTGCATAAAACTGAGAGTTAACTTTAGCGTCAGAAAACACTAACGCATGTCTATATTCATAGAGTTTAGCAATAGCCTTACCGTATTCACCTTCTGCACTTGGCATTGCCCAATTTTTATTATCAATATTAAATTTAGGTTGCGCCTCTTTAAGATATTGATTTTCTAATGACTGAGATTGTGAACGACTAAAATCTTGGCGCATCACTAAGGCCATATCACGCGTCATTTCTAATACGCCAAACTCCCATGCTGGAATATTATCTAAAAATACCGAAGGTGGTAGCACATCATTAGACAAATAACCGCCAGGTTTATCAAGCAACGCTTCCGCAACTTTAATTAAAGTGGTGGTAGTGGTATAACCGACAACAGGCGTTACATTTTCTGCAATCGCTGCTTGAGTTGTCTCCTCTTTAACATCAATAATATCAGGCTCAAAACTCCAGTAAACACCGATAAAATAGAAAATAAAAAATAAGCTGATAAAGCTAATGATAATAGTTTTTGCTGAAAAGTTAATAGTCATAACTCATTCCTAGTAATTTCTAATTGTGTCGAATAAACATTATTTAAAGGTATGCTTAGCTATCTAAAACTATCCCAAAATAATTTTTAATGATAATGCTGTTTTTCATTTTGTATTTTAATACCACTAATCGGTAGCTGAACTTGCAAGTCAGGGGCGGATAAAAAGTGCAAGGTAAGATCGATGGTCTCGCCTTGTATTAGCGGTTTTTTGAAATCAAATATCATTAAATGTAAACCTGATGGCTGCAAAATAACACTTTCCTTGCCCTTAATAGTAATAGAGTCTAGCTGACGCATACGCATCATGCCATCAATAATACTATGTTGATGAATTTCAATTCTTGGCGAAATAGTACTGCTAGCACCGACTAAAGTCACTGATTTTTCACTGTTATTATTTATGGTCATATACGCAGATGAAATATGGGTACCAGGTATTGTTTCTCGCACATAGCCATCATTGACAGAAATAAAAACGGCTTTATTTATTTTTTCTTGATAAGCATCAATTGTAAAACTGACACTCATAACGGCAATAAAAACCAAAAAGAATAACTTAACATTTTTCATCTGTGACTATACATCCATTTTAATAACAACTAAGGTTTACCTATTGTAACTAAGCTAGGACAAAATAAAATGAATAACTTAATTATTACCAACGAAAATCAGGGTGTTTTTACCATAACATTGAACCGTCTCAATAAAAAAAATGCGCTCAATAGCGACATGTACACACAGCTTTGCCAACTTTTTACCTATGTACAAAATAAAAAAGATCTTCATTGTTTATTAATTCAAGGTGATCAAAATTGCTTTTGTGCCGGTAATGACTTACAAGATTTTATTGAGTGTTCACATAATGGAGATCTTGTTGCTTTAGATTTTGTTAATATATTAGCTGAGTTTACCAAACCCATTATTGCTGCGGTTGCTGGTGCTGCAGTGGGCATTGGTACAACATTATTATTACATTGCGATATGGTAATTGCTGCTACCAATAGTCAATTTAAACTGCCCTTTACTCAGTTAGGCTTGTGCCCTGAAGCCGGTTCAAGCTTGTTATTACCTTTACGTATTGGGCAAAATCGCGCATTTGAACTGATGGTACTCGGTAAAACATTCAATGCAGAACAGGCACATCAATACGGTCTAGTAAATCAAGTATGTCAACCTGATGAATTAATCGCTATTGCTGAAAAAATTGCCTTAACCATTGCTTTGCTACCTCACGATTCAGTGATGACCAGTAGAAAATTAATCCGCCAATCAACTCAAACCGTACTATCTCAAATCATCAAAGATGAAGGCGAGCAATTTTCTCGATTAGTAAACACGGATGATTGTAAAAATATTTTAGCCAATTTTTTCAAGCCTTAACTCACGCCAATCACCAGATAAACTAATAAATAAGCCACGCTACTTTTTATTGTTTTACTACTAAAATTAATTATATTGTGGCTTTTCTCTATTTCGACTGACCAACCAAATAATAACGGCAATTAATAATACCGGCCAAAAAACACCTACCGCTACCATAGCCAATGAACCTAGTACTAACATGGTGATAAAAATGATTGTGCCAAAAACACTGAGCACTATTGCTAATGCCACTAATACTAATATAACAACAGCTAATGCTGAAAAGCTGATTGCTTTTAATGGCTCAATTAATTCATTATTCATCGTAATATTTACATCAAGTATTTCTAACGCACCAATCCCTAATACATAAGTTAAAAATATCGTGGCAAAAATGGCTAACAGTAAAGATTTAAAAAATGACACACAGCCTCCTTATTAATTACATTGATTAAAAAATTGAGTTATAAATACCGGTTACTCGATGAACCACTTGGTAATAAAATACTAGCAACAACATAAGCCACGCCTGTTACTACTGGTAAAAAGACTAAAATGGCTATTGCTGCAACTCTCACCCCAAGACGAGGTAACTCATAATGCTTAGCAATACCCGCACAAACACCCGTTAATTTTTTATGCGTAGTATCTTTGCTTAACGTTTTATTAATACTTTGGTTCACTGAATATTCTCGATCATATTTCATGGCTTTACCCCTCTAAGTACGGCTAGGTGTTCACTATAACCACACCCAGTTAACACTGCTAATTACCTATAACTATTGCCTATTGACTATGCACAAGCGGCTTGTTTTTTCATGGCTTCTAATTCTTTTTCAACACAATCATCTTTTTCTAAGGCATTTATTTGTGCACTTAAATCTTGATTTTGTGTCAAATCATAAGCTTCAACTTGTGCTTCAACATGATCAATTTTTTGTTGATAGCGTTCAAATCGACTTATAGCTTCATCAATATTATAAATTGCCGCTTTTTCACGAACCTTCAACCGAACTTCTGCTGATTGTTGACGAAGTGTATAAGTTTCTTGACGACGCTTCGCTTCACTCAGTTTTTCTTGTAACCGTTGCGCATCATCTTGTACCGCCATTAAAAACTCATCTAATTGATCATTTTCTTTCGATAAAACTTCTAACTCAGCTTGGTGTTTATGTTTTTGCGCTAAAGCTAACTTAGCCAAATCATCACGATTTTTTGATAAAGCCAATGCGGCTTTACTGTGCCAATGTTCAACACTTTCCTGCGTTGCTTTTACCTGTCTTGCTAAGTTTTTTTTCTCTGCAATATTTTTTGCCGCCGTAGAGCGAACTTCAACTAATGTTTCTTCCATTTCTTGAATGATTAAACGAATCATTTTTTCAGGTTGCTCAGCCTTATCTAACATATTATTTAAATTGGCATTAACGATATCGGTAAAACGTGTAAATAATCCCATTTTTATTTCTCCTACTCTGTTACTGATTTTTTGTTAATTTCATTTTTACAAATAATTTCTTGATTACTCTCATTGTTTTGAACCGTTTCAGTCACAATACTTTGAGATACACCCTCACCTGTGAACCAAGTAATAGAATCGTTAATTGACTCATCAAGCGAAAAATCCACCACCAATTCACTAATTTCTGCGGTAATTGACTGCTGTAATTGGCTACTTAACTCAACCATCATTTGATGACCTTGCTCAAGAACAAATTCACTCACTGAATTTTCAATGGTTGATGTTTGTGCTGCACTTGCATTAACGCTAAAAAAAGCACCCATGGTTACTAATAAAGCGACACTCATATTTTTACGGTTAAATAATTTCATTTTCAATTCCTTACTTTTATTAAATTAATTGGTTGTATTCATCTAGCTTACTAAAGAGTAGTGATAATATATTTTTCAAACTCTTCGTTGTTACTAAAGCTATTACAAGTGCTATGCCAACAATGAAAACTTTTTTAACTTGATGAAAGTAATAGCTATTTTAAAATAAGACTAATACCAAACTGCCACCAGACATAATATGTCAAACTAAAATCTGGTTAAATTAACCACTGTTCTGGTTAATTTAACCAAGACTATTGATAAATAGGTTAATGACTACAAAAACAAACAAAATGGACTTGTTTAAAATATAAAATTGATACGAGTAATGAATATGGATCAGGAGATTCGCTTAAGGCTTAATATTTAAAGTTCAAGGTTAAAGGTTTAAAAAATAGATAAAATAACTAGAGAAGGAAAAAGTGAATGATTGAGTGATTGAATAGTATATTGGGTTTAATGGGGGTTATTTAACAGGCGGCTAATCACAAAAAAATTTTATCGGTGGATGAATAAAGCTAAAATATCAGTATGCGGTTACTCTAATTACAGGCCATGTTTTAATTTATCTTCTAAATAACTGACGACGAATGAAGCACCTAATACGCATAACGCAGGTACCATCATCAAAACAAATAAAGTGGTTAAATTCAGCATGGTCATTCCTTAAAACTATTGCTATCTATTACTAAGTAGCAATAACTATTACAAAGGTTGTGCCATTCTTTCCCAAAAACAACAACACATTGATAAGTAAGGAGTTTTATTTTTTAAAGTCAACAAGGTATTAACTATTATCACTATTTAAAAATCAAAATATAGTGAGAAAAACCATTTATTAGTAAAATTTGTAACAAAATAGTGTTTTTTATAAGCGTTTCAAATAAAACTAAACCAGTAACTCAAAAAAATCACACTTTAACATGAGCAAAAGCATCGAGCAAAACTTGACCGTCAGTTCCCGCTTTACCTGAACACTCACTTAAATGACGACGAAATTGGCGCGCACCGGGAAGACCATTACACAAACCCAACATATGACGTAATACATGCCAAGCACGCGGCTTATAATGAGCATTACCATAATCAAGTGTTGAATTGACATAAGCATTGACATACTCAACCATTAAATTGATTACTTGTTGACGAGTAATAACCGGCTTTTCTTTACTATAAATCACTTGATCAGCAACCGCGAGCATATAAGGATTATTATATATTTCGCGCCCAATCATTACACCGTCTACTTGTGTTAAGTGTTCATTAGTTTCATCTAAGGTTTTAATACCCCCATTAATAGAAATAACTAACTGCGAAAAGTCTTTTTTAATTTGATAAACACGGGAATAATCTAATGGGGGAACATCCCTATTTTGCTTTGGACTCAAACCACTTAACCAAGCCTTACGTGCATGAATAATAAAATGCTGACAACCCGCTTGAGCAACTTGCCCAACAAAAGCGTGCAAAAATTCATAACTGTCTAAATCATCAATACCAATACGTGATTTCACCGTTACAGGCACATTCGTTGCCGCTTGCATTTCATTCACACACTCAGCCACTAATAATGGCTCCGCCATTAAACAAGCACCAAAACGACCATTTTGCACACGATCTGACGGACAACCCACATTAATATTAATTTCATCATAACCACGTTGCTCAGCAATTTTTGCACACTCCACCATCGCTTTTACATCACTACCACCTAGCTGTAAAACAAGTGGATGTTCTGCATTGTTGTAAAAAAGATAATCACCTTTGCCATGTAAAATAGCGCCGGTAGTTACCATTTCAGTATACAAAACAGTATGTTTTGACATAACACGATAGAAATAACGACAATGACGGTCAGTCCAATCGAGCATCGGTGCAACGCTGAGCTTGTGATTCACTATAGAGCCTGTAGCAACTGGCTTTAAAGCCTTATTTGTATACATATACTTAAAACCTAAACTGCCCTGAATCGCCTGTACTTACGTTGAATTTCCATATAAGGTGTTCCAAATGAGCCCCATTTTTAGTAGGACGATTAAGGAATAATACGATGGCTTCAGTAACAATTGATAAACGTCAAAAGGCAAACGGAGAATTTAGCTACCGATGCACAGTGCGTGTAAAAAAGAATGGCGTAATTATACATAGAGAATCAAGAACATTCAGTAAAAAAGAATTAGCAAAAACATGGGGGAAAATACAAAAAGAAGCAGCAGAGCTAAATAGCATCAGCAAACAAGACAAAATAATTACTATTGGCGAACTATTAGACCTGTATTTTAATGATGCTGACTTATGGGGTAGCACTGGTAGAACTAAGCGCTATGTTATACAAATGTTACGTGATTGCCCTATCGCCTCAGTTTTATCAAACGAACTTAAAAGTAGTGACTTAATAAATCATTGTAAAATGCGCAGAGCCGCAGGAGCAGGAGGTGCAACTATTTATCATGATATTGCCTATTTACGCAGTGTAATGAAAACTGCCCTCCCCGTATTTGATGTAACAGCAAATTGGAAAATATTTGAAGATGCTGTTCCTGTACTAATTGAAATGAAACTTATTGGTAAAAGTCAAAAAAGAACACGCAGACCTACGGAAGACGAGCTAGAAAAATTAACAACCGCATTAACTGAAAGACAAGAGAAGCAAGGAAGCAATATTCCATTTGTTGATATTCTTAACGTCTCAATACTGACTTGTATGAGGATAGGGGAAGTATGCAAAATAAAGTGGGAAGACCTAAATAGAAATCATAAAACTATTACTGTACGTGACAGAAAAGACCCAAGAAAAAAAGAAGGTAATCATATGATTGTCCCTTTGCTAGCAGGTTCATTTGATTTGATAGAAAAACAACCAAAAAACGACGAACGAATATTTCCATATAATCCCAAATCAGTAACCGCAGGCTTTCAACGAGTTAGAACTTCTTTAGGTATTACGGACTTAAGATATCACGACCTTAGACGTGAAGGCGCATCAAGATTATTTGAGAAAGGCTACAGTATTGAAGAAGTAGCTCAAGTTACAGGTCATAGAAACTTGAATATATTGTGGCAAGTGTATACACAGCTGTTTCCGCATAAATTGCACGATAAATTTAACCAAGAAAGCAAATCTTGTTAAATGTTTTAAAATGACACTTTTACCACCAAACACGACGTAAAACTAAAAATTAGGCAAAAGTCGATTACAGAAACGTATTCTATCTTTTATCCAAAAATCAACCTCACATAACCGGAGAAGAGCCGATTTTGTATCGGTAACTATCTGTTAAGCGATTAAATACAGTTTGGACATAACGCCTTAATAGCCACCTGTATTTTGTCCGTTTGAACAACTTGATACGAATTATATGAAGGCACTTTATTTCTTCAGATTTTTTTTGGATTCTGACATTTTGTTTTTTAGAAAAGCACCTACAATACCAATTACAGTTGTGCCACCAATAACTAATGCAACTTCAGTTTTATCAATAATAGCTAAATAAAAAGCACCTACAATACAAATTACAACGGTAATAAAAGCCAAAAAAAGCGCAATTCTTTGTGTTGATGTTTCTCTTACATGAGCACTATCAGCTTGAACTACCTCTAATCTTTGAACTTCTATCTCTTTTTCTTTTAATTCCAAAACTTTTGAGCCTTGCTTCGCTTTCTCTGTCTGACTTTTCTCAGCCATTCTCATCATTCGTTCAGGTAAGTCGCTAAGCGTTAATGAATACTGCTGAAGAGCCTCAGGCGATGGCATTGGTCCTTTATGAGAACGATGGACAGCAATATAATGACTTATCTCTTTTGCTGCTTCAGGATCACTTTCAGAAACTCTTTCTAACACTCCTTCAATTGATTGTGGTTCCGAAGATTGTTGTTCCGAAGATTGTTCTTCAGTTATTTCGTTTTTATCACTTTCACTCATTAGTTATTTTACACTCACCTTGAAATTCACTTAAACACGCTTGGTTGTGCAATTCATCATTTTCACAGACAACATTATTTAAAGAAATCTTTTTTCCTAAATCCAATACTCTTTCATAGGACTTCAGATAGTCTTTATATAAAGCTAACCTACCGTGATATTCAGCATCCTCAGTCAATGAATCATATGATTGAGATATTTCGTAATTACATTCTGCCCAAGCAGACGCAACGTCACTATTACAAAAATCATAAAATAATTTTATATTATGTGATTTACGTTTAACTCGTTTAGGCTCAGGAACAAGATCAACCAAAGAGCCTAAAGCTGTTTGAATATGAAGTATATTATCCATTTTCCACTCTTTTAATTAATTGTACTAATAAAGTATAGTATAGAATGATTTTAAATCCCGTATATTACACTTTTGTAATCAAGTATGCACTAATTCGTACAGCGCCACATTATTATCAGTAATATAACAACTCTACATTTTTATTATCCAGTCATCAATAGCATATCGATTTACATTTTTGTATTTGTTCAGAGAAAGGAGCATTTTCAGGCTTTACGGTAGAATTACGATTCTTTAATCAGGCCACCTTTTTCTTATAAAATATTAGGAAATGTATCTCGAAAATATAATTATTAATGTCTATATAGCGCACACAAATATTTCGAGTATGAAATACCGACAATAATAGCTTCTTTCATTTTTCTAGCATTCATCGGATACCGAGTTGCTCCTGAAACTATTTGAAATGAATACAAAGCATCCGTTAAATAAATAACAGGGTAAGTTTTATCATCATTTTTAGAATAGGATTTTGGTAATTTTATAAATAAAGGATAAACACGCTGACTATTAGGATCTTTAATCTCAACGATTTTACTTCTTGGTATTTGAAATGGAGTTATTTCTGTTGCTGTTAAAGAATTCGCAGTAAATATTAATAATAAAGATAAGATAAATATTGATAATCTCAAGTGACATTCTCTATAGTTCAGCAGGCACAAATATATTTTTATTTTTGCATGTAACAACTACAAAAGCCATAATTTCAAAAGTTTAATTCAAACTAAGCAAGAGTTTAGTATACAAAAAAATAAATTCGAACTGGTTAAGAAAACAACATAAAATGTACCCTTTTGTGCCCAAGATAAGAGTAATGTTTTCTTTTATACTTTATAGATCGACCACTTATGCACTACCTACCTATAACTTGATCTAGATCAATATCCATAAGGTGGAAAAGCGACTAGTCTTAATACTTATTGGGTTATTGTTATTGAGGTGATGGTATGGAATTAGAAAAAGACCCTAGATGCTACACAGATGTTTGTTTACGTGGTGTGTGGTTTCATTATGATCATTGTACAACCAATGCTTTTACGCTTAAAGGTGGCTCTGCTCCAAGCTTCCAATTACCGTGTATTCCACAAACTAAAGGTGAGTTAATTAATTTACTGTCTGAACAATTTAGATAGTAAAATTCAATATATTGCACCGCTTTCACTCTTAGTGATGTGCTACTAGTGACGAATAACTATCGGTTCAAATAATTATTCTATAATCACCAACACGTTACCGGTATTTTTTTGTCTAATTAAATACTCGTATAGATAGTATCTTCAATCATCTACTTTCATTGCTTCAATATTCACTATTTCACTGCGGTTTAAAGTAATTTTAAAACGCTGTAAATGCTCACCTTGCTTGTCTACACTGCGTAAAATAAGATTAATTTGATAACGCCGCTCAACAGCTTGGCTCGATATTTTTTGCCCATCTAAATGATATAAACGCCCTGCGCCTTTTTTTAAGAATCGAACAAAAGGGGTGAGATTGAAAAATATTTGCTGTTGAATTTCATCATATCCGGGTAAAAACTTCTTGATGAGTACTCTATTATCGCAACGAAAGTGCAACAAGCGAGCGGCTTGCTTGTTTTGTTGTCGACGCTGTTGAAATAATGTATTCACCGTTTTTGGTAAATCTTTGGGATTTAAATATTCTAACCAGAGGGTTTGGCTGAGAATACGCTTTTTATTAACACTATGACGAAACAGGTTTTGCCATTTAGGACGGCCCTTTTGAATTTTTCGCCAAATAAGACTGGTAAGATCTTCTTTAAAGGTTTCTCGCAAACCATAAATCACGCCTAAAAAGGCAATTAAAGCCACCGTTACCTCAGTGAAACTTGAGCGCGCATTAAGCACCAATACCATAACAAAAGCCATGATCACCGCAGTAACTCCACCTCGAACCAAGCGTTTTAAGTTTAAGTCTAAATAACGCGTTTTCTTTTGAAAAACAACGCCATATTCAATTAACCGTTGCAATAAACGCATTTTATTAGTGATACGATTAGGATCTTCAAGCGTGACTTGCGAGTTGTATTTACAATCTATACGGTAATTATTTTCGTCACGACAAAAGGCGAGTAAAAATTCTCGCTCGGTAGAAAATTCGCTGCTTTTTGGCCCTTTAGATAACAACGTCAAAAAAGATTGTTCAATATGCCAACTCAAATAATTGTCAGCATTTTCAAAAAAAGAACTGAGCTTACTATCTGACGGTGTATAACGACGTAGTTTTTTAATTAAACGTGTTATTTGATCTGCTAGCTCAATAGCCGCCGGATAAAATTCTTCGGCTTGTTTAAGCTTTAAAGCGCGTTTTATATCAGTATCAAGAGCTATTTTTAACTGATAAGAGTATAGGTTTAAATTTAAACGATAATTGCTTTGTTCACTTTCATCTTCACCTTCAAAGCGCTGACTAATAAACCGACTTCGCACTAAAGGCAGATGTAACTGATCAGAATAATAAGCACTATGACTTTTTATATTACTATAGAAATAACTTTCAGCATTTAAAGTACTTGGGCTTATACCCATTTCAACGGGTAGCGAAAAAAACAGATCAATTCGCTGTTGGGCTAGCGGCAATAATTGATGACTTATTTTAATAGACAAGTTTTCGTCTTGAGATAACCTAACTTTTTTCACGATTTATTCATTACCCCTACTAAAATAAATTTCGTTAAGCATAACAATAAAGTCACTGATAACTTAGCTTTATTTAAACCGTACTCATACCAAGCTTACTAAATTTTAATAAAAATTTTACGCTGGTAAAGCTTTAATGAAATAAACCAAAACAAAATCACATGACTAAAAGCAAATAAAAATGAGGCTAACGTTGGCTCTGCGATTAACAAAAATTGCTGATATAACCATTTATACAGGGTGATTTTTCCAATATGAACATTAAGGTAAACAGTGACAACAACAAAAGAGAGGACAAAAACAAACAACGGATTGCTGCCATAAACTAGCAAAGGAGATACTAACTTTTGTTGCCCTTTAATATCAATAAGCCATACAAATGCCGCTAATAATAAACATGCAAACCCTGCGCTATAAATAACAAATGAACTAGTCCACAGTGATTTATTTAGAGGGAGCGCAAGACTCCATAAACCCCCAAAACCAATAGCTAATACACCGATAATAATTAATTTTATAACACTGGTACTTTTATCTTTTATACCGGTCAAATAGCGGGTTAATTCAAAACCTAACAACACACTTACAATCGCAGGAAAAGTGCTTAATAAGCCTTCAGGATCAAAAGCAACGCCTTTACCATGCCACATATGACTATCACCTAAAACCGCTAAATCAAATTGGCGAACAATACTCCCTTCTAAACTAAACACATGTTCACTACCCACACTAAGCAGTAATAGCCAATAGGCGAATAAAGTAACGCCAGAAAATATAAATATATCACGACGATTTAGCACTAAAACAATCACTGCGGCAAAAGTATACGCAAGACCAATACGCTGTAATACGCCCATAATACGTAATTGCTCAAGTGTTTTATCAAAAGGAATACTGTTTAAAAACAAACCTAAGCCAAAAATAATAAAACCTCGTTTTAGAATTTTTTGTAATTGTATTTTGTTGCACACAAAGTTTGTTTTTTTAAAAGAAAAAAACATTGCTGAACCAATGATAAATAAAAAAAATGGAAACACTAAATCAGTAGGTGTACAACCATGCCAGTTAGCATGTAATAAAGGAGAATAAACATGCGCCCAAGTTCCTGGTGTGTTTACCAAAATCATGAGGGCAATGGTGACGCCTCTAAAGGCATCTAAAGCTAAATAACGAGTCATATTACTTCCAAATAACACCGTTTTCATTTTATTCAATGTAAATGATTACTCAGGCAATGGCGAATAATATTTATTCATAACAAACAATACGGTACACTAATGGTTATAATCTACACGCATAATGTTAACTAAAATGACCGCTGTCGCTGCAACAACTTCATCGTATGAAACACTACTAAAACAAGCTCAACAAGTTTGTCAAAATAAAGGGGCTCGTTTTACTAAAGTACGTGAGCAGGTTTTTTTATTACTTGCCAAACATGAGGGTGCTGTCGGCGCGTATGATCTATTAAATGAACTAAAAAAAACAGATGCGGCCGCAAAACCCGCAACTATTTACCGCGCTTTAGATTTTTTATCTAAACAAGGGTTCGTTCATAAAATTGAATCAATTAACGCTTTTGTAATGTGTCACCACTTCAGTGATTGTAACCACCCTGTACAGTTATTAATTTGTGATAACTGTGGTCACGTTGAAGAAATTCAATCGAATAATTTTGATCTGGCATTGCGCTCAATGGCTGATGCGAATGGTTTTACAATCAGTCATCAAATTGTTGAAGCCCATGGAAGTTGCCGCGCCTGTCAATAAAAGCCATATTGTTCACTGTTTAACCAACGGCTACCACTTACCGTAAAATACCCGTCACTTATCGAAAAATAATTCTGCGCATTATGGCTTTGACCGGTAATATGATATAAAACCCTGTTAAAAATATAGACAAAATCAACTTTTGGAAGGCCATGAAATACTCAATAACTACCGCGCTCGTTAGTTTATCAATCGCATTTTCAACACTGACATTAACGAATAATGTTCAAGCTAAAACGGCTATTTTTGATGACAAATTTCGTCAACTAGAAGAAATTTTGCCTACGCCTAATATTTACCGCACCGCATCAGGCGCTCCTGGTCACAAGTATTGGCAACAACAAGTCAATTACGATATTAACATTAGCATCGATGACAAAAATCAGCATTTAACGGGCGCTGAAACGTTAGATTATTTAAATAACTCTCCCGATACTTTACGTTATTTGTGGTTTCAATTGGATCAAAATCGCATGAAGCGTGATTCCGATTATAAAATGACAGGCACACTGTCAAACAAAGAAAAAGTATCGTTTAAAAGCTTCCGCTCTATGGTTGAATCCCCTGCTTTTGACGGTGGTTACAATATCACTCAAGTAACCGCTAGCAACGGTAAAGCATTACCTTACATTATTAACGGCACTATGATGCGTGTTGATTTACCCAAACCGCTTAAATCAGGCGACAAGGTAAAATTAAGCATAAAATGGCACTATAAGCTACATGAACAAAAAGTATTAGGTGGTCGCTCTGGCTATGAATACTTTAAAAAAGATGATAACTATCTTTATGAAGTCGCCAGTTGGTTTCCTCGTGCTGCTGCTTATTATGATGTAATGGGTTGGCAAAATAAGCAATTTTTAGGTCGTGGTGAATTTACCTTAGAATTTGGTGATTACGATGTAAAAATAACGGTTCCGGCTGATCATGTTGTCGCTGCTACCGGTGTATTACAAAACGCGAGAAAGGTGTTAACTAAAACACAGCGTAATCGATTAAAGCAAGCAAAAACGGCAAAAAAACCGGTACTTATTATTACACCTGAAGAAGCCTTAACAAACGAAAAATCACGCACGACTAAAACGAAAACATGGCACTTTACCGCCAAAAATGTTCGTGACTTTGCCTTCGCTTCAAGCCGTAAGTTTATTTGGGATGCTCAAGGTTATCAACACGGCGACAGCAATACGATGGCAATGTCTTACTATCCCAATGAAGGTAACCCGTTATGGGAGAAATATTCCACGGAAGCCATTATTCATACCATGGAGCAATACAGTAAATATACCTTTGATTATCCATACCCTGTCTCTATTTCAGTAAACGGTCCTGTCGGTGGCATGGAATATCCAATGATCACTTTCAACGGCCCTCGCCCAACGTTAGATGAGAAAACAGGCGAGAAAACTTATTCAAGACGAACAAAATATGGCTTAGTTGGCGTGATCATTCATGAAGTTGGTCACAACTACTTCCCAATGATTGTCAACTCAGACGAACGTCAATGGACATGGATGGATGAAGGATTAAATACTTTCTTACAATTTTTAGCTGAACAAGCATGGGAGAAAAACTACCCTTCTCGTCGTGGCGATGCAAGCAACATCACTAGCTACATGAAAAGTGATAATCAAGTGCCTATTATGACCAACTCTGAATCCATTCTACAATTTGGTAATAATGCCTATGGTAAACCGGCAACCGCTTTAAATATTTTGCGTGAAACCATTATGGGGCGCGAATTATTTGACTTTGCCTTTAAAGAATACGCGCAACGTTGGAAATTTAAACGCCCAACTCCGGCTGATTTTTTCAGAACCATGGAAGACGCTTCAGCCATTGATTTAGATTGGTTCTGGCGTGGTTGGTTCTATACTACACAGCACGTTGATTTATCGATTGAAAATGTTTATTTGTATAAACCAGACAGCCAAAACCCCGACACAGAAGAAGCATGGGAAAGAGCATTAGATAATGAAAACCCTGAATTTATCAGCGAATTACGCAATAAAGAGCAATGGGTTAGAACCGATGACAAGCCTGAGCTGTTTGATTTTTATAACAAGCACGACAAATTTACCGCTACCAATGCTGATAGAAATAAATATAACAAATCACAAAAAGGCTTAAAGCAATGGCAAAAAGACTTACTAGTCAACGACAGTAAATTTTATATTATTGATTTTAAAAATAAAGGTGGTTTAGTTATGCCTATTATTCTTGACATTACTTATGTTGATAACACCACAGAGCATGTATACATTCCTGCTGAAGTTTGGCGTAGCAATAGCAAAAAACTTTCTAAGCTATTAATTCGAGAAAAAGAAATTAAAGAAATAATTCTTGATGAAAAATGGCAAACTGCCGATACAGATATTAACAATAACTATTGGCCTGCTCGTGCTATAAAATCTCGCTTTGAACTGTATAAAGAGAAAAAACAAGACATGATGCGCGATTTCAATAAAAAACTAAAGCCATTGAATGATGAAAATGAACATAAAGAAGAAGTTCAGTAATGCATAATTTTATGTTAACTCTAATAAAAAATATAGCGACAAAACTAGTGATTAGCAGTGCCTTACTTGTAAGCTTAAGCTTAAGCTTAGTTGGGCTAGCAGCACCTGCTGCTGCCCACACCTATTCTTTTGGGGTAAGTGATCTAAGCGTTAATCCCAACACTCAGCATATTGAAGTAATTCATCAATTCACCGCTCACGACATTGAAAACGCTATTGCTCAATTAAATAAAATTAATTTTTCTCCTGAGCATATTGAGTACAATTCGCTCATTGAAGAATACTTCGAAAAAAGATTTGTTTTAACTAATAATCAAAAGGTTATCCCTTTAAATTGGATTGGATTTGAAGTAAAGTCGGGGCAATTGATTGCTTATCAAGAAAGTATCAATAAAAACTTTTTACCAAGATTAGTGGTAAAAAACACGATACTCGTCGATACTTACCCTAATCAGGTAAATACTGTGAATTATCAAGATAATAAGTTGCAAGGTAGCTTAACTTTTAACCGATCACAGAAAGTTGCCAAAATAACGGCTAGTGAAATTTATGCTAGTGAAAAATAATTACCGCTGTTTTATTTACATTTGTAACGTAAGCATGCAAAATCAAACCACTAACTGAACAGCTAAGGCTCGGAAAGCTTCATGAATGTAGAGTTTATAAATCCATTTTTATCTTCAATGCTCAATGTTATGTCAACAATGGCACAGATGGAATTAACCCCAGAAAAACCAAAACTGAAAAAAGATGAAATTGCTTTAGGCGATGTATCTGGTCTTATTGGTATGGTCAGCAAACAAGCAAAAGGTTCACTTTCAATAACTTTTGACGGCCCTTTGGCCTTAGCAACCATGAAGGGTATGGTGGGTGAAGCACCCGATGAAATCAATGAAGAAATCACTGATCTAGTCGGCGAAATAACCAATATGGTTACCGGTGGCGCTAAGCGCATGCTTAGCGAAAAAGGCATTGAGTTTGATATGGCAACCCCTATTGTAGTGTCAGGTAAAGACCATACTATTCACCACAAAGCCAAAGGACCTATTGTTATTATTCCATTAAAATCAGACAAAGGTAGAGCTTATATTGAGTTCAGCTTTGATGAGTAATCACATAAATTAATTTTCAATAGCCTTCTATGAATTACTGAGTAATCACTCATTAATTCATTAACAACAAAAGCATTGTTATCTCAGATAACAGTGCTTTTTTATTTTTAAAGTTACCACTCCTTCAATTGTTAAATCTTTATTAATATACTGTTAATTTTTATCAACAAAAACATTATTTTCTTTTTAAAAAATGTTACTGTTAATATCCCAAAAATTGAGAAAGAAAATATTCACCATAAGGAAAAAGGATGATTCATAAAAATATAGTCTCAACTTATTTAAAATTAACGCTATTAGCGAGTTTATTATTAACCGGTTGTACTCAATCAGAGCCTGAAAACTCACAAACTGTGGAGAAAAACCAAACTAAATTAGTTGTTTCTACACAACCTGAAAAAAAATCAGCCATTGTTAAAAGCCCTAATGACAAAAGATCTTATCACTCAATTATTTTAGCAAACCAATTAGAAGTTATTTTAGTCTCCGATCCAACAATTGAAAAATCTGCTGCAGCATTAAGTGTTGGTGTTGGCTCATTTCAAGAAGATAAAAATTTTGGTGGCTTAGCACATTATCTAGAACACATGTTATTTCTTGGTACAAAAAGCTACCCAACTGTGGGTGAGTATTCCGAGTTCATCAGTCGCAATGGTGGAGCACAAAATGCCTACACCGAACTAGATCACACCAATTATATGGTTGCAGTTAATAATGATGCTTTTGATGAAGCCTTAAAAAGGTTCAGTGGCTTTTTTTATGAATCATTACTCGATGCAACTTATGCGGAGAAAGAACGAAATGCGGTTCATTCAGAGTGGACCATGAAAGGACCAAATGACTATGTGATACTCGGTCAATTAGACGGCAAAACATTAAATCAAAACCACCCTATTTCACAGTTTAACTGGGGAAATTTAGAATCATTGTCAGACAAAGAAAACAGAACTTTACACACTGAACTTATTGAGTTTTACAATAAGTATTATTCGGCAAATATCATGAAAGCCACCATGATTAGTAATTTACCGCTTGCTGACATGAAGAAGCTTGCCCAAAAACATTTTGGCAAAATAGAGAATAAGAATATTGAAAAACCAACCATTAATGTGCCGGTAGCAAAAACAGGACAATTGAAAAAAATTGTTCGTTATTTACCGCAAACTGAAATGAAACAACTACAGGTTAAGTTTGTCATCAATAACAACGCCGATAGTTTTGCCGTAAAGCCTAACCGCTTTATTAGTTATTTAATTAGCAATGAAATGCCAAATACACTTGCGCCCACCCTAAGAGAAATGGGACTTACTAGCAGTTTACATGCCTCTGCCAACCCCAGTAGCTACGGTAATGCCGGTGATTTTTCAATTTATGCAACATTAACTGAAAAAGGCTTAAAGCATAGAGACACTGTTGTTGGTTATATTTTTAATTACCTTAACTTAATTAAAGAACAAGGGGTTGATGAAAAGTACTTTACCGAAATAAAGCAATCGCTTAATAACGAGTTTAGATTTAAAGAAAAAATTAACGATTACTCTTATGCCATGTCAATTGCCGCTAATATGCAAAGCATACCAACCAATTATGTATTAAGTAGTCGTTATGAATATCAACACTTTAATGCCAAGGCTATCAATGATGTACTCGACCAACTTACCTTAGACAATGCCAGAATTATTTATATTGATAAAAATCAAGTCACTGATACCGATATGCATTTCTTTAAAGGAAAGTATAAAGTTGAAGCAATTGATGCCAAAATGGAAGCTCAATGGCAAGCAATCGCTAAAGATGTTTCCTTGTATTTACCTACACCAAATACCTTAATGCCAGAAAGTTTTGAACTTGTTAAATCCGTGCATACTGAAAAACCAGTTGAGTTAATTAAAGAAAATGGTTTAAGTTTACACCTTGCCCATTCAAAACACTTTTCTCAACCTAAGGGCACTTTTATCGCTAATTTCAATTCTGGCTATGACAAAAAGTCACCTCGTCATACGGTATTATCAACCTTACTATCAAGAGGGTTAAATTTATCACTAACCACCTTAGACACAGAAGCAAGTACTGCAGGTATGGGGTTAGGTGTAGGAAGCTATAATGGTTTAGTACTTACGGCCAATGGTTTTACCGATAAACAAAGTATTTTATTAGAAAAAGCCTATAAACACATTTTAGCTTACAAAATGAGTGACGGAGAGTTAGAAAACCTAAAAGCCGCTTTTATTTCTGAAATGAAAAGTAAAAACAAAAAAATACTTATTAGCCAATTATTTGGTCAATTTAGCAAAGTTATTAGCTTAGATCAGTTTTCTGATGAAAGTTTATTAGCTGAAATAAATTCAATCACCACCGCTGAAATTTCAACCTTTAGAGATGAATTACTCAAATTCGCTAAAATGAATATTTTTGCTTTTGGTAATTACACCGATCAAAAAGCAATACAAATGGCTAAATTCTTAGAAGGACTTTTACCCAAAGACAGAGCAATATCGGCTATATATTTCAGTAAAAATTTACAACCAAAAGTTGGCAGTATTATTAATTGGCAAAAAGATTCTGACATGACAGATATTGCATTCACTGAAGTATTCTTTAGACCCTTTGACGTAAAAAAACATGCTGCTGCCAAAATGCTAAGCCGCATATTACGTCCTGCATTATTTAAACAATTACGTACCGAAGAACAACTGGCTTACACGGTAGGTTTTTTCAACCAAGCATTAAGAGATCAACTTGCTATGGGTTTTTATATTCAATCGCCAGCCAAAGGGCTTGGTGCAATATCTGACCGAATTAATGATTTCAAAGCAAACTTCACTGAAAAATTACTTGCGACAACAAGTGAAGAGTTAGAAACGATAAGAAAAAGTGAAATTATTGGTTTAACTCAACCACCTAAAAATTTACGAGAAGAAGCGTCACCATTCTCAAGTGACTGGAGAGAGCAGAAACTTAATTTTGATACCAAAGAAAAGCTAATATCAGCCATTAACACCGTCAAAATGGCAGATATAACCCAACTTTATAAAGAGCTAGTTGCCGGTGATGATTTTGGTCGAATAGTACTGCAAATGCGTGGTAGCAACTTTAAAGAAGAACCTTATGCTGACTTTAAAGATGCCGTGCAACTAAAAGATGTTAATGCATTTCACTTAAAACAAAGTAATAAATAACTAAATTGATAAATAATTTATGTTAAGAGGAAGCATAATTTATGCTTCCTCATTTTCAAAGTTCTTCTTTATCTAGCAATTCCATTAACCCAACTAGCGCCGCAAAAAGTACAGCACCCACAGGCCAAACAATCCAGTTTACGCCCCAATCCATAGTCCATAAGCCCCAACCAAGAAATATAGCAGTTAGCATGGGCCAGTAGAATGCAGCAAGCTTTTCAGCGCGTTTTATACGTTTACTTTTAGCTGCCTCTAAACAATGATCTTTTAGAATATTGTTGTAGGCATCGTATTTAGCAGAGGCGGGAGCCACAATGTATATTCCCGCTGCTATCATGAAGATCAAAACAATTAACATCACTAAAATGATATCTGAACCATTATAAAAAATGCTAACAAGCATCAAAGGTAGAAAACTTATAATAAACATAAATATACCGATTGATAATCTTCGATTAAAGGTAGCTCTGAATTTTTTTAATTTTTCTTTAAAAACACTGTGTACACCGTAAGCTAACTCGAATGCTTCATTATCTATCACAGCTATGTCACTTTCATATTGGTTGGTTTTGATAAAAAAACTAATGCCAATAGAGACCATAAATAAAATACCAACAACACCTATCGCTGCTGCGATATCGCCTGTTAGGTTTAATCGATTTGTTTCAGCCATTGCCAAGAAGAAAAATAATGGAACTACTGAGCATACACAAAGCAAAGCCCCCTTAGTAACTAAGGCTGATATTTCTAGCTTATTTTCAACATACTGCTCTGCTTGTTCCAAGCTAATTTGAATGGTATCTGACGCTTTACTTTCATCGCGAGAATCAAATGTTTCATTTTCATCTTTCAGTAGAAAGTCAGTTGAAACATCAAAAAGTTCCGATAATATAATTATTCTATTTAAATCAGGTATGCTATTAGTACTTTCCCATTTAGAAACTGACTGTCTAGAAATATTCATCTTTTCAGCCAATTCTTCCTGCGACCAACCAAACTGTTTCCTTAATCTGACAATCTTTTCTGCTAATATCATAAAGTTCACTCCTTCATCTGTTATTGAGCGCTAAGCATAGAAATTCAGGTAGTTGCAGACCACCAAGTCAAGTTGTTGATTTGTCAACTAGCGGTTGCAATTAGGCTAAGTAGTTAAATTTAACTATTTTAGGGGGTGCTAGCAAGCTAACTTTTTATATCGAAAGGCTGTGAAAAATTAAATACTCATACCGGCCAATAATTGATTTCCACGAAGCAGTTAACGCTTTGCTAAGCGGAAAGTAGTGATTTATGCAATTACGAAACGATGGTTAGCGGTTATTCGTCTTTTTGAGTAACTTGATACAATCACTCTTCTTGCTTAGAGAAGAAAAAGGTAAAGTAAAAACCAACGATGAGGAATACCAATCCAAAGCCTAAAATAAAAAACGATTGCGCTGTTAAACCAGGCTCAAGCAAACACTCTTCTGGATCATTGTCTTGATAATAGACTGTCACGTTTTCGCCTGTTGGGTAGCGTTCAACAATATCATTAGCATATGATGAATCAGCGGAGCCATAATCGCCAAAGGCAACAACATTAGAACTATACTGAAGATTATGGACAGTAAATTCATAAATCACTACGGCATGATAAACACTTTTGCTAGAATTATCATTTCTGTCTTTACTATCATAAACTGAAGATGAAACAACAACACCTTCCGCTGTAGGCCAATTGACACTCTCTTTGGCTTTTATCAATGATTGGATTCCTACAAGGGCTATTCCAATTCCTAAAAAAAGGATTATAGGCGGAAGATATTTTTTTATTTTTCTAATTGTTTCAGGAGAAAACTTATCCTCTAATGACTCATTCATTGACACTTACCTCATCCTGTTAACAGGTAATAAAATTGTTAGCTAAAATAGCGACGCTGTAGCAAAGACCAACTGTTTTTTGTCCTTGTTAATTTTCTTGTTAACACTACGAACACCAAAAATAACAAAGAATAACTCATTGAACCGCCACTACTATAACCTTTACGATGTTCAACCTTGGCAATTTTCTCCTCTTTTACTCTTGTTTTAAAGCGAGCCAGCTCTGCATCCAAGTTAACCGTCATATCTGTAACCGCTAACCCGAAACCTTCTAATGATTTTTCAGAAAGCGTTTCATCAATTCCTACAGCAGTAGTTCTTTTTTCAAGCTTGTTTATACCTGGAGCTCTAAAAAGCATCTTTTTGCTTTTTACATCAAAAACAGCGGTATCAACAAATGTTTGAATAGAATTTTCATTTCCGGGAATGATATACATTCCAACAATTGTCCAATACAGTAACGCTGCATTATTTTCAAGTGATTGAGTTACTTGATCATATGAAACAAGCGCCATAACATCAACGTCATACAACCTTGCAACTTGTTCTAGCGTAATAAAGCCGTCCCCACCTTGTAGGTATGTACTAGGTATAATCTCAATTCGGTCAATATAATCATATTTGAGAAATGATTTTTTAACTTTTTCAAGAAGTTCTATTTGATCTTTACTATGAATACCATCTCGCTGCCAATTTTCAGATGGAACAAAAGCTAAACCTACTTTAACGGGTAATTTTAAAACAGGTATTTCTGGTTTATGTTCAGAACGGCTTGTTTCATCGGGATATAGAAAAGTCATCAAGCTACTTGACTGCTTTTTCTTTCCAGTATTTTTACTGAGTATTGAGCTACATGAAGTTAAAAAAACTATCCCTAGTATCATAATTAATATTTTAGATTTCATCTACATTCCTTTTGATAGTGCTAGCCTCATTAAGGGGCTTTAAATTGTTGGCTAAAATTAGTGATGAAGAAGCAAAAGCCAACTATTAGGCTAATCTCGTTTGTATAAAGATTCAATAGTACTAGACTCTATTGTGTTTGCATTGATCATATAGCCAGTCAATGCACCTGAAGGTGGGCAAGCCCCCCATAACCTTTGCTACCGTAATCATTTTTTATTTGCATACTACCTTTGGAGCTAAGTATTGTTTTGTACCTTCAGGGGCATTAGACCACTTAAGATGTGGTGACAAATCACTACCTGAACAACCAAAACCATTGTATTCATGCTTTTTAGTCATAAACTCCCCATGTGAAATGTCATTACTAGATAATGTAAAAGATCCTGCAAATGCAGAAGCTGAATATTCAGTAATAAACCCTAAATAAGTTTGAATGTATGATGCATAATAATCCTAATTAGTTGTAATTAATTGAATACTTATATTAACAGCCTATGTAGATAACTTAGGAAAAATTTGTATGTCGATGCTTGCCTCGACAAAAAGCATGAAACTGGCAAATACCGAGATTCGCTACGCTAGTGTCGATCTACAAAGACATAAATCCCTCTCTTTTGCTATTTTCCTAAGCCAAGTGTATAACCACATTTAATAATGATTGCCGACAAAATGTTTAGTCTTCTTCAAGTACATGCGGACCAGCATAGTTATCAAAGCGTGAAAATTGCCCTTGAAAGGTTAATGGCACACGACCAATGGGGCCATTACGTTGTTTACCAATAATAATTTCAGCCATACCTTTGTATTCTGAATCATCATGATAAACCTCATCACGATAAATGAACATAATCAAATCGGCATCTTGCTCTATTGAACCTGACTCACGTAAATCTGAGTTAATGGGGCGTTTATCACTACGTTGTTCTAGACCACGGTTTAATTGCGACAAAGCGACAACAGGCACTTGTAATTCTTTTGCTAGCGCTTTAAGTGAACGAGAAATTTCGGCAATTTCTAAGGTACGGTTATCTGAAAATTGTGGTGCGCGCATGAGTTGTAAATAATCAATCATGATCATAGAAATACCTCCATGATCACGGTGTATTCTACGTGCTCTTGAGCGAACTTCTGTTGGTGTTAAACCTGCGGCATCATCAATAAACATTTTGCCACTTTCAATTAACAAACCCATGGTTGAAGATAAACGCGCCCAATCTTCATCATCAAGTTGTCCGGTACGAATTTTGGTTTGATCAATACGCCCTAAAGAAGCGAGCATCCGCATCATAATTTGATCGGCAGGCATTTCTAAACTAAAAATAAGTGCCGGTTTATCTTGAGTCATAGCCGCATGTTCAGCCAAGTTCATCGCAAAGGTTGTTTTACCCATTGAAGGACGAGCAGCAACAATAATTAAATCAGATTTTTGTAAACCCGCCGTCATTTTATCTAAATCAGTAAAACCACTTGGCACACCCGTAACACCACCGGTGTCGGTTGAGCAAAGTTTTTCTATTCTATCCACGGTTTTTTCTAATACCGAATGAAGGCTTTCAGGGCCTTCTGATTTATTCGCTCTTTTTTCGGCAATGGCAAAAACTTTAGTTTCAGCAAAATCAAGTAACTCGGCACTACTACGCCCTTGCGTATCATAACCTGCTTCAGCTAATTCATTGGCAACACTGATCATTTCACGGGTAACGGCACGTTCACGCACAATATCAGCGTAAGCGGTAATATTGGCGGCGCTCGGTGTGTTTTTCATCATTTCAGCGAGATAAACAAAGCCGCCAGCATCATCTAATTTTTGATCATTTTCTAAGGCTTCAGATAAGGTGATTAAATCAACCGGTTCTCCTAGCTCAATTAAAGCACCGATGGTTTCAAAAATAATACGGTGTGAACGACTATAAAAATCTTCAGCAACCGCTTTTTCAGCAACGCGATCCCACGTTTCATTATCAAGTAATAAACCGCCAAGTACAGACTGCTCAGCCTCTAAAGAGTGCGGCGGAACTTTTAAGTCATCAATTTGTTTGTCTCTGATAAATTGCTTTTCTTTGGCAAACTTACCTGGCTTTCTATCTGCCATTTATTCAACCCTTATTATTTGAAGAAATTGATATGAAAAATATCTTAGAAAAAGGACAGCTAATGTAGCAGAATTTGAAGAAAAAATAGAGAGATAATTAAAGAAAAATCAGGTCGAATAAACCTATTTTGTTATTACTTTGGTAGCCGTTTAACTTTAAAGGGTTTGCTTGAATTATACCAATACCAGTAAGTTAGTGATCAAATATTAATAAGGAGAGTTTTTTAAGTGCAAGGCGCCTTGATCATGAGTTGCTCAGTAGTCCTGAAACAAGCATCTTCAAGTAGCACCGGTATCGCTAGCTTATATGGACTTTGTTAAAACGGACAGTGATACAAAATCTGTTATACACTCTTACATTACATCACTTGCCACAAGCTATCTTTATCAAAGCACATTTTTTCTTTAAAGGTATCGCTTTTCTTTTGTTTTTTAAATTGATTGGTAAAAGTAAGTGTATAACACGCTAAACCATTTTCCATAAATTTAGTGCCTTTCTTTATAGCGCCTCGATTGCCACTGTCAATATTTGTCCAAATAGTTTTTGATTTACTTTGGCTATTTAATAATGAAATAACCTCTACTTGCATTAATGATATATCTGTCGAGGTAAGATGTTTTGCTGCACTTGAGCTAGAATTCCCTCTCCCAGTTAGCCCTTTTACGGCATCAAAAGGCAAAGCCAGTGCGCCAGCAAATAAACCTGACACCAAACCACTACTTGCTTCTCTGCCAATGGTTTTAGCATCAATAACAATATCCTCAACACGAGTCAAATATTTCGGAATATCAGTTCTGGAATGTTCAAGTTCAAGTAAATAATGGGTTGAATGAGGCCGCCATTTCGCCACTTCTTCAACACTGGCATTTGTCGTTAATACAATGGCATCTATTCGTTTTAAAATGGTCGGTAGCGTTTGTTGCAGTTGATTCATTTGCTTGTCAATATTTTCTAAATGCAGCCAAAGGTTCGGTAATTGTTGTGAGTATTGCTCACTTTGGCTAATTCCTCGTTCAACTAGCGGCATAACGGTTTCTATTTGCGTTAAAATAGCAGGCACTTGTTTATCGACTATTTGGCCAATTATCGCAGCATCCTTACGCACCAAAGCAACTTCACTAATGATAGTGTCCATATGAGGCCTGGTTTTATCAACCAATTTAATAATAGCGGGGATTTGTTGGCTAATACTTAATAATGAATAAGCAAAGTAGGCTATCGCTATAGCCAGTAGCGCTTGTGAGTATGAAAACTTGTTGTTCATTGTTAGTAAGGGCCTTTTTGATTAAGCTTTTCCTGATTAAGTTTTTCAATTAAACTAATTTCATCAAGCAAACAGTGTGTTAGGTCTTCAACGAGTTCGGTTTTATGCTGTTTTAAAGCGCTTTCTAACTCCGCTGCACTTTGCGCAATTTCAATAAAACCAAACATTTGCGCTGCTCCTGCTAATCGATGCGAAGCTTTAGCTAAGTTTTCAGTATCACCGCTTACCTGATAATCTATAATATTCTTTTTATCAGTAGTTAATTTAGCCGTAAACTCTGTCACTAAATCTGAAAGTTCTACTTTGTTTAATGCCGCATTAGCATTTAACACTAGTTTTTTGTCAATAGCAGCCTGATTTTCTAACGGCTTTTCTAATGTGTGTTCTAAAGCATTTTCAGACATTTCACTTTTTGACATAAGACTTTCTGATATAGCGCTAGCATTCACTTCATAATACTTAGCTATTACCGCAATAAAATATTTTCTTTCTAAGGGTTTTTTCAAATGCCCGTCAAAACCGAGTGATAAATATTGTTCAATTTCATGCGACATGGCATTAGCGGTTAACGCATAAATAGGTTGCTTACAGCCAAGCGCTCTTAGTTTTGAAAAAGCTTCTATGCCATCCATTTCTGGCATCTGAATATCTAACAAAATAAGTTTGGGCTGTGTTTTCAAAAACTGCTCAATGGCCTCAGTACCATTACTCGCTTCAATAACCTCTAACCCTAAACTTTTTAATAATCTTACAATTAACCGGCGGTTATCATGATGATCTTCAGCTAATAATACTTGTCCACTATACAAAGGCAAAGCGTTATTATAGTTTAAAGGGGGAGACACTTTTTTCGGTATATTATTTGAATCATTTTCTGAATTTTTTAATTCACAAGGCAAAGTGAGGGTAAAAGTACTGCCTTTATTTACCTCGCTAATTACCGTGATTTTTCCATTCATAACCTTAACAAGTTGCTCTGATAAAAATAACCCCAAACCGGTGCCACCAAAACGTCTACTAATGCTAGGGTCGGCTTGGCTAAAACTGTCAAATACTTGCTTTATTTGCACGTCACTCATGCCAATTCCAGTATCCATTACACTAAATACCAACTTATTACTAGATAAGGAAATATTAAGAGAAATTTTTCCTTTTGCCGTAAATTTAATGGCATTTGAGCAAAGATTTATCAATATTTGCTTTAAACGAAAACCGTCAACATTAATAATAAAAGGGCTACTTAATGCATGAATAATGGTAAAAGTTAAGCCTTTTCTTTGTGCTTGATCGGTAAACATATCGGCTAAGTCTTGTATTATTATTTGCAAGTCTTGTTGCTGTAAATCTAATTCAAGCTTATTCGCTTCAATTTTACTTAAATCAAGAAAGTCATTAATAAGTTGCAGTAAATGTAAACTGTTACCATGAATTATTTCCACTTCTTTATTAAGGTTTTCGTCATCAATATAGCCATTAATAATCGCTTCTGCTTGCCCTATTACCGCCGTTAATGGTGTGCGTATTTCATGGCTCATGTTGGCTAAAAATTGATTTTTAATTAGATTTGCTTGTTGTAATTCTTGTGTTCGTTGTTTAACTCTAATTTCTAATTCGTTGGTTAAACTACTTTCCAGATAACGTCGATAAAAAAGAAACAGAACCGTTAAAATAAAAAAAACACCAATAAAAATGAAATAACGTTGTTGTTCAGCTTTGCCCGATTGTAGCTGACGTAGCTTTTTATTTTGCTCTAACCGTTCAACTTTTTGAATCAACTGATCCGATTCAAACTGCGCTAATTGTTCGTTCAGTTTTATGTTATTTAATTTATTATGTGCTTTTTCATACTTTGATAAAGCCGCAATAGCTTTGCCATTATTATTTTGTCCTGCATGTACTAGCGCCATTAAGGATATATTAGTATTAAGTAATGACTGATAGCCTATTTTACTGGCAATATCGTTTGACAAAATAAGGCTCTGCGATGCTTGTACTAATTTTCCTTGATGAATTTGAGCGCGTGCTAAACTTTGCAAACTTCCCGCGTGAGAGCGTTGATGATCCGCTTTTTGACTCGTGATAATACCTTGCCGTGCATAAATTTCTGCTTGCTTAGGTTGTGATAACTCAATATGTATTTCGGCAAGATTATGTAGCTGAGCAGCAATTTCATAATCATTATTAATTGTCTTAAAGTATTCTAAGGCTTGTAGCACATATTTTTTTGCTAATTTATATTGCCCCGAATATTTATAAGCAACGCCCATATCTGCGGTTGCTTTTGCAACACCCATGCTATCACCTAGCTGCTGTTTTTTTTTGATAATTTCGTTAAGCATCGTTAGCGCAATATCAAACCGGCGTATACTAATATACAGGGTGGCAATATTATAACGAACATCAATTTTATCAATTTCATCTCCATATTGTTGATATATAGGCTCGGCCATTTTGTAACTTTGCAACGCTTGTGCAACCTTATGCATTGATGTTTGCACTAAAGCAATATTATTAAGCAGATTAGCCCGTTTAAGACTCACTTCTGCTAAGGTATTTATTGAATGGGTAGCCGGTAACTTTATTGTGTCATAAAAAGTTAAAGACGCTTGATAAGCAACAAGCGCTAGCGCATAGTCACCTTGATAATGATAAAAAACCCCCAGTAGTTTGTCTAAGTCAGCCTGTTGCTGATCTAAGTTTAATTCTACCGTAATACCTTTTGCCTGTTTGACCGTTTTAATGGCCAATTCAAAATTGTTTAACGAAAAGTAACTCATTGCCAAAGTGTGTAACGCTGATAATTTTTGCTTTTTCGTTAACGTTTTATTCTCAAGTAATCGCTTAATTTCAATGATTGCTTCATTTTTATCCATTAAATCTTTTAGCGCTCTTAGTTGCTGATCAATGCTTTGAAGTCTGGCGTTTTGAGGCGTGGAAGTTTTAGCGTAAACAGCGCTTGAACAAGTTAATGTCAAACAAAGCACGGATAAAAAAACCAGTGAGAATTGGATTAAGCGCTCCATTCTATAAATCCTAAAATACAATGTGACAATAATGATTAACATTTATAGCATTTTTCCCCCGTAAAAAGAACCATTTATAACTATGATACTGTAAGCTAAATATTTAAGAACGAGGAAGAACTTTTATAAGTCTAAGCCGATAAATGTGGGTTACAATTAATTACTTGTTGTTACTTTACTCTCCCTTTATTATGCTGCGGTCATTATTTAATTTTAGGTAGTAAAATGTTTAAAAAATCACTCATACACACTTTATTCATTGTTAGCTCATTCTCTTTATCGTCATTTGTCAATGCAACGATTGTAGAATTCCAAACTAATCAAGGTAACTTTCAAGTTAATCTATTTGATAAAACAACGCCTAAAACAGTCGAAAATTTTCTAACGTATGTTGACGAACAAAGCTATACAAATTCTGTTGTGCACCGTGTTTCATCTAACTTTGTTGTACAAGGTGGCGGTTATTCTTTTGAAGGCGCATGGCCACTATCTCGCCTTACGGCTAATGATTCAGTAATCAATGAGCCTGTTTATTCTAATGTGCAAGGAACTATTGCGATGGCAAAACTGAGTAGCGATATAAATAGCGCAACTAACCAATGGTTTTTTAATTTAGTAGATAACAGCAACTTAGATACCCAAAATGGTGGATTTACGGTATTTGGTCAAGTGATTGGCGATGGTATGACCGTTATCAATAAAATTGCTAATTTAAACCTTTGTAATAACGGTGGCTTACTTGGCATTCCTATGGTTGATTATACTAGCGAAGAATGCAGTAGTGCAGCAACACCGGGGGTAGAAAATTTTGTCGTGATTTATCAAGTACAAATAATTGACCCGTCAAGTGTTACTGATGCTAATTTAAACCCTATAAAAAACACACTGTTAACTGACAATGATAGCAGTGGTGGAACTTTTGCATGGTTACCATTATTGATGTTGACTTTAATTACCTCGATAAAAATATTTTTTCATCGAAAATAATACCAAGATTATTCAAAAGAACATAAAAAAGCAGCTAAATCGCTGCTTTTTTTACTCTAACTTATCTCTTACTTCTCTCACACTTTTCTCATATAAGTGGAAGTATTATAACCTTAATCAAGTGCCTTAAATCGAATAGCAGTACCGCCACTAGTCGCTAATTTCAATATCAAGGTGCCCTTAGAGTTAACCGCTTTATTTTCGATGATCATATCGTAAGGGTTGTTTTTCCATTCTGCATTTTCCCCATCGCGATAAATTTGTGCTTGGTACTGCTTGTTTTTATCTAAGAAGTCTAACGAGATTGTAATTTCACGCGATTTTTCATCGGTCAACGCACCAACGAACCAATCATCGCCATCACGCTCTTGTCGAGCAAACACAACATAATCACCTACTTCACCGGCAATAGCTTTACTGTCTTGCCAGTCAGTGGGTACATCAAGAATAAATTGAAAAGCTTCTAAATTTGCTAGGTAGTTGCGAGGCAGATCAGCGGCCATTTGAATAGGGCTATATAACACAACATAAAGCGCTAACTGTTTGGCAAGGGTTGTCTGTGGTCTGTTGGTTTTATCGCCTAAACCATTAAAGCTCAGATCAAAAATACCCGGAGTGAAGTCCATTGGACCGCCTAACATACGAGTAAAAGGTAATATTGCAGTATGCTCAGGTGGGTTTGGTGGCGTTCCCCATGCATTAAATTCTTGTCCGCGTGCACCTTCTCTTGCAATCCAATTAGGATACGTTCTACGTAAACCCGTTGCTTTAACCGGCTCATGTGTATTAATACTTATTTTATGCTTTGCTGCTTCGGTAATGCTATGTAAATATTCAGCAACCATAAACTGCCCATCGTGCCACTCTTTGCGCACAATACCTGAATCATCAATACGCTTAATATTGCCACCATCAGCAACATAGCCAGTTTTAATTTGGCTCACACCATGCTTTTGGTAAAGTTTATAGGCTTCAGACATTTGTTCGCGATAATTAGTTACATTACCTGACGTTTCATGATGACCTATTAACTGTACACCTTTTTTCTTACCATAATCGGTAACCGCTTTCAGATCAAAATCACTCATACTTTGGCTAAATTTAAATAAATCACCATTTAAAAACCAATTACCATCCCAGCCAATATTCCAACCTTCAACCAGTACGCCTTTGAAACCATACTTCGCCGCAAAATCCATATAGCGTTTTGCTTCACTGGTGGTAGCACCATGTGTAGCACCACTACCCCAAGTATTTTCTTCTACATGCATTCCCCACCAAATACCGACATATTTAGCGGGCTCAACCCAAGAAACGTCACCGAGTTTATTAGGCTCATTCAAGTTAAGAATTAAATTAGAATTAAGTAACCCCACTGCATCTTTACTAATTTGTATGGTTCGCCACGGGGTTTTAAAGTCAGTTTTAGTTTTTACTAACACACCATCTGACCAAGGTGTTAAATCAGCCTTGAATAATCCTGAACGTCGTTGGTTTAACGTCATGGCTGCATAATCAACTAAAGCCGCTTCATGAATACTTAAATGAACACCTGAATTTAACTTAAAGGTAAAGGGTGTATGTACGCGATCAGCTTTATCGAGTGTTGTTGTATTATAGGTATATTCATAACGATTCCAGCCTCTAGCGGGTATCCACCATGCGGTTGCTTGTTCGGGGCTAGCAATCGAAAATTCGGTAAGTTCATTGGTTATTTCAACCTGATTTAAGCCTTTTTGCTTAGGTACTTCGTAACGAAAGCCAATACCATCATCAAAAACACGAAAGCGAACAACATAGGTATTAGCACTGTCTCGGTCTGCAAGAAAGGTAACGGCAACTTCATTATGTTGATCTTTAACATTTTTACGCTCGCCCCACGGTAATTGCCATGAAGTATTTACGCTATTTTTTACTGATTTTTCAATGCTAAAGCCGTCAGAAAAGCTAGCTGACTTTTTAAAGGACATACCTAGACGAGAAGATTCAATAATTTTTTGTTGTGCAAATTCAACCTGATAACTTGGGCTAGCATTATCATCACTAACCGTTAACTTTATCTGACCATCAGGCGAACTTACCTGTATAGTTTTTGCCGATAAGGTTACAGAAATACTTAATAAAAAGATGCTTAACAATATTGTTTTCATAATAAAACCAAAATTAAATGAGTAATTATGTAAGCATACTATTTTTTACGCCTTTTCCATTATTTTACATACGTATTCATAAATTTTTCTTTATAAATATTACGAACAAACACTGATTAAACGCTTATTAAAAACAAAGTATAAACTTTACAATTTGACCAAATTCATATCATCAAAATTATTGTTAACAAAGTTATTTATATTATCAAACGTCATACGGCCAATCGCTGACAAGGCTTCTTTGGTAAAGAAAGCCTGATGACCGGTAATAATAACATTAGGAAAAGTTTGTAAGCGGGCAAACACATCATCTTGCAGCAATTGGTTTGATTGGTTTTCAAAAAACAAATTAGCTTCTTCTTCGTAAACATCTAGCCCTAAGTAACCTACTTGGCCAGATTTTAATGCTTTAATAACCTCTTTTGTATCAACCAATGAACCTCGGCTAGTATTGATGAGCGCAACGCCTTTTTTCATTTGCGCAATAGAATTGCTATTAACTATATGACGTGTTGTTGGTAATAAAGGACAGTGTAACGAGATAATATCTGACTCAGCCCATATTTCCTCTAAAGAAACGTAAGGAATGCCCATATTTTCTACATCAGGGTTAACAAAAGGGTCGTAAGCCATAACCTCACAGCCCATGCCTTTCATGATTGAAGCAAACGTAGCGCCAATTTTACCGGTACCAATAACACCTACTTTTTTCTGATATAAATCAAAACCTAATAAACCATTTAATGAATAATCATTTTCACGCACCCGGTTAAAAGCTCGATGAATATTTCTATTCAAACTTAACAATAGTGCTAAAGCATGCTCGGCAACGGCATGAGGTGAGTATTCAGGCACACGGCAAACTGTAATGTTTTTTTCTTGTGCGACCGGTAAATCCACATTGTTAAATCCGGCGCAGCGTAAAGCAATTAATTTAATACCATATTCTGATAATTTATTGATGATTGGCTTTGATAAGTCATCATTAACAAAACAACAAAGCACGTCAAAACCTTCAGCCATAACCACTGTTTTTTTATCTAGTTTTGTTTCAAAAAACACAATTTCTTGATCTTCCCCGACAAACTCACTGAGATATATTTCGTCATAGGGTTTACTGGAAAATACTGCAATTCTCATAAAAACTCCAAAATATATAATTAATGCTTTATTGCTCTTTTTACAAAATTTTATAAAAAGAGCAACATAGCCACAATACCGCTACTTAACGCATAGAAAATCATTGGACCTAACGTGAACCGAATAATCTGCCCTTCTTTACCAACTAAATTAACCACCGAGGCTGCCGCAACAACATTCACAACAGAAATCATGCTTCCTGCATTTGCACCAAGCATTTGCAAAGATAAAATAATATCTTTGGCATAACCAGTTTGTACGGCTGCACTTTCTTGTAAGCTAGCAAACATCATATTAGAAAAAGTCGCTGAACCGGCAATAAAACTACCTAATGAGCCCACAAAAGGCGCAACGATAGGCCAGCCACCTTGAAAAATTTCTGCTGCCTGTGCTGCAAGTTCTAAAGGCATTGCTGACAAACCTGCTGAGT
Source organism: Colwellia sp. (assembly GCA_051531915.1). GTDB lineage: Bacteria > Pseudomonadota > Gammaproteobacteria > Enterobacterales > Alteromonadaceae > Colwellia. Next base: position 3,371 of record JAOPTQ010000044.1, on the reverse strand, counting down.
TCACACCCGAATTGATAAAAATACGAACCATAGGCACTGAGGTTCCTAACGCGATAATAGTAGGTATTAAAGACTTTGCTGCATTTTTCCAGACATTAATCGCTGTTTTATTCGGTATTTTATGTAACCAAAGCGTTAATAATGCTACAAAAGCAAATAGTGCTCCTGGTAAATATAAAGGTTTGATTGAGGCAGAAATACCGGTAGAAAATATATTATTCAACGACAGAGAAAAGCTCATTAAAAATGATTTCAAGGGTAAAAATTCGAGCCGAGTTAGCACTAACAGTACCGCAGCAAGCATATAAGGTAGCCAAGCCTTTAACAAACTCATTTGAATTTTTTTTGGGCTGTTCGGCTTGGTTTCTAAAGAATCTTCATTTTCTTCACTTTTTTTTATATCACTGACAAAATCCCAAGACTTTTTGGGTAATAAAAAATGTTTTTTCGCGGCAATGACAACAATAATCAAGCCGATTAAGCCACCAAAAATAGAAGGAAATTCTGGCCCTAACATTACCGCTACAGCATAAGCAGGTAGGGTGAATGATAAGCCACCGAATATTGCAAAGGGCCATAATTTCAAGCCTTCTTTCCAACTTTTATTTTCACCAAAAAAGCGCGTTAACATAGCAACCATAATAAGCGGCAGAAAACTGGCTACAATAATATTAATGGTAATTGCCTTAACAGCAACTGCATGCACAAACTCAACCGATGGCTGCTCTAATCCTTGCATAATGCCAACCATTACTGGCGTGCCTAGTGCACCAAAAGATACCGCCGAACTGCTAGCAACTAAAGCAAGTACCACAGCGGCCAAAGGGGGGAACCCTAAAGCAACCAGTAAAGGCGCAGCAATCGCAGCCGGCGTACCAAAACCAGAAGCACCTTCTAAAAATGAACCAAATAGCCAAGCAATAATAATAACTTGCACACGCCTGTCGGGAGAAATATGAGAAAACCCTACTCGAATAACTTCAATCGCACCACTTTTTTGTAAGGTCTGTAAAAAAACAATAGCGCCGTAAACAATAATGGCAATACCTAAAGCAATAATCCAACCTTCAATAATAGAAGCGGCAATTTGCACACCTGAAACTTGCCAAAAAAGCCATGCCATAAAGCCAGTCAGTAATAAAGCCAACGGCATAGAACGTGTAGCAGGCATTCGCAAAACAACTAAAAACAAGAAAACGGCTAATACCGGCATTAATGCTGTGAGCCCCTGCAATAAAGTCATATTATTTCCTATTTAAACAACAAAAACATCCGCTCTTAGATAGGTGAGCATATCCCCATAATAATTCAATATGCAGATTTTAGAGAGCTTTGAATGGTAACGGGTATTTTAAAGTGTGAATTCTGACATACCTATTCAACTATACAAGTAGGAAAAACAAAAAAGCAGCCAATTGGCTGCTTTTTATTAACTAAATTCCTGCTATTAACTAGCGTAATTTAGAAACAAATGAGAATACGATTAACCGCGGGTGAATTCTGGGTAAGCTTCCATACCACAATCAGAGATATCAACACCTTCATACTCTTCTTCTTCGCTAACGCGAATACCGATGATTTTCTTCAAGGCAAACCACACAACAAAACTTGTGCCGAATACCCAAATAAAGATAGTTGCAGCACCAATTAGCTGACCACTAAAGCTAGAACCAGAGTTAGTAATTGGCACTAACATTAAGCCAAAGAAACCAATCACACCATGAACAGAGATAGCACCTACAGGGTCATCAATTTTCACTTTATCTAAGGCGATAATTGAAAGTACAACAAGCACACCGGCAATAGCGCCAAAAATAGTAGCTTGTAAAGGTGACGGTGTTGACGGCTCTGCTGTTATAGCAACGAGCCCTGCTAATGCACCATTTAAACACATGGTTAAATCCGCTTTCTTAAACAAGATTTTAGCAAAAATTAATGCTGCTACTGCGCCTGCGGCTGCGGCTGCGTTAGTATTTAAAAACACCATGGCAACTGAGTTAGCACTATTTACGTCAGCAAGTTTTAATACCGAACCACCGTTAAAGCCAAACCAACCCATCCATAAAATGAAAGTACCTAAAGTAGCCATTGGTAAGTTAGCACCTGGAATAGCATTAACCTTACCGTCTTTAGTGTATTTGCCTTTACGAGCACCAAGTAATAAAACACCGGCTAACGCTGCAGAAGCACCTGCCAGATGAACAATACCTGAGCCAGCAAAATCAGAGAACCCTAAATCGCCTAGGTTATACAAACCAAATACTTCAGCACCGTTCCAAGTCCAACTACCTTCCATTGGGTAGATAAAACCGGTCAATACCACTGAAAAAGCTAAGAAAGCCCAAAGCTTCATACGTTCAGCAACCGCACCAGAAACAATTGACATTGCCGTAGCAACAAAAACTACTTGGAAGAAAAAGTCAGAGGCATTTGAATAAACAGAGCCACCGTCAAAGCCAGCTTCGGCTGATTCAGCTAAAACAGCACCGACTAGTGCATCAGCATTAGCTGCGCCGTCTAAAGCAATACCATCTAAGAAGATACCACCGCCATACATAATGTCGTAACCAACAACCAAGTACATAATACAAGCGATTGCATAAAGCGCGACGTTTTTAGTTAAAATTTCAGTAGTGTTTTTAGCGCGAACTAAACCAGCTTCTAACATTGAGAAACCTGCGGCCATCCACATTACCAAAGCACCACATATTAGAAAATAAAAGGTATCTAGTGCATATTGAAGTTGAAAAATATTCTGTTCCATTGTTCTGCTCCTTAAATTGCTTCTGGACCGTGCTCGCCAGTACGTACGCGTACAACTTGCTCAAGGTTATAGACAAAAAGTTTACCGTCACCTATTTTACCGGTGTAAGCCGCTTTAGTGATGGTTTCAACCAAACGCTCAGCTACATCATCATTGACAGCAATTTCTAATTTCACTTTAGGCAAAAAATCAACTTGATATTCAGCACCACGATATAATTCGGTGTGCCCTTTTTGTCGACCAAAGCCTTTTACTTCACTTACGGTTAAACCTTCAACGCCAATTTCAGAGATAGCTTCTCTAACATCGTCTAATTTGAATGGTTTAATAATTGCGCTTATCAATTTCATTGTTAACCCCTATTTATGATTTATGTAAAGGATAATACAAATCGCATGCCAATATATTTTTAACATAAATAACAAGGAGTTGAATGAGTCTAGGTTTATAAAGAAGGATTATTCGCACCAAAATAGAACAACCTAGCGTATTGCTGTTTTTATTTGGTGCACAATATTTAAATAACTTGAGAAAACCTTGTTTTACTTTTAGTTAGGTTTTTTAGAACCATTGTAAGGGAGGAATTTAACCTGAATTCGGGATAAAA